>JBQTJI010000008.1:0-158373 GCA_052387255.1 Gemmobacter sp. | reverse complement strand
GGGCGCCGGGTGGCGCTCACCGGGCGCTGCGGGTTGCTTTCCGCGGGCGCGGGGCCCGCGCGGTGCACGGGCCTGCGCGCGATGAGCGGACGGGTCGGCTTGCGACGGCGGACAGAAGCGGTAGGGTCGTCCGGCACCAGTAGGAGACCGCCGATGCCCCCCGTCTTCGCGCCTGTCGATGCCGCCGCCCGTGCCCTGCATCTTGTGCCGGAGGACGGGATGGAAGCGGCGTTGCCGCCGGGGGTGGCACCCTGGGCCAGGGCGGCGGGGTTCAAGGCCAAGCTGGGCGAGGTGCTGTTGCTGCCGGGGGCCGAGGGCGGGGTGGCCGGCGCGCTGCTGGGACATGGCACGCAAGTGTCGCGGCGGCGGACGCGGTTCGGGCATGCCCGGGCGGTGGCGGCCCTGCCGGGCGGACCTTGGGCATTGCAGGGCGACACCGGCGACCATGCCGGGGAAATCGCGCTTGGCTGGCTGCTGGCGCAGTACCGGTTCGACCGCTATCGCAAGGGCAACGGTGCCACGGACCCGTCCCTGCTGGTGCCGCCCGCCGGGGTCGACGCGGCGCGGCTGCTGGCGATTGCCGAAGCCGAGTTCCTGACCCGCGATCTGGTCAACACACCCGCCAGCGACATGGGCCCCGACGAGCTGGAGGCCGCGTTCCTGGCCCTGGGCCAGCGGTTCGGGGCCACGACAACCGTGATCCGCGGCGATGACCTGATCCCGGCCAACCTGCCCCTGATCCAGGCGGTCGGGCGGGCGTCCCCCCGTGCGCCCCGGCTGCTGGACATGCGGTGGGGGACCGACGGCCCCGCCCTGACGCTGGTCGGCAAGGGCGTGTGCTTTGACACCGGGGGCCTTGATATCAAGCCGTCGTCGGGCATGCTGCAGATGAAGAAGGACATGGGCGGTGCGGCGACGGTCATGGGGCTGGCGCAGATGATCATGGCGACGGGGATGGTCCTGCGCCTGCGCGTGCTGGTTCCGGCGGTGGAAAATGCCATTGCGGGCAATGCGATGCGGCCCCGCGACATCCTGACCAGCCGCAAGGGCCTGACGGTCGAGATCAACAACACCGATGCCGAGGGGCGGCTGATCCTGGCAGACGCGCTGACGCTGGCGGTCGAGGAACCCTGCGACATGCTGGTGTCGATGGCCACGCTGACCGGGGCGGCGCGGGTGGCGGTCGGGCCGGACCTGGCCCCCTTCTACACCGAACACGACGGCGATGCCCTGGCGCTTGCCACTGCGGCGGAACGGGTGCGCGATCCGGTCTGGCGGCTGCCGTTCTGGGACCCCTATGAGCCCTTGATCGAACCCGGCATCGCCGATCTGGACAACGCGCCCTCGGGCGGGTTCGCGGGATCGATCACGGCGGCGCTGTTCCTGCGCCGGTTCGCTGTCCATCCCCGCTACATGCACTTCGACATCTATGCCCACCAGCCCGACAACGCCCCGGCGCGCCCCAAGGGGGGCGTCGGCCAGGGCGCGCGTGCGCTGTTTCAGGCGCTGCCCGCGATGCTGCCCTCATGACGGACCGCCGGATCACGCCCGCGACGGCCCGCGTCGCCCATGTGTCGCTGCGCGGCGCGGTCGATCCTGCCGCCTGGACCGAAGGCGAACCCGCCGAGATCGCCGTGCCGCTGGCCGACCTGCGGTCCGCGCCCGGCGGGGCGCGCGACCGCCAGGTCATCCTGGGCGATGCCTTTCTGGTGATCGACCGCGACGGTGGCCACGCCTTCGGCATGGCGCTGAAGGACGGCTATTGCGGCTGGGTCCCCGAGGCCGCGCTGTGCCCGCCCACGAAGGTCACGCATTTTGTGGGGGGGCTCGGGTCGCACCTGTACCCTGCACCCCGCGTCCAGGCCGAGGCGTCGGGCAGCCTGACCCTGGGGTCGAGGCTGCGGGTGACCGGGCAGCAGGGGACCTTTGCCGAGACGCCGCACGGGTTTGTCCCGGTGGCGCACCTGCGCCGCCTGGGCGACTGGCATGACGATCCGGCCGAGGTTGCCGCGCTGTTCCTCGGCGTGCCCTATCTCTGGGGCGGGAACAGCCGAGACGGCTTGGATTGTTCGGGGCTGGTGCAGGCGGCGATGCTGGCCTGCGGGCGGGCCTGTCCGGGGGACAGCGACCTGCAGCAGGGTATCGGCACCGCGCTGGACGGGTCGGAGCCGCTGCAGCGCGGCGACCTGGTGTTCTGGCGCGGGCATGTGGCGATGATGCTGGATGCGGGCAGCCTGATCCATGCCAACGGCCACCACATGGCGGTGGTGGCCGAGGGGTTGTCCGAGGTGGCGGCCCGGGTCGAGGCGGCGGGCGGCGGGCCGGTGGTGGCGCTGCGCCGCCCCTGACCGGTCAGAACCAGCGGCCCGAGGCCACGGCGCGGAACGCTGTCGCCCCTGCGACCGTTGTCGCCGAATGCAGGCGCAGGGCGACCGTCGTGGTCGTGGGCAGCGCGCCCGCCATCCAGATGTCGGCACTGTCGGACTGGCCGGTCACGACGGGGGCGGCGATGAAGGTGACCGGAAAGGTCCAGGTGACGCTGGCCGACCGGAACAGCGACCCGTTCGCAGTGCTGACGTTCGCCGCCGACAGCGCCTCGCGCCAGCAGACCTGCATCCCGCAGGCAAAGCGGCGGTAGGTGCCGTTGGCGTTCGAGCCGCTTTCGATCAGCGCACCGGTCGGCACGCCTGCCGTCTGCGACACGGTCCCAAGCGCATCGCCCTGCTGGTAGACGCGCTGCCAGGCGGTCCAGACCCCCAGATGCAGCGCGCGGTGATAGATGCGATAGTCGTTGCCGAAGGCGAACTGCACCTGCGCAAAGGCATTGCTGGTCGAATGCCGGATCAGATGCTGGAACACACCCGACCCGGTGGGGGGCCTGCCGATGGTCGCCGACGCGAACCGGAACTGTCCCGTGATGCGGTGCAGGTCCATGTCGGTGACCTCGGTGGAGATGGCGTTGTTCAGCCCCAGGCCGAAATCGCCGGTCCGCGTGAGGCGGCCCACCGTCGTGTCGATGGCGGTCTGTGTCACGGACGCGCCGGTCACCGGCACATCGATCTGCATCGCGGCGTTCGTCAGTTGCGCGCGCACGACCCCTTCGGTCACCAAGGCCAACTGGTTGGCGGCATTGCGGTGCAGGCCGGTGTCGCTGTCGGCGGCAAAGCGCAGGCCGGGAAGGGTCGCCGTGCCGTCCGGCAGCACAAGGCCGCCCGGCACCGAAACGCTGGCATCCACAACCGGGATCACGATGGCGTCGGCAAAGGCCGTGCCGTTCGGGCTGACCTTGACCGAAAAGTTGTCGCTGCCCATGGTGCCAAGTTCGGCGCGCCCCGAAAACGCCGTCTGGAACAGAACACTCGCGGTCGAGGCCTGGTCGGCCTTGTTGATCTTGACCTGGTGCCCGCCGGTTCCGGCATGCGTCAGGAGGGTGGCGGGCCCGGCCACGCTGAGCACGTTGAACGCATCGGCGGCGGTCCCCACGCCCAGTTGCGACGCAGTCAGGGGCCGCCCCGACGGCAGCCGCCAGGCCCCGCCCTCATAGACAGCCGCCGATTGCAGTGCCGGAACCTGCACCACCCAGCCCTCGTTGGGCGTCAGGAACCGCCACAACCCGCCGTCGTACACCGCCAGCTTGCCCGGCTGTCCCGCCCAAAGACCAGCCGGAGCCGGACCCACGACGTGCCGGTCGCCCTCCGCCGGCGTGGCCGGGGGCGTATCGGTCGCAAAGGTGATCACGGCAGGCTGGACCAGGGCATCCAGCAGGGCCAGCCCCTCGTTGTGGGTCACGTGCTTTTGCGCCTGGGCCGGAAGGATCAGCGGAAGGCCGAGCTGGGGGGTCTCGTCGGACATCGGAGGGCACCTCTTCGTTGCCCGCCAACCTTCCGCGTCAATGGTTAAGGATGCCAAGCCGTTGCGCCCGCTGCCCCGTCCCTGGGCGCAACGCCCGCAGTCCTGTGGCCGTCAGTCCTTGACCGCCACGCGCTTTTGCCGCCGGGCGCGGCGCGCGTCGGCGGCGCTGGTGTCGCGCGGCACATCGTCGTCCGAAAGGTCGTCGTCCCCGACCGGCGCGGTGCCCTTGCCGGCCTTGCCCGGCAGGGCCGCCCCCTGTTCGGCGGCCGCACCGGCGACGGAGCGCGCACTGGCCCGCCGCTTGAGCCGCGAGACGCGGTTCTTTTCCAGCAGGCGGTCGACCAGCTTCTGGGCGTAGTCGCTGCTGGTCTCGGGGCTGATCGCGGGGGCCGGGTCGGCGGCTTCGGCAGGATCGAAGCCCATCAGCGCGTAGTCTTCGGCCACGTCCTGGGCAAAATAGGCGATGTCCTCGTCCAGGAACCACTGCCGCCATTCGCCCGTGGTCTTTGACCGCGACACATGGCCGTGCTGGCCGCCCAGTTCGAATTCGGGAGTAACCTCGAACCCCAGATATTCGCTCAGGTGCGCAAAGCGGCCCTCGACCAGGTCCTCATAGGCGAACATCCAGAACCGGTCGCCGTAGGTGCGCTGGATGTGGGCGGGCATCACCGCGTTGTCGCGGAAGTTCCTGGCAAGATCGGTGCGGCCCGACAACCGCTCGAGCGCGCGCAGGATGCCCAGAACCGACAGGCTGCCCGGATCGGCCTGCTTTTGCCGGAGCAGGTCGAGGAAATCGTTGCACTTCGACCGGTCAGCTTCGACCAACAGGCGCGGCGGCATGAACAGCAGGCGGCTGACGATGTTGTCGCGCGGGTCGCGGTAGATGACGATGCGGCGGTCGAAGCGGTCCAGCGCGGGCTTCATGTTGCGCATGACCGGCCCCAGAAGTGCCTTGCACAGGAACACCGCATCGCCCGAGGTATCGAAATAGCGCCGGAAAGCCGGCATGTCGCGCGGCTCGAACAGGCCCTTGAGGTCGTGGCCCGTCGCGCGGTTCATCGCCGCGCGGATCGCATAGAACAACGCCGTGGTTCCGCTTTTCGCAGATCCGAGGATCAGGGTGCTGGGGGGTGTCACGGCGTCGTTCTCCTTGATACGGGTCGGGAGCTCAGTCCGCCGGGGTCTCGGCCTTGTCGCGCTTGACCTTGCGACTGGTTGCGCGGGCCGCCCGAAACGTGAAGAAGCGCCCGGCCGCAACCGACTTGGGCGTGCCATCCTTGGCAAGGCGTTCGACCGCGGGGCGTTCGATCATGGAAAAGGTGCCAAGACCGGCAACGGCAATCTTCTCGCCGCTTTCGGCTGCGGCGCGAATACCTTCGAACAGGTCGATGGCGAACTGGCGTGCCGCCGCTTTCGGCAGCTTTGCATCCGCCGAAATCTTGTCGGCGATCGCTTCGAGTTTCATCGTCATTCTCCTTTGTGGTGAGACAGGTCCAGGTGGCAGCTGTCTGATTCTGCATTCCGTAGCGCCATGATACTATTGGTGTTTCACTTCACTTCGCAACATCCTGCCATGGTCACGCTCCGACGACATGCTGGCCGAACTGCTGCAGGATATCGCGGCACGCCGCCTCGTAGGCCAGCAGCATGGTGTTGTAATCCTCAAGGTGGGCAAAGCTGTCCTGTGCGTTGCGGGTCAGCCGCGCCCGGTGGTCCGCGTCGGTCAGGAAACGGCGGATCGCCCCGGCAAAGCCCATGACGTCGCCGATCTCGACCAGGTCGCCGTCGACGCCGTGATGCACCTGCTCGACGATGCCGAAGGTGCGATAGGCGATCTGCGGCAGGCCGAACACCATCCCCTCGATGATCACCCGCGGATAGCTTTCGTTCAGCGAGGTAAAGCAGTGCGCATCCGCCGCACGGAAATACACCCCCGTTTCGTTCGTCGCAGGCACCAGATGGATGCGCGTCCGCAGCCGCTCGGGCAGGGCCTCGATGGTCTGGCGCAGGCCGATGGTGTACTCGTTGTGCGCAGCGCCCACGATGAACAGATGCGCGCGCCCGTCGGTTCCGGGATCGGCGGCGACAAAGGCCTCGACCAGTTGTTCCTGGTTCTTGCGCCGGTTGGTCGACCCCATGCACAACAGCATCGGCACGTCCGGCCCCAGGCCCAGCTGGCGCTTGGCCCGTTCCTTGGTCATGCGCATGGCGGCGTCGAAGCGTTCGGTGCGGATGCCGTTCGGGATGACCTTGGGATTGCGCATCTTGTGCGACCTGGCCCACAGCGCGCGCGTCGCCTCGGCGACAAAACCCACATGCCCGCTTTCCAGAAACATCGATGCCGCAGCGCGCGGCCCCGGCGGGAACACCGACAGGTCGACGTGTTCGGTCGAGCTTTCGCGCACCAGGCACAGCGTCGGCAGCACCTTGCGCAGGGCGTCGGCGATCGGCAGCGTCTTGGCGGTGTTCAGCACGCAGAACTCGACACGGTAGCGGTCGATGATGCCGTTGATCTCGGCCATGGCACGGTCCAGCCGGTTGCCTGCATAGATCTCGGAAATGTCGGTCAGCCCCCCCGCCTGTTCCGACACGATCAGGCGCAGGCCGCGCACGCGGTATTCCTGCCCAAGCTTGCCGTTGACAAAGCTCAGCACCACGACGTCGTGCTGGAACCGCTCGCGCAACCCCTGGGCCAGTTCCATCAGGCTGCGCGGCGCGCCCTCCGCCGGTTCCAGGTTGTGCGTCACGAACAGGATGCAGCCGGGGCGGCGGGGGTGCCCCGGCACCTTGCGATAGGTGTACTTGTCGATCAGCGTCGCATAGCGCCGCCCGACACTGCGCGCGGCCATGGTCACCCCCAGATGCCGCACCGCCTGGGTGATGATCCGCTGGCGTTCGGTCGGGTCGGACAGCCGGTCCAACAGGCCGGGCAGGTCCGCCGGGTCGTCGATGCACAGTTCCGGCAGGCCCATCTCATGCGCAAGCGCCGTGCACGAGGCCGAGTTCCACACCACCGCCGGCGTTCCGGCGCACAGCGAGGTGATCATCCGGTTGGGCGACTTGTACTGGAAATCGGCAGCATGGCTGACCAGCGTCGCCTTGGCCCGGCGGAGCCGCTCCAGCAGGTCCGATGCCTCCCACGGCACGACGTGGGGCATGTAGGGGGCAAAGTGTTCGCGGATGTAGGATGGCTTGGTCACCATCTGCAGGCGGTTGCGACCGTCCTTCAGCACGGCGTCGAACATCGGCACGGCGGAATCGAAATTGCCCCGGCCGGGATTGCCGAACCACAGCACGACGTCGCTTTCCCAGTCAGAGCTTCCCGCCAGGGCCTGGTCCAGATGGCTGCCCAGGTCATAGTCCATGCCGTCGTCCATCACCCGCACGGGGATCGCGGGGAACCGGCGGTTGATGCGCCGCTTCAGTTCGGCCGAGGGCACCAGCACCAGGTCGGACAGGTTCATCAACTCGTCCGCGCGGTCCTGCCCGACCACGCCCGCCAGCGTGCGCGTGTCCGACAGATAGTCGTCGCAGATGTCATAGACCACGAACACCCGGTCGCGGTTCTGCAGCACCCATTCCAGGTTGTCGTCAGTGGCCAGCTGCGACAGGAACACGATGTCGGGCACCGCGCTGTCCAGGCGCTCGCTGGCCAGCGTCTGGAACGCCCCGCCAAAGCGCTGCAAGTAATCGGCCGGCTGCAGGTTGCGCAGACGGCCCGTCGCCGAATCCTGCGGGGGCAGCCAGAACGGCACGAACTGGACGACCCGCTTGCCCATGGCGCGGCTGGCCATCATTTCCTGCCGCAGGTCGCTGCGCCGTTCGGCCATGGCGACGTCGCGGAACACGGTGTCATAGGCGCGGGCCACGATGGTCACGTCCTGATGCCGCGTCACGAACTGCCGACCGGTCCGGCGGGCGCGGATGCGGGCGTCAAGATCGGCGCGCAGCTGCACGATCCGGCGGGTGATCTCGGCCACGTCCCGGCCAGTGTAGAACAGGCCCGTCTCGGAGGCATCGAAATCGGCGTGATAGCCGCAGTCGGTCGTGGTCAGCACCGGCACGCCCAGGGCCAAAGCCTCGGTGATGACGTTGCTACATCCCTCCTTGCCCGGTGCCACCGGATGCACCAGAAGGTCGATCCTCTTGTAGAAGGCCGAGCGCATCTGGTCGTTCGGGACCTGCGCGCGGCCCTTGGTCGTGGTGATCAGCTCGACCCCGGCCCGCCGCGCGGCCTCGACCACCAGGTCGTAGCCCTTGATCTGGCGTTCCTTGTCGTTGACGATGCTGCCCGCAAAACCCAGCACGAACCGCCCGGGCTTGGGTGCGTCCACCGGCTTCCACTGTGTCACGTCGATGCCGTTCGGGATCAGCGTGACGTTGTCGTGAATCTCGGCGAAGACCTGGTACAGTTCGCGGTTCAGCACGATCACCGCATCAAACGGGCGCATCGCCTCGTACAGCTTGGTGGTATCGACGGGATTGCCGTACAGCGACCGGATCGGCCGCAGCCCGCCGACACGCAGCACCTGCCGCCGCGCCCGGATGTCGGCGCGCTGTGCCACCTTGATGTCGAAGGACAGCGCGATGTCGACCATCTGCGCCGGGTCGTCGAAGACATGGGCATAATGCGGCAGCGCGTTCATCAGGCGGCGCGCGTTGTTGCCATAGGCCCAGCCGTGGTTGTCCTCGTTCATAAGCCAGTTGACCGACACGGTTCCGTCCTGGCCCACCGGGCCCGCGACGCGCACGGGTTCCAGCGTGACCTGCGCCGCCGGGGCAAAGGCGGCGTTGAACAGCGCGCGCCGACGGGCGTTCAGGGCCACCAGATCGATGGCCCCGGCCACCGGGGCCGACACCTCGGGCGGCACCAGATGCGGGGCGACCTCAGCCAGCGTCTGACGGTTGATGGCGGCCAGCTTGGTCATCGGCATTCCAGTCCTCAGTCGAAGTAGGTCGAAAGGTGGAAAACATCGGCCACTTGTCCTGAACTTCCCCGGATCGAGGCGACCAGCACGCCCCGGCTGCGCGCGTCGGACCCGGCATAGGGTTCGGCGTCGCAGCGAAAGCTGGCCTGCAGCACCGTCTCGACCGGCAGGGCCACAGGGGTCGGCCCGCCGCGATGAACCTCGACCTCGATGCTGCCCGTCCCGGTCTGGATCACCATCTGCTTGGCATCGCCCAGATCGTCATCCAAGAGCGGCAGGTACATGTCCAGAACGATCTCGCAAGGCTCGGGGCCGGTGTTTACCACGCCGATGTCAAAGTTCTCGGACATCCAGCGGTCCTTGTAGTCGCCCGACAGCAGCGTCACCAGCAACGGTGCCTCGGTCGCGGCCACCTCGATCGGCTCGCCCGACAGAAGCCCCGCCGTCTCGATCCGCAGTCGGTCGCCCGCGCGGGTCAGGGCGCGCATCGCCTCGACCGGCAGGTGCGGCACCATTCCCGGCGGGGCCGTGACCAGCAGGACCTTGTCGATCAGCGCACCCAGATGGTCGGGGCCATCGATCAGCACCAGCCGCCCCGCCGCCGCCAGATAGACCTCGCCCCCGGCCAGCACCAGGCGCATCGCGCGGTCCGCCCCGTCATGGTCACGCGGTGCCATGGTTCCTCCACAACCGGATCATGAAATGCGGTCCCGTCATGCGCCGGTCACTTCCTGTGTCGTGTCGGGGTTGGCGCGCCAGGCCCCGGCAAGGGCGCGCCAGTGGCCTGTCCGCGCGGGATCGCGCGCCTCGAGAAACGTCAGCTCATCGTCCACAGCCGCCACCATCGCCTCACGGATCGCCGCGTCCAGCCGCCGCACGTCCCAGTCGGGCGAGGCGTTGACCACGCGCGACACGCCGTCGCCCCCGCTCCACCCGGCATCCGCCGGGGCCCCCAGGAACGCGGCCACCTGGTCCAGCACGACCGACCCGTCGCGCACGATGTCCTCGAACCAGATCAGCATCCGGCGGTCCGCGTCGATCAGCCGTTCCCAGCGGTCAAGGTTGCCCGCATAGGCATCGTTGTTCGCAGCGACCAGATGCGCCAGGCGTTCCTCGTCCAGATCGGCCGGGTCCTTGCCGGTGTCGCGCACCATCTTGCCCACCAGCGACACCAGCCGGAACAGCGGATGGCGGATGGTGGCGATGACCTTCAGCTGCGGTGCCAGTTCCAGCGCCGTGGCAATCGTCGCCTCGGACAGGCGGATGTAGGTCGGCGTCGCCTCGCCCCGGATCTGTCCCGGTTCGGCGGCGAACAGCGAACAGTACCAGGCATCGTCGCGCTCGGCGTTCAGATAGCGGGCGGGCCAGGAATTGGGCGTCGCCTCAAGGTAGGTCGCAAACTCCTCCTCGGTCATCTTGCGGCGCTTGCGGAACTGTTCGTAGTGCAGGTTGCGATAGCGGTTGTCGATCCGGCCCCGGCGCTGCACGTCGAAATAGTGCAGTTCCTTGACCGGGGGCATCCAGATCTGCGGATGCCGCGCCAGGTTGCTTTCCAGCCAGGTGCTGGCCGTGCGCGGGGGCCCCAGCACAAAGAAATCGGGCCCCGTTCCCGCAATCGCCGCCGCCGTGCCCTTGGCTGCGAGGCGGTCGGTCTTGCGTTTCCTGCCTGGCTTCATGCTGCTGTCCCGCCCCCCGCGCTGTTCGCCGATCATGACCATGCTGCCGCGTGCGCGTCAGGTCGCACGGTCGGCAAGGGACGGCAAGGTCCGCAGACGATCGAACATCCGGGTCAGCCACAACGCGCCGTATTCTGCGTTCATGTGCCGCTGGTTGCGCGCCCGCACCCCCTTGCCGTCGCGCTCGTCGCCGACCGCCAGCTTCAGCGCGTGATCCACGAACCGGCGGTCCGCGTTCAGGGGCCGGACCATCGCGGCCAGAGGTGGCCCGACCAGAATGGCCCCGCGCCCCTCCAGCGCCGCAGCCTGCAGGGCATCCTCGACCGCCGACAGTTCATCCGCCGACAGCGGCAGCGCCCCGGCGTCGTGCGACACGCCGGGCGGGGTCGGGCCGATGATGCACGGGATATCGCTGATGCTGCGCAGCTTGCCCAGGGTGACCAGCGCCAGGCACTGCGCGAACCCGTCGCGCCGCGCCGCCGCCCGCGCGGCGGTCGAATAGACCCCGCCGTCGTCGTCATCCTCGGCCGACAGCAGAAAGCGCAGGCCGTAGATGACGACCATGTCGTAAGCCGCAGGCACGATCCGGTCCAGCCCGCCCGAGGTGAACTGCAGGTGCCCGCGCAGGGTGTCGTTGTCCGCCACCAGCGCATCCCCCTCGGGCCGCAGCCCGGCCAGCCCGTCGGACCGGCTGGCAAAGAAGGTCAGGCTGGTGCCGGGACGGACGGCCGCCATCGCCTCCCACGCCGATTTCAGGGCCGCGACATGGCTGTCGCCCACAACCGCAATCTGCATCACTGCGCCCCGAACGCCCCGAGCAGGGCCTCTTCGCAGACCTCGTCCTCGCCCTTGGGCCCGGCACGGCGGGCCTTGCGCCGGGCTGACCGTTCGGCCTTGCGCCCGCCGGCATCGGTGGCCGGTTCGGCGGCATCGGTCGCGGCCTCGTCCGGCTCGGGTTCTTCGGTGCCGAAGGTGGCGTGCAGGCAGGTGAAGAAGGTGTTCATCACATGCGCCACGCCGTGGTGGCTGACGCTGCGCAGGTTCGGCTCGAAGAAACCGCCGCGGAAGACGGGGCTGTTGATGATCTCGTAGGACGGGAAATAGTCCACCGTGTCCTGCGTGGCGGCCAGGCTGCCCGCCACCGCCCGCAGGATGTATTTCGACAGCATGGTCGCGGCCAGCACGTGCTGGCCCGACATGGTGGCGGTCAGGGGCACCGGCGACACGGTCAGGATGAACCGGATGCGCGGATTGATCGCGCGCATCATCTTGAACGACTGCACCAGTGCCGTGCGGATCGCGTCGTAGTCGAGGTTCACAAATCGATGGAGCGCCGGGTCGAAGGTGCCGCCCGCCGTGCCGGGGCACATCGGGTATTCGTATCCGTCCTGTGCGTTGACCCAGCTTTCGGTCAGGCCGAGGGTGAACACGAAGAACCGGCATTCGGCAATGCTGGCGCGGAAGCAGTCGATGGTATGCGCCCGCATCCGCAGCAGTTCGTCCGGCGAATCGAACCCGGTCGGCTCGATCTTCGGGCGGAAGGGATCGATCCAGCGATCCCCCTCCTGCCACATCTCGGTCGGGGGCACCGCCTCGCCGGTGGCCCAGGCGGTCCACTGGCGCAGCAGCGTCGCAGTGTAGATGTTCGCCGTCCGCGCACTGAACAGCTCGTAACCGAACCTGGCACGGTTGCTTTCGGACAGATCCCTTGGCGGCTTTTCGGTGCGCAGCCAGCGATAGCCCCGGTCGCGCAGCGATCGCCCGATGTGCTGGGCGAAGCACGACCCGTAGGTGGCCACCGCATCACGCGGACGCAGGTTGGCCTTGGGCGTCCACAGGCCCGCGATGTCCAGGAAATGCCGCTCGGCGACGGCGGGCCGCCAGAAGGCCGCCTCGGGCAGCGCGGTGTAGGGGTTCGTCGTGTCAGCCATCGCTTTGACCCCGCGTGTTCATGGCACCTTCCGCCAGAGCGACCGCACCCGAAGCCACCGGCGACAGGGCCGGAACCGACGAGTCGATGCCGCCGATCCGGCTGCGGCAATCTTGCATATCCGCGCCGCCCTGGCAAACCTGCAACCCCATCAGCATGGTGCGACGGCCTCCATCAGCCAAAATAATGCCGATAATCGAACAGGTTGACCTGGCGTTCCTGATCGCCTTGCACACCGGCCAGCACGCAGCCGCGGCTGCGCAGATCGGGCGGGCGGGCCGGTTCCGGTTCGACCGAAAACGACAGCAGCACCGTCTCTTGCACGTCGAAGGACAGGCTGCGCACCGACCCGCGTTCAAGCTCGACCGCGTCGGCCGTGCCGTCGGCCGACACGCTCAGCGTCTTGTACTCGCTTTCGCCCAGGTCCAGCGCGGGCAGGAAGAAGTCCATCTGCACCCGGCTGGGGCCGACGTGCCCGTTCACCACCTCGGCAAAGAAGGTCTCGGCGGTCCAGCGGTCGGGGTAGAAACCACGCACCAGATTGACCATGACCTCGGGAAAGAACGGCCCGACCACCACCGGCGGGCGCGCGGCGGCGTCGCTGAACACCTCGATGGTCACGGTATCGCCGCTGCGGGCATAGGTGCGCACATCCTCGATCGGCACGCCGGCCTCGCCCGTGCCCGGCGCGGCCACCAGCAGCACCCGTTCGAGCAGGACATCCGCCAGTTGCGGGCTGCTGATGCGGACCAGGCGCTTGTCGACCGCAAGCAGCATCTCGGTCCGGAATTCGATCAGCCGCATGGAATCCCCGTCGCCTTGTTGCGAATGCCCGATACACGACGCCGCGCCGACCCGATACAGGTCACGGCCCGATCAGGCAAGAAAGCGGGCAGGGATCTGCGCGACAACCGGGCAGTTGCCGCGAAAACAGGCAGACAGCCATGGCCATGCGACGCCGCGCATGCCCTGCGTGATTCGGTTGCTGCGGTTTTCACCCGTCAGCCCCGCCCGACGCCCACATAGATGCCGAACCCCGCCGTCGCCGCATCGGCGGGATCGTAGATGTTGCGCAGGTCGATCAGCCGGGGCACGGCCATCGTCTGCGCCAGACGGCCAAGGTCCAGCGCGCGGAACTCGTTCCATTCGGTCAGGATCACCAGGGCGTCCGCCCCCGCCGCCGCCACAAAGGCATCCTCGTGCCAGGTGACACCGGGCAGCAGCGCCTCGCCTTCACGCCGGCCTTGCGGATCGACGACGTTCACCCGCGCGCCGCCCCCCACCAGGGCCGGGATGATCGACAGCGAGGGGGCCTCGCGCATGTCGTCGGTGTTGGGCTTGAACGTCACCCCCAGCACGGCAATCGTCTTGCCGTTGACCGACCCGCCGCAGGCCTCGACCACCTTGTCGATCATGCGCCGCTTCACGCCCTCGTTCACCTCGATCACCGTCTCGGTGATGCGCATCGGCACGCCCACTTCCTGCCCGATTCGGGCCAGGGCGCGGGTGTCCTTGGGAAAGCACGATCCGCCATAGCCGGGACCGGCATGCAGGAACTTGGCCCCGATCCGCCCGTCGAGGCCGATGCCCTTGGCCACCGCCTTGACGTCGGCCCCCACCCGTTCGCACAGCGTGGCAATCTCGTTGATGAAGCTGATCTTGGCGGCAAGGAACGCGTTCGCGGCATACTTGATCAGTTCGGCGCTTTCCAGGCTGGTATAGACGATGGGGAAATCGCGCAGGAACAGCGGGCGGTAGACGTCGCCCATCACCTCGCGCGCGCGCTCGCTTTCCACCCCCACGACCACCCGGTCGGGGCGCATGAAGTCGTCGATGGCGGCCCCTTCGCGCAGGAACTCGGGGTTCGAGGCCACGTCGAAATCGGCATCCGGGTTGGCCGCGCGGATCGCCTCGGCCACCTTGCGGTTGGTGCCGACGGGCACGGTCGATTTCGTCACCACCACCACCGGCCCCGTCATCGCCCGCGCGATGTCGGCGGCGGCGGCCATCACATAGGTCAGGTCGGCATGGCCGTCGCCGCGCCGCGTCGGCGTGCCGACGGCGATGAACACCGCCGCTGCCCCCTGCATCGCCTGCGCCAGATCGGTGGTGAACCGCAGCCGCCCCGCCGCCGCATTGCGCGCCAGCAGCGATTCCAGCCCCGGCTCATAGATCGGCACCTCGCCCGCCTGCAGCCGCGCCACCTTGTCGGGGTTCACGTCCACGCAGACCACGTCATGCCCGAAATCCGAGAAGCACACACCCGACACCAGACCGACATAGCCGGTCCCCACCATCACGATCCGCATGCCCGACCCTCTTCTTCCGTCACCGGCCCGCCGCAGCGCGGCGCGCGGGTAGAGAGGGCAGGATCGGGGGGCATGTCAACCCTCGCGGAACGCCGCGTAGCGGGCCTTGGTCGCGGCATCCATCGGGTATAGCCCCGGCAGAGGGACGCCGCGTGCGACCTCGTCCATGATCCAGGCCTCCATCCGCTCCTGCTCGGGGGCCTCGGCCAGCACCGCCTCCAGCAGGCGGGCCGGGATCACCACCGCGCCGTCCTGGTCGGCCACCACGATGTCGCCCGGAAACACCGCAACGCCGCCGCAGCCCACGGGTTCCTGCCAGCCCACGAAGGTCAGCCCGGCGACGGACGGCGGGGCCGCGACGCCGTTGCACCAGATCGGCAGCCCGGTCGACTGCACCCCCGCCAGATCGCGCATCACCCCATCGGTCACCAGGGCCGCCACGCCCCGCCGCACCATCCGCGCCGCCAGGATGTCGCCGAAGATCCCTGCATCCGCCACCCCCATCGCATCGGCAACGGCGATGCAGCCGTCGGGCATCGCCTCGATGGCGGCGCGGGTCGAGATCGGGGACGACCAGCTTTCGGGGGTCGCCAGATCTTCGCGCGCGGGCACAAATCGCAGGGTAAACGCCTCCCCCACCAGCCGTTTCTGGCCGCCGGTCAGGGGCCGCGCCCCGCGCATCCAGACATTGCGCAGGCCCTTCTTCAGCAGGACCGTGGTCAGCGTGGCGGTGGACACCTGCGACAGGGTCGCGATGGCATGGTCGGTCAGGGGCATGGATGGGTCCTTGCAGCGGGCTTTCCGGGCCGACAGTATCGGCCCGGCCCGGCCAGGCAAGGCCAGTGTCGCGCGGCCCCGCGACCGTGGAACGTCCTGGCCCGTGGCGCGTTGATCTGCCATTGCCAAAGGACACACGCCCATGACCGACCCCGGCCCCTTTGACCTGACCTTCAGCCGCACCCTCAAGGCCCCCCGCGCCGCCGTCTGGCGCTGCTGGACCGAGCCTGACCTCCTGATGCAGTGGTTCTGCCCCCGCCCCTGGCGCGTCACCCGCGCGGTGATCGACCTGAGGCCCGGCGGCAACTTTGTCACCGACATGGCCGGCCCCGAGGGCGAAGTCTTTGCCGACGCGGGCGGCCTGTGGATGGACGTGGTGCCGACCGAACGGCTGGTCTTCACCAGCGCCCTGACCGCCGGATGGCGACCCGCGCCAAAGACCGAGCACGGCTTTCCCATGTCGGTCATCCTGACCTTCCGCGATACCTCCGAAGGCGGCACGCAGTACGACGCGCTGGTCCTGCACCGCGATGCGGCGGGGCATGACATGGATGTGGCGATGGGGTTCCACGAAGGCTGGGGCAAGGCTGCCGAGCAGCTGGATGAACTGGCGCTGACGCTGTAGCAGGTCAGCGCCGCGCCAACAGCGCCTCGGGCAGGAACGCGGGACGGATCCGGTTGCGCCCGTCCAGCACCAGATCGGCCATCGCCTCGGCCACGCCGGGGGCAATGCCGAAGCCGATCTTGAAACCGCCATTCGCGACATAGTGGGCTGGTCGTCCCGGCCATGGCCCCAGCAGGGGAGCGCGGGTGACGGCGCGCGGACGGAACCCGGCCCAGCGATCCACCACCGGCGCATCGGCCAAGGCGGGGCACAGCGCCCGCGCCTGGGCGACCAGCGCATCCAGCCGCGCATCTGTGCCGGTGCCCGTGCCGTCGCGTTCCGTGGTGGACCCCACGGCGACGGTTCCGTTGGCATGGGGCACCAGATGCAGGCCATCGGCGAAAATCTGGGGCGCGTCGGGCAACGACAGGCCGAACCGCGCCGCCTGCCCCTTCTGGCCGCCGCCCACCGGTTGCCCCAGGTCCTGCGACAGCGCCTCCAGACCCGCCACGCCTGTCGCCCAGACGACCGGCCCCGTCGCGTCTTCGCCTCCGGTCTGCTCCAGAACCTCGCCCCCGCGCGCCCGGATCGCGGCCACCAGCGCGGCCAGGGCCGAGCGCGGCGCGATGCGGGCGGTCAGGGTGTCGTCCACCAGCCAGCCCGAGGGGCTGTGCGGTTCCCAGCCGTCCCCGCGCGCCCGGATCACCCGCCACTCGGCCCGGCCCTGCCACAACTGAGCGGCCCCTGCCGCGCGGCGTTGCGCCACCTCGACCGCCGCGTCGTCGGCCAGGGGTTGCAGGCGGCCCAAGCGGGCATAGCCGGGCGAGACGCCCCCCGCCGCCTGCACCGCCGCCCACCAGCCTTCGGCCATCAGCAGGCTGTCCAGCTGGAAGGCCTTCTTGTCGTTCCAGCCCTCGGGCACATGCGGGGCCATCGCGCCCACGATGCCGCCGCTGGCCCCGGCCCCGACACGGGCGATGTCGGTCACCCGCACCGATGCACCGCGACGCAACAGCGCCCAGGCAATGGACAATCCGAAAATGCCCGCCCCCCGCACCGTCACCTGCCGCGTTGCCATCGCCCGCGTCCTTGCCCATGGTCACGTCCCATGGGAACGGGGTGTAGGCCGGATGACCGCGCAGGACCAGACCGCAGACATCGCCTGGCGCGACGGTACCGTGCCGGTGTCGACCCGGTTCGACGACCCTTACTTCAGCCTTGCGGGCGGGCTGGCGGAAACCCGGCATGTGTTCCTTGCCGGAAACGACCTGCCCGCCCGCATGCGCGAAGCCTTCCACATCGCCGAACTTGGGTTCGGCACCGGGCTGAACCTCTTGGCGACGGCCCTCGCCCTTGCCGACGCCGGCAGCACCGCCACCTTGACCTACACCGCGTTCGAGGCCTATCCGATGGCCGCGCCCGACATCGCCCGCGCGCTGGACGCCTTCCCGGAAACGGCACCCCTTTCGACCACCCTTGTCCGCCAGTGGCAGGACGGCCCGGTCATCGACCTGCCCGGCATCACCGCGCGCGTCGTGATCGGCGATGCCCGCGACACCCTGCCTCGGTGGCCGGGCCGCGCCGATGCCTGGTATCTGGACGGCTTTTCCCCCGCCAGGAACCCCCAGATGTGGGAGCCGGACCTGATGGCAGAGGTCGCGGCCCACACCGCGCCGGGCGGCACGTTCGCCACCTACACGGCGGCGGGCCACGTCCGGCGGGCCTTGCAGGCGGCGGGGTTTCAGGTAGATCGGCGTCCGGGCTTTGGCACCAAGCGGCACATGACCGTCGGACGCCTGCCCCCTCACGGGACGCCATGACCGCTGACAGACCTGCCGCCAGAGCGATCCGCGCATGAGCGTCGCCTAGAGCACCCGCAAGGGCATCCTGCTGATGGTGGCGACGACGCTGGTCTTTGCAACCGGTGTGGGGGTTCTTGTGTTTGACGAGATGCTGACCTGGCCGATCGTGCTGGGGGCGGCCATCGTCGTCGCGGCGGGGCTGTTCACCTTGTGGCGGCAAAGGGTGGTCGAGGCGCGGGATGGCCGCGGTCCGACGCTGCCCGGTCGCTGAGGCAGGACGCGGAACAGGAGGCGAGACATGGCGGTTTGTTCGGCAGACAAGCGGTTGGCAGACTCTGGCGCTGCATCTGGGGGTGATCGCGCTGGTCCTGGGGATCGGCACGGCCATCGGCACCACGGTGCGGCCCGGTGACTGGTACGCGGCCCTGCAGAAGCCGTGGTTCACGCCCGCGCCCTGGGTCTTTGGGCCGGTCTGGGCAGTGCTCTATGTCCTGATCGGCTGGGCGGGGGCGCGCAAGCTGCTGCATGGTGGGGCAAGGGAGCTGTGGCTGGGGCAGATGGCGCTGAACTTCCTGTGGTCGCCGATGTTCTTCGGCCTGCAACTGCCGCTGGCGGGGTTGGCGGTGATCCTGGGGATGCTGGCGCTGATCCTGGCCTTCATCGCCGCCGAATGGGGCCGTGACCGGCTCTCGGCGGTGCTGTTCCTGCCCTATGCGGCCTGGGTGACGCTGGCATCGGCGGTCAACGGCGGGGTCGCCTGGCTGAACTAGTCCCCGGCCAGCGCCGCCAGGAACGCGTCGCCGAAGCGGTCGAGCTTGGCCGGACCCAGGTCGCCCGCGCGGTCGAGGTCGGACAGGGTCGAGGGGCGGGCCTCGGCGATGCGGCGCAACTGGGCGGGGGACAGGGACAGGGGCTTGCCGATGCCGTCCGGCCCGCGCAGCAGGCGCAGCTGGGTCTGCGCCAGGCGGTCATAGACCGCGCCGGCGTCGGTTCCGGCCAGGCGTCGGCGGGCGGGGTGGGGCTGGCTGGGCGTGCCGCCTTCGGCCCCGGCGATCACGGCCAGAAAGACAAGCCCATAGGTTTCCAGCTTTTTCGCGCCGACGCCGGTGATCCCCGCCATCGCGTCCAGCGTCGCGGGCCGCCGTTCGGCCATCTCGATCAGGGTGCGGTCGGCGAAGACGACATAGGCGGGCACGCCCTGCGCCTCGGCCAAGCTGCGGCGTTTGGCCTTGAGCGCCGACAGCAGCGCCGCATCCGCGTCCGCGACCTGGGCGCGGACCACGGGACCGGGTGCATCGGCGCGTTCGACCGAGTCGCGGCGCAGCGTGACCGACACCTCGCCGCGCAGGACGGGCCGTGCGGCGTCGGTCATGCGCAGGGCCCCCATGCGTTCGGGGTCGGGGCGGATCAGGTCGCGGCCCATCATCTGGCGGAACACCGCGCCCCAGGCCGGTTTCGACAGATCGCGCCCGACAGCAAAGGTGGGCAACTGGTCGTGCCCCTTTTCGCGGACCTTGGGCGTGGCCTGCCCGGTCAGGATGTCGATCAGGTGCCCCGCCCCGAACCATTCGCCCGTGCGCAGCACCGCCGACAGCGCCTTGCGCACTGCGTCGGTCGCGTCGAACAGGATGGCGGGCTTGTCACAGATGTCGCAGTTGCCACAAGGTGTTGTGGATTCGCCGAAATACCCCAGCAATATCTTGCGTCGGCATTCCGTTGCCTCGGCCAGGCCCAGAAGGGCATTGAGCCGCCCGTGCTCGGCCTGCTTGCGGTCGAGCGGGGCGGACCCCTCGTCGATCTGGCTGCGGCGGAACCGGATGTCGTCGGCCCCGAACAGCGTCAGCGTTTCGGCAGCAGCCCCGTCGCGACCGGCGCGGCCGATTTCCTGATAGTACCCCTCGATGGTCTTGGGCAGGTCGGCATGCGCGACCCAGCGGATGTCGGGCTTGTCGATGCCCATGCCGAAGGCGACGGTGGCGACCACGATCAGCCCGTCCTCGCGCTGGAACGCCATCTCGACGCGGCGGCGTTCGTCGGCGTCAAGGCCCGCGTGATAGGCCAGCGACAGGTGCCCCGCTGCGGTCAGCGCTGCCGCCAGCGTCTCGGTCTTGGCGCGGGTGCCGCAATAGACGATGCCCGACTGACCCTTGCGGGCGCGGGCGAAGGCCAGGATCTGGTCGCGGGGGTGGTCCTTGACGGCAAAGGCGAGGTGGATGTTCGGACGGTCGAACCCGCGCAGGAAGGTGTCGGGGGTGCGGTCCGCGAACAGGCGGGTGACGATTTCCGCGCGGGTTTCCTCGTCCGCCGTGGCGGTGAAGGCGGCGAGGGGGACGTCGAGCGTGCGGCGCAGGTCGCCGATGCGCAGGTAGTCGGGGCGGAAGTCGTGGCCCCACTGGCTGACGCAATGCGCCTCGTCCACGGCGATGGCGGCCACCTTGGCGCGGCGCAGAAGCGGAACCGTCTGGGGCGAGGCGAGGCGTTCGGGGGCCAGGTACAAGAGCCGCAGGGTGCCGTCGTCGATGGCCTGGAACACCTCTTCCGTCTCTTCCGGCGTGTTGCCCGAGGTCAGGGCACCGGCGTTCACACCGGCGGCTTTCAGCGCCCGCACCTGATCGCGCATCAGCGCGATGAGCGGCGAGATGACCACGGTCAGGCCATCGCGCATCAGCGCAGGCAACTGGAAACACAGCGATTTCCCGCCGCCCGTGGGCATGATGGCGAGCACGTCGCGGCCCGCCAGCACCGCCGCCACAATCTCGGCCTGGCCGGGGCGGAAGGCGGGAAAGCCCCAGACCCTGTGCAGCAGATCGGCGGCGGCGGTCATCCGGTCCTCGGGCATGGGGTCGTGTCGGCCCTTTCTGGACGGGGTTGGTTAAGGAAGGCTGAAGGTCTACAGGTTGTTGCGGATCAGGATCTGCAGGGCATAGATCGCGATCAGCACGATCAGGGGGGCAAAGTCGATGCCCGCCGTGCGCGGCAGATAGCGGCGCACCTGGCCGTAAAGCGGTTCGAGGATGCGGTTCAGCCCGTCCCAAAGTTGTGCCACCAGCGGCTGGCGCAGGTTCAGGACCTGGAAATTGATGAGCCAGGACATGATGATATGGGCAATGATGATCCACAGGGCGATGTCGAGGATCAGCGACAGTATCTGGCCGAGAGAGGTCATGGCTCGCGCTCCTGCTTTCGCCTTTGGGACGCGGCAGAGCTAGCCTGAACGCGGGCCACGGGCAACCCGGTTCCGTGGCGTCCGCCTTGACGCGGGCAGCCACCCGCGTCAAGGCAGGGCGAACCCGGCGAGAGGTCCCCCGATGTATCCGTTCCTGCGCATGGCCAAGGAGCTTTGGCTGAACCGCAATGCCCCTGCCCTGCCGATCACCGGCCGCCACGTGTCGCGCCACATCTGCTGGCCATGGGATCTGGACCCCTGGCGCGAGCTGAACAACGGGCGGACGCTGACGCTGTACGACCTGGGGCGGCTGCCGCTGGGGCAGCGGACGGGGCTGCACAAGGTATTGGCGTCAAGGGGTTGGGGGATGACGGTGGCGGGCAACACCACGCGCTACCGGGTCCGCGTGCGGATGTTCGACCGGGTGACGATGGTGAGCCGGGCCTTCGGCTGGGATGCGCGGTTCATCTACATGGAACAGTCGATGTGGAAGGGAGGCACCTGCACCAGCCACATGCTGATCCGGTCGGCGGTGACGTCGAAGGCGGGGATCGTGCCGCCTGCGCAGGTTCTGGCGGCGATGGGGCAGCCGGTGGAGAGCCCCGCCCTGCCCGACTGGGTGCAGGCCTGGATTGCGGCGGAGGCGACGCGGCCCTGGCCGCCGCATGCGGCACCATAGGCAAGTCTCTGCGGGCGCTGGATTAAATGGCGGGTATGGGGGGTCTGGCACGTCTTCCCCACGTCTTCCTTGCGTCTTCCTTGCGTGGAGACGTTCGGGGAGGACGGGCGACGTTAACCACACCCGGCGAATCGGACATATGACCTAGAGCCTGTCATACTCAATGTGTTTCACGGCATCGCCATCTGGTCCGGTCGGCCCGGCGAAGGCCGGGGCCCCGATCCCTTGCGCGCAGACCATCGGGGCCCCGGCCTTTGCCGGGGCGGCCGGTCATGGGGTGAACTTGAGTGAACTCGATATGCTCTGGGCGACGGGCACCGTGGTGCCCCCTCACCCCGGCCCTCTCCCCCGAGGGGAGAGGGGGCGCGGGGGCACGGGCGGCACCTTTCCGGCACCCTGGCGCGGGCGGCGGTGAAGGTGGCGCGCAGCCGTCGTGACTGGCGTGCTTGCGCCGCCCTGCCGTTTCGGGCTTGATCGCCGCCAAAGACGGGGGACAGGCATGGCAACGGGCGGGGCGACGGACCGGCGGCGCATCTGGGGCTGGTATTTCTTCGACTGGGCGAGCCAGCCGTACAACACGCTGCTGCTGACCTTCATCTTCACCCCCTATGTCACCGAAATCCTTGGCGACGGCAGCCGGTCGCAGGCGGTCTGGGGCTATGCCATCGGGGCGGCGGGACTGGTGATCGCGGTACTGTCGCCGCTCTTGGGGGCCATTGCCGACAAGGCGGGCGGGCGGATGCGGTTCATCTGGCTGTTCTCGGCGCTGTATGTCCTGGGGGCGGGGGGGCTGTGGTATGCGGCACCGGGCGACTTCAACTTGGGGCTGGTGCTGGTCTGTTTCTGCCTGGGCTTGATCGCCATGGAGTTCGCGACCACCTTCACCAACGCGATGATGCCCGACCTGTGCCCGTCGGCCGAGATCGGGCGGATGTCCGGCACCGGCTGGGCCTTCGGCTATCTGGGCGGGATGGTGGCGCTGATCCTGATGCTGACGCTGTTCGCCGAGAACAAGGCGGGGGTGACGCTGATCGGGATACCACCCGTGCTGGGCCTTGATCCGGCCGCGCGTGAGGGGACGCGGGCGGTGGGGCCGTTCACTGCCATCTGGTTTGCGCTGTTCATGGTGCCGTTCTTCCTGTGGGTGCGCGAGCCGCGCAAGGCGGGGGCCATGCCGCTGGGGGGGGCGGCGCGGACCGCCTGGCCGGACCTGAAGCGCAATCTGGCCGACTTGCCCCGGCAGCGGTCGCTGTCGGCCTATCTGCTGTCGTCGATGTTCTACCGCGACGCGCTGAACGGCATCTACACATTCGGCGGCATCTATGCCGTCGGCGTGCTGGGGTGGAGCGCGGTGGACCTGGGGGTGTTCGGCATCCTCGGCACCATCACCGGGGCGCTGTTTGCATGGGCAGGGGGCAAGGCCGACAGCCGGTTCGGGCCGAAGCCCGTGATCGTGCTGACGGTCGTGGTGCTGACGCTGGTCACCGCCGCGATGGTGGGCGTGTCGCGCGAGAGCGTGATCGGCATCGCCGTGGGGCCGGAGTCGCGCCTGCCCGACATCGCGTTCTATGTGCTGGGTGCGCTGATCGGCGCGGCGGGGGGGGCGATGCAGTCGGCCAGCCGGTCGATGATGGTGCGCCAGGCCGATCCTGCCCGGATGAACGAGGCGTTCGGGATGTATGCGCTGACCGGCAAGGCCACGTCGTTCCTGGCACCCTTGTCCATCGGCGTCGTCACCGACCTGACCGGCAGCCAGCCCCTGGGGATTGTGCCGCTGATCGTGCTTTTCGTGATTGGCCTTGTGCTGCTGGCCTGGGTTAGACCTGACGGCGACCGGAAACCGGCGTGACGGAGAGGGGCATGAGGACAGGCATGATGGCGGCGGTGCTGATGGTCGCACTGGCCGGGGGCGCTGCGGCGCAGGACAAGGCGAACCGGCTGTTCGGGGCCAAGGCGGAGCCGTCGCAGCAGGCCCCGATGCCGGTTGGCAGCTACGCCAAGGGCTGTGCCGCCGGCAACGTGGAACTGCCCGAGAGCGGGCCGACCTGGCAGGCGATGCGGCTGTCGCGGGGTCGGAACTTCGGCCAGCCGGTGATGATCGCGTTCCTGCAGGACCTGTCGGTGATGGCGACGCAGGTGGGCTGGAACGGTCTGTACATCGGCGACATCAGCCAGCCACGGGGCGGGCCGATGACATCGGGCCATGCCAGCCACCAGCTGGGCCTGGATGCCGACGTGTGGCAGTTGCCGCCGTCGCGGCTGAACCTTTCGCGGGCCGAGCGGGAAGAGATCGGGTCGATCCCGGTGCGCTCGGCCGACCAGCGGTCGGTCACGTCGAACTGGACCCGCAGCCACCATGCGCTGATGAAGGCGGCGGCGTCGGACAGCCGCGTGGACCGCATCTTTGTCGCGGCGGCGGTGAAGATCGAGATGTGCAGGACGGCGACGCGGCGCGACAAGGCCTGGTTGCAGAAGATCCGGCCCGCGGCCGGGCACGACACGCATTTCCACGTGCGCCTGAAATGCCCGGCGGGGGCACGGCTGTGCGAGACGCAGACGCCCACGGTGGCCGAGTTGTCGAAGGGTGGCGATGGCTGCGACGACACGCTGATGTGGTGGGTGACGGATTTCCTGAACCCTCCCAAGTCCACCGGAAAGAAGCCGAAGGACCCCGAGGCCCCGCGCAAGCGCGGCCCGCGCGATTTCACCATGGCCGACCTGCCCCGACAATGCGCCGACGTTCTGGCCTCGCGCTGATCGCGGGGGGGCTGGTCGCGGCGGCCTATGGCAGCAGTGCGACGCCTGCGCCGCAGGGCCTGATCGGCAGCTTTCCCTGGCGGATGGACGACCCGCGTTTCGGCGGGTTTTCGGGCATTGCGCTGTCGCCGGACGGGGGGGCGTTCACCGCGATTTCGGATCGCGGGGCCTGGACGCGGGGCAGGTTCCGGCGCGACGGGGCCGGGCGGATCACGCAGGTTTCGGCCGACCCGATCCGGCTGTTGCGGGGGGCCGGGGTGGGGCCGCTGGCCGCCGAGCGCAGCGACAGCGAGGGGCTGGCGGTGGCGCGGGACGGGACCGTGTTCGTCAGTTTCGAGGGGCGGGGGGCGGCGCGGGTGCTGCGCTATGCCACGATCGACGGCCCGGCGGAAAACCTGCCGGTGCCGCAGGCGTTCAGGCGGATGTCGTTGAACTCGGCGCTGGAGCCCCTGGCCATCGCGGCGGATGGCACGCTGTACACGCTGCCCGAGCGGTCGGGCGGGGCGGGGCGGCCCTTTCCGGTGTGGCGGTTCCGGGACGGGGCCTGGGACCAGCCCTTTGCCCTTCCGCGCCAGGGCGAATGGCAGGCAGTGGCGGCCGACATCGGGCCGGACGGGCGGTTCTATCTGCTGGAGCGCGACCTGCGCGGGATCGCGGGCTTTGCCAGCCGGTTGCGGCGCTTCGTGCTGACCGACACGGCGGCGCTGGACGAGACGGTGCTGATCGAGACGGCGGCAGGCACGCATGACAACCTGGAAGGTCTGTCGGTGTGGCGCGGGCCGCAGGGGCTGGTGGCGACGATGATCGCGGACGACAATTTCAAGTTCTTCCAGTCGACCCAGATCGTCGAATACCGCCTGCCGGATTGACACCCCTTGTGCCGGGGCGTAGGGCGCGGCGTCCCCGGACGGGGGCCAAGTCTCCGCAACCTTGTCAAAAACGGACCACATCCATGCGTCTTCTTCCCGCGATCCTGGCGATGGCCGCCGTCGTGCTGGCCTCGAACATCCTGGTGCAGGTGCTGTTCGGGGACTGGCTGACCTGGGGGGCGTTCACCTATCCCTTCGCGTTCCTGGTCACCGACGTGACCAACCGGCTGATGGGGCCTGCGGCGGCGCGCAAGGTTGTGCTGTGGGGGTTCGTGACGGGGCTGCTGTGTTCCGCCGTGGGCACGCAGATCGAGGGACCGTTCGGCCCGCTGGTGACCCTGCGCGTGGCGCTAGGGTCGGCCACGGCGTTCCTGGTGGCGCAGCTGATGGACATCGCGGTGTTCGACCGGCTGCGGGCCGGGTCGTGGTGGCGGGCGCCGCTGGTGTCGACGCTGGTCAGCTCGACCGTGGACACGGCGATTTTCTTCACCATCGCCTTTGCGGCGGCGCTGGCGTTCATCGAGCCTGCGAACGATGTCTCCTTTTTCAACCAGATGCTGCCGCTGCTGGGTCATGGCCCCGAGGCCGCGCGCTGGGTGTCGCTGGCGGTGGCGGACTGGGGCGTGAAGCTGTTGCTGGCGCTTGTGGCGCTGTTGCCATTTCGTTGGGCAGTTGCACGGCTTGCGGCGGAGCGTGCGTAAAACCTTTTGACATTGCCGGAATCTGCGCCATGATTCGGGTATCGGCAACATTTGAAAGGAGGTGATCCAGTGTCTAGAGTGATATTGGAGAGAGGTGTCGGGACAGTCAGGAGGACGATCTTCTGACGGCAGCCCGTCGGACATCGCACACTTGATTGGGCTTGAAACCTAACTGGCCCATCTCCTTGGAACTCGGAAGGGGTCGCCGTTGCCGGCGGCCCCTTCTCTGTTTCGCGGCACCGGCAGGTGGTTGAAGAACGATATATATGCCACGGGAATCCGGGCTTTTTCTGCCCATTCCCCGCGATGACGCTGGAGTTTCCCGGCGAAACCCGCTAATTCTGGCACAAACATGGCCACAGGCAGGCCAGAAGGCGGATCGGTCCGACAAAGGACCGGCGGATGAGGCGGAGCAGGACATGGTTCAGGCGTTGGGTTACGCCCTTCGCAGTGCTGCGGGCACGGTCGCGCAGGGCGCGGTGGGCGGTCCTGCGGGCAGCCCGCTGCTGCGCATGGGCGCGGGCGAGGCGGTATCGCTGAACCTGACGCCGGCGCAGGTGGCGGGCTATGCGCGGCAGGGCGGCAACCTGGTGGTCAGCCTGGCGGACGGGCGCGAGATCGTGATCGCGGGGTACTTCGAGGCCCCTGTCGGGCTGGAAAACCGGCTGTACCTGTCGGCCAACGGCGACATCGCCGAGGTTCGGCTGTCGGAAACTGGCAGCGGGGCCCTGACGCCCAGCTATGGCGGGGCCGAGCCCTGGGGCGGCTACAGCGCGCTGGACAACCTGCGGTTCGAGGCGGGCGGGGGGCTGGCGATCCCGGCGGCGGCGGTCGACTCTCCGGCGGGGATGACCGTGTTCGCGCCGGGGTTGCTGGCGGGGTTCGGCGGCAACAGCCTGTTGGCGGCGGGCGCGGTGGCGGGCGGCGTCGCGGTGATGGGCGGTGGCGGAGGCGGCGGGGACGGAGGGGGCGGAGGCGGCGGGGGTCGGTCGGTGGCGACCGTCGACCGGACCGGCACCACGGTCACGCTGACGACGAATTCGGCCAGTCCCGAGGCGCTGATCAGCGGCAGGGGCGAGCCCGGCGACAGCGTGGCGGTGACGCTGGGCGGCGTCACCCTGGGCACCACCGTGACCGAGCGCGGGACCTGGAGCGTGGTTTTCCCGCGCAACGGGCTGCCGGCCGACGGCACCCATGCGGCGGCGGTTGTGGTGACACCCGTGGCCGGGTCGGGCCTGCCGCCGGTCGCGCTGGCCGGGCCGCGCTTTGTGATCGACATGACGCCGCCCGCCGTGGCGGCGACCGACGGCACGCAGGGCGCGGGCCATGTCGAGGGGCTGGCCGACCTTGCCAACGGCGTGCGCATCGCCGGGACGGGCGAGGCCGGCGCGACGATCCGGGTCGAGGTGGCAGGGGCGGTGCAGGCCGCGACGGTTTCGCCGCAGGGGACCTGGGCGGTGACCTTCCCCCCGTCGCAGATCGCGGCCGGCAGCTATACCGTGCCGGTGACGGTGACGGCGACCGACGCCCTGGGCAACCGGACGGTCGTGACCGAAACCCTGGCCGTGGATACCTTGGCCGACCCGATCACGATTGCGGCCGTGACGGCGGACAACCTGGTGGACCTGGCCGAGCAGCAGGGCGGTTTCGCGATCACCGGCACGGCGGCGGCCGGGGCCACCGTGACCGTGTCGGTCGGCACCCTGAACCAGAGCGTCGTGGCGGGGGCGGACGGGCGCTGGACGCTGAGCGTGGCGCCGGGCGTCCTGGCGCCGGGCGACTATGACGCCACGGTGATGGTGCGCGCCGTGGACGCGGCGGGCAACGTGTCGACCGCGACACAGGCGATCCGCGTCGACACGCAGGCGGCGGTGGCACTGGGCGGGCCTGTCGCGGGCGACGACATCGTGAATGCGATGGAACGCGCGGCGGGCGTGGTGCTGAGCGGCACGACAGAGCCGGGATCGGCGGTCCGCGTGGCCTGGAACGGCACCACCCTGCCCGCGACGGTCGCGGCCGGCGGGGCGTGGAGCGTGACCTTTCCCGGCAGCAGCCTGCCCGGCGGAGACCAGGCCACCACCGTCACCGTCACCGCGACCGACGCCCTGGGCAACACGGCGACCGTGTCGCGCGCGGTGCGGATCGACCTGGCGACAACCGTGTCGGTCAATCCGGGGCAGGCGGGCGGCGACGACATCATCGCGGGCGGCGAGCATCAGGCGGGCGTCGCGCTGACCGGGCGGGCCGAGGCGGGGGCAGCGGTCGCGGTGACGCTGGAAGGGGTGACGCGCACGGTCACCGCGTCGCCCGATGGGGCCTGGACCGCGGCCTTCGCCCGCACCGAGATTCCGCAGGGCACCTATGCCACCACGGTGGCGGTCCGCGCGACCGACCTGGCGGGCAACGTGGCCACCGCGACGTACGGGCTGTGGGTGGACAGCGAGGTCAGCAACTTTGCCCGCACCGGCGATTCGCTGGGGGCCGACCGGGTGCTGAACGGGGCCGAGGCGACGCAGGGCCTGTACCTGGCGGGCACGGTCGAGCCGGGGTCGAGCCTGCGCGTGACCTTCGGCACCGGCCTGTCGCGCGTGGCGACGGTGGCGGCGGATGGCACCTGGTCGCTGACCATTCCGGCCGCGGAGCTGCCCGGCGGCGAGCGGACCGTGGCGCTGACGATGACGGCGACGGATGCGACGGGCAGCGTCGCCACGCTGACCGAACAGATCAGCATCGACACGCAGGTCACCGGATTTGCGCGGGCGGGGGGCACCATCGGCGGCGACGGTGTGCTGAACGCCACCGAGGTGGCGCAGGGCCTGGCCCTGGGCGGCACGGTCGAGGCAGGCGCGACCGTGGCCGTGCGCCTGGCGAACGGGGTCGAGCGGTCGGTGGTGGCGGGCGTGTCGGGGCAGTGGAGCGTGACCTTTGCCGCAGCCGACCTGCCGCGCGGCGAACAGTCGGTCGGGGTGCAGATGACCGCGACCGACCGCTTTGGCAACACGACGGTGCAGCAGGATACGTTCCGCGTCGACACGGTGGCACCGGGATTGCCCGAGATCCTGGGCTTTTCCAGCAATTCGAGCGGCCTGCGCCGGATCAGCACCGAGATCGGCGGCGAGGCGCTGACCTTTGCCAGCGTCGATCCCGGCGGGGCACCGGAGACGGTCACGGCCCGGCGGGTCGACAACCCGCAGGACAACGAAACCGAGTACCGGTTCGACAACACCATTCCCGACGGCACCTATCTGGTGGTCAACACCGGCGACGCTGCGGGCAACCAGTCGTCCACGCTGTTCATCGTCGACAACACCAGCGCCAGCGACGTGAACCTCAGCCGGGCGGGTCTGGGGCGTTTCGATTTTTCCGCCATCGACCTGACGTTTGCGCCGGATGCGCAGATGTCGATCAGCGAGGCGCAGTTGCGCGCGATGACCGCACCGGACAACCGGCTGGTCGTGAAGGGCGGGATGGACGACACCGTGACCCTGGTCGGCGGCGTGGCGACCGGCCAGACGACGCTGATCGACGGCGAGCGCTATGCCATCTTCACGTTGGGCAGCGCCGGGGCGACCGTGCTGCTGGACGACGACATCCGCACGGTCATCTGACGGAGGGGATGGGATGGCTTTGCAGCAGGGCCGTGGCAGGGGTGCCCTTGGGCTGGTGCTGGCGGCGGCGCTGGGGCTGGCAGGCTGCGTCAAGGACGGCGGTCTGCCGGGCGTGGCGATGCTGGCGGGCGCGCGCCCGTCCGACCCCGCGCCGGTGCCTGCCGGAGGCGAGGTGGCGCGCGCGGGCAGCGACAAGCCCTCGGCGGGGTCGGCGGTGATCGCCGACCTGCGGGCGCGGCGGTCGGTGTTGCCTGCGGGCGTGTTCGTGCAGGTGGCCGATGCCGTGCTGGCCGCCGACACCGGGGCGGGGGCGGCGGAACTGCGCATGGCGCGGCTGAAGTCGCAGGCGCGGGCGAAGAACTGGCTGCCGTTGATCGGGCCGTCGGTCGACCTGGCGTCGCTGGGGTCGCTGGCGGCGGGGATGCTGGTGGACCAGCTGATCCTGGACAACGGGCGGCGAAAGGCCGAGCGCGCCTTTGCCCTGGCCGATGTCGAGGTGGCGGCAGTGACGCTGGCCACCGAGATGAACGCGCGGGTGCACGACGGCCTGGCGCGCCATGTCGAGGCCGAGCAGGCGCGGGCGCGGGCCGAGGCGCTGGCACCTTCTGTCGCGCGGATGCAGGACTATGCCCGCATCGTCGAGGGCCGCGTGGAGGGCGGCATCGCCGACCGGTCGCAGGCGCGCGCGGTGGCGCAGACGCTGGCCGAACTGCAGGCGCTGGTAAGTGCCGACCGGCAGGCCGAGGCGACGGCACGGGCCGATCTGGCGGCGCTGGCCGGGCAAGGACTGGCGGTGTCGGGCCTGCCCGACTGGCGCGTGTCCGGCGATGCCACGCCCCTGGCGGTGCTGCGCGCCGGCGCCGAAGGGCGGCGGCTGGTGGCCGAGGCCCGGATCGAACGGGCGGGGCAATTGCCGGGGCTGAAGGCCGGGGCCTCGGTTTCGGGCGATGGCATCACGGGGGGCTTGCGGGTGTCGGCGGACAAGCTGCTGGGCCTGGGCACCAAGGCGAACCTGCAGGCGCTGGAGGCGACCGAGGCCGTCGCCGCACAGCGCGAGGCCGAAGCCGCCGACGCCGCACAGCGCCGGATCGTCACGCTGGAGGGACAACTGGCCGAGACCGAGGCGCGGGCGGCGGCGGGCGCGGGGCTGGTGGCCGAGACGCGCGCGGGGCTGGATCTGTACGCCGAGCAGCACGCGGCGGGGGTGCGTCCGCTGATGGACTTGGTCAGCCTGACCGACAGTTTCGCGCGGATGCAGCGCGACCAGGCCGGCCTCGCCCATGACGCGGCGCTGATCCGGCTGCGCATCGCGCTGGAACGCGGCGTGCTGGTGGACGGGGCGCGCATGTGACGACGCGCGTTGTCGCCTTTGACGCGAACGCGGGCGGGCGGGCGGGGCCGCAGCTTCTGTCGGTGACGCCGGTGGTACTGGACGCCGGGCCTGCCACCGCCGCCCGCCCGCAGGGGCCGCCCGACCTGGACCGCGCGCAGGCCCGCGCCCATGTCGCCGCCGCCTATGCCGCCGTGCTGGGCACCGAGGTGGCCATGGGCGACCTTCTGGACCACATCCGGCGGGCGGCGGGGGACGCGGGTCCGGGGCTGGACGCGGTTGCGGGCGCGCTGCGCAAGGCCGGGCTGTCGGCAACCGTGCGCAAGGTCCCGCTGCACCCCGACCTGTGGCCCGCGCTGGCCGCGATGACCTCGGGGCAGGTCGTGCTGGTGCTGGGGCAGGGTGCCGGCGGGCTGACCGTCTATGACCCGACCTGCGCGGATTCGCGGGCGGACATTCCGGTGGCCGAGTTCGCGCAGGTCTATGCCGGGCAGGTGCTGGTCGCGCGGGCGACGATGGCCGATGTGGCGGCACGCCACGCCGAGCCGGGGGCCGCGCCGCACTGGTTCTGGGGCGAGTTCGCACGGCACCGCCGCGCGTTGGCCGAGGTGGCGGCGGGGGCCCGGTTCGCGAACCAGCTGGCCACGGCCATCGCGCGGTTTTCGCTGCAGGTCTATGACCGGGTGATCCCGCACCAGTCGCAGGCGACGCTGTGGGTTCTGGCCCTGGGCGTGCTGCTGGCGGTGGTGCTGGAGGCGGCGCTCAAGGTCGCGCGGGCGCGGCTGATGGACATGACCGGCAGGCGGATCGAGCTGGCGGTGCAGGCGCGGCTGATGGGGCGGCTTCTGGGGATGCGCGCCGACCCTGCGGGCCGCAGCCCGAGCCAGATGTTCGGCGCGATGCGCGAGTTTTCCTCGGTGCGCGAGTTCTTCACCTCGGCCACCATCGGCACGCTGACCGACCTGCCGTTCGTGCTGCTGTTCCTGGGGCTGGTGGCGATGATCGGGGGGCCGCTGGTCTGGGTGCTGGTGGCGGGCGGGGTGCTGATGGTGGTGCCGGGGCTGTTGTTGCAGGGGCGCATGGTGGCGCTGACGGCGGCGACGCAAGGGTCATCGACCCGCGCCGCGCGGCTGCTGTACGAGACGATCCAGGAACACGAGACCATTGCCACGCAGCGCGGCGAGGATCGGGTCAACCGCATCTGGAACGAACTGACGGCACTGTCGGCGGCACGGTCGTCGGACCAGCGCGACCTGACGGCCTGGCTGACAGCCTGGGCGCAGGGGGTGAGCCAAGCGACCTATGTGCTGGCGGTGGTGGCCGGGACGTACCTGGTGTTCGCGGGCAGCTTTACCGTGGGCACGATCATCGCCATCGGCATCCTGACGGGGCGGACGCTGGGGCCGCTGGCCGGGCTGGCGGGGCTGATCGCGCGCTGGACCAACGTCAAGGCGGCGCTGGCGGGGCTGGACGCCATCGCCCGTGCCCCCCAGGCCGAGGAGCCGGGCCGCACGTATCTGCGGCGCGAGCGGCTGGGCGGGGCGTTCGAGCTGCGGGGCGTGACGTTCCGCTATGCCCCCGACGCCCCGCCGACCATCGAGATCGCGGCAATGGCCATTCCGGCGGGGCAGCATGTGGCGGTCTTGGGCACCAACGGGGCGGGCAAATCGACGCTCTTGCGCATCCTGGCGGGGTTGAGCGACGCGACCGGGGGCCGCGTGCTGGTGGACGGTCTGGACATGGGGCAGATCCATCCGCGCGACCTGCGGCGCGGCCTGGGCTATCTGGCGCAGGAGGTGCGGCTGGTCGCGGGCACCTTGCGCGACAATCTGAACCTGCACGGGCTGGAACGCGACGACGACCGGCTGCTTGCGGGCCTGGATTTCGCGGGGCTGGGGCCGTTCGTTCGGGGCCATCCGCGCGGGCTGGACCTGCCCATCCACGAGGGCGGGGCCGGGCTGTCGGTCGGGCAGCGGCAATCGCTGGGCTGGGCGCGGCTGTGGTTGCAGGACCCGCCGGTGGTGATCCTGGACGAACCGACAGCGGCGCTGGACCAGACGCTGGAGGGCGTGCTGGTCAGCCGGTTGCAGGGTTGGCTGCGCGGACGGACGGCGGTGATCGCGACGCACCGCGTGCCGATCCTGCAGCTGACCGACCGCGTGGTGATCCTGCAGAACGGAAAGGCAGCAGTCGACGGGCCGCGCGACGCGGTTCTGGCGCATCTGATGAAGGGGGCGGGATGACCACCTTCGATGCGCCGGACGAGCGGGCAGGCGGTCCGTCGCGGGTGATCTGGATCATCGTCGGCAGCGTGGTGCTGTTCCTGGTCTGGGCGGCACTGGCCTGGGTGGACGAGATCGTGCGCGCGCCGGGTCAGGTGGTGTCGTCGTCGCGCCCGCAGATCATCCAGAACCTGGAGGGCGGCATCCTGGCCGAACTGGACGTGGCCGAGGGGCAGGAGGTGGCGGCAGGCCAGGTGCTGGGGCGGCTGCACGGCACGCTGTACCAGTCGCGCGTGGACGAATTGCGCGACCAGATCGCCGCGCTGGACATCCGCCGCCTGCGGCTGGAGGCCGAGATGGCGGGGGCGGACGGGTTCGAGGTGCCGGTCGCGCTGTCGGCGCGGCTGCCGGGGATCGTCGCCTCGGAGAAGGCGTTGCTGGCGGCGCGGGCGGCGGACCTTTCCGCAAGGGCCGAGGGGGCGCGGCAGGTGATGGCGCAGGCCGCGACCGAGATGGACCTGATGGAGACGATGCTGGCGCGCGAACTGGTGCCGCTGATCGAGGTGACGCGGGTGCGCAAGGTGTTCCGCGACGCCGAGAACCGCCATTCCGACATCGTGACGCAGGGCGCGTTGGACCAAGCGACCGAGTATTCGCGCACGTTGGCCGAGATTGCGGCGCTGACGCAGGGGCTGACGGCGGCGGAGGACCAGTTGCGCCGGACGGTTCTGGTCGCGCCCATGCGCGGGGTGGTGAACCGGCTGTCGGTGACGACCATCGGCGGCGTGGTGCGGCCCGGCGAGGAGATCCTGCAGATCGCGCCCCTGGACGAGGCCATGGTGATCGAGGCGCGGGTCGACCCGGCCAACATCGCGGCGGTGCGGGTGGGGCAGAAGGCCACGGTCAAGCTGTCGGCCTATGACTATACCGCCTGGGGCACGCTCGAGGCCGAGGTGGTGGTGGTGTCGGCGGACATCTTTCGCGACGAACGGTCGGGGCGGGCCGACGGCGATCCGCACTACAAGGTGACGCTGAAGGTCGACCCCGCCAGCCGGACGGGACGGGCGGGGGGCATCGAGATCCGCCCCGGCATGCAGGCCGAGGTCGAGTTGCAGACCGGCGGCAAGACGGTGCTGACCTATCTGCTGAAGCCCCTGTGGAAATCGCGCGAGGCGCTGCGGGAGCGGTAGGGGCGGGGTGCGCCGCCGTCGGGGGGAGGGTGCCCACGCAGCCCGTGCCCTGCGCCTATTCGACCTTCAGCACGATCTTGCCGATGTGGCCCGAGCTTTCCATGCGGGCATGGGCCTTGGATGCCTCGACCAGCGGGTATTCGCTGTCGATCACCACGCGCATCCGGCCGCCTTGCAGCAGCGGCCAGACGCGGGCCTCGACGACGGCGGCGATGCGGGCCTTGGCGAGGTCGGACTGCGGGCGCATCGTCGATCCGGTGATGGTCAGGCGGCGCATCATCACCTCGGCGAAGTTCAGTTCGACCTTGGGGCCCTGCAGGAAGGCGATCTGCACGAGGCGGCCGTCATCGGCCAGGGCGCGCACGTTGCGCGGCAGGTAGGGGCCGCCGACCATGTCGAGGATCAGGTTCGCCCCGCCTTCCGCCTTGACGATGGCCTGCCAGTCCTCGGTGCGGTAGTCCATCGCTCGCTCGGCCCCGAGGTTCAGGCAGGCCTGACATTTCTCGGGCGATCCGGCGGTGGCAAAGACGCGCGCGCCCAGGGCGGCGGCGATCTGGATGGCGGTGGTGCCGATGCCGGACGTGCCGCCGTGGATCAGGAACCGCTCGCCCGCCGCCAGGCCGCCGCGCGTGACCATGTTCGACCAGACGGTGAAGGTGGTCTCGGGCAGGCAGGCGGCGTCGCGCAGGGACAGCCCCGGCGGGATGGGCAGGGCGTGGTCGGCGTGGGTCACGGCGTATTCGGCATAGGCCCCGCCGGGGAACAGCGCACAGACCGCGTCGCCCTCGCGCCAGCGGGTGACGCCCGCGCCCAGGGCCACGATGTGCCCGGCCCCTTCGAGACCCGGCAGGGGCGAAGCGCCGGGTGGCGGCGCATAGGCCCCGGCGCGCTGCAGGGCATCGGGGCGGTTGACGCCGGCGTAGGCCAGGCGGACCACGATCTGGCCATGGCCGGGCACGGGCACCGGCACCTCGGCGGGTTGCAGCACCTCGGGGCCGCCGGGGGCGGTGATGGCGACGGCGGTCATGGTGTGGGGCAGGACGGGCATCGGTTCCTCGCGTTCCGGGTGGTCCCTGCGTGCCAGAGCCGGGCGTGGACGGCAACCCTCAGGGACGGAAGCGGCCCGGCAGGTCGTCGGGCACATCCGGCACGCGCCATTTCTGGGCGGCCCTGGCCAGGGGGGTGTTCGCGAACATCCGGGCCAGCGGGTTGTCGCGCAGGGCGGCCTTGGCCTTTTCGATGCGCATGACATCCTCGATCCGGCGGTCGAGGAAATCCCAGGTGGCGTGGTGGCCGGGGCTGTCGTCGCCCAGCCAGTAGACGACCGTCGCCGCGTAAACCCCCGACAGGGTGGCGCGCTTGGTCATCCAGCTGAAATCGCGGGCGGTGTCGCCAAGCGCGGTCCAGATCGTATCCGCCGTGCCCCAGACCGCCCGCGCCCCGTCCGCCGCGTGGATCGGCAGGGCGAACAGAGTGGCCCCGCGCCGCACCAGTTCACGGTCGGCGTGCTCCAGGCGGAGGCGCACGGCCCGCGCGATGCGGTCGCGAAAGCGCAGGGCGGCCAGGTCTTCGCTGCCCAGTTGCCCGGCCATGGCCGCGTCGCCCTGCCGGTGGTACGCCAGCGCCAGATCGACCCCGCCGCGCGGGTATACGGCCTGCGCCAGCGCCAGGGCCACGCCCGCATCTGCCGCAGCGGCCCGCAGGGTCGTGGCCGACCAGCCGTCGAAGGGCACATGGCCCAGCGCCGCCGCCAGGACGCGCGCGCCCGCATCGCCGGTGTCGGCCGTGTTCCCGGTTTCCATCGCCCTCTCCCATCCCGCAGGTGGACAAGCCCCTGAGGTGTTGTTATAGACCGCGCGCCTGCACAGAACAGTGCAACTCCAACTTAGAAAGGTGGTGAAAACCACATGCAGGTCAGCGTTCGTGACAACAACGTCGAACAGGCGCTTCGCGCGCTCAAGAAGAAACTTCAGCGGGAAGGCGTGTTCCGCGAAATGAAGCTCAAGCAGCATTTCGAGAAACCGTCGGTCAAACGGGCGCGGGAACAGGCGGAAGCGATCCGTCGTGCCCGCAAGCTCGCGCGGAAGAAACTTCAGCGTGAAGGCGGTCTGTAAGGCCAGTCCGATCCCGGGGCGGGGCAACCCGCCCGCCGATGAACCCCCGCGGGCCTGGCCCCTGGGGGTTTTTCTGTTTTCAGAGGGGGTGGCGATGCGGATCGAATTGGACTGCAGCAACTAGGCCGACAAGGCCGAGGCGTGGGAAGCCGTGCTGACCGCCTTGGAAGCGCCCGATTGGCACGGGCGCAATCTGAATGCGCTGCCGGATGGACTTTCGCGGGAACTTCTTTGTCTGGACAGACCATTGGAACTGGTGATCCGGGGCAGGGCTACGCCGAAAGTGCACGACCTGCTTGTTCAGATGCAGTCGGCGTTTGCATCGGCACGCGAGGATCGCGGTGAAGATGTCGTCCTGACACTCTCCTGACGGGTGTCAGGCCCGTATGGATGCGGCCGCTGCCCACCATTGGCGTTCAGCCGAGATGATCCCGGCAGCCGCTGCCTGCGCCTTGGGCTCATCCGCGAACAGCCCGAAACAGGTGCCGCCCGACCCCGACATCCGCGCCAGCAGGCAATCGCGCTGGGCCGACAGGGCGGCAAGGGCCTCGGCCACCGGGGGGGCGAGAGCGAGGGCGGGGGCCTGAAGGTCGTTGCGCTGCGTGGCCAGCCATCGGGCCAGCGCCTGAACATCGTCGAAACGGTCGGGCAGGTTGGCCATTCCCGGACCGTACCGGCCCTGCAGGGCGGCAAAGACCGCGCCGGTGGGCACCGGGACGCCGGGGTTGACCAGGACCAGCCAGGCGGGCGGCAGGGCGGGGGCGGGGGACAGGCGTTCGCCGATGCCCTGCATGCGGCAGGGCCGCCCCGCCAGGCAGACCGGCAGGTCTGCGCCGATGCGAAGGACCGCCGCGTCGAAATCCGGTCTTGCCCGTCCGCCCATTTCAGCCAGCGCGCGCAGCGTTGCGGCGGCATCGGCAGAACCGCCGCCGATGCCCGAGGCCGGTGGCAGGCGCTTGTCCAGATGGATCGCGACCATCGGGCCGTCCATCAGCGCCGCCGCGCGCAGGATCAGGTTCGTGCCGTCGGTCGGGACACCTGCCGCGAAAGGGCCGCCGATGGTCAGCGTCGTGGTCTGCGCGGGCGCGAAGCGCAGCCGGTCGCCCACGCCTGCGAACACCACAAGCGAATCGAGCAGGTGATAGCCGTCGTCGCGCCTGCCGGTGACATGCAGGGTCAGGTTGACCTTGGCGGGGGCAAAGGCTGTGGCGACGGACTGCAAGCGATTCATGGACCGGTCGCACCCTAGTTGTCATTCGTCGCCGGAACGCGCGCGGCCTCTGCCGCCGCGACCTCTTGCAGGGACGGTGCGCCTTCGGCCTTGAGCACATCGTCCAGGCCGATGTCCAGCTTCTGGCGGATGCGGGTGGCGTCCTTTTCCTCGGGGTCGAAGGACAGCGCGCGGCGCCACTGGAACCGCGCCTCCATCCGGCGGCCCGTGGCCCAGTAGACATCGCCCAGATGGTCGGTCACCACGGGATCGACGGGTTCCAGCAGCGACGCCTTTTCCATCGGTGCGACGGCCTCGGCATAGCGGCCAAGGCGGAACAGGCCCCAGGCCAGGCTGTCGATGATGTAGCCCGAATCGGGTGACAGTTCGACCGCGCGCTGGATCATCGCCAGCGCCTCGTCGAGGTTGCGGTTCAGTTCCAGATAGCTGTAGCCGAGGTAGTTGAGCACCTGCGGCTGGTCGGGGTTGAGCGCGAGGGCCTGGCGGAAATCGGGTTCGGCCTTGTCCCAGCGCTTCAGCCGTTCGTTGGCGATGGCGCGGCTATAGTACATCGCCCAATGTTCGGGCCGGGGGGTTCCCGCGCGCGCGATGGCGGCGTCATAGGCCGCCGCCGCCTCGTCCCAGCGTTCCTCGCGCCGCAGGGCGTCGCCGAGGGCCAGGTGCACGGTGGCCAGCGTGTCATGGCTGCGCGACAGGGCGCGCAGCACCTCGAGCGCCGCCTCGGTCTTGTCGGCGGATTGCAGGGCGCGGGCACGGCCGATCTCGGCGACCAGATAGCCGCCGTCGGCGGGCGGGATGCGGGCATAGGTCTCGACCGCCAGGTCGTACTGGCGCAGATCCTCCAGAAGCGCCCCGGTCAGCAGCAGCGCCTCGCCGTGGTCGGGGCGCAGGGTACTGGCGATGCGGGCGTAGAGCAGGGTATAGTTGTCCTCGGCCTCTTCGTTCAGGGCGGCGGCGAGGGTGAAGAACACCTCGGCCATGCCGTCGGTGGCATTGCGCGCCATGGTCCAGGGCAGCACCTCGCCCGCCGTCAGGCGCGCGCGCAGGTCGGCGATGGTGGGATCGACGTCGGTGGTGAAGGCGGTGGCCAGGACCTTGAGCGCATCCTCGTTGCGTTCAAGCTGGCTCAGCATCTGGACGTGGGCGATGATGCCCCGGCGTTGCGCGCGAAAGCCGCCCTGTTCGGGCTGGGCCATGATCGCGGCGGCCCCCTCGAAATCGCCAACCGAGGCCAGGGCCAGCGCCTTGTGGTACAGCCCGAACACCTGCATGCCGGGGGCGGCGGCGATGGCGTCGAATTCCTGGACGGCCTCGGACATCCGGCCCTGCCCCAGTTCGGCCCAGGCGCGGGTCAGGTTGTCCATCAGCTTGCCCACCGAGCGGCCTGCCTCGATGTCGGCCAGCATGCCGGCAAAATCGCCCGCCTTTGCCTTGCCCGCGACAAGCGCCAGCAGCGCCACCTGCGTGTCGGTCCCGGTGGCGCGCATGCGTTCGGCCACGGCCTTGGCACCCTGGATGTTGCCGACGGCGATCTGGGCGATGATGGCACCGTCCATCAGGGCGGCGTTGGACGGGTCGGCGATCAGCGCGCGGGTGTACCAGACAGCCGCCTCGCGGTAGTCGTCGTTCGATCCGGCGACACGGGCGGCAAGGTAGGCACCGGCGTCCTCTTCCGCCCATCCCGCCTTGGGCATCAGCAGAGCCAGACCAAGGGCGGCGGCGACAAGCGGGCGGGACAGGGGCATGGGGCACTCCGGGGACAGATTGCAGGAATCTAGTCCTGCGCCCCGCCGCTGGCAATCACGGTCCCCCGAACGTGGCAATCGCTCGCGCGAATGTCACGACAAGGAGCATCAAGGCAGCACCAAGCTTCCCCCACACGGTCCCGCGCACCCAAAAAACACGACAGCCGCGCCCAACAGGATAGCGACCGCGAACACCATAGCCAATAAAGCCCACTGGGTTGACCACCATCGGTTCTGCTCGCGGTGTTCAGGATAGGTCAAAGGCCACTTGCCGGTCTCGACACCTTCCACCAGCATGTCCACCGTGATCGGCATCAGCGGAAGGTCATGCCCGTCCGGCCCCACGGCATACACCCGCCGCGACAGGGGCGGCTCGTCGAAGTGGTGAAAGTACCACAGCAGCCCGTCGAGGCGGACGTTGAACCGCCTGGAATAGGCATCCAGAAATTCGGTGATGTCGTCACCGTCCATGCCGAACCGCCCGATGATGTCGGCCTGTTCCGCGTCATCGGGCCTGCGTCCGCCCATGTCGGTCAGAAGGGCCAGGATGTCCGCCCGCAGGTCCATCACATGTTGGGATAGTTCGGCCCGCCCCCGCCCATGGGCGTGGTCCAGTTGATGTTCTGGCTGGGGTCCTTGATGTCGCAGGTCTTGCAGTGGACGCAGTTCTGGAAGTTGATCTGGAACCGCGCCGCCGAACCCTCGCCGATCACCTCGTAGACGCCTGCCGGGCAGTACCTCTGCGCCGGTTCGGCGTATTGGGGCAGGTTGATGGCGATGGGGATCGAGGGGTCACGCAGTTTCAAGTGCGCGGGCTGGTCCTCGTCGTGGTTGGTAAAGCTGTAGGAGACATTGGTCAGCCGGTCGAAGGACAGCACGCCATCGGGTTTGGGATAGTCGATGGGTTGGTGGTCGGCGGCCTTGCCGGTGGCCTCGGCATCGGACTTGCCGTGTTTCAGCGTGCCGAACAGCGAGAAACCCAGCGTGTTGGTCCACATGTCGAAGCCCCCGCCGACCAGCGAAGCGACCAGGCCATAGCGCGACCACAGGGGTTTGACGTTGCGGACCTTCTTCAAATCCTTGCCGATGGCCCCGTCGCGCACCGAGGTTTCATAGGCGGTCAGTTCGTCGCCCTCGCGCCCGGCAGCGATGGCGGCATGGGCCGCCTCGGCCGCCGCGATGCCCGACAGCATGGCGTTGTGGTTGCCCTTGATGCGGGGGACGTTCACCAGACCCGCGCTGCAGCCCAAGAGCGCCACACCCGGGGCGACCATCTTGGGGATCGACTGCCAGCCGCCCTCGCTGATCGCCCGCGCCCCGTAGGCCACGCGCTTGCCGCCCTTGAGCAGGTCGGCGACCATCGGGTGGTGCTTGAAGCGCTGGAATTCCATGTAGGGGTAGAGGTGCGGGTTCGCGTAGTTCAGATGTACCACGAAGCCCACATAGACCTGATTGTTCTCGAGGTGGTAGATGAAGCTGCCGCCGCCCGCGTTCTTGCCCAGAGGCCAGCCCATGGTGTGGGTGACGGTGCCCTCGCGGTGCTTGGCAGGGTCGATTTCCCAGATTTCCTTCATCCCCAGGCCGAATTTCTGCGGGTCCTTGCCCGCCGACAGGTCGAACTTCGCCATCACCTCTTTCGACAGCGACCCGCGCACGCCCTCGCCCAGGAAGACATATTTCCCGATCAGGGCCAGCCCCGGTTCGTAGTTCGGCCCCGGCGTGCCGTCGGCGTTGAACCCGAACTCGCCCGCCACCACGCCGCGCACCCGGCCATCGTCGCCATAGACCAGCGAGGACGCGGCCATGCCGGGGAAAATCTCGACCCCCAGATCCTCGGCCTGTTCGGCCAGCCAGCGGCAGACGTTGGCCATCGAGACGATGTAGTTGCCGTGGTTGTTCATCAGGGGCGGCATCGGCCAGTTGGGGATGCGGATCTGCCCGGCCGGCCCCAGCATGTAGAAATTGTCGTGGGTGACCGGCACCTTGACGGGTGCCCCGCGGTCGCGCCAGTCGGGAATCAGGGCGTCGAGACCCGAAGGGTCCAGCACCGCGCCCGACAGGATGTGCGCGCCGACCTCTGACCCCTTCTCGATCACCACGACGTTGCGTTCGGGGTCCAGTTGCTTGAGCCGGATGGCGGCGGACAGGCCCGACGGCCCGGCGCCGACGATGACCACGTCATATTCCATCTCTTCCCGGTCGGTCGCCTGGGTCATGCGCCTGTCCTGCCTTCGCTTGGGTCGGTCTGACGCCCGGATGTGCCCCATGGGCATCCTTTCGTCAATTGCGACACCACGTCCTGCGCGCGCGGCCATCGCGGCAGATGCCCGCCCGCACAGGCCGCGACCCCTTGCAATTGCGGTCCGGGCGGGGTCATGTGACAGGACGCAAGGCAGGTCATGGGTCGGGGAACCCGTGACCTTTGCCTTTTCCGGGCCACAGGCGGACGACGATGGACAAGATCCCGATGACGCGCGGCGGGTTCACCGCGCTGGACGACGAATTGAAGGTGCTGAAGTCGGTCGAGCGGCCGGCCGTGATCCGCGCAATTGCCGAGGCGCGCGAGCACGGCGACCTGTCGGAGAACGCCGAGTACCACGCCGCGCGCGAGAAGCAGAGCTTCATCGAGGGCCGGATCAAGGAGCTTGAGGCGGTGCTGTCCAAGGCCGAGGTGATCGACCCGACCAAACTGTCGGGCGCGATCAAGTTCGGCGCGACGGTGCGGCTGTCGGACGAGGATTCGGGCGAGGAGAAGACCTATCAGATCGTGGGCGAAACCGAGGCCAACATCGAGGCGGGCCTGCTGAACATCCGCTCGCCCCTGGCCCGCGCCCTGATCGGCAAGGACGAAGGCGATTCTGTCGAGGTGCGCACGCCGGGGGGCACGCGGTCCTACGAAGTGGTGTCGATCCGTTACGTCTGACCGGGGCACGGTCGGGCCCGTTGGGCAAGGTGACATGACCGAGACGAAGGACAAGCCGCTGGACCTGGGCGTCTATGCCGCCAAGTCGGACGCGCCGCGCCCCGCGACCGAGATCGCGGCAGGCGTGCTGTCAGTGCTGTGGGTAGGGGGCGTGGGCCTGGCGCTGGCGCTGTCGCCACCGGGCCTGGCCGGGGGGCCGGTCGGGCTGGCGCTGACGCTGCTGGTCGTGTTCATGCCGTTGGCGCTGTTGTGGATCGCGGTGACCAGCGCCCGGTCGGTCCGCAGCTTGCGGGACGAGGCGGCGCGGCTGCAGGTGGCGGTGGACGCGATGCGCCACGCCTATGTGCTGGCGCAGCAGACCGGGGCGCTGGCGGCCACCCGCAGTGCGGTGGACAAGCGGCTGGACGAGATTGCGGCGGCGCAGCGCCAGACCGAGGCGCAGCTGGCCATGTTCACCTCGCGCCGCGACACCGGCCTGTCGGTGCCCTCGGCCGACCGCAAGGCGGCGCTGGCGCTGCCGGTGATGGTTGCGTCCGAACAGCCCACGCTGGCCCTGGGCACCCCGGCCGAGGACCTGCGGGAACCCCTGTCGGTGGCCGATTTCGTGCGCGCCCTGCATTTCCCCGAGAATGCCGAGGACAAGGCGGGGTTCCGCGCCCTGCGGCTGGCGCTGGAGGACCGGCGCGCGTCCAAGCTGATCCGCGCGGCGCAGGACGTGCTGACCCTGCTGAGCCAGGAAGGCATCTACATGGACGACCTCAAGCCCGACCGCGCCCGCCCCGAGGTCTGGCGGCGGTTCGCGGCGGGCGAGCGCGGGCGGGCGATTGCCGCGCTGGGCGGCATCCGCGACCGCTCGTCCCTGGCGCTGACCACGGCGCGGATGCGCGAGGATCCGGTGTTCCGCGATGCGGGCCACCATTTCCTGCGCACCTTCGACCATGCGTTGCAGGAGTTTGCCCGCAACGCGACCGATGCCGAACTGGCGGACCTGACCGAGACACGGACGGCGCGCGCGTTCATGCTGTTCGGGCGGGTGACCGGGACGTTCGACTGAGCGGAGGGCAGGGCGGGGCCAGGCCCCCGCCCGCCGTTGCGATCAGCCGCGCGCCTTGAGCGCGTCGCGGATTTCCTTGAGCAGGTCCACCTCGGTCGGCCCGGCGGGCGCGGCGGCGGCGGCCTCGGCCTCTTTCCTGGCCATCGAATCCTTCAGCTTGTTCACGCCCTTGACCAGCAGGAACACGACCCAGGCGATGATCAGGAAGTTGATGCAGGCGGTGATGAACGCGCCATAGGCAAAGACCGGGGCACCGGCCTCTTTCGCGGCGGCAAGCGAGGCGAAGTCGCCTTCGCCGAGGTTGATGAACAGGTTCGAGAAGTCGACGTTGCCCAGGACCAGCCCGATGATCGGGTTGATGAGGTCGCCCACCAGCGAGTTGACGATGGCGGTGAAGGCGGCCCCGATGATGATCCCGACGGCCAGGTCAACGACGTTGCCCCTGGCGATGAAGGCCTTGAATTCGTTCAGCATGATGTTTCCCTCGTCCGTTTGACCGCGTTCGCGGCAGATTGTTGGTGGCAGGCGCAGGTTTGGCGCTGCGCGGCCTTGTAGCGGAAGTCGGGCCATTATCACGGGGAAAATGCTCACTCATGCGACAATTGCCCAGTCCGAGGCCTTGCTGACCGAAATCCGGTCTGCTCGGGCCCTAGTGCTTCGTGCCGTCAGGCGGCGCGACCCCGGCATCACGGATCGCGAGAGGAAGGTCATATTTTCTGGGCGCAAGAAGGTCGGCTTTGGGCCGCAAGCACCATTCCCGATGGGGATGTCGACCCTACCCCCGGACGAGCGCAAGCGCTGCGTCGAGTGCGACGTCGCGACCGGCCAGGAAATCCGCGCCCGTCGGTTGGGCGGCGATCTCTGGTATCAGCGATCCTGCAGCAACCATCTCGCGCGCGATTTCCGGGGGTGTCAGAACGGGGTGAGCATTGCCGGTATCCCAGTCGTGCCAGCCGTCCGAATAGCGGATCGACAGGCCCGATCGCGGCAGCACCTCGGTGCCGCCCTCGGCGTGAAACGCTGCCGCGTCCCCCATCTCTTCGCCGACAAGTCGCCCGCGCGCATGAAACTTCAGGAGTGCTGCGGTCACCAGTGCCGCCGAGAATGTGAACTTGTCGACCAATACGGCGAGTGCCGCACCGGGCGCGACGACCGGAAGACCACGTGCGAAGGCGGCAGCGCCGAAGAAGTCTCCGCCCGGATTGCCGCGCAGATCGATGACGAGGCGACGGATACCGCGGATCTGGCTGGAGATCGCCGCAAGCTTTGCGGCCAGGGTATCGGGTGGACCGGCACCTAGATCGGCGATGCGGACATAGGCCACCCGGCCCGGAAGCTGCCGACGGAAAATGCCGCGCCGTGCCTCGTCCAGACTGGCGATCCCGGCGCGCGCGATGAGAAGATCGGCCACCCCTCTGTCCCGCAGGGGATACAGCGACTGTGCCTGCACCGAATCGGATGCGGTCAGATCAAACGTACTTCCCGCGATGTCTGTCAGGCTGTAGACCGCGTCACCCTTCACCCCCGTTGCCATCGACAGGGCTGGCGCCCAGGCCAGCATGAACCCGGCCAGTGCCCGCGCCCTTTGGGTCGTGCCCGCAAGATAGGGCCGCAGGTTCCCGAAAATCTGCGCGACGGACATGCCGTTCACCGCAACCACCCGCGCGCCCGCATGCGGCCCCTCGACGACACAGGGCCCGTCGGCCAGCCACACAAGACGCAGCGCCCAGGTGTTGACCGCCGCATTCGCGATGGCGCGGCTGTGACCGTTTCCAGCCAGCGCCAGGGTCCGCATCGCCTCCAGTCTGAAGTCGTCGGGCGTTTCAGCGCGGGCAAGACGCTGGTCGGCCGCATCGAGGTCCGACGAAGCCACACCGCTGAATGCGGTGTCCTTCTGGATGAGCGCGCGGATTCGACGGGCATCTTCTGCGAACATGCAGGCTTCTAGGCAGTCTTCATGCGGCCTTCAACCGTTGGGTATCTGTCGGAATGACTGCAGAAGATTGGACGCGCTGCGCAGGATCGGCGGCGTCGGGTTGCAGCGCGTCGGTGCCGGTGGAAAACGCAGTTGCCGACTGGTTCGCGAACCCCGGCCCGACCGTCATGTCCCCGCGCCTCTCTGCTTGCGAAGGTGAATGCCTAGGGCTCGTCTGGACCAACCGGATGCACGCCGACACCACCTGGACCAGTCGTCCCGGCGAATGCCGTGACCTCGATCCCTTGCGCGTCGACCGTCGGGGCCCCGGCCTTCGCCGGGGCGACCGGTCATGTGATGAACCCGGATGAACGCGACTTGCCCTATTCTCGCGGCGCGGCTGCGCGGCGCAGGCGGTCGTTGATGGCGCGGCCAAGGCCGGTGTCGGGCACCGGGGCCACGGCGATGCGCCCGCCGGGGCCGGCGATCCGGTCGGCCTGGCGCAGGGCATGGAACAGCGCCGCCGCCGCCTGGGCCAGGTCGCGCGACGGCGACAGGTCCAGCGCGCCCCCGGTGCCGAAGCCGATCCAGACCTCGCCCGGTTCGGGGCCGCTGGCGTTCAGGCGCAAGGCGGCGGCGGGCGCATAGTGCGAGGCAAGCTGGCCGGGGGCGAGGGGGCGCGCGGGGTCGGCCATGGTGGAGACGGGGGTGCCCGTCACCGCCTCGACCTCTTCGACGGCCAGCCCGCCGGGCCGCAGCAGGTGGACGAGACCCGCGTCGTCCAGGCCGAGGATGGTCGATTCGACCCCCACCGCGCAGGGACCGCCATCGACCACGGCGGCGATGCGGCCCGCCAAACCGTCCAGCACATGCGCCGCCCGTGTCGGCGACACCCGGCCCGAGGGGTTGGCCGAAGGTGCGGCCAGCGGGCCGCCGAAGGCGTGCAGCAACCCTTGCGCCACGGGATGCGCGGGCACGCGCAGCGCCACCTTGGGCAATCCGGCGGTCACGCGGGCCGACAGGCCGTGTCCGTGTCGCAGGGGCAGGACCAGCGTCAGGGGCCCAGGCCAGAAGGCGGCGGCCAGGGTCGCGGCCACCGGGGCGAAGACTGCCAGGCGGTGGGCGGCTGCGGCATCGGCGACATGCACGATCAGGGGATTGAACGACGGTCGCCCCTTGGCGGCATAGATCGCGGCCACGGCGGCGTCGCTGGCGGCATCGCCGCCCAGACCATAGACCGTCTCGGTCGGGAAGGCGACCAGCAGCCCGCGCCGCAAGAGATCGGCGGCCCGGTGCAGGTCCTGCGGCATTGTACCCAGCGTGTCGGTCATCGGGCCTCTTGACGCGCCCCCCTGTGACGCAGCGTATTGCTTGAAGGCGCGCGGGCGCGGGGCGCAATCTGCGTTCCAATACCCGCACCGCCGTCGCTTGTCCAAGCCGGAGAGACCGATGCCCTACCGCGCCCCCCTGGCCGAGTTCCGCTTTTTGCTGGACCATGTGCTGAACTATGCCGCCGTCGCCGCCACCGACCGCTATGCCGAAGCCGCGATGGACACGGTCGAAGCCGTCCTGGCCGAGGCGGGCAGCCTGAGCGAAACCGTGCTGGCCCCCCTGCAAAGGGCGGGCGACAAGCATCCGGCGCGGCTGGAAAACGGCGTCGTGCGCACCTCGCCCGGCTTTGCCGAGGGGTACCGCGCGCTGGCCGAGGGCGGCTGGGTGGCGGTGTCGGCGGACCCGGCACATGGCGGCATGGGCCTGCCGATGGCGGTGAACGCCTGTGTGGGCGAGATGATCGGGGCCGCCTGCATGGCGCTGCAACTGAACCCGCTGCTGACGCAAGGGCAGATCGAGGCGCTGGAACACCACGCCAGCGATGCCATCAAGGCCGTCTACCTGCCCCGGCTGATTTCGGGCGAATGGTCGGGCACGATGAACCTGACCGAACCGCAGGCCGGCACCGACGTGGGCGCGCTGCGCACGCGGGCCGAGCCCTTGGACGACGGCAGCTATGCCATCACCGGGCAGAAGATCTACATCACTTGGGGCGACAGCGACTTTGTCGCCAACGTCTGCCATCTGGTGCTGGCGCGCCTGCCCGACGGCAAGGCAGGAACCGGCGGCATCAGCCTGTTCATGGTGCCGAAGTTCATTCCCGATGCCCAGGGCAATCCCGGCCGCCGCAACAGCCTGCAGGTGGTGTCGCTGGAACACAAGCTGGGCCTGCACGGCAGCCCGACCTGCGTGATGCAGTACGACGGTGCGCAGGGCTGGCTTGTGGGGCAGCCGCATGGCGGAATGGCCGCGATGTTCACGATGATGAACAACGCCCGGCTGGGCGTGGCGATGCAGGGCGTGGCGGTGGCCGAGGCGGCGACGCAGGCGGCAGTCGCCTATGCGATGGACCGCCGCCAGGGCCGCACCCCGGTTGCGGGCGGCACCGGCAGCATCGCCGAACACGCCGACGTGCGCCGCATGCTGGCCGAGATGAAGGCCGAGACGACGTCGGCCCGCGCCATCGCCCTGATGTGCGCGGTGGCCATCGACATGGCCCGCGCGACCGGCAGCGACGAGTGGCGCGCGCGGGCGGCGCTGCTGACGCCGATCGCCAAGGCGTTCGGGACGGACACCGGCATCCACATCGCCTCGCAGGGGGTGCAGGTGCATGGCGGCATGGGGTTCATCGAGGAAACAGGTGCCGCGCAATACCTGCGCGACGTGCGGGTGACGGCGATCTACGAGGGCACCAACGGCATCCAGGCGATGGACCTTGTGGGCCGCAAGATGGCCGATGGCGGCGAGGCCGCGTTCCGCCTGATCGACGAGGTGCAGGCCGGGGCCGAGGCGGCGCGTGCCGCGATGCCCGATCTGGCCACGCCGGTGTGGAAGGCCGCCGAGGCGCTGCGCGAGGCGACCGAGGCGATGGTCGCGACCGGGATGAACGACCGCTTCGCCGGGGCCGTGCCCTATCTGCGCGCCTTTGCCCGTGTGTTGTCGGGTCATGTCCACCTGCGCTCGGCCATGGCCGACCCGGCGCGCCGCGCGCTGGCGGGGGTGGCCATCCTGCGCCTGTTGCCGGAACATGCCGCGCTTCTGGCGCAGGTGCGCGAAGGGGCGGCGGGGCTGTACGCGCTGACCGACGCGGACCTGGCGGCGTGACCCTGCACCAGACCATCGCGCATCCCTTTCCCGACGCGCCCGCGCCCGGCCAGGCGGTGACCGTGGCCGACGGGGTGCTGTGGCTACGGATGCCGCTGCCGATGGCGCTGAACCATGTGAATGTCTATGCGCTGCGCGACGATGACGGCTGGACGCTGGTCGACACCGGGCTGGGCGGCGCGCGGTCGCACGGGATATGGCAGACGCTGCTGGACGGGCCGCTGGCGGGCCATCCCGTCGCGCGGGTTCTGGTGACGCACCACCACCCCGACCACATCGGTGCCGCTGGCTGGTTCCAGTCGCGCGGGGCCGAGTTGCTGACCACCCGCACCGCGTGGCTGTTCGCGCGGATGCTGGTGCTGGACGTGCAGGCCCGGCCCACGCCGGAAACCGTCGCGTTCTGGCGCGGGGCGGGCATGCCTGCCGAGATGCTGGCACGCCGCCTGGCCGAGCGGCCCTTCAACTTTGCCGATGTGGTCGACCCGCTGCCGCTGGGCTTCACCCGCATCACGGAGGAGCAGGTGCTGCGGCTGGCGGGGCGGCGCTGGCAGGTGCGCACCGGCAACGGCCACGCACCCGAACAGGCGACGTTGTGGTCGCTGGACGACAATCTGGTGCTGGGGGCCGATCAGCTTTTGCCCGGCATCTCGCCCAACATCGGGGTCTATGCCACCGAACCGGACGCCGACCCGCTGGGCGAATGGATCGCCAGTTGCCACGCCTTCCAGCAGGTTGCGCGCGACGATCACCTGGTGCTGCCGGGTCACAAGCTGCCCTTCACCGGCCTGCCGCTGCGCCTGTCGCAGATGATCGCGAACCACGAGACCGCGCTCGACCGCCTGTCCGCCCGGTTGCGCGAAGGCCCGGCGACCGCCTGCGACAGCTTTGCCGCGATCTTTGGCCGCGACATCGGGGCGTCCGAGTACGGCCTGGCCCTGGTCGAGGCGGTGGCGCATCTGAACCACCTGGGCCGGCTGGGACAGGCGCGCCGCAGTCGCCGCGACGATGGTGCCTGGGTCTGGCATCCGGCGTGACAGCGCCCGGCGAATCCGCTAGGACCGGGGAAACGCACGATCAGATTGGGGACAAGGACATGGCCGGCCAGCATCACGACGGCGACCACGAACCGGGCAGCATGGACATCCGGGTGCAGGAAAAGACCTTTGCGGGGTTCGTCCGCATGGTCACCTGGGGCATCGGCATCAGCATCGGCCTGCTGATCCTTGCCGCCCTGCTGAACGCCTGAGGCTGGGAACCCCGTGATGTATCGTATCCTGTTGTGGGTCGCCGTGGCGCTGACCCTGACCGCCTGCGGCGCGGCCGAACCGAAATGGGCCCCCGAAGACCAGGTGCAGGCGGCGCGCTATGTCCACGACGGCCCGCCGACCGTGACCCTGTTCACCGTGCTGTCCACGCGCAGCGGCAGCGGCGCGCATGCGGGACTGATGGTCAACGCGGACGAGCGCGTGATGTTCGATCCGGCCGGCACCTGGCAACACCCGCGCCTGCCCGAGCGCAACGACGTGCATTTCGGCATGACGCCCAAGATGGTGAACTTCTACATCGACTACCACGCGCGCGAAACCTATGATGTGGTCGAGCAGACCTTGGTCGTGACCCCCACCGTTGCGGCCCTGGTAAAGCGGCGTGTGCTGGAATACGGGGCCGTTCCCAAGACGCAGTGCACCGTCGCCACTTCGAAAATCCTGCGCGGCGTGCCGGGGTTCGAAGGGCTGCCACAGACCTGGTTCCCCAAGGTTCTGATGGAAGCCTTTGGCGAACTGCCCGGCGTCACCACCCGCAAGATCACGGATGACGACGCCGACAACAACCACGGCGTGCTTCTGGTGCAGGCGGGCGATCCGGCGCTGGAATGACGGCGCTGCGCGTCGTGGCCGGGTTGCCCGACGCCCTGCGCCCCGATGCAGCCCGGCTGTACTGGCAGGCCTTCGGCACCAAGCTGGGCCGCGTGCTGGGCCCCGAGGGGCGGGCGCTGGCCTATCTGGAACGGGCGATCTCGCGCGATCACGTGATCGTGGCGCTGTCGGACGGCGATGCGCTGCTGGGGCTGATCGGGTTCCGCTCGGCCGACGGGGGCTTTGCCGAAGGGACCCTGGCCGACCTGCGCCGGGTCTATGGCCGCTTCGGTGCCCTGTGGCGCGCGGCGGCGATGCGGGCGATCTCGCGCGAGGTCGACAACGACCGGTTCCTGATCGACGGCATCTGCGTGGCCGCCCATGCGCGCGGCCAGGGCGTGGGCACCGCCCTGATCGAGGCGCTGGCCCGCGACGCCCGCGCCCGCCCCTATGCCGAGCTGCGGCTGGACGTGATCGACACCAACCTGCGCGCACGGGCGCTGTACGAACGGCTGGGATTCCGCGCGGTGCGGACCGAACAGATTGGCCCGTTGCGCCTTCTGTTCGGGTTCCAGAGGGCGATCACGATGGTGCGGCCCCTGGGGTAGGGCGGCGGAGCCCCTGCCCCGCCACCGCCTCGGCCGCCGCAATCCAGGGCAGCCCCAAAGCCTCGCCGACCGCCGCATAGGTCAGGTGGCCGTCATGCACGTTCAGCCCCGCCATCAGGTGCGGATCCTCGGCGCAGGCCCGCCGCCAGCCCTTGTCGGCCAGCGCCAGCAGGAAGGGCAGTGTGGCATTGCCCAGGCCCTGCGTCGAGGTCCGTGCCACTGCGCCGGGCATGTTGGCCACGCAGTAGTGGACGATCCCGTCGATGACATAGATCGGGTCCTGGTGCGTGGTGGCGTGGCTGGTCTCGAAGCACCCGCCCTGGTCGATGGCGACATCGACGATGGCGGCACCCGGCTTCATCGTCGCCAGTTGCGCCCGCGTCACCAGTTTCGGGGCGGCGGCACCCGGTATCAGCACGGCACCGATCACCATGTCGGCCTCGGCCACCGCCGCCGCCGTGGCTGCGGCACTGGCATAGGCGGTGCGGAAATCGCGGCCATAGACATCGTCCAGATAGCGCAGGCGCGGCAGCGAGCGGTCGAGCACGGTGACATCCGCGCCCATGCCGGCGGCCACCCGCGCCGCATGGGTGCCGACGACGCCGCCGCCGATGACCGCGACCCTGGCGGGCAGCACGCCCGGAATGCCGCCCATCAGCACGCCGCGCCCGCCGTTCACCTTCTGCAGCGCCCAGGCCCCCACCTGCGGGGCCAGCCGCCCCGCCACCTCGGACATCGGTGCCAGCAGCGGCAGCCCGCCCCGCGCGTCGGTCACGGTTTCATAGGCGATGCAGGTGGCCCCGCTGGCCAGAAGGTCGCGGGTCTGGTCGGGGTCGGGGGCGAGGTGCAGGTAGGTGAACAGCACCTGCCCCCGCCGCAGCATGGCGCGTTCGCCCGCCTGCGGTTCCTTCACCTTGATCACGAGGTCGGCCTCGGCAAAGACCTGCGCCGCATCCCCGGCGATCCTTGCCCCCGCCGCGACATAGTCGGCGTCCGCAAATCCCGCCCCCACCCCCGCGCCGGTTTCCACCAGCACCGCGTGCCCGTGGCCCGCGCATTCGCGCGCGGCATCGGGCGTCAGGCCGACGCGGAACTCCTGCGGCTTGATCTCTTTCGGGCAACCGATCTGCATGATGTCCTCCGCTGTGTCGCCTTTGGGCAAAGTCTGCGCCGTCGCGCGGGGCAGTACCTTGAAATCTGCGTGACGAAAGGGGGCATTGACGGTAGATTCTGCGGCGAAAGCCCTGTCCGGGCGCAGAAACCGCCTTCATGATCCACCTTGACGCAACCGACCGCCGCATCCTGACCGTCCTTCAGAAGGAAGGGCGGATCACCAATGCCGAACTGTCGGAACGCATCAACCTGTCCCCCTCGGCCTGCCACCGGCGCGTGCAGCGGCTGGAGGACGAGGGGTTCATCGCGGCCTACGTGGCGCTGCTGGACGCCCGCCGCATGGGGCGGCCGACGACGGTGTTCGTCGAGATCACCCTGCAGAGCCAGGCGGACGAGGTGCTGGACGCGTTCGAGCTGGCCGTGGCCCGCGTGCCCGACATCCTGGAATGCCACCTGATGGCGGGGACCGCCGACTACCTGCTCAAGATCATGGCCCAGGACACCGAGGATTTCGCCCGCATCCACCGCCAGTACCTCACCCGGCTGCCGGGCGTGGCACAGATGCAGTCCAGTTTCGCGCTGCGGACAGTGTTCAAGACCACGGCGCTGTCGGTCTGACGGAACCGTCGCAGGGGGGCTGTCTGCCCCCCGCCTTCGGCTCCCCCCGAGGATACTTGGGAACAGATGAAACGAAAGTTTGATTCAAATTATGCTTCATCTGTTCCCAAGTATCCTCGGGGGGCGAGGAGCTTCAGCGACGAGGGGGGGGCAGACAGCCCCCCTGCGACGGTGCCACCGGCGCAAGCGTTCAGACGAGGCGGGCGACGACGTAGTCGGCGAGGCCGTCGAGCATGTCGCGCAAGGGATGGTCGGGCAGGACACGCAGCGCCGTCCGCGCGCGGGCCGACCAGGCACGGGCCTCGGTTCGGGCGGCGTCCATGGCTCCGTGGCGGGCCATGATCGCGCGTGCCTGGTCCAGATCGCCGGGACCCTGCTGGCCCTTCTCGATCACCCGCACCCAGAAGGCGCGCTCGGCCGTGTCGGCCCGGGCGACGGCGCGGATGACGGGCAGCGTCACCTTGCGCTCGCGGAAATCGTCGCCGGTGTTCTTGCCGATGGCGCTGTCCGTCCCGCCGTAGTCCAGAAGGTCGTCGGCGATCTGGAAGGCGATGCCCAGGGCATCGCCATAGTCGCGCAGTGCCGCGACCTGGTCTTCGGGCGCACCCGCGATGACGCCGCCCACCTCGCAGGCGGCGGCGAACAGCGCCGCCGTCTTGCCGCGCACGACCTGCAGATAAACCGCGTCGTCGGTGCCGAGGTCCTGCGCCGCCGTCAGTTGCAGCACCTCGCCCTCGGCGATGGTGGCGCTGGCATCGGCCAGGATGTCGAGCACGCGCAGGCTGCCCGTCCGCACCATCAGCTGGAACGCGCGCGAGAACAGGTAGTCGCCGACCAGCACGGACGACTTGTTGTCCCACAACAGGTTCGCCGTGGGCCGTCCGCGCCGTCGACGGCTTTCGTCGACGACATCGTCGTGCAGCAGCGTCGCGGTGTGGATGAACTCGACCGTCGCGGCCAGCGTGACGTGGTGGGTGCCGCCATAGCCGCACAGGCGCGCGGTGGCCAGCGTCAGCATCGGGCGCAGCCGTTTGCCCCCGGCCTCGACCAGGTGCGCCGTCACCTGCGGTATGCGGGGGGCGTGGCGGCTGGCCATGCGGTCGCGGATCACGCCGTTCACCGCCTCCATCTCGGGGGCAAGCCAGGCCGACAGGCGGTCGATGGGCGCAACGGGGGCGGGGTCGGTCAGGGCCTGCATTCTCGTCTCGACTATGGCCTTTGCGCTGCGTATCTCACGGGGCATGAAGGAGCTGCTGCGCACCACCGACCCCACCGTCATCGCCTGGGCCAGCGCGCTTCTGGATGGCGAGGATATAGAGACCTTCGCGCTGGACGTCCACATGAGCGCGCTGGAGGGCGGCATCGGCGTGTTCCCCCGCCGCCTGATGGTGCGCGACGCGGATTTCTTTGTCGCCCGCGCCGTGATGGCCGACAACGGCATTCCGACAGGGCAATAGCATGGATCTGGAGGGGTCCGTCGGTCTGGGGCCGCTGTCGGACGACGCGTTCCTGTGCGGGCGGCTGCGCCTGTGGCAACCCGTCGCGGGCTACCGGGCGGCGACGGACGCGGTGCTTCTGGCCGCCGCCTGTCCGGCCCGGCCGGGGCAGGCGGTGCTGGACCTTGGCTGCGGGGCGGGGGCGGCGGCGCTGTGCCTGGGCGCGCGGGTGCCGGGGCTGGTGCTGGCGGGGCTGGAGCTGCAGCCGGGCTATGCGGCGCTGGCGCGGGCGAATGCTGCGCGCAACGCAATCGCACTGGACGTGCATGAGGGCGAGGTGGCGTCGGAACCCCCCGGCTTGCGCCACGCCTTCGACCAGGTCATCGCCAACCCGCCCTACTATGCCGCCGGTGGCACGCCCTCGGCCGACGCGGGCCGCGACATGGCGCTGCGCGAGGCGTCCCCGTTGCGCGACTGGACCGAATGCGCCCGGCGGCGGCTGCACCCCGGCGGCTGGCTGACGCTGATCCTGGGGGCGGACCGGCTGGGCGCGGCGCTGGCGGCGCTTGAGGGGCGCATGGGGTCGGTCAGCGTGCTGCCCCTGGCGGCGCGCGAGGGGCGCGCGGCGGTGCGCGTGCTGCTCCGGGCGCGCAAGGGGGGCCGGGCGGCACTGCGCCTGCTGTCCCCGATGGTGCTGCACGCCGGTCCCGTCCACGCGGGTGACCGCGAGGATTATGCGCCCGAGGCACAGGCAGTGTTGCGCGAAAACGCGGCGATCCGCCGGTTCGATTGAATGTGACGCATCGGCCTGCGGGTTTGTGGTGACACGACTCGGGGGTTGTGATGCAATCGTCATATCAGCCCATGTCAGAGGAGGAACCGGATGACCGTCGCTTCGCACCTGCAGGAACTGCGCAAGAAGCATGAACACCTCTCTGAAGTTGTCGAGCGCGAACAGCGCGCCCCCGGATCGGACGGGGTCAAGATTGCCGAACTCAAGAAGCAGAAACTGCGGCTGAAGGAAGAGATCACGCGCCTGTCGCAGGGCTGAAGCGCGGACGCGGGGGCCAGCCCCCGCACCCCCGGGATACCTGGGCAAAGATGAAAGCCTCAGCGGGCAAGGTTGCCCCGGTCATCTCTTTGCCCGCGCGGCGACGACGGCACCGCCCGCAATCAGTATCGCCGCGACCAGGAGAAGGGGCGTTGCCGGGGCGATCCCGGCAACCATCAGGGCGGTCGTGGACAGCAGGGGTGCGGCATAGGACGCGACCCCCAGCAGTTGGATGTCGCCCTGTTTCATGCCGACGTCCCAGGCAAAGAAGGCCAGCCCCACCGGCCCGAGGCCCAGCGCACCCACGGCAAGCCAGCCGGTGGTGCCGGTCGGCCATGCCGTCGCTTCGAACGCCAGGTGCATCGGCACCGACAGCACCGCCGCCGCCAGACAGACGACCGCGACCGATACCGTCGGCACATCGGCAAAGCGGCGCGTGTTCACCGAATAGGCGGCCCAGGTCAGGGCATAGACGAAGGCCAGCGCCAGCGCGGGCAGGGCCCCGCCCCCGATCTGCCCGCCCGGCCGCAGCACGATCAGTGCCGCCCCGGCAAAGGCCAGGGCCGCCCCGATCAGGTGCAGGGGGCGCAGCCGTTCGTCGGGCAACAGGCCGGACAGAAGGACGATCAGCAGGGGCCAGAGATAGGCGATCAGACCCGCCTGCGCCGTGGCCCCCTCTGGTTCCGCCAGGCGGATGATGGTGAAGTACATCGCATGGGTGCCGAACAGCCCTGCCGTCCCGATGGCGTAGACATACCAGGGCACGGTCAGCAGAACCCCCAGCCGCCCGGTTGACGCAGTCCAGATTAGGCCGATGGCCGCGCTGATGCCAAAGCAAAGCGCCGTCAACTGAAACGGCGGCACGGGTTTCGACAGCACGGTCAGAAGCGCCAGTAGCGCCCACATCAGGATTGCGGTGAAACCGATCAGCGTGGCGCGGGTGCGGGTCATGGCGGTGCTTCTGCCAGCACCGCCATGCCGGTTCAACCCGCCATCGCGGCAACCTCTGCGTGGCGCGGGCAGGTCACGAGGTGGTCGTTGACCAGCCCCGCCGCCTGCATGAAGGCATAGACGATGGTCGGCCCGCAGAAACCGAACCCCTCGGCCTTCAGCGCCTTCGACAGGGCGGTGGCCTCGGGCGTCGCGGCGGGCACCTCGGCCATGCTGCGCACCTGCGGTTGCATCGGTCGCCCGCCGACGAACCCCCAGACAAAGGGCGCGAACCCGCCCCGTGCCTCGATCCGCAGATACGCCTGCGCGCCCCGGATCGTGGCCGCGATCTTGCCCCGGTGGCGCACGATGCCGGGATCGGCGAGGGCGCGCAGGATGTCCTCTTCGCCCCAGCCAGCGATCACGGCTGGGTCGAACCCGGCGAACACGCGGCGAAAGGCGTCGCGCTTGCGCAGGATGGTGATCCAGGACAGGCCGGCCTGGAACGCCTCGAGCATCAGCATTTCCCACAGCACGCAGGACCTGCGTTCCGGCACGCCCCATTCGTCATCGTGGTAGGCCACATAGAGCGGATCGGTGCCGCACCAGGGGCAGCGCATCGGGGTATCGGTCATCGGCGTCTTCCCGCAGTTTCGCTAAAACTGGAACATAACGGGAATCTTTACCAGAGATTTACGCATGCGGCCGCACTCTGATCGCAGACGATGGCCAGGAGGGCAGGATGAAGGATCGCAGACCACTCGCCGACGTGATGCTGACCGAGGCCAGCCCGCTGGCCGCCGCCGTCGCGGCGCAGGACCGCCAGACCCTGGCCATGGTGCAGGCAGCCCTCGATGCCGGGCGGTTGCGGCTGGCCTATCAGCCGGTGGTCCTGGGCCACGATCCGTCGCGCGTCGGGTTCTACGAGGGGCTGATCCGGGTGCTGGACGACACCGGTCGGGTGATTCCGGCCGGCGACTTCATGGCCGCGATCGAAACGCAGGAAATGGGCCGCCTGATCGACTGTGCCGCACTGGAGATGGGGCTGGCCGCGCTGCGCAATCAGCCCTGGCTGCGGCTGGCGATCAACATGTCGGCGCGGTCGGTGGGGTATCCGCGCTGGATGCGCATCCTCAGGCGCGGCCTGGCCGCCGACCCGCGCATCGGTGAGCGTCTGATTCTCGAGATCACCGAAAGCTCGGCCATGCTGGTGCCCGAACTGGTGATCGCTTTCATGAACGAGATGCAGCTTGCGGGCGTGACCTTTGCGCTGGACGACTTCGGATCGGGCTACACCTCGTTCCGGTATCTGCGGCAGTTCTACTTCGACATCGTCAAGATCGACGGACAGTTCGTGCGCGGCGTGGCGCGCGACCCCGACAACCAGGTGCTGACCCAGGCGCTGATGTCGCTGGGCCGCCACTTCGACATGCTGGTGGTCGCCGAATGGGTGGAAACGGTCGAGGATGCGACCTTCCTGCAGGCGCAGGGAATCGGCTGCATGCAGGGCTACCTGTTCGGCGCGCCGACGGTGCGCCCGGCGTGGATGGAGGAGACAGCGCGCAAGCGCGCCTGAGCATCCGGCCGGAAAAGACGGGGACCCGAGCATCCTCAAATCTGTCTGGAAATGACAGGCCGGATCCGCGCCTGAGCACCCGTCTGGAACAGGCCGCGCGCAAGCCTGCCTGAGATGCCGCGCTGCCGGACCTTGCCCTTCCGACCAAGACCAATCGGTGCGGGTCGTGGCGCGACTCGGCTTCGGCGCGAGACGTGACCGGAAACTGCGCCAATGCAGTTGTCGCAGGGCAGCCATGCAGCCCATCTTTCTTGATTTTGTCGCAGGTCCCCCGTAAGGCCGGACGAGAGGGGCTGCGCAGCACGTCCGGCCCCGACGGCCCATCGGGAGGAACCCTAGCCATGACCAACGTTGTGATCGTTTCGGCGGCGCGGACCGCCGTCGGCAGCTTCAACGGCGCCTTCGCCAACACCCCGGCGCATGACCTGGGCGCGGCGGTGATCGAGGCTGTGGTGGCACGGGCCGGCATCGACAAGGCCGAGGTCGAGGAAACCATCCTGGGCCAGGTGCTGACCGCCGGCCAGGGCCAGAACCCCGCACGCCAGGCGCATATCAAGGCCGGGCTGCCCAAGGAGTCGAGCGCATGGTCGCTGAACCAGGTCTGCGGGTCGGGTCTGCGCGCCGTGGCGCTGGCGGCGCAGCACGTGCAACTGGGCGACGCCCGGATCGTCGTGGCGGGCGGGCAGGAATCGATGTCGCTGAGCCCCCATGTCGCGCACCTGCGCGCCGGGCAGAAGATGGGCGACCTGAACTTTGTCGATTCGATGATCAAGGACGGGCTGTGGGACGCCTTCAACGGCTATCACATGGGCCAGACGGCCGAGAACGTGGCCAACCAGTGGCAGATCAGCCGCGACATGCAGGACGAATTCGCGGTCGGCAGCCAGAACAAGGCCGAGGCGGCGCAGAAGGCGGGCCGCTTCAAGGACGAGATCGTGGCCTTCACCATCAAGACCCGCAAGGGCGACGTGACCGTCGATGCCGACGAATACATCCGCCACGGGGCGACGCTGGACGCGATGCAGAAACTGCGGCCCGCCTTCACCAAGGACGGCAGCGTCACGGCGGCGAATGCCAGCGGCCTGAACGACGGGGCTGCGGCGGTGCTGGTGATGACGGCGGAAGAGGCCGAACGGCGCGGCCTGACGCCGATTGCGCGCATCGCGGCGCATGCGACGGCGGGGCTCGACCCGGCGATCATGGGTGTCGGGCCGATCCATGCCAGCCGCAAGGCGCTGGCCAAGGCGGGGTGGAAGGCGGGCGACCTCGACCTGGTCGAGGCGAACGAAGCTTTTGCGGCCCAGGCCTGTGCGGTGAACAAGGACATGGGCTGGGACCCGGCCATCGTGAACGTGAACGGCGGCGCGATTGCCATCGGCCATCCCATCGGCGCGTCGGGCGCGCGCATCCTGAACACGCTGCTGCACGAGATGGTGCGGCGCGATGCCAAGAGGGGTCTGGCAACGCTGTGCATCGGCGGCGGCATGGGCGTGGCGATGTGCCTGGAGCGGTGACCGGGACGGTGCGTGCAAGCACGCACCCAACCCCATGACGGATCGTGCGGGCGTAATGATCTTGCGCCCGCACCTGCTGCCACATAACAATATTCCAAAGCATACTCTCGGGAGGAGGAATCATGTCCAAAGTCGCCCTTGTGACCGGGGGATCGCGCGGCATCGGCGCAGCCATTTCGGTGGCGCTGAAGGCCGCAGGCTACACCGTGGCCGCAAACTATGCAGGCAATGACGCGGCGGCGGCGGCGTTCACCGCCGAGACCGGCATCAAGACCTTCAAGTGGTCGGTCGCCGACTATGACGCCTGCGCGGCGGGCTGCAAACAGGTCGAGGCCGACCTTGGCCCGGTGTCGGTGCTGGTGAACAACGCAGGCATCACGCGCGACGCGATGTTCCACAAGATGACGCCCGCGCAGTGGAAGGAAGTGATCGACACCAACCTGTCGGGCCTGTTCAACATGACCCATCCCCTGTGGACCGGCATGCGCGACGCCAAGTTCGGGCGGGTGATCAGCATCTCCTCGATCAACGGGCAGAAGGGGCAGGCGGGGCAGGCCAACTATTCGGCGGCCAAGGCCGGCGATCTGGGGTTCACCAAGGCGCTGGCCGCCGAGGGCGCGCGGGCGGGCATCACGGTGAACGCGATCTGCCCTGGCTACATCGCGACCGAGATGGTCAAGGCCATCGACGAAAAGGTGCTGAACGAACGCATCCTGCCGCTGATACCCGTGGGCCGTCTGGGCGAACCGGAAGAGATCGCGCGGATCGTGGTGTTCCTGGCCTCCGAGGATGCCGGGTTCATCACCGGATCGACGATTTCGGCGAACGGCGGGCAGTTCGTGGTGTGAAGGGTGCGTGCTTGCACGCACCCTACCGCGCCAATGCCTCGAGCACCGCCTTCGCCTCGGGCGCGTCCCAGGCGGCATCGCCGACCAGGCGGGCGACCTCTTGCCCCTCGGGGTTGAGGATGATCGTCACCGGCAGGCCAAAGATGGCCATGCCGCGCGACAGCTCTGACGACGGGTCGCGCAGGACGGGCAGGTGGGTGATGCCGGTTTCGGACCAGAAGCGTTCGATGGCGGGCACGGGGTTGCGGCCGGTGGCGACGGTGACGACGGTGGTGCCGCCCGCAGCCAGACGGTCGAGCGCGGGCATTTCGGTGCGGCAGGGGGCGCACCAGGTGGCCCAGAAGTTCACCACCACCCATTTCCCGCGCCATTCGGACAGTGACCGGGGGGCCTCGTCCAACCCCAGCAGCGCCGCGTCGGGGATCGGCTGCGGCACCTCGTGGAAAACCAGCTTGCGCATGTCGCCTGCGCGGGCCGCCGCCGCCGCCGCGACATCCGCCGCGCCCGGATTTGCGCCCAGCATCAGCGCCGTGTAGAGCATCGCAACCGACAGACGCATGATCCCTCCTTGAAAGCCGCACCGATGACCGACACTGCCAATGCCATGTGGGGCGGGCGTTTTGCCGCCGGACCGGACGCGATCATGCAGGCGATCAACGCCTCGATCGGGTTCGACCGCCGGCTTGCACCCCAGGACATCGCGGGCAGCCGTGCCCATGCCACCATGCTGGCGGCCACGGGCATCCTCAGCGATAGCGATGCGGCGGCCATCGGGGAAGGGCTGCTCACGGTCTTGTCAGAGATCGAGGCGGGCAGCTTTCCGTTCCGGGTGGCGTACGAGGACATCCACATGAACATCGAGGCCCGGCTGGCCGAGATCATCGGCGAACCGGCCAAGCGGCTGCACACGGCGCGCAGCCGCAACGACCAGGTGGCGGTGGATTTCCGGTTGTGGGTGCGCGACCAGTGCGATGCGGCCATCGACGGGATCACCGCGCTGATGCGGGCCTTCCTGCGCCAGGCCGAGGCGGGGGCGGACTGGGTGATGCCGGGGTTCACGCATCTGCAGGTGGCGCAGCCGGTGACCTGGGGCCACCACATGATGGCCTATGTCGAGATGCTCGCGCGGGACAGGGGGCGGTTCGCCGACGCGCGGGCACGGATGAACGAATGCCCCCTGGGCGCGGCGGCGCTGGCGGGGACCAGCTTTCCCATCGACCGGGCGATGACCGCCGCCGCCCTTGGGTTCGACCGCCCGACAGCGAACAGCCTGGACAGTGTCAGCGACCGCGATTTCGCGCTGGAGTTCCTGGGGGCCAGCAGCATCTGCGCCATGCACCTGTCGCGGTTCGCCGAAGAGCTGGTGATCTGGTCATCCGCGCAGTTCCGTTTCGTGCGGTTGTCGGACCGCTGGACCACCGGGTCCTCGATCATGCCGCAGAAGAAGAACCCCGATGCGGCCGAGTTGCTGCGGGCCAAGCTGGGGCGCATCCTGGGGGCGACAGTGGCGCTCTTCACGGTGATGAAGGGGCTGGCGCTGACCTATTCCAAGGACATGCAGGAAGACAAGGAGCAGGTCTTTGACGCCGCCGACAGCCTGATGCTGTCGCTGGCGGCGATGACCGGCATGGTCGGCGACATGACGGCCAACCGTGACGCCCTGGCCGCCGCCGCGTCATCGGGGTTTTCGACTGCCACCGACCTGGCCGACTGGCTGGTCCGCACGCTGGACCTGCCGTTCCGCGAGGCGCATCATGTGACGGGTCGGCTGGTGGCGATGGCCGAGGCGCAGGGCGTGGATCTGCCCGACCTGACGCTGGCGGCGATGCAATCGGTTCATGCCGGGATCACCGGCGAGGTCTTCGGCGTGCTGGGCGTGGACAACTCGGTCCGCAGCCGCACGTCGCATGGCGGCACGGCCCCCGACCGGGTGCGTGCCGAAATTGCCCGCTGGAAAGCGGTCCTGTGACTGTCAACGAACGAGGTTCCAAATGCGTCTGATGCCCCTGCTTGCCCTGGCCTTCGCGCTGACCGCCTGCGGTGCCGATGGCCCGCCGACCGCGCCCAAGCCCAAGACCGATGGCATCACCATCTCGGGCGAGGCCAGCGTCGGCGTCACGATGACGAACTGACGGCGGTTTGCCGGGGCGGGGCGACAAGGCCCGCCTCGGCCATCAGCCGGTCCGACCCGGTTTCGACGGCGGATTCCAGCGCCGCCATGAAGGTGGCCACAGGCTGACCGGGCGGGATCGGCGGCAGGAACTCGACCACCGCGAGGCCGGGTTTCCGCAGGATGCCGCGCTTGGGCCAGAACAGGCCCACGTTGGTGGCGACCGGCACGCAGGGCTGGGCCAGCTGTTCGTACAGCAGGCCCGTCCCCACCTTGTAGGGCATCCGTGCACCGGGGGCGACGCGCGTGCCCTGGGGATAGATGATGATCTGCCCCGGATCGGCCGCGCCCGCCGCCACGTCGGCCTTCATCTTGGTGATCGCCTGGCCGCGCTTGCCGCGATCCACCGGGATGCAGCCGATCTTCAGCGCGTATTGCCCCAGGATCGGCGCATAGATCAGTTCGCGTTTCATGATGAAGCGGGGCCGCGGCAGGGCCCCGAAGATCAGCAGGATGTCGAAAAAGCTCTGGTGCTTGGCGGCGACCAGCGCCTCGAACGTCGGCACCTCACCCCGGACCTCGGACCGCAGGCCGACCATCCAGCGCGCAGTGAACCGCACCCAGCGGCAATAGCTGAACATCGCCATGTAGGCCGCGTTGCGGCTGAAGATGGCGAAGGGGGTGAAGACGATGGCCAGCACCAGCATCGCCGCGTACATCTGGATGACGAACAGGATCGACAAGGGCCATTGCAGCAGGGTGCGCATTCAGGTCAGCTCCCGCAGTTTGGCGAAGGCGGCGATGCGGGTGGCGATGAAGGCGACGATGCCCGCAACGGGTGGCAGGACGAGAGGCCACAGCCAGCCCGCGCCCTGAAACCCGAGGCCGGTGAGGAACCCGCCTGCGGCATCGGCGGATGGCAGCAGCGCCACGCCGATCAGCCCCGCCAGCGCACCTGCCGAGGCCCCCCAGAAGGTGCGCAGCGTGAACCGGCGGACAAAGGCGCGGGCGATGAAGCTGTCCTGCGCGCCGACCAGCCGCAGCACGCGGATCACCTGCGCATTGGCCGCCAGGGCCGCGCTGGCGGCCAGCGTCACCATGGTGGCCAGCGACGCCCCGATCAGCCCCAGAGACAGCGCCGCCAGAAGGCGCAGGCGTTCCGCCGCCACGGCAAGGGGGCGGCGCCAGCGGGTGTGGTCGTCCAGCACCGCACCGGGGGCCTCGGCGGCCAGCCTTTGCCGCAGCCCCTCGCCGTCATAGCCGGCAGCGGTTTCCACCAGTTCGACCAGGCGTGGCACCGGCAGGGCGTCAAGCGGCAGGTCGGGGCCGAACCAGGGTTCCAGCAGGGCGCGCGTGTCCTCTTCGGTCAGGGCCTGCGCGCTGGCGATGCCGGGCGTGGTGGTCAGCACGTCCAGCACGGCGGCGACCTGGGCCTGCATCTGGTCGGCGGGGGCCGAGATGCGCACGGTCGCGGTCTGCGACAAGGCCCCCGCCCAGCGTTCGGCCAGCCGACCTGCGGCCAGCGACAGGGCCAGGGCAAAGACCGCAAGGAACGTCATCGCGGCGGCGGTGAACCCGGTCAGCCAGGCGGTCGGGCCGGTCGGCGGTACCACCCGGTCCGAGGGAAGCGCGCCGGTCACAGGTCGGCCCCGGCCAGTTGCACGCGCCGCTTGGCGATGCGCAGGACGCGGGCGGGCACCTGCGCCTTGGCGGTGCGGATCAGGTTCAGGTCATGCGTGGCGACCAGCACGGTCTTGCCCATCTTGTTCAGTTCGACCAGCAGCGTCAGCAGGCGCAGCGACATCTCCCAGTCGACGTTGCCGGTGGGTTCGTCGGCCAGGATGACATCGGGCGACATGATCACCGCGCGGGCCAGGGCGGCGCGCTGGCGTTCGCCGCCCGACAGTTGCGGCGGCAACTGGTCGCCCAGCTTGTCGAGGCCGACCCAGGTCAAGAGGTCGATCAGGTCCTTCGGCGTCGTCGTGCGCCCCGAGACCGACAGGGGCAGCATGACGTTGGCGGTCAGGGGCAGGTGATCCAGAAACTGGCAGTCCTGGTGTACCACGCCCATGCGCCGCCGCATCCGCGCCACCTCGTCGCGCCGCAGGCTGCGCACCTCGCGGTCGAACAGCGTCACGCGGCCCGCCGTGGGCAGAAGTTCGGCATAGCAGAGTTTCAGCAGGGTGGACTTTCCCGCCCCCGACGGCCCGGTCAGGAAGTGGAACGATCCGGGGGCCAGCCGCAGGTTGACCTCGGACAACAGCTCTCCGCCGCCATAGCTGTAGGCCACATTTTCGAAGACGATCACGCGTGCGGGCTCCGTCCGGACCACCGGCGCAGGTTTGCGCGAAAGCAGGCAGGGTTTCAATGACCGGAATTGCATGCAGGCGTACACCGTCCAGTGCCGCAAGGGCTTGGATATGCGCGGCGGCGGGCGTACAAGTCAGTTAACGGTTTCGACAGGACGAACGGGGATCGGTGGATGCGTCTGATTTGCCCGAACTGTGATGCGCAGTACGAGGTGGACGACGGTGCCATTCCGCAGGGCGGGCGGGATGTGCAATGCTCGAATTGTGGGCATGCGTGGTTCCAGATGTCGGCCGATCTGTCACTCGACATGGCCCTTGCGGAAGACGACGAGGCCCCGGTCGCCGCTGCCGCACCACCGCCCCCCGTTCAGGACCACCCATCGGCCCCGATCCCGGATGCGCCGCAGGCTGTCGCCCCCGCTGCCGCCCCGCATCCCCCCACCCCGCCACTTGCCGCGACCGCCGAGGGGCCGGTCCGGCGGACGCTGGACGACAACCTGCTGACCGTGCTGCGCGAAGAGGCCGCGCGCGAGGCCGCCGAACGGCGCGCCGAGGCCGCGCGGCTGGAGACGCAGGCCGAACTTGGGCCGCTCGAACCTGCGGCCCGCGCCGCTGCCGTTCCGCCGCCCCCCGCCCGTCCGATCGAGGACCTGACCGGCGATGTGCCCGACCATCCGGTGTCCCAGCGCCCCAATCCGCGTCGCGACCTGCTGCCCGACATCGAAGAGATCAACTCGACCCTGCGCCCCGGCAGCGAGGCGCGCGACCACGAGATGGCGGCCGCCCTGGCCCCCGCGCCACGGCGTGGGGCGTTCCGCAGCGGGTTCTTCTCGGTGCTGCTGGCGGCGGTGGTGCTGGTCATCGTCTATGCCATGGCCCCGCAGCTGTCCGCGCGGTTTCCGACCGTTGCCCCCACGCTGACCGCCTATGTCGCCACGGTCGATGCGCTGCGCGTCTGGCTGGACGGGCTGATGCAGTCGGCGGCAGGCGGGTTGCGGGGACTGACCGGCGAGGGTTGAATCCCGGTCAGGCGGGCAGGGGGCGGTCTGCCGCCGGCGCCAGTCGCGTTCCTTCGCTTGCATCCCGCGCCGGTCGCCCCGGCGAAGGCCGGGGCCCCGATCCCTCGCGCCCAGACCATCGGGGTCCCGGCCTCGCCGGGGCGACCGGCGCGGGCGGCCGCTGAACGGCAATCCGCGTCAGAACAGGTCGAGCAGGCGGCTGAGATAGTCGCGCTCGCCCTGCGGGCGGGCCTGATCGCCCTGACGGCGGCGAATCTCGCCAAGCAGTTCCTCGGCCCGGCGGTACACGTCGTCACCCTGCAGCGCGTTGCGGTCCGATCCGATGCGCGCGCCGTCGCCGGGTTCGCGGCCCAGCGGGTCCTGCGGCCCGGACGGGTCGGCATTGCCGAAGGCCTCGCCCTCGGCGGCCCCGCCGTTCTGGCGCTGCTGTTCCTCGGCCATGGCCTGGCCAAAGTTGCGGATGCCCTCGCGCAGCGCCTCCATGGCGTCGGCCTGGCGGTCCATTGCGCCGGGCAGATTGCCGTCGCGCAGGGCGCGTTCGGCGTCCTCCATGGCACGGCCCGCCTCGTCCAGGCGGCGGCGGCCCTCTTCGCCCGCCTCTGACCCGTCACCGGGCAGATCGCCCCGGCCCAGCCGTTCCAGCCGGTCGCGCAGGTCGCGCTGGCGTTCGGACAGCGACCCCTGGCCCTGACCGGGCTCGCCGTTTTCGCCCGTCTGACCCTCGCCCGGCTCTTGTCCCTCGCCGGGTTGCTGCGGTTGGCCGTTCTCGCCCTGCTGGCCTGGGCCGGGGTCCTGCAATTCGCGGAAAGCATCGTCGGACAGGCCCTGCTGGTCGCGCAGCGTCTGGCCCAGGTCGCGCATCGACGGGTTGCCCTGGCCCTGGCCCTGACCGCCCTGCCCCTCGACCATGCGCATGTTTTCCATCAGCTGCCGCATCTGTTCCATCAGTTCGGCGGCCTCGGCCATGCGGCCCTCTTCCATCAGCTTCTGCAACTCGTCCATCATCTGCTGCAACTGGTCGCCGGACATCATCATGCCCTGCATGTCCTGCTGCGGCTCGTCCGGGCCGGGGGCCTTTTCGGCCTCCTTGGCCAGTTCCTCCATGTATTCGCGCATGGCCTGACGCATTTCCTGCATCAGTTCCTCGATCTCGGCGGGGTCTGCCCCGTTGCGGATGGCCTCGTCCAGACGGTCCTGCGCGCGCTGCAGGCGTTCCATCGCCGACTTGAGGTCGCCCTCCTCGACCAGCAGCGCCAGTTCCCACAGCTCGTCCGCAATCGCGTCGCGGTCCTCGGGCGAGAGGCTGGCCTGTTCGGCGTCCAGCTTGCGCAACAGGACGCGCAGGCGCACGAGCACGCCCTCCTTGCGGATCAGGCCGTCGGGTTCGTGCAGCAGGGCCTTCAGCCATTGCGTGGTCAGGGCTGCGTTGGCGCGGTTCCACAGCAGATCACGCCGCAGTTCCGCCAGCGCCGCCGCCACGGGATCGAAGAACCGCTTGCCCGGCAGGGTGACGGTCAGCGGTTCGGACTGGCCCGTCTGGTTGATCGCATCGGTCGCGGACAGGCGCACCTGCACGGGCAGGTTGGCGAAGGGGTGCTTGGACACGTCATCGACCAGCGCCTCTTCGAACGCCGCGCGGTCGCCCCGGATCGGCATCGGCAGGTCCAGGATCAGCGCCTCGCGCGCCTCGGGGTCGATGGCCAGGCCATAGCGGCGCTGCACGGCATCCAGGTCCAGCGTGATCTCGGCACGGCCCCCGGTCACGCCATAGTCGTCGGCAGCGGCGAAGGGCAGGCGCATGCGCCCGTCCTTTTCGCGCGTGACCTCGCCCTTGGGGGTCACGGTCGGGGCCTTGTCGGGGGTGGCGACGATGGACCAGGTGCGCCCGCCGGTGCCGTCGATCACGATCTGCCCGGACTTCGTCAGGGTGAATTCCTGAGCGGGGTCGGACGCCGGGGGCACGTCGGTGCCCGCCCGGCCCGACACGGTTTCCGACAGGGTCAGGTCGCCGATGTCGCCATAGAGGCGGATCTGCACGCGGGTGCCGACCGGCACCTCGATCTCGTCGGCGTCGATGTCGTTCAGGTACAGCGCGGGCTTGCCGGTGTAGGGCGGCGGCTGCAGCCACCCCTCCCAGGCCGGGCCCGCCGCCAGCGCCTCGGCCTGGCCGGGGGCCAGCGCCGTCACCGTCGCCGCGCGCCAGAGCGAACCGAACAAGAGGCCCATGACCAGCACCGTCAGCGCGACAAAGCGCAGGCCGAACGGGTCCTGCCGCGCCAGCCGCAGGTCGGGCACCACCGCCCGCGCCGCCGCCGCGCGCGCCGCCATGCGCGCCCGGTGGGCCTGCCACACGGCCTGCGACGCAGGATCATTCGTGCCGACGGCCTGGGTATCGGCCAGCGTCGCCAGCGGTCGCCCCGGCATCGTCGCGTCCAGCCGGGCCAGCGCATCGGCCCGCGTCGGCCTGCGGAACGACCGCAGCCCCGACACCAGCGCCCAGAGCGAACCGGCCACCGCCGCCACCAGCCCCAGCCAGGCCGCCTCGACCGGCAGCGTCTGGTGCAGGTCAAAGCTGAGGGCGGCCAGCGTGACGAACAGGATCGACCACAGCGGCCAGAACGCCCGCAACAACCGCTCGGCCCACACCCCCGCCAGCGTCAGGCGCAAGGGCTGGGACAGGCGGGCAAGGGTGGCGTCGTTCAGGCTGTCGGTCATGCCGCAGGCTCCACGTTCGGGGCACGGGGGTTGCCTGCGCCTACAGCCATTCCGGTATCGTATCGCGCCCGAGCATTTCGTCAAACGTCGGTCTTGCACGAATGACGGCGAAGTGATCGTCCTGCACCAGCACCTCGGGCACCAGCGGGCGGCTGTTGTATTCCGATGCCATGACCGCACCATAGGCCCCCGCCGACCGGAAGGCGACCAGGTCGCCGGGGCCAAGCGGCACCATCGCGCGACCCTTGGCAAAGGTGTCGCCGGTTTCGCAGACGGGACCGACCACGTCATAGGCCTGGCTCTCGGAGCCCGGCACGGGTTCGATGACGGGCACGATGTCATGATGCGCGCCGTACATCGACGGGCGGACCAGGTCGTTCATCGCCGCGTCCAGGATCAGGAAATCCCGGCCCTCGCCCTGCTTCACGTAGATCACTTGCGACACCAGCAGCCCCGCATTGCCCGAGATCAGCCGCCCCGGCTCGATCTCGATTTCGCAGCCCAGATGCCCGACGGTGCGCTTGATCAGCGCGCCATAGTCCATCGGCAGGGGCGGGGCCTCGTTCGACCGGGTGTAGGGGATGCCAAGGCCGCCGCCCAGGTCCAGCCGCTCGATGGCGTGGCCATCGGCGCGCAGGGCAAGGGTCAGGTCGGCCACCTTGCGATAGGCCTGCTCGAACGGCTCGAGGTCGGTCAACTGGCTGCCGATGTGCACGTCGATGCCGACCACGCGCAGGCCAGGCAGGGTGGCGGCCTCGGCAAAGACGTCGCGGGCGCGGGCGATGGGAATGCCGAACTTGTTGTCCTTCTTTCCGGTCGCGATCTTTTCGTGGGTACGCGCATCGACGTCGGGGTTCACCCGCACGGTGATGGGGGCCACGGTGCCCATCGACGCGGCCACCTGCGCCAGCGCCCGCATCTCGGGCTCGCTCTCGACGTTGAACTGCCGGACGCCGCCTTCCAGCGCCAGCCGCATTTCCGCTTGCGTCTTGCCCACGCCCGAGAACACGATGCGGTTGCCGGGGATGCCTGCCGCCCGCGCCCGACGGTACTCGCCGCCCGAGACCACATCCATGCCGGCACCCAGGTCGCCCAGCAGTTTCAGAACGGCCAGGTTCGACAGCGACTTGATGGCAAAGCACACCTGGTGCGGCAGGGGGGACAGGGCCTCGGTGAACAGGCGGTAGTGGCGGGTCAGGGTGGCGGCGGAATAGACATAGAACGGCGTGCCGACCGCCGCCGCGATGTCGGGGATCGCCACATCCTCGGCGTGCAGGATGCCGTCGCGATAGAGGAAATGGTCCACGTTGGCGTCCCCGTGCGGTGCTGCGACAACGCCAAGATGCTCTTGGCGCAACCTTCCGTGCAGTCGCCCCGGCGCAGGCCGGGGCCTTGATGCCTTGCGTGCCGACAGTCGAGGCCCCGGCCTGCGCCGGGGCGACTGCATCTGACGAACCACGTGCGATTCACATTGGTCGCTGCGGGCTTTAGCGGATGTCGGCGGGCCTGTCCAAGGGTCACCCCTTCACTGCCCCCACCCCGTACCCCGCGAACCCCTTCGCCGTCTCCGCCAGCTGATCCTCGGACAGGATCACCCCGCCGCCGATCTGCAGCACGTGGAAATATTGGTGCGCCAGCGCCTCAAGCTCCTGCGCCAGCCACAGTGCGCGTTTCAGGTTGGGTCCCGCCGTCAGCATCCCGTGGTTGGCCATCAGGCAGCCCGCCCGCCCTTCCATCGCCGCCACCACATGGGCCGACAGGTCGGCGGTGCCGTAGGTGGCATAGTCGGCCACGCGGATCTCGGGGCCGCCGAAGGCCGCCATCATGTAGTGGACCGCCGGGATGGGTTTGCGGGCGATGGCCAGGATGGTGGAAAACGGGGCGTGGGTGTGGACGATTGCCCCCACGTCGGGCCGGGCGCGCAGGAGGTCGAGGTGAAAGCGCCATTCGGTCGAGGGTTTCAGGGGCCCCTCCCAGGTGCCGTAGTCCCGGTCGAGGGGCATCCGGCAGATCATCTCGGGCGTCAGGTCGGCGGGCGGCACGGCGGACGGCGTCACCAGCATCGCATCGCCGTCGCGGGCCGACACGTTGCCCGACGACCCCCGGTTCAGGCCGGTCCGGTCCAGGTCGCGGACGGTTGCCACGATGTCGTCGCGCAGGGTCATGATGCGGCTCCACTCAGGTCGGGAAACAGGGCGGCCAGCCCCGTGGCCGTGGCCGGGGCGATCCCGCGTTCGGTGATCAGGCCCGTCACCAGCCGCGCCGGCGTCACGTCGAAGGCAGGATTGGCGGCGGGCGTCGCCTCGGGGCTGATGCGCAGGCGGGTGCGGGTGCCGTCGTCCAGCTTGCCCGCGACGAACGACACCTCGTCGCCCGACCGCTCCTCGATGGGAATGTCGAAGCCGTCCCGCACCCCCCAGTCGATGGTGGGCGAGGGCAGCGCGACATAGAACGGCACGCCGTTGTCCTGGGCGGCCAGCGCCTTGAGGTAGGTGCCGATCTTGTTGCAGACGTCGCCCGCGGCGGTGGTGCGGTCGGTGCCGACGATCACCATGTCGACCTGCCCCCGGTGCATCAGGTGCCCCCCTGCGTTGTCCACGATCAGCGTGTGGGCAATGCCCGCGCTGGCCATTTCCCAGGCCGTCAGGTGCGCGCCCTGGTTGCGGGGGCGGGTCTCGTCGACCCAGACATGCACCGGGATGCCCCGTGCGGCGGCGTGATAGATCGGCGAAGTCGCGGTGCCCCAGTCGACCGTCGCCAGCCAGCCTGCGTTGCAGTGGGTCAGGATGTTCACGGGGCCATCCTTGCGCGCCGCGATCCCCTCGATCACCGCAAGACCATGCTCGCCGATGCGCCGGTTGATTGCCACATCCTCGTCGCACACGTGGACCGCGCGGGCACGGGCCGCCGCCAGGCGATCCGCCGGGGCCAGCGGTGTGACCAGCCGGGTCATGTCGTCCAGCGCCCAGCGCAGGTTCACCGCCGTGGGCCGCGTGGCGATCAGGGTGTCATAGCCGTGCCGCACACCGGCGTCCGAAGGGTCGGCGGCCATCTGCAGCGCCATGCCCCAGGCCGCCGTCGCCCCGATCAGGGGGGCACCCCGCACCCACATGTCGCGGATCGCGGTCGCCGCATCGTCCATCGTCGCCAGATCCACCACCACGAAATCATGCGGCAGGCGGGTCTGGTCGATGATCTGCACCACGTCGCCCGCAGGCCAGATGGTGCGATAGGGCGTCGTGCCCACCTTCATGACAGATCCCCCTGGTCGATCATCCGTGCCAGTGCCGTCACCTCGCCCGTGGTGCGGATCGCGCCCCGCCCCACCGCCAGTTCGCGCCCGCAGGCCAGCGCGCGGCGTTCCGCCACCACGCGGCGGGCAGGGTCGGGGATCGCCTCGAGATCCTCGACATGGGCCAGGCCCAGGATGCGGCGGTGCATCTCGCAGCCGGCAAAGCCAAGGGCATCGGCCCAGATGCCCCGCATCACCCCTGACAGGGCCTGCGCCGAACCCAGGGGGTCACCCGCCCCTTCGAACAGGTGGCGTTCATAGAGGATGCCGGTACGGTCGCCGTGCCACAGATGGGTGAACTCGGATTCAAACACCGCCCAGGTTTCTTCGACCGCGCCAAGCAGCCAGTCGCGGCAGGCGTCGCGGTCACCCGTGGCGGTTTCGTGTCCGGATTGGGCAAAGTACCCGAGCAGGAAGTTCGCCAGCAGCATGCCCACGTCGAACCCGAAGGGACCATAGATCGCGAACTCGGGGTCGATGACCTGCGTGTCACCGGCGGTCACCATGATCGAGCCGGAATGCAGATCGCCGTGCACCAGCGTCTCGGCCTTGGACACGAAGGCGTGCTTCATCGCCTGCGCCGCCACCTTCATGTCGCGGTCGGCGCGCAACCGCGCAGCCCAGGGCTCCAGCCCCGGCGTGTGGCGGTTCAGCCGGGCCTCGCAGTACGGGTCGCTGAACACCAGGTTCTCGGTGATGTCGGCGAGTTCCGCATTGCCCGCGAACATCGCGAGGTCCGCCTTGGCCCGTGCCGCAGGCATCGACAGGTTCGACCCGCGGAACAGCGTGCGCGCCAGGAACAGGCCCATGTGGCGGGCCAGATGGGGGTGGATCACCCCCGCGACGATGGATTTGCGCAGGATGACGTGCGGCGTCAGATAGCGCATGACGACCAGCGCCTGCACCTCGTCGAAATGGTACACCTGCGGCACCCGGCCCGGATCGCGGGCGGCATGGCGCGTCAACGCCTGCCATTCGAAGTAGGACCGGCGCAGCGGCAGGGGCCAGCCTTCGCCCACGACGCGCAGCCAGGGCAGGGCCTGCTTGACCACCAGCGCGCCCTGCGGCGACTTCACGATGAAGACCAGGTTCAGGTTGCCGTCGCCCACCTCGCGGACGTCCCAGGCGACGGTATCGGTGCCAAGCTGGTCGGTCACGGCGGCCACGCCCGACAGCCGCGCGCGCAGGGTGTCGGCGGTGAAGGGGCTGTAGTCGGGCGGGATCGTCATGCGTCACCCTCCAGCAGCAGCCGCGCCATCGCCTCGTCCGCGACCAGCCGGTTGACGATGCCCGACCGCAGCAGCGCCCTTGTCGCCACCGCCTTGTTCACGCCCGCCGCCAGCAACATCACGTCCATCCGGCGCAGGTCGTCCAGCCCGATGGACGGCGCGCGGCGGTTGAGGTCGGTCGGTGCCAGCGACCCGTCGGCGCAAAAGAACTTGCCCGTGCTGTCCGCCACCGCCCCCACCCGCACCAGTTCCTCCGCCTCGTCATCGGTCAGGATGCCGCTGGTGTACAGCAGCGCCTGCGCCGAACAGTCGCCCAGCCCGATGATGGCATAGGGTGCGGCGCGCGCCGCCACCAGCGTCTCGCGCACCAGCCGCTGGTTCAGGACCACGCGGCAGTCCTCTTCGCTGTCGGTGACGAAGGGAGCGGCCAGGAACTTGGCCGACCCGCCGGTCAGCGCGGCCAGCCTTGTGCAGACCTCGGACGGGCTGGTTTCGGCCATGCTGGCCATCGACCCCATCAGCGACACGAAGCACAGGTGCGGGTTGCGCAGCCCGTTCACCGCCTGCACCATCGCCGCCAGCGTCCGGCCCCAGCCGACGCCGATGGCCAGCGGCCCGTCGCTGCGCCCGATGCGCGACAGGAACCCGGCGGCGACGATGCCCACGGCCCGGCGCGCGACGATCTCGTCGGTGATGGCGGCGGGCATCGGGGCCACCTGCACCTCGATCAGACCGAAGCGGTCGGCAATCGCCTGGGCCAGCGTCAGGGTGGGCGTCGTCTCGTGTTCCAGGGTGACGCGCACCAGCCCCCGGTCGCGCGCTTCGGCCAGCAGGCGCAGCACCTTGAAGCGCGAGATGCCCAGCCGCTGGCTGACCTCTTCCTGGCTCATCCGGCCGACATGGTACAGCCAGGCGGCCTGCATCAGGTCATCGGTGTCGGGGCGCGTCTGGGTCATGCGGGGGGCGGGGGTTCCGGTGCAGCGTCGGGGCATCATAGTCCCTTGACCGCCACCTTCGTCAACGACTATCACAAATGTGCAAGTCATGCACAATACTGCTGCGCAGCAATGCGGGTGCAGCAAAGGGGGCTAGGGGCGGTGGGCCATGTGATCGGCATCGACGGCGGGACCGAGGGCTTGCGCGCCCACGTCTTCGACCTGCGCGGCCGGTCGGTGGGGGTCGGCAAGTGTGCCTATGCCACCACCTTTCCCGAACCCGCACAGGCCGAGCAGACCCCTTCGGACTGGTGGCACGCCTGCGGCGTGGCGGTGCGGCAGGCGCTGGAGGTCTCGGGCGTCGCCCCCGGCGACATCCTGGCGCTCACCGCCGACACGACGTCCTGCACCGTCGTGGCGCTGGACGCGCAGGGTCGGTCCCTGCGGCCCTGCCTGTTGTGGATGGACGTCCGCGCCCACCGCGAGGCGGCGGACGTGGCCGCCTGCGGCGATCCCGCGCTGCGGGTCAACGGCAACGGCGCTGGGCCGGTGTCGCCGGAATGGATGATCCCCAAGGCACTGTGGCTGTCGCGCCATCAGCCCGAGGTCTATGCCCGCGCCGCGATGATCGGCGAGTATCAGGACTACCTGAACCTGTGCCTCACCGGGCAATGGGTGGCCTCGCTCAACAACCTGACGATGCGCTGGCACTACCAGACCGGCCATGGCGGCTGGCCGGTGACGCTGCTGGAACGGCTGGGCCTTGAGTCGTTGCGCGACCGCTGGCCGTCGCGGATCGTGGCCCCCGGTCAGATCATCGGCGCGCTGACGGATGATGCGGCAGCCCATCTGGGGCTGCTGGCAGGCACGCCCGTGGTGCAGGGCGGGGCGGATGCCTTCATCGGCATGATCGGGCTTGGGGTGACCCAACCCGGCGAGATGGCGATGATCACCGGATCGTCGCACCTGCACCTGGGCGTGGCCAGCCGCGCGGTGCATGCCGCCGGAGTCTGGGGCACCTACATGGATTGCGTCTATCCGGGGCGTCCGATCATCGAGGGGGGTCAGACCTCGACCGGGTCGGTCATCGCCTGGTTCAAGCGCCACTTTGCGGACCACATCGACTTCGACACGCTGAATGCACAGGCGGCGGCGCTGCCGCCGGGGGCCGAGGGGCTGCTGGTGCAGGACCACTTCCAGGGCAACCGCACGCCCCACACCGACGCCCTGTCGCGCGGCGCGATCACCGGGCTGACGCTGAAGCACACCCCCGCCCATGTCTATCGTGCGCTGGTCGAGGGCGTCTGTTTCGGGACGCGGCTGATCGTGGACACCTTCGGCGACGCCTTCGACGCGCGGCGGATCGTCGTGGCGGGGGGCGCGACACGGTCGGATTTCTGGATGCAGGTCCATGCCGACACACTGGGCCTGCCCTTGGAGGTCACCGAGGAAACCGAGGCCTGTGCCCTGGGCTCCGCGATCCTGGCCGCCACCGGGGCCGGGGCGTTCGCCACCATCGACGACGGCTGCGCCGCCATGGTGCGCGTCGCCCGCACGGTCACGCCCGACAGGCGCGCGCACGCCGCCTATGCCCCGATCTATGCCCGCTACCGTGCCGCCTATGGCGCGCTGAAACCCCTGCGAGAGACCGCCTGATGCCCGACACCGCCACCAATACCGCCGCGCTGGCCCGCTATGCCATGATGCGCCGCATCCGGTCGTTCGAGGAACGGGTGGGCGAGCTGTTCCTGCGCGGGCAGTCGGCGGGGTCGATGCTGCACCTGTCGATCGGCGAAGAGGCGGTCGTGGGGATGACCGACGCGATGGCGGCGGGCGACACCTTCACCACGCACCACCGGGGGCATGGCGTGTTTCTGGGGCGCGGGGCCGATCCCGCCCGGATGATGGCCGAGATTGCCGGGAAAGAGGACGGCTACTGTCGCGGCAAGGGCGGGTCGATGCACATCGCCGACCGGGCGCTGGGGCATCTGGGGGCGAATGCCATCGTGGGGGGCGGCATCCCGCATGTCGTCGGCGCAGGCCTGACGGCGCGGAACCGGCGTAGCGGGCATGTCTCGGTCGCCTTTTTCGGCGATGGCGCGATGAGCCAGGGCATCCTGTACGAATCGATGAACATGGCGGCGCTGTGGCGGCTGCCGGTGATCTTCTGCTGCCTCAACAACCAGTACGGCATGGGCACGCGGGTGGACCGTTCCGCCGGGCGCGTGGCCTTTGGCGCGCGTGCCGAGGCGTTCGGCCTGCGCGCCGGCCGCGCCGACGGTGCCGATGTCGAGGCGGTGCATGATGCCGCCCGCGCGCTGGTGGCGGCGGCGCGGGGCGGGCAGCCGGGGTTCCTGGAGATCGACGCCTACCGGTTCCACGGCCACGCCCGGATGGACAAGTCGCCCTACCGCAGCCCCGAGGAAGAGGCCGAGGGCCGCGCCCGCGACCCCCTGGCCATCGCGCGCGGCCGGCTGCTGGCCGAGGGGCTGGCCGAAACGGCGGACCTGGCACGGATCGATGCGGATGCCGCCGCCGAGATGGATGCGGCGCTGGCCCATGCCGTCGCCACCCCTGCCCCGGCGCTGGCGACGATGTTCCAGGATGTCTACGCCCCCGGCACACCCGCCCCCCGCCCGCAGGCCGACCGCCTGCGCGCTGTGCTGTCCGAGGGTCCGGCATGGTGATCCAGACCTCCTACCGCGAGGCGATCCGCCAGGCGCTGCTGGACGGGATGCAGGCCGATCCCGACGTGATCCTTCTGGGTGAGGAGGTCGGGCTGTATGGCGGGGCCTATGGGGTCACGAAAGGCCTCATCGACCTGTTCGGGCCCGACCGGGTGATTGACGCGCCCATTTCTGAACCTGCCATCGTGGGCGCGGCGGTCGGGGCGGCGATGACGGGCCTGCGGCCCGTGGCCGAGCTGATGTATGTCGATTTCATGGGGCTGGTGATGGACCAGCTGGCCAACCAGGCCGCGAAAAGCCGCTACATGTTCGGCGGACAGATCGGCGTGCCGATGGTCTTGCGCACCCAAGGGGGCACGGGCAGGTCGGCGGCGGCGCAGCATTCCCAAAGCCTTGAGGCCTGGGTGATGCACACCCCCGGCCTGCGCCTGATGATGCCCGCGACGGTGAACGACGCCTACCACATGCTGCGCGCGGCCCTGGTGCAGCCCGACCCGGTGGTCTTCATCGAACACAAGGGGCTTTACACGATGAAGGGCACGCTGGACGTCGATGCACCCGATGGCGACTGGCACGCGCCCGTTGTCCGACGCGCGGGGCGCGAACTGACCATCCTGACCTGGTCGCGCATGGTCCACGAATCGCTGGCCGCCGCCGAAGTGCTGGCCGCGCGCGGCATCGAGGCCGAGGTGATCGACCTGCGCTGCCTGAACCCGCTGGACGAGGGGCCGATGGTCGCCTCGGTCCGCCGCACGGGCCGGGTGATGGTGGTGGCCGAGGCCTGCGTCACCGGCTCGGTTGCGTCCGAGATTGCGGCCCGTCTGGGCGAGACCTGTTTCGACTGGCTGGAGGAACCTGTGCTGCGGGTGGGGGGCGAGGATATTCCGATCCCGGTGTCGCCCGCGCTGGAGCGGGGGGCGATCCCGGACGCGGCGCTGATCGCCGGCACGGCGCTGTGGCTGGTGGCGCGCGAGGCCCCCGAATGGGCGTGACAACATGGGCGTGACAACATGGGCGTGATCCTGACCCTGCCGCGCCTGGGCGAGACGATGGAAGAGGCGCGGGTCACCGACTGGCTGGTGGCACCGGGTGCCGCGTTCCGGCGGGGCGAGGTGCTCTTGGAGGTCGAGACCGACAAGACCGTGGTCGAAGTGCCCGCGATGCAGGACGGACGGCTGATCGCGCAACTGGTGGCACCGGGCGACATGGTGGCGCTGGACGCCCCGATCGCCGAGGTCGAGGTCGAGGGGGGCGCTGCGGACAGCCCGGCGGTCGCAGCCGCAGAGGCCGCCACCCTTCCCGCTGGGGCAGGCCGATCCGGCGATGTCGTATTTCCCCGCCGGGAAAGCAACGATTTGTTAACATTCGTGAATCCGACCGGACGGGTGGCGGCAAGCCCGGTGGCACGGCGGCTGGCGCGGGCGGCGGGGATGGATCTGGCCGACATCACCGGCACCGGGCGGCGCGGACGCGTGACGGGCGAGGACGTGCGCCGGGCGGGCACACGGGCGACGGTCGTGCTTCTGCACGGGTTGCACGATCACGCGGGCGGCTGGCGCGATCTGCCCGGCAGGCTGGCGAGCCTCGGGCATCCAGTGGCGGTGCCCGACCTGCCGGGGCACGGCGCGGACGCGGCGGAGGTGGCCGACGTCACGGCAGCGGTCGAGGCGTTGCTGCCACGCCTGCCCGAGGGGCGGCTGCGGATCGTCGGGCATTCGCTGGGGGCGGTGCTGGCGGTGCGGCTGGCCGTGCGGCTGGGCGCAAGGGTCGAGGCGCTGGTGCTGATCGCCCCGGCGGGGCTGGGGGTGCGGATCAACGGCGATTTCCTGGACGCGATGGCCGGGGCCGAGACGCCCGAGGCCCTTGCGCGGGGGCTGGAGATGCTGGGGGCGGGGCCGGTGTCGGGGCCGGCGCTGGTGCAGGAACTGGCCCGGATCCGACAACAGCGGGGGCGGACGGCGGCCCTGGCGGCCTCGGTCGCCACGGGGGGCGTGCAGCAGGTGGACATCGCGCCCGACCTGGGGCGGCTGGGGGTTCCGGTCACGGCGGTGTTCGGGCTGGTTGACCGGATCGTCGGCTGGCAGGACTGCGCCCGCCTGCCCGCGACCGTCGCCATCCACCTGGTGCCGGGCGCGGGCCACCTGCCGCACCTGCATGCACCCGCCCTTGCGGCGCGGCTGATCACGGGACACCCGGTTCACGGAGGTGCGCCGCAGAACAGTGCGTGACCCTGATGACCCCCATCGCGCCGTTGCAAGGCCATGGCCCGGCCGGCTGTGGCTGTTGTCGCGCGCTTTTCAGGAGTGCCGTCAAGATCATGATATAGAACAGAAATTCTCTGCAATCGGACTGGAAAGGGCAAACGATTGCGCTATAGTCGCGGGCAGAGGAGACGTGACGGAACAAACGACAAATCTCGGGAGGAAAGCCACCATGATGAAACGGACACTGATCGCCGCCCTAACGGCGGGCACGGCGCTGACGCTGGCGATGCCGGCGGCGGCGGAAGGCAAGAAGATCGCCACGGTCGTCAAGATCGCGGGCATCCAGTGGTTCAACCGGATGGAGGAAGGCGTCAAGCAATACGCCACCGACACCGGCAACGACGCCTTCCAGGTGGGCCCGGCCCAGGCCGACCCGCAGCAGCAGGCGGCGCTGATCGAGGACATGATCGCGCAGGGCGTCAACGCGCTGGCCGTCGTGCCGATGTCGCCCGAGGCGCTGGAACCCGTGCTGAAGCGCGCGCAGGAGGCGGGGATTGCCGTCATCACGCACGAGGCCGCCAGCCAGCAGAACACGACCTATGACCTCGAAGCCTTCAAGAACGAGGATTTCGGCGCGAACCTGATGGAGCAGATGGCCACCTGCATGGGCGGCAAGGGCGAATATGCCGTGTTCGTCGGATCGCTGACCAGCCAGACGCACAACCAGTGGGTCGACGGGGCCATCGCCTATCAGAAGGAAAAGTATCCCGAGATGGTGCTGGTGGGCGACAAGAACGAAACCTTCGACGACCAGCAGAAGGCCTATGAAAAGGCGCAAGAGGTGCTGCGCGCCTTCCCGGACGTCAAGGGCCTGCAGGGGTCGGCATCGACCGACGTGGCAGGCATCGGCCTGGCCATCGAGGAACGCGGGATGGCGGATGCGACCTGCGTGTTCGGCACCTCGCTGCCGTCCATCGCCGGGCAGTATCTGGAGACCGGCGCGGTCGACGGAATCGGGTTCTGGGACCCTTCGGTCGCGGGCTATGCGATGAACAAGCTGGCCACGATGGTGATGAACGGCGAGACGGTGACGGACGGCATGGACCTTGGCCTGTCGGGCTACAACGCCATCAAGCTGGACGGCAAGGTGATCTACGGCCAGGCCTGGGTGAACGTGAACAAGGCCAACATGGCGGACTATCCTTTCTGAGGACAGGATTGCAGGATCGGGGGGGCCGCAGGTCGCGTGGCCCCCTTCCTAGCGCGCGGGTCGAGCGGCTTGAACGCGATTCGGATCGCCCGCAGTTTGTCGTTCAATCGCCCCGGCGAAGGCCGGGGCCCCGATACCTGGTACACTGCCAATCGAGGCCCCGGCCTGCGCCGGGGCGATTGCGCGAGAGGACGGCTCGGAGAAACTGCGATGCGCCCTAGCCCCATGACCTCCCTGATCGCCATCGACGGCGTGGCCAAGACCTATGCCGGGATCACCGCGCTGTCCGATGTGGGCTTCACCATCGGCGCGGGCGAGGCGGTCTGTCTGGCGGGCGAGAACGGATCGGGGAAATCGACGCTGATCAAGATCCTGGCGGGGGTGGAACGGCCCGACCGGGGGCGGATCGCCTTTTCGGGGGTCGAGCAGGGGCCGCTGACGCCGCGCCTGTCGGCGGATGCCGGGGTGATGGTGATCTTTCAGGACTTTTCGCTGTTTCCGAACCTGAGCGTCGCCGAGAACATCGCCTTCAGTTCGGCGCTGGCGGACGGCGACCGTCTGTATCGCGGGGCCAGGGCGCGCGATCTGGCGAAGGCGGTTCTGGCGCGGGTGGGGGTCGACCTGGACCTTTCGGTGCGGGTCGAGACGCTGTCGGTCGCGCACAAGCAGCTGGTCGCCATCGCCCGCGCGCTGGCCCATGACGCGCGGCTGATCATCATGGACGAACCGACGACGGCCCTGACCGAACGCGAGGTGCGCACCCTGCTGGGCATCATCCGGCGGCTCAAGGCCGACGGGGTGGCCGTGCTGTTCGTCAGCCACAAGCTGGCCGAGGTGCTGGAGGTCTGCGAAAAGGTCGTCGTGCTGCGCAACGGGGCAAAGGTGGCCGAGGGTCCGGCCTTGGAATTCGACGCGGCATCCCTGACGCGCCACATGACGGGGCGCGACGTCGCGGAAACGCCGCCGGTGGCGTTGCGGGCTGATGCGCCGGTGCTGATGACGGTTCACGGGCTGACCAAGGCCGGGGCCTTTGCCGATGTCGGGTTCGACCTGCGCGCGGGCGAGGTGCTGGGAATCTCGGGCCTTCTGGGGTCGGGGCGCACCTCGCTGGCCAAGGCGTTGTTCGGGCTGGTTGCGCCTGAGGCGGGCAGCGTCACGGTGGACGGCGCTGTCGTGCCGCTGGGCGATCCGCTGGCGGCGGCCGGCGCGGGTGTGGGATATGTCCCCGAGGACCGGCTGACCGAGGGGCTGTTCCTGATGCAGTCCATTGCGCGGAACGTGGCCATCGGGCGGCTGGAGGCGCACGGGAAGGGCGGCCTGGTCGATTTCGGCGGGCTGATGGCCGAGGCGCGCGACTGGTTGGGCCGCCTGCGGGTGAAGGCGGCGGATGTCGAGGCCCCGGTGCGGTCGCTTTCGGGCGGCAATCAGCAGCGCGTGGTTCTGGCGCGGTGGCTGGCGCGCAGCCCGCGCGTGCTGGTCCTGAACGGGCCGAGCGTGGGGGTCGACGTGGGATCCAAGGCCGAGATTCACGGCATCATCGGCGATCTGGCGGCGCAGGGGCTGGGGGTGATCGTGATCTCGGACGACCTGCCCGAACTGATGGCCACCTGCCACCGCATCCTGGTGATGAAGGGCGGGCGGATCACCGACCGGCTTTCCGGGGGTGAGACTTCGGTGGACGACCTGGCGCAGAGGCTGGCATCGTGATGCGCATCGACTGGACCCGGAACGAGACGCTGGTCGCGCTGATCATCCTGGCCTTCTGCACCATCGCCGCCGCCAGCGACCCCGGATTCCTGTCGATGGCCACCCTAACCGACCTTTTGCGCGGCGGGATCGTGATGGGCATCCTGGCGGTGGCCTGCCTGCTGGTGCTGATCTCGGGCGGGATCGACGTGAGTTTCACCGCCGTTGCGGCCTTTACCATGTACGCCACCGCCATGGCGCTGAACACATTCGCTCCTTGGGTGCCGTGGTGGGGCGCGTTCGTTGTCGGCATGGCCATCGGCGCATCGCTGGGGGCCATCAACGGGGTGCTGATCGCGGGGTTCGGGCTGCCCACGCTGATCGTGACGCTGGGCACGCTGTCGGTGTTCCGGGGCTTCATGCTGACCTTCGTCGGGCAGAAGCAGATCACCACCCTGCCGCCGGGGATGCGCGAGTTCGGCCGGATGATGATGATCCGGGGCACGAATGCCGATGGGTCGTTCTACAGCCTGCACGCGGCGTTCCTGGTGACGGTGCTGAGCGTGATCGTCACCTGGGCCATCCTGCACCGCACCATGCTGGGGCGGAAGATCTTCGCCATCGGCGGGTCGGTCGAAAGTGCGCGGCGCATCGGCATCGACGTGCGGGGCGTGCAGTTCTTCGTCTATGTCTATGTCGGCATGCTGGCGGGGCTGGCGGGGATCATCCATGCCTCGATGGCCCGTGTCGCCAACCCGTTCGACCTTGTGGGGCTTGAGCTGTCGGTGATCGCCGCCGTGGTTCTGGGGGGCGCGCGGCTGGCGGGGGGGTACGGCACGCTGACCGGCACGCTTCTGGGCGTGGCGCTGATCGTGCTGGTGCGCAACTCGCTGGTCGTGCTGGGCATTCCCAACACCTGGCAGTCGGTGGCGGTGGGCGTGCTGATCCTGATCGGCACCGGCCTGCCCGCATGGCAGGCCAAGCGCGCCGCCGCGAGGGCCGCATGATGCGCCTGTCATCGCCCGAGGCGCGGCTGGCCGTCATCGCCCTGGTGGTGTTCGCGGTGATGGGCGCGCTGTCGCCCGACCGGTTCCTGTCGGCCCAGAACATGACGTCGATGGCGTTCCAGTTTCCCGAGTTTGCCATCCTTGCCCTGGCGATGACGCTGACCATGCTGACCGGGGGGATCGACCTGTCGGTGGTCGGTGCTGCCAACCTGTCGGCCATCGTCGCCGCCACGATCCTGACCACCTTTGCCGGGCCGGGGGACGGGGGCCTGATGTGGTGGGCGCTGGCCTTTGGCGCGGCGATGGGGGTGGGCGCGGTCGCGGGGCTGTGCAACGGGGTGGCGATTGCCGTCTTCGGCCTGCCGCCGATCCTGGCGACGCTGGGGTCGGGGCTGATCTTCACCGGGTTTGCCGTGGCGATCACCGGGGGGTCGGCGGTGATGGGGTTTCCCGATGCTGTCGCCTGGCTGGGGAACGGGACGGTGTTCTACATCCCCGTGCCGCTGATCCTGTTCGCGCTGCTGGCGCTGGGCCTGTCGCTCTTGCTCACCCGGACGGCGTTTGGCCTGAAAGTGCGGATGTTCGGCGCAAACCCCCTGGCCGCGCGGTTCGCCGCCGTGGACATCACCGGCCTGTTGATCCGCGTCTACGTCATGTCCGGCGTCCTTGCCGCCATCGCAGGCATGGTGGTGATGAGCCGCGCCAACTCGGCCAAGGCCGACTACGGGTCAAGCTATCTGCTGCTGGCGGTGCTGATCGCCGTCCTGGGGGGCGTGAACCCGTACGGCGGCTATGGCCGCGTGATCGGCGTGGTGCTGGCCGTGCTGTCGATGCAGTTCCTGTCGTCGGGGCTGAACATGCTGGGCGTGTCGAACTTTGCCCGCGAACTGATCTGGGGCGGTCTTCTGATTTTCGTGATGCTCGTAAACACCCGCATCGGCCAGACCCCCCGCCGCAAAGCCTGAAGGAGACGTGCCATGAAGAAAATCCTCAACAACCCCGTCGATTATGTGGACGAGATGCTGGCGGGCCTGACCGCCGCGCATCCCGAATTCTATCGCCTGCACGGTGACACGGGCCGGGTGGTGGCACGGGCCACACCGGGCATGGCGGGCAAGGTCGGCATCGTCACGGGCGGCGGGTCGGGGCACCTGCCGGTGTTCACGGGGTATGTCGGCCCCGGCCTGCTGGACGCCTGCGCCATCGGCGACGTCTTTGCCAGCCCTTCGGCCGAACAGATGGCCGATGCGATCCGCGTGGCCGACCGGGGTGCGGGGGTGCTGCGGCTGTACGGGAACTACGGCGGCGACATCATGAACTTCGACATGGCGGGGGATCTGGTCGAGTTCGACGGGATCACCTGCACCACCGTGGTTCTGGCCGACGACGTGGCCTCGGCGGCCCCGGCCGAGCGGGAAAAGCGGCGCGGCGTCGCGGGCATGGTCTATGCCTTCAAGATCGCGGGCGCGGCGGCCGAGGCGGGGCACGATCTGGCCGCCGTGACAGCGGTGGCGCAGAAGGCAGCGGACGCCTGCCGTTCGGTCGGGGCGGCGCTGTCGTCCTGCACCGTGCCGCAGGCCGGAAAACCCACCTTCCACATCGCCGAGGACGAGATGGAGATGGGCATGGGCATCCATGGCGAACCCGGCGTCTGGCGAGGGCAACTGCGCCCCGCCGATGCGATTGCCGGGGAGATGATGGACCGGCTGCTGGCCGACATGCCCTTGGTCAAGGGCGACCGGGTGTCGGTGATGGTCAACTCGCTGGGGTCCACGCCGCCGGAGGAGCTGTACATCCTGTACCGTGTGGTCAAGGCACGGCTGGATGGTCTGGGCGTGGCCACGGTGATGCCGCTGGTCGGGCGCTATGCCACGTCGATGGAGATGGCGGGGGTTTCGTTCACCCTGATCAAGCTGGACGACCAGCTTGAGGGGTTGCTGAAGGTCCCCTGCGACTGCGCGTTCTGGAGCGTGCGATGATCGACCGGGCGGCACTCCTGTCGGGCATTGCCCGTGTCGCCGCCGCGATGGAGCGCGATTTCGACGCGCTGAATGCGGCGGACGGGGCGCTGGGCGACGGCGACCTGGGGGTGACGCTGACGCGGGGGATGCGGGCCATCGCCGAGGGCGCGGGCGACATGCCCGAGGATCTGGGGCTGGCATTGCTCAGGTGCGCACAGGCGTTCACCAGGGCGTCGGGGTCGTCCTACGGCACGCTGACGGCGACGGGGCTGATGGCGATGGCCAAGGCGGTCAAGGGGCGCTTGATGGTAGAGGCGTCCGAGATCCCGGCGCTGGTCGCCGCCGCCCGCGACGCGATGCAGGCGCGGGGCAAGGCCGACCTCGGGGGCAAGACGGTGCTCGACAGCCTGGACGCGGTGGCGCGCGCCACGGCAGGCCTGACCGATCCCGCCGCCGTCGCAGCGGCAGCCGTTGCCGCAGCGCGGCAGGCGATGGAGGATTTCCGCCCGCGCCCCGCCACCATCGGCCGCGCCCGCATCTTTGCCGAAAAGTCGAAGGGCATGGACGACCCCGGCATGCTGGCCATGACCGCCATCGTTGGCGCGATTGCGGGCTGACTCCTTTGCCCATTTTTTGTCCCGACGTATCCCACGGGGGGTCGCCCATCGCGTTCGCCGCAGGTCTTGGGGCCGATGGGCAACGGGGTGTAATGGCAACTCTGCCTGATCACCTTGGGCTGGCGCGGTCTGGCCATCGGTTGAAGCCGGCCTGACCCCGGCTGAGGCCGCGGTGACGGGGTCCGGCACTGTCGTTGGCACGGCGAGAGGCGAAGAGATGGACATCGCCGCCCGCTGTCGCGTCAACCCAACGCCTTCAGCGCCGCCTCGATCCGGTCCTGCATCATGGACCAGCGGATCCCCGACACGGCCTGCCGGGCCTCGGTCAAGGCGGCACGCGCCGCACCCACGCGCTTCGCGGCACGGAGGGCCATCCCCTTGCCGCAGAGCGCCTGCGCCTCGACGCCCGCCATCCCGATCTCGCGGCCAAGGGCTGCGGCCTTGTCGAAATGCGCCACGGCGCGGGATTTCGCGAAAGGCAGGGTGCCGATCAGGAACAGGATGTTGCGGCGCAGTAGCGACAGGTCCGGCTTGTCCTTGGCGGTTGCCAGCATCAGGTGGATCGTGCCGAGCGAGATATGCGACATCGCAGCACTGTGGGTGTTCCCGTTCACCAGCGCGCGCGCGATGGCATCTTTCAGCCAGCGCACCCCTCCCGCCATGTCGCCGCCCAGGAACCTGGCCAGACCGATGGGCCCATAGACAATGTTGTCGATGCCAAGATAGTCCAGCTCTTCGCGGCAAGCGCGGATGTCGTCCAGGATGCGCGCGCCGCCGGACACATCGCCGTTCATCACCATCGAGAACCCCTTGAGACCCTGGCAGACCAGCTTGTCCACCTGGCCGCCCGCCGCCTGCTCGCCGATGGCGGCAAACGCGATGGCGGTCCCGTAGTTCTCGCAATAGGCCTCGTTGAAGGCGACACAGATCGCGCCCCAGCCGATGGCACCGGTAAAGTTTGTGCGCCGCCCCATGTCGATCAGGCCGTGACCGCTGTCGCGCGCGGTGTCCATGTTGCCGCGGATCGAGTGGCTCCAGTTGCGGTAGAAGTTGCAGTAGGTGCGGTAGTAGGGCTGCGCCTCGTCGCCCAGAAGGCGGTCGATCCGGTCGGCGAGGTCAGCGGTCCGCGCAAAGAAACCGGCCCGGGGGGCGCTGCATTCCAGCACCATCAGCCCAAGACAGCCATAGACGATGGCATCGCGATCCCCGTTGCGCTCGCCGATGGCGATGGCCTCGTCGTGGCGCTGGCGGGACAGGTCGAATTGCAGGTTCTGGCAATAGGCGATGCCGACCAGACCCAGGATACGGGCATAGCGCCGGTTGCCCGCAATCGCCTGCATCCGGTCCGGCTGGCTCTCGAACAGGGTGACCGTCTTGCCGAACTCGGCACGCCATTGCTGCACCTCGAACCAGCTGGCGAAAAGCTCGGCGACATGATCCTCGCCAAGGGTCAGCCCGTGACGCTCGATCAGCCGGTGCGCCGTCGCAAAGGCGTCGTTGGCCACCGAAAGCGAAAACAGCTTGAGATTGCGCACGCCCGCCGCGATCAGATAGATCGCGGCCTTGTCCGGAATCTCGGCCTGGGTGAAATGATGCGCGAGGCTTTCCGAGGCTTCTTCGAGGCGGTCGGCGAACCGCGCCTCCAGTTCGGCCCCGATCCGTTCGTGCAGGTGGCGTCTTTGCCCCTGCAACAGCGTGTCGCGGATCGCGTCCTGCACCAGCGCATGCTTGAACTGGTACTCCATCCCCGAGCCGCCGAACGGCAGGACCAGTTCGGCCCGGATGGCCTCTTCAAGCTGGGCGGGCTCGAAAGGGGCCTGCGCGGCGACGATTCCCGCAGCAAGCCGGCCGTCAAAGCGGCGGCCCATCACGGCGGCGGCCTGCAGCAGCATGCGGCATTCCTTCGGCAGGCGGTCGAACCGCTCCATCACCATGTTCTGAAGGTTGGTCGGCAGCACCACCGCTGCCTCGTCGCCCGTCGCAGCGCCCTCGGACTGGCTGCGCTGCACCAGCAGCTTTGCGATTTCCTCGGCATAGAGGGGATTGCCATCGGCCTTTTCGATCACAAGGGCTGCCATTGCCAGGGCATCGCCCGCGCCGCTCAGTCGCTGGCGGATCAGCGCGGCAACGCCCTGGGTGGACAGCGGTGCCGGAGTGATGATTGTCGTGCGTGGGTGTCCCGACCAAGCCGGCACGAACTCGGGCCGATTGGTGCAGATGATCATCAGCGGAATCATCTGGTCCAGTCCGGACAGGCGGTCGACGATCTGCAGGGTCGCGGGATCGGCCCAGTGCAGGTCTTCCACGACAAGCACGACCGATGACCGCGCGGCCAGCCGGGCAATGATCGCCACGATGACCCCGCGCGTCCGTTCGCCGATCATCTCGGCGCTCAGGCCCCCTTCGGTCGCCGCCTCGGACTTTCGGCCGAGCAGGGTCAGCAGATAGGGAAGGTTGGCCCCGATGTCGAAGTCGAGGGACCGGAGCAGGTCGGCAAGACGCTGTTCCAGCTTTGCTGCGGGCGTCGTGTCATCGGCGGACAGCGCGTCCCGCAGCATTTCGGCAAAGGGCATGAAGGGAACGGTCATGCCATCGGGCCGACACTCGCCCTTCAGGATGGTGGCGCCGCGTCCCGACAGGCGCTGTTCGAACTCGTAAAGCAGGCGGGATTTGCCGATGCCGGCTTCGCCGCCGATGTTGACGATGCCGATGCCGGTGGACGGCAGGCCGGCGTAGACCGCGTCAAGGCGCGCAAGCTCGCCCTCGCGCTCGGTCAGCGCCGAAAGCCCGCGTGAGACCGAGGCATCGAACCGCGAGACGCCATCCCTGACGCCCTGCAGCAGGAACACGCGCTGCGGCGCGGATTTCCCTTTCATGTCCCGCTCGCCCAGATCGGTCGCCTCGACCCGGCCCTCCACCAGCGCAAAAAGGTCGCTGCTGATGTAGATCTCGCCGTGCCCCGCCATGGCCTCGAGCCGGGCCGCCACATTGGCGGTGTCTCCGATGATGGTGACGTGCGCCTTGTTCTGATCGCCGACGTCGCCGACGACAAGCGGACCGCTGTGAATCCCGACCCTCACCTGCGGTGCCCGGCCATGGCGGGCTTGCATGTCGGCCTGCATGGCCCGAAGGAAGGCCTGGATCTGCAGGGCGGCGCGGCAGGCCCGCAGCGGCCCGTCCTCGATCCCGGCGGTCACGCTGAACAGCGCCATGATCCCGTCGCCGCGAAATTCCCCGATGGTTCCGTTCTGGCTGCGGACGGCCTCTTGCATCTTGCCCGACACGGCCTGGATCAGTTCGAAAGCCCCTTCGGCACCGATCTGTTCGGCAAATTTGGTAAAGTCCGCCACATCGGCGAACAGGACCGTTCCGCGCCGCTTCTGGCTGACAATTGCCTCGACCTGCATCCGCGACAGTGTCCCTCATCCTACGACGGTTCGGCCCGTGTACCGGGGAAAACTGCCGGATCGGACGCGAACACGCGGGTTCGTCCGGCAAAGCCGTTGCCCGTCATGGGTGGGACGTTAACAAACTCCGGCAATCGTCAGAAGAGAAATCGGGACATCCGCCTGTGGCGCGGCACCTCAGCCGTCCGTGTCGTGCGCCGCCTGCCGCGCGCGCGACGCGGCGGCGTAGATCGCGACCCGGGCCCGATTGATCGCACCCAGCGGAAAATGCTCGGCGGCGGCATGACCGGGCGAGAAGGTCAGGGCGTTCTCCTCGGTTGCGGGCGCGTCCACAGGCTGGTCGGAGGGGATCAACAGCTCTGCAAGTGGCACGAATTCGGCACCGTTCCGCTCCCAGTTCACGGTGGGGTCCTCGACCGGCTGCCGGACCGGGTCGGTCTGCACGAGCACGCCGAAGGTGAACCGGCCCGGCTCGGCGCGCAGTTGTTCCTGCAACGCGGCGCGCCGGCCGTCGGTGCCATGGATGCGCGGTGCCGGCGCGTCGCGCGGGGCGGCGCGAACCAGATACTTCACCACCCGTGGCCCAAGCCTGTAGGGCGTCGTGCTCCAGTAGTTGGTCGACAGCGGCGCGTTCGCCCGGTTCAGCGCAAGGCGCAGCACAAAATAGCCCGCGCGCGGATGGGCGATCATCTGCCGCAGCATCCCGAGCTTGCCGCCGAGTGTCAGCTTGGACGCAAGGAAAGCCCGGTTGAACGGCACGTACTGCGCAAGATTGCCCATGATGAAGACGGGGCTGTCGAGCAGGATGAAATCCTGGAACCTCTGGCCATCGGGCCCGACCGGCGCCGTCTGCATCGGCACGCCATGCACCTTGATCGCCAGACCATGTGTGTCGCGTTTGCTGTCGCGGCTGACCGCGCCGTTGGAAAACCGCACCGTGGCGGCATAGCTGGCGGGCGCGGCAAAAAGGCCGAGTCCCAGCCCCGCGCCGATATGGTCGATCACCGTGAAGGTGGCGGCCAGATCGGCAATGCCCTTGCCATGTTCCGACCGCATCGCCGGGCACTGCGCCCTCGGCACATAGTCCAGGTTGATGCGGACCAGTTCCGCGATCAGTTCGGCCTCGGATCGCGCCGGGTCATGGGTCATCAGCAGGTCCTCCGACAGGTCTGCGCCTCAGGTCGGATCGACCAGGCCTTCGGCAATCATCGTCAGCGTGTTGAGTCCGGGGACAAAGAAATACTCGCCCCCCCGCGTGGCCACGAACTGCGGCAGGCCGTTCATGATCCAGGGTGTGGCCTCGCCATGCGGATCGGCCTGGATGACGAACTTTGCGTCGCCGTGATGCCGCCCAAGCAGCGGGCAGGTGTCATTGCCTGCGTTGAAGTCGAGACCGAAGTTGATCCATTGCTGCAGCACGAACTCGAACTGGCGGAACAGGTCGGCGCACAGGACCTTGAAGATCACGCCGCGCTCGACGCTGTCCTCGTTCTGTGGCGGATCGAACGGGCCATAGGGCAGGCCCCGCCGCAGGATGCGGCGGCGGTTGGTGATCGCCGAACCGTCCCAGTCCCGCGGATTGGGAGACGTAAGGCGGGGATCGAGCATGTCGCGCATGTTTCCGCGCCGGATATGGGCCGAGATCGGACAGCGCACGCCCTGGGGGTCGTCCCGGAAGCGGAACTCGATCAGCAGGCGGTCATATTCGGCCAGCCGCGCGTCTTCGGCGCGGGTGCGACGCCCGGATTTTGCCTGCAGTGCCGGAATGTCCGCCCATTGCGCGTCAAACCGCAGCATGTCGGCATGGGTCGGGGCCATCATCAGCGGCACGCCATTGGGCCAGCGTCCGACCATCTTTGCCCGCAGCGTGAGGTTGGCCTCGTCCTCGGGGATGCCGTTCACCAGGGCGTAGAGGCGGCTCTGGCCGGCCACGTAGTCGTCGAACGTGCGCACGTTCTCGTGCAGCTTGCGGAACACCATGAAGGTTCCGTTCTTCAGGAAACCGGGCGGCTGCACCACATGCGTCAGTTCCTGCGACTCGTCGATGTAGCCGAACAGGAATTCGCCCGTGGCAAGCGGCTGCCAGGTCTGGTCGGGCATCAGCTTGCCCCGGCCGCGCACCCGCAGACTTTCCTCATCGGACGCATACTGGCCCGCAAAGACGGGGTCGCCGATGCCGTCCTCGAAGCCGAAATGTTCCTTTGCGTCGGGGATCAGGGTTCCGTCCGGCATCGGGATCATCCGCGCCCCGGCCTGCTGGAAATCCGCCCCCGCCTGACCGTGCCCGGCAAGCAGCCGGACACCAGGACCCTCGCCGATCCGTCGCAGTTGGTCGGTCAGCCGGTCAAGTTCGGGCACCGGCGTCGCGTCTGCCTGCATCTGCGCATTCAGCGACACCTGCATGTGGATCGCCGCGCCGTCGGCCCCGGTCGCCGCGCGTTGCCAGACCGGGTCCCAGTAGTCGACGCCGCTGGGGCCGACATCGGACAGGATCGGCGCGCGCGCCGCCATTCCCTCGATGAATTCGGGGGGGAACTGGATCAGGGTTGCAATCGGCACCTCGAGCGCGAGGAGGCCCAGCCAGGTGAACGCGAGGTTCAGCGCCACCTTGGGGCGTTCGATCCCCGCCCGGTCCACCCCGTCGGGCGCGCCGCTCCACCGCTCGGCGGTGGTGACCAGCGGCAACAGGCCCTGCACGGCCCGGCGCCCCGCAGCACCGTCGTCGAAATGAAACAGGAAATAGCGCGCATGGGGAAAGCCGTAGCGCCCGTAGGCCCGCACGATGTTGCCCTGAATGTCGCGCAGGTCGAGCGGTGCCGGCATCACGGCTTCCACCGGGTCTTCAGCCTGCCGGACGGCTGTGTCGGGTTCTGAATGTCGGCGGGACGGTGCGTTGTCCGGAAGGCCTCGAACGCATCATAAAGGTCCCTGCCGCCGCGCCCGAGGTTGTCGATCATGAAGCCCACGAACATCTGCTGGATGTAGATGGCCTTGAGCACCGAGGCGATATCGCTGTCGGGTGCCTTCGGGAACGGCGTCAGGCCGCGCCTGAGGGTGATCCCGACGATCAGCGCAAGGACGGCGGCAACGGTCAGCGCGGCAAGTCCCCATGTGCTCCAGGGCCAGAAGCCGGCGGTCCAGGCCGCAATTGCCAGAAGCGGACCGCCGATCAGGATCGCCCCGAACAGCGGCAGCGGATCGGTGATCGGCGGGGCACCGGTCCAATAGTCGTTGAACGGCATCGTGGTGTGCAACTGGCAATGCCGGATGAAATCGAAGAACGCCTGCTCGCTGTCGACGCCGTCGAACCCGATGCAATGGCCGAAGACCAGCGAAAGCTCGTCGGACATGTGGCGCCACAGGTCATTGGCATAGGCCCGCAGCGATGCTGCCGTGCCATCCACCGCGTCGAAGTCGATCGTCATGATCAGATAGGCATGCGGCAACTGATCGACCTTTTCCGCAACGGTCATCTTGACGTTGAAGACCAGGTTGAAGATCGGGCTCGACGGGCGTCGGCCGTTGTAGCGGACATCATCCAGCACGAAAAGCCGTGCGAAATGCGTGCCCGGAACGCGCGCGAAGGGGCTGTCGAGCCCGGTTTCGCGGCTGAATTCATCCTGCTCGGCGGTCGGAAGGGCGGCCAGCGTGTCGCGCAACTGGTCAAGCCGCGAGCGCGCCCTGCCGTCCACGATGGTCGTGCCGCCACGCTCGACCGGGACGGCGAGCGTCAGGAAATAGTGACCTGCATCAAAGTCAGCCATCGGAACTGCCGGACCGGGCCGCTGCCTTGGCCAGGTCGTCATGCGGTTTCGTGGCCCATTGCTGGCGGACCATGCGTTGCCGGTGCTTGCTGTCGGCCCGGGTCGGCAAGCTGGCCAAGGTTCCGGGCCCCATCGAGCCGAGGTCGTTCTGCACCCATGTCACCATGCGCAGGTATTCCCGCTCGAACGACATCGGGTCGAGGTGGGGCTGCAGGTCTGACAGCGCCCGCACCGCGCGCCAGACCCTGAGCGCGGCCTTGATGTCGCGCTGCGCCGCACCGGGCGTGGCGTTGAAGTAGTAGTCCGTCTGGAACTGGTTGTGCCGGATGTAGCGCTGGAACGGTGCCAGCGGGATCGAGGCGGGATAGCCGAAATCGCGATACCAGGCGAGGTCGAGCATGAAGGGAATGCCATCCGAGAAGGCATCGATGTACTGGTCCCAGGTTCCATTGAAACTGCTGCAGAAGAGCGTGTAGTCGTAGTGCAGCCGGATCGGTTTGCCGGGATTTGCGTTCGGCCATTGCCGGGGACTGATCACGACCCAGCGCGCGAACTGGATCATCGAAAGGCCCTGCAGGCCCGCCAGCAGCTGCGGGACCGCGCGCACGATGATGAAGATGAACCGCTTGAGCCAGCCGTGCCAGCGCGTCGTGGGTGTGACGACATTCAGGGCATAGGCCTTGCCGGCAATGTTTGACATTCCTGCGCGACCCTTCGGTGACCCTCTGGACACTTCGTTGACACTATCAGGAAGGCGGGATCGCACGTCAATGCCGCTCTGCGCGCGACGGTTCGGGCGGGTGCACCGCGCGAGCAGGCTGCCCGACCCCTCGACCAGGTAGCACGACGGGGCGCGGCGGAGGCCCTTGATCGGGGGCACGAACCACCTAAGGTGGTGCGGAATGATCGGGTTGACCGGCAGCGCCGGTTGTGGGGGGCAAGGGCGTGGCACGGCAAAGTGCAAGCCTGTCGATGGCGGGCGTCCTGCTTTGCTGGTCTGCGGCGTTCCATGTGTTTTCGGTTCTGGTCGCGGGCATCCATGTCAGCACGTTGGTCCTGCTGCTGTGCGGACTGGCCGCATTCGGGATCGCCCGGTCCTTCCTGCGGGGGGCGATTCACTGGACAAGACCTGCAATCCCCCTGGTGATCGCAGGCGCCGGTTTCGCCTATCTGATGATCCGGATCAACGTTGCCGTTCCGTCGTGGTGGCTGGTGCCGATCATCTGGCTTGATATCGCGACAGCCGCGCTGCTGATCTGGCATGTCATGCGCCGGTAGCCCCTGCTGCCACGCCGGATTTGCGGCGTGGTTGCTGGCAATCGGCTTCCGACCGCGTAAGGTTGAATGGCAAAGCGCGCAGCCCGAGGGGGGAATGGACGGCCGATGTTCAAGTATCTTGCCGCAGCCTCGGGTGCCGTCCTGATCTTTCTTGTCGCGGTCTGGACGGCGACCGACAGCAGCCTGTCCAGTTGCGTGACGATGCTGGAACGCGGGCTCGCCCCCATTGCGCAAGACCGCACCGAGCGGTTTCTGGGCAAGGTGCAGGAGGATACCGCGCGCTGTCGCGGTGGCAGGGTTGCGGCGCACTATCGCGAGACGCCCTGGGTCGACTGGTCGAACTACTGGTCGGCAGGCGACGGCGGTTCCCTCGTCCGCTCGTACAATCCGACCACGCTTGTCGCCGGTTTTCTCAGCCGCAACGGGCGCGGGCTGGACGGCGCGCTTCTGGACCTGGAACGCCAGCGGATCGAGTTGATCCGCTTCAACCTCTACGACAACTACACCTATCCCGAATACCTGCATGGCCGGAACGGACAGAGCGGACCGACATTGAAGACCTGGCCGCAGATGCGGCTGAAGAACGACAGCCCCGATTATGCCGCCGTGGGCGGCAGCGGAGAGCAGGTCTGCCGGGGCGACCTGATCCGGTTCCGCACCGTGGACGGCATCTGCAACGACATGCGCAATCCGGCCATGGGCTCGACCGGGATGGTCTTTGCGCGGAACGTCGACTTCGAGGCGACGTTTCCGATCCTCGCGGTCGGGGTCGGCGATACGCTGGCGCGCAACCGCCACGGTGACCGCATCGCGATGCTGCAGCCCGACCCGCAGGTGATCAGCCGCATGCTGCTGTCGCGCCGCCAGTCGGCACCCGGGTCCTGCAATGCCGGTCAGGGACTGCCCGGCAACGATGCAGCGGCGCAGTGCGACTACAAGCAGGCAGATTCGATGAACGTGCTGGCCGCGTACTGGGTCCAGTTCATGACCCACGACTGGTTCAGCCATCTGCAAGAGGGCGAGAACGACACCTCGCGCACCGTCCCGATGGGATGCCTCTCGCGGCTGGCCGACGGACGGCCCCGGCCCCTGACGCCCGACGATGCGTTTCGGCTGGGCTGCAACCCGGCCATGCGCGAATACCCGGCCATCGAAAAGGACATCGGGCTGCCGCCGATGTTCGACGGCGACACGCGGCGTGCCCGCGCGCCGGTAACGGCCCCCAACACGGTCACCGCCTGGTGGGATGCCTCGCAGATCTACGGCTATGATGCCGTGTCGCGCGCCCGGGTGAAGCGCGACCCGGACGACCCCGCGAAACTGCTGCTGCGCCCGGTCGATCAGCGGGCCGCAGCGGGCGACACGGCGGGTTATCTTCCGATCCTGCGGCTGGACTGCCCGGCGGACGCGCCCGACTGCCGCCCCGATCCGATGAACCCGAAATGGGCCGGGCAAGAGGCGACCGCATTTCCGGAAAACTGGTCGATCGGGATGAGTTTCTTCCACAATCTCTTTGCGCGCGAGCACAACACATTCGTCACCGCGTTCCGCGAAGAAGCGCGCCGCAATCCCTGGCGCGACAGCGGGCTGCGCCGCCCGCAGGCGCCGGATGACGTCGTGCCCTACCGCGACGTGACCGACGACGAGTTGTTCGAGATCGCGCGGCTGGTGGTGGCGGCCGTGATCGCGAAAATCCACACCATCGAATGGACCACGCAGCTTCTGTATGACGAGCCGCTCCGGGTGGCGATGAATTCGAACTGGGACGGACTGTTCGTCGATCACCCCCGGCTGAAGCGCATCCTGTCCGAACTGGTGACGGCATTCGGCAAGTCCGGCGACGAGGCCGAGGAAACCGCCTGGTACTCGGTGTTTTCCTCGGGCGCAGGCATCGTCGGCACCGGGACGCTGGACAACGACGGCAATGTCGCACGGGTCGATTTCGACAACGCGGGCACCAACCATTTCGGCGTGCCCTTCAACTTCACCGAAGAGTTCGTCAGCGTCTACCGGCTGCATTCGATGCTGCCCGACCTGATCGAGATGCGCGACAACGACGCCGATCCGAACGTCATCACCGGCAAGCTGCCTGTCGTCAGCACGTTCCGCAGCAAGGCGACCGGGGCGATGCACGCCTACGGGATGGAGGATATCGGGCTCAGCCTCGGGCGGCAGCGGATCGGCCGCCTGGCCTTGCAGAACCATCCGCAATTCCTGCAGAACCTGACCATTCCCAGTCGCCCGGAGGGCCCGACCAAGACGATCGACGTGATCGCGCTGGACATCCTGCGGGACCGCGAGCGCGGGGTTGCCAAGTTCAACGAGTTCCGCCGCCAGATCGGGCTGCGGCAGCTGACGGGCTTTGACGATTTCGTCGACAGGCGGCTGGCGGACAAGAAGGATCGCACGGCGGCCGAGCAGGCGGAGCTTGACGACCAGCGCGCGCTGGTCCTCTTGCTGCGCGACGTCTATGGCCAGCATGTCTGCGACGCATCGAAGATCATCAGCAGCGTGCAGTTGACCCCCGATCTTGCGCGCGGCGGCACCGGACAGTCGCCCTTTCCGAACGACTGCCTTGGCCATCCGGACGGCACGCTTGTCGACAACGTGGAAGACCTCGACACCGTCGTCGGATACCTGGCCGAGACCACGCGGCCGCACGGCTATGCCATTTCCGAGACGCAGTTCCAGGTCTTCATCGTCAATGCCTCGCGCCGGTTGTTTTCGGACCGGTTCTTCACGTCGAGCTACCGGCCCGAATTCTACAGCACCTTCGGCCTTGACTGGGTGAACAACAACGGACCGGAGCGGCAGATGCAGCGCGGCCGGGTCAACGGGCACCGGCAGCAGGTGCTGCCGCTGAAGCGGATCCTGATGCGCAACCTGCCGGGGCTTGAGGGGGAACTGGACAACGTGGTCAATGCCTTCGACCCCTGGGCGCGCGACCGGGGCAGCTACTATGCGCTTGACTGGCGGCCCCAGCGGCGCGCCGCCGGCGACCCCGCCTTTGCCGACACGAAGCCCTGACGCATCCCCGTTTCACCGCCGGAGCCAGCATCCCCATGACCCAGAAGCCGCCCCTCAGCTGGTACATCCGCAAGTTCGTCTGGAACGGCCTCTCGCAGTTGATCTTCCGCTTCAAGAAGGCCAAGCAGATCCCGCTGCCCCCCGAAAACCCCGAACCATTGCGGGCGGTGCCGGTCAGCCAGCGCATTCCCGGCATCCAGATCGACAACATCCTGATGGCCGATCACATCCCGCCGGGCGAGACGTCGAAGGCCATGTTCTATGCCTTTGCCTTCCGCACCTGGCTGGGGCGGGTGTTCCCCCCCGTGGTCAACGGCCTGCCCCAGATTGCCGACGACATTTATGCGGCCATGGACGCGGCCTTCGGCCGTGGCTACCGCGCGCTCTATCCTGCGCCCCGGCGGCCCGAGGAACTGAGTCATCCGGGGCCGCCCGAGATCGGCGACCTCGCCACGTCAAGCCCGTTCGCCTGCTTTCTTGCGCGCGACGCCGAGGGCAACCTGGTCTGGGATTTCCGCGATCTCGACGCACACGAGGTTTATGGCGGGCTGCGCCCTCTCGGTTCGCGGGTCTTCTTCGCCGTCGACAAGGATGCGCGCACGTTGAAGGCCACGCGGATCGAATGCGTGCTGGGCGACATCGACCCGTCCGATGACCGCTGGACCGAGGCGGTGCGCACGGCGCTCTGCGCGGCCTCGACCCAGATTTCCCTGGTCAATCACTTCAACTGGGTGCACCTGGCCTGCGGCGGTCCGTTCGCCATCGCGACGCGCAACAACCTTGGCTTCGGCCATCCGATGTGCCGCCTGATGTGGCCGCACATGTACGGCACCCAGAACTCGAACTTTCTGGTGACCGAAGGGCAGATGCTGCCCGGCGGCGATTTCGAGACGGTGTTTTCCTTCACCCACGCGGGCATGTGCGACCTCTTCGTGCGCACCTATGACGGCTATCGTGCCTCGGTCATGGTGCCGGCACTCGATTGGCGCGACCGGGGGCTGGACGGCGCGGACTTTGACACGCCGGTGCAGGACAACCTTGTCCGGATCTACGACGTGATGCTGGCCCACACGACCCGCTACATCGCGGCCTACTATCCCGATGACCGGGCGCTGCAGCGCGACGAGCCGGTGCGGGCCTGGCTTCGTGCGCTGGAGGCGACCATTCCGAACGGCATCGGCGGCATTGCGGGCGGCGACGTGACGCGCGCCAGCGTCGCCCGGCTGGCGGCCGGGTTCATCTTCATGGCGGCGGTCCAGCACGAGATACTGGGCAGCATGATGTGGAACTACCAGATGTGGGTCGACAAGATCCCCGTCCGCATCCACTCGGACGGTCGCCGGGTGTCGGTGGACGTGTTCCAGCGGCTCTTGAACGCGAACTTCAACCTGAACGTGGACCGCGCCAAGCTGATGGTGGATTTCTCCTATCTCGCGCTGGATGACCGCGGCAGGGCCGCCTTCGGGCAGTTTCTGGAAGAACTGACGACGCTTGACGGAGAGTTGTCCCGGGGGGACGTCCCCTGCTGGCGGGTGCTGCCGTCCCGGCTGGATGCCAACATAAACGCCTGAAGGCGCGCTCGGCCATCGCACCGGGACTGGGCAAGTCAGTCAATCCTCGCGCCACGCGGCTGTCCTACGACCCCCGCCCGTAGCCGCGCGTGAGGTCGCGCAGGCGGGTCAGGATCGCCTCCTGTTCCAGCGTCACCTGCCATGGCGCGCCCTGCGCCAGCCCGCCGGTGGTGGCAACCATCGGCATGTCGGGCTGGTGGTGCTCCGCCACCACTGCCATCGCCCATTTGGCGAACAGCCGTTTCGCTGCCATGCCCGCCTCGTTCAGCCGCACGCCGTCGTGGCGGGGGTCAGACTTGATGCGCGCGTACAGCGCCTCGATCACCGCCTGCGGCCCTTCGAGCACCTGCGCGAACCAGTCGTCGTACAGCATCAACGCGCCGGTGACGCCAAGACCGGCGTTTTTCGTCCGCGCGACCTTCAGGATGTCGGCAAGCCCCGCCGTGTCGCCCGGTGGCAAGAGACTATGGCTGCGGTAGATCAGGCGGTAGCAGGCGTCGGCCGAGGCTCCCGCCTCTTTCACATTCGCGTCGATACCCATGTCTCACTCCCCATGCGCAGGTTGGTCGGTTCGGGCGGCTCAGGGAACAATCACGCCGCGCCCGGCGAAGCGGCGGTTCTTGAAGTCGTCCAGGGCGGTGTTGATGTCGGCCAGCTTGTACTGGGTGTAGTGCATCTTGACCTTGCCGTCGGCGTTCAGCTCCATCAGCTCGACCAGTTCGGTGTAGTTGCCGACCAGGCTGCCGCCGATGTTGATCTCGTTGATCACCAGATGCACCGTCGGCACCTCGACCTTGCCGCCGTAGCCGATCATGATCAGCTGCCCACCGGGGCGGACCATCTTCCAGGCCAGGTTCTCGACCCCCAGTTCGCCGACGAAATCCATCACCACCTGCGCGCCGCCGCCGGTGATCTGCTTGATCTCGTCGACGACATTCGGGCCGCCGTCCAGCACGAAATCGGCACCCAGTTCCTTGCACAGCTTGCGCGCGGCGGGTTCGCGGTCGATGGCGATGATCCGGCAGCCGCTGATCTCGTGCAGGCATTGCAGCGCGATGTGGCCCAGACCGCCGACCCCGACAATGGCGCAATAGGCACCGGGGCGCAGCGTCTTGGCGGCCTTTTTCGCCGCGCGGTATGCCGTGATCCCGGCATCGGCCATCGGCGCCACGTCCAGCGGCGTCACGTTGGGGTTGAGCTTGATCAGGCTGCGCTCGCTGGTCACGAAATACTCGGCAAAGCCGCCATCCAGCCCCAGACCGGGAAACAGGCTGTGCTCGCAGTGCATGTCGTCGCCATAGCGGCACGACAGGCAGATGCCGCAGGTGCGGTGCGGGTGGCAGATGACGGCGTCGCCCGCCTTTACCGAGGTGACGCCCGATCCGACATCCTCGACCCAGCCCGCGTTTTCATGACCCATGATGTACGGCAGCAGGTTGCCGCCCGAGTCCATGATGTCCTTCCACACACCTTCGATGATGTGCAGGTCGGTGCGGCAGAGGCCTGCCGCGCCCACCTTCACGATCACGTCCTGCGGCCCGAGGATGTTCGGCGGCTTGACCTGTTCGATCTTCAGCTGGACGTTCATCGCGGGGTCGTATTCGTAGAGTCTTGCGGCATACATTCTCGGTATCCTTTCTGATGCTTGGCGGTTCCGCGTGGCTACTTGCGCCCCAGCTTTTCCGCCCCCCCGCCCAAAGCCCCGCCTGCGGTCGGGTCTTCGTCCTCTTTCAGGTCGGCGATCAGCGTCTCGGTCGTGAGGATCAGCCGCGCGACCGAGCCTGCGTTGACCAGGGCCGACACGGTGACACGCACCGGGTCGATCACGCCGGCCTTCATCAGGTCTTCGTAGATGCCGGTCGCTGCGTTGTACCCATTCGCGCCGGTCATGGTGCTGACCTTGCCCACCACCTCGTTCGGCTCGGCCCCGGCGTTGAACGCGATCCGCGCCAGCGGCAGGGTCAGCACCGATTGCACAAGTTCCACACCCTTCTTCAGATCGCCGGTGACCGTCTTGGCCAGGTCATTCAGCGACGGAGCGACCCGCGTCAGCGCCACGCCGCCGCCGACCAGCACACCCTCGTCCTGCGCCGCGCGCACGGCGTTCAGTGAATCCTCGATCAGCTGCACCGTGCGCTTCTGTTCCACCGGGGTAACCCCCCCCGCCAGGATGTTCGCGGTGCCGCCGCAGAGTTTCGCAAGCCGTTCCTGCAGCTTGTCCTTGTCGATGTTCGGCGGGGCCGCATCATAGAGGCGTTCGACCTGCGCCCTGCGGGCGGCGATGGCGGCGGCGTCGCCCTGCCCCCGGATGATCACCGTGTCGGACTGGGTGGAGATCACCCGCTCGGCGCTGCCCAGATGTTCGCGGGTGATGTCCTCCAGCCGGTCGCCCAGGTCGCGGACCAGCACCTTGCCCCCGGTCAGGATCGCCAGATCCTCCATCATGTTCTTGCGCCAGTGGCCGAACTCGGGCGGGTGCACGACCAGGTACTTGCCGACATGCTCTTTCCCCAGCAGCGATTGCAGAACCTCGGGCGCGGTATCCTCGGACACCAGCAAGAGCGGGCGGCCATCCTCGGCGGCGATCTTCCTTGCCGCGACCAGCTGGTCGGGCGATTTCATCTTGATGTCGGTCAGCACGATGTAGGGATGCTCGATCTCCGCGCGCATGTTCTCGGTGTCGGTGACCATGTGGTGGCTGATGTAACCTCGGTCGAACGACATGCCGTCCACCACCTCAAGCGTCGTGGTCGGCCCCACGCCCAGATCGGTGGTGATCACGCCGTTCAGGCCGACGCGGCGGAACGCCTCGGCCACCAGTCCGCCCAGGTCGGCGTTCGACGCGGAAATCCGCGCGACCGCCGCCAGCACCTCGTCATCCGCCGCCGGAACCGCCGCCGCGCGCAGCGCCGCCGCCGTCGCCTCGACCGCCAGGGCGATGCCCCGGCACAACTCGACCGGCTTGGCCCCCTTGTCGATCAGCGCGACGCCCGCCTTGATCATGCCGTTCGCCAGCACGATGGACGTGGTGGTGCCATCCCCCGCCACGTCATTGGTCTGCATCGACACCTCGCGCACCACTTGCGCGCCCATGTTCTCGAACCGGTCGAACAGTTCGATCTCGGACGCGATCGACACCCCGTCGCGGCTGATCAGCGGCGTGCCGATGGGCCGGTCGATCATCGCGTTCATGCCCTGCGGGCCCAGCGTGGACTCGACCGCCGCCGACAGCTTCTGCACGCCGATGGCAAGCGCACGTCGGGCCTCGTTGCCGTGGATCATCAGTTTGGGCATAGCTTCCTCCGTCGGCCGGGGCCGTTTGATGGTGTTTTTGTCAATCGCCCGTCAGCGGCAGGCGTGTGGCGTGTCGTGTCGTTCGGAATGGGGGCGCGCGAAATCGACGAGAACCGGCACAGCCCCGGACAGGTCGGCCTCCTTGTAGCGGCTTTGCTTGAGACCCCGGCACAACGAGCCGGAAAACTCCATGTTGATGCGAACCGACCGCAGAAGACCCATGTAGGCGGCAAACCCCTCTGCCGTCAGCGGCGTGCCGGACCATTCTGTGAACGCCGGGTCCTGCGGACGCGGGGCAAGGCCGCGCGACTGCAGCAGGGCAAGGTAGCGGCCCTGCTGTCGCACCGCGTCGGGGTCGCCGAACACCGCCGCTTCCAGCGCGGCGCGCGGCAGGGCGACGATCTGGTCCACCGGCATGCCCTGGTCGCGCAACGCCTTGATCACCACCTCCTGCCGCCGCTGGAATGCCTTCTGGTCAAACTTTTCGCGCAGCGCGCGCAGGTCCTCGTCGGGTTGCAGGTCGGCAAAGACGGTGCCGAAACTGGCACCCGCCTTGATGGCGGCATTCATCTCGGCCGCCGCCATGTGGTCTTCCAGCGTCACCACTGCCTCGGTGACCCAGGGCAGGGCCTCGACCTGGCGCTTGATCCCTTCGGCCATCAGGAAGGCGAAGTTGGGCGAGCACCAGTAGGTCGGCAGCCGGAACGATACGGCGACGATGCCCGGCCCGGTGACCGCCACCGCCTCGATGAACCCCATGTCGGTCAGGGGCTCATCGAGTTCCGGGTCCATCACCAGGTCGAGCCGCGCCCAGACCTGCTCCAGTTGCGGGGCGAGAAGGGGCGCGACGTCCATTGCCGTCACTCGGCGGCGATCGACATCGGCGATGCGGCGAATTCGGCCTTCCGCGCGGCGATGTCGATGTTGTAGAGCCGTGCGGCATTCAGACCGAGGATCTTCTCCTTGATCTCGTCGGTCAGCTGCACGCCCGCCCGTTCGGCCGAGATGTCCTCGGGGATCTGGTAGGCCCAGAGCCGCTCGACCAGCCATTTCGGCGTCCAGATCGCATAGTCCGACCCGAACAGGATCTTCTCGGGCCCGATCCAGAACAAGAGTTCCGCCATCACCTCGCCGAAATAGCGCGGACGCGAATGGATGAACGGCAGCGCCACGGCAAGCCCGCCGAAGACGTTGGTCTCCTGCGTGGCGATCCAGCAGAAATCGTCCAGACGCGGCAGGCCGCAATGCTCGATGATCCAGTTCAGCCCCTGGAAGTCGGTCGCGGCATAGTCCACGTCATGCACGTCGAACGCATCCTTGTTCAGCGGGATGATCGTCGGGCCCTTGTGCACGTGGATGTTCTTGATCCCGAGCTTGTCGCACAGCTCAAAGCACTTGTAGGCGTCGGGATCGTTCAGCTTCCACCCCTTGGACGCCCCGTTCCATTCGGCCGTGTACATCTTCACGCCCTGGATGTTGTGGGTTTCCTTCATGTAGTGGATGTATTCCAGCGCCTTTTCCCCGTCGCGCGGATCGAAGGACCCGTTGACGATGAACCGGTTCGGATAGCGCTTGGCGACCGAGGCGTTGCGCTCGATGTCGTTGAAGCCGTTCTTGTAGAAATCCTTGAGATAGGTCGAGTTCAGGATCGCGATGTCGTCGGGGCCGTCGATGAACAGGTCGTTGTAGAGGTCGGCCTCGGTGTACTTCTCGAACTTCGACTTCTCCCACAGCTGTTCCTTGGGGGACAGGCCGTTGTGATAGGCATAGAAGCAGTCGATGAACTGCTTGCCGTGGATGTTCTTCTGGTTTTCCGGGCTGCCGTCCCAGAAATGGGTATGGCCGTCGACCACGAAAATCTCTTTGCCTTCGGGGGTCACATACATCTGGGGTGCCTCGCCTGGATCGTCGCGCCGGTGCAGGAGCAGGGCGCGGGGGTTGATGGGATGGTCGGTGGCGCGGCCCTTGGGGAACGCCGCGCCACCGGTCGGGCGTCAGATGAACTCGAGCATCTCGTTCATGTCGCCGTACAGGATCACCGTGTTGTCATCGGCGCGCACCATCCGCCCGTAGTGGGTGGAGGAGTTCACCTCGAACAGCTCGGCCGTCATCTCGCGGCCCAGGAACTCGCTGATCTCGTCCATCTTGAAGATCAGCTTGCCGTTGCCGTCGATGCGGATCAGGGCGGGGTTGTAGGTCACCGTGACCCCGGGCTTCTGGTCCATGAATTCGGCGATGGCGCGGGCCTCGACCGAATCCGACATGGTCACCCCGCACTGGTGCGAGACGGTCTTCTCGAAGGTGATGTCCTTCATCGCCTTGAAGATGTTGTCGTGGCTGTTGTCGCGTGCAACGTTTGACATGGGTTGGCTTCCTTGTTCAGCGGGACAGTTGGAGTTCGCCGAGGATGTGGGCAAACCGCTCTTGCGACACGGCCTGCGCTTCGGCAAAGCTCACAGGCTTGGAATGCGGCTGCGACCAGATCGGCTGCAGGCTGAGCGCTGCCTTGTCGGCGAGGGCCGCGTATTTCTTGACCCAGCCCTGGAACAGCGCCTTGTTGTGCGCGCCGTGCTTTTCGTCGGTCACCAGCAGGTAGATCAGGTCCACGGTGTTCGCGAGGTTGCGCTCGAAGTCGCCTTCGGCGGCGGCGATGACGGACGGCGTCAGGAAGTCGTGGTTCGGCGCTCCGGCCTGCATCAGGAAGCCCGACCGGAACAGCTCTCCCACCAAGGGCTCGAACACGATGTTGGTGGCGAAATACTGCTCGAGATAGTCTTCGGCACCCATGATCGTCTCGATGATCTCGCGGGTGCCCTGCCAGGTGTCCTCTTCCATCCAGGCTTTCTTGCCCGCCTCGTCATCCCATCCCTTCAGGTCCATCCCGATCTCGGCGAGGTAGAGCGTGATGTCCTGGCTCAGGCGCAGCTTGTAGGACGAGTTGGTCAGCGTCGCGTTGTTGATCATCTGGGTGTAGCCATAGCGCTGCGCCTGCATCAGCGCCTTGCCCAGGCCGAATTCGGCATGCTTCCAGGCACCCAGGTGCTTTTGCAGGACCTTGAGCCATGCCGCGTCGAAGGCCTGCGGCGCGCCCGACTTGCGGCCGTTGTTGATGACCGACTGCACCATGATCTCGATCTTGGACTGGCGCTGGTAATGGGTGCGCTCCCACTCCTGGTCGGGCGCGCGGAAGGCATGCCAGTTCGAGCTGAGCGCGCGGGTGGCGTCCTTGTAGTAGGCACCCTTGCCGTCGGGGAAGGCGATGATCCAGTCCTGGATCAGGTAGCGCTCGGGATCGGGCTGCACGTCCACCGTCACGTCTTCGTAGTGCGTGGCGCGCTTGCCGCGCGGTTCGAAATAGCGATAGCGGCGGCTTTCGCTGTCGGCAAAGATCGCGGCCCCAGCGGCGCCGGAACCGACCGAACTTGATGTGGCAACCATGTCTCTCTCCCTTGGGTAAGCGGGGTCAGGCCCCTGGGTAATCAGTGCGCCTTGACCGGAACCGGCGCGGTGGACGGGGTGAACTTGTCGTAGAAGGTGCGTTCCGGGTCGAAGTCCTGCATGAACAGGACGGGCTGAAGCGCGTCGATCATCGGCGGTGGGCCGCAGGCATAGGCGTCGCCGTCGCCTTCGATCCCCAAGCGTTTCAGTTCCGATCCGACCACCTGATGGACAAAACCGGTCGCGCCATGCCAGTCGGCATCGGTGTCGGCATGCGACAGCACGGGGATGAAGGTGACCTCCGGGTGCTCTTCCGTGATCGCGGCGATCTGGTCGAGGTAGAACAGGTCGGCCCGCGTCCGCGCGCCATAGAAGAAATAGACCGGGCGATCCTCGCCGCTGGCGATGTGGTCGTGCAGGATCGACCAGATCGGCGACATGCCCGATCCGGCGGCCACCAGCACTATCGCTCCGGTTCGGTTTTCCCGCCGGAAGCAGGATCCGTAGGGTCCGCGGACGGTGACGGCGGCTCCGACTTCGATCCCTCCGACGTCAAGCTCGTTGCTGAACTTTCCGTCGGGGTATTTCTTGATGATGAAGCGGAGCCTCTGGGTTTGGTCCGGCGTATTTGCCATGGAGAACGAGCGCGTAATCGTCTCCCCATCTTTGGTCCTGACGGTGATGTCGACATATTGTCCGGCCCAGAATTTGATCGGCGTTTCGATGTCAATCTCGATGGCCCGGATGTCGTGGGTCAGGTTCGTCTTGGCCGTGATCCGGCCCTTGAAGTCCTTCACCGCAATGGATTTTGACAGAAGCTCCTCGTCGAAATTCAGCAGCTCGACGACCAGGTCGTCCTGCGCAATGGCCCGGCACAAAAGGATGCCGCCCTGTTCGCGTTCACCATCCGACAGCGCGAAGGTGGAGTATTTCAGAAGGTCGACCTCACCCTCGACCAGGTTGCACTTGCAGGCAGAACACTGGCCTTCCTTGCAGCCATGCGGCAGCGAGATGCCCTGGCGGAAGGCGGCGTTCAGGACGGTCTCGCCGTCCTCTACCTCGAACTCGACGCCGACAGGCTCCAGACGCACGGTGTAGGTGTCGGACATTGGGTGGCAGCCTTTTCGGGTAGCACTTCCAGATCCGGCGCCCCGTGTGGGGGGCGCCGGGTGGTGTCTGGCGGCGGGCCGGAGATCCGGCCCGCATGGTCAAGGGATCAGTTGCAGGGGTTGATCGTGAAACCCTTGGCATAGTCGGCGAGGTGCGCCTTGCGGGTTGCCTCGTCCATGCCGCGGAGCGTGATCAGCGGCGAGCCGAGCGTGTGTCCGCGGACATGGTCCAGCGTCCACATGTCCTTGTCGTCGAAGCGCAGGTGCGGTTGCGGGATCAGGGTCTTGCCGTCCTGACGGACAAAGTTCAGATCCACGATCGCATCGGCCAGATCGACGCCATGGTACAGCGTTTCCCACTCGCGCTTGCCGGAGAACCGGCCCATCGCGGGCGTCGGACGCCCCTGGTACTCGTCCGCGAAGGCCTCGACCGCCGTCCAGCGGTCGATTTCATGGGCGAACGTGTGCAGCTGTCCGTCGATCTCGTCCACCACCATGTCCTCGCGGATGAGGCAGGGAACCAGGCACGACCAGCAGCGGTGCGGATAGACGTAGCCGACTTCCTCGTTGAAGGTGATGACCTTCTGGCCGGGCTTCGACAGCTTCGCGTACCACTTCCAGAACTCGCCGAACTCGGCGTGCCAGCCGGGGTACTTGTGCTCGAACCACTCGAAGTCCTTCTCGGTCTGCGCCTCGATCCGCCAGAAGTTGACGGGCCAGCCGACCGCGAAGAACTGCCCGACCTTGTGGACGTAGTTCTTCTTCGTCAGGCGTTCCCAGGCCAGCGTCACGTCATCATGATGGATCTTGATGCCGTACTTCTCCATGGGAAGCATGTAGGTGCGATAGTAGTCCTCGTAGACCCAGCGATGCCACATCTCGGCATAGCTTTCCTTGGACTTGTCGCGGTCGGTGGTGCCGTACTCGATGAACGTCCCGATCGCCGCGTCGACGATGGCATGGTTCTGCCAGAAGGCATACTTCATGTCGCGTTCGATCAGCTGGTGGTTCTCGGGCTCCTTCAGCGCGGCCATCATCAGCGAGTGGCCGTTGCCGATGTGGCGCGATTCATCGGACTGCACCGACAGGAACACGGTCGGCAGCGCATAGTCACCGTTGCGGGCGGCCTCGGACGGCATGGCGACGAACAGCGTGTTGGTGAACGCGGTTTCCGCCACGACGGTCAGATAGATGTTCGCCGCCGTCATGGTGTCGCCGGTGATGAACCCTTCGGCGAACTGGCGACCGATGGTGGTCGCATAGCACTTGCCGAACGCCTCTTCGGTGATGTCGAAGCCGGCCGGGTCGATGTAGTTTTCCATGTACCACTTCTTCAGGTTCATCTGAATCGTGGAGTGACGGAACTCGTCCACCATCTGCATGGTGAAGCCGGTGCGCAGATCTTCGCCCGGCGCGATGCGGCTGACCATCGCCATCGAGCGGGCGGCCGAGATTTCCGGGAAGGGGATGATCGCCAGGAACAGCTTCATCCATTCGACCCAGCGGGGTTCCACGTTGCGGAACATGTCGCCACGCAGGGCGGCATCAAGGGCACCGTAGACGCGGTTGTCCTTTTCTTCCTGCATCGTGAAGTAGGACCGCAGGACCTGTTTCATCGGGTCGCGCGGTGCCTTGGTGATCTTGTAGTCGGTCGGGTAGGTCATCGCTTCCTGGACGTAGGACGGTTGCCATCCCAGGTCGGCGATCTTCTTCGCCGCTTCGGACACCGAGATGCCCTTCTGCGACGTGATCTTGTTCAGCGTCAGTGTCGACATTGATGCTCACCTTTCAGATAAAGATTGATGTGGGCAGGGCCGTCGGCAAAGGTCAGAGAACCGCGATCAGCGTGACCGACAGGCTGCCGGAACGGCGAATCAGATTCACAGGATGTGAATGTCGGTCGCAACGCAGGCCTCCCTTCCTTCGTTCTTGAACTGGCTGCACCCCGTCGAGGCGCGCCGGTTTTCATTTTTCGATGAGGAAGTAATGGTCGGAATCACCCTTCGGCCTAGCAATTTTATTTCCGTAACGTTCAGAGACGAAGTGTAACGGATCGTTACGCCTCCCGATTTTCTGCGCGTTCTTTTTGTGCAGCGGGTAGACGTAATTTGCGGGATGCGGACGAGGGCGTCCCGATGGTGTTTTCGGGCGGTTCCGGCGGGGAGGGGCAAGTGCCTGATGCAGCAGACTATTCCGACAGGATGGCCGAACTGCAGAAAATGCGGGTGGCGCTGGTGATCCTGATCAGCCAGGAGACGGCGAAACTGCTGAGTCGCCGCCAGCGTGTGGCGGGCAAGGAGATCGAGGTCATGTGCGCCGAGCGTGACCTGCAGGATGCGGCAGAGGCGGACAGGGGCCCGCTGGAAGAACTGTACCGCGAGGATGCGTCGCTGCAGCAGGCACTGCGCGAGACCGAGTTGGACATCGAGCGGCTAGAGGCGCTTATGGTCAAGGTGAACGCCGACATCGCGTCGCTTTGCCAGGCATGACGGGGGCAACGGTGAAAGACGAACGCGCGCATCTGCAGCTTTTCGATCTGATCGCCCGTGACTGGACGGTGCCCGCCGTGGTCGAGGCGATCACCTTCAACGCGAATGACACGGCGGTGGCCTTCGCCTGCGCCGATGGTGCCGTCTGGCTGGCCGCGACGGCCGACAATTCGGCACCCGGCACGCGCGTTCGCCGGGCCATCGACACCGGGCGGCTGACCATCGCGCCGCGCGACAAGCCGTTCCTGCCGCTGAAGGTCGCCGATTTCACCGCCGGGCGCAGTTCGCCGGTGGTCCCGAACGGACCTGCGAACTTCGCGTTTGCCAAGGATACCGGACGGGTGAACACGCTGACCCCCGGCGGCATCGCCTCGCATCTGGCGGCACGTGCCGCAGGGCCGATCCGCGCGGTCGCCTGCACGGCGGATGGCGCGACGATTGCCTATGCCACGGGCAGCGAAGTTTGCGTCACCCCCGCCAAGGCCAATGCCCCGCTGCACCTTGACGCCCCCGCTACCGTCACCGGCCTGGCGTTTTCACCTGATGGCCGGACGCTGGCCGTGGCGCATGACGCGGGGCTGTCGCGCTGGTCCGTCGCGGCACCGGACCTCGGGGTGCGGCACACGCCGGTTGTCGGCCGACCGCTGGACGTGGCCTGGCGGCGCGACGGCGCGTGGCTGGTCGCCTGCCTGGCCGAGGACGGTTTCTGCACGGTCGAGGCCGCCACCGATGCCGTGCATGTCCACCGCAACTTTCCGTCCGCCGTGCGGCACGCCGGTTTCGGGCTGCCGACCGATACGGTGGTGGCCGCCGGCGCGTTCCGGGTTGCCGCCTGGACGCTGGCCGACCAAGGCGATGTGGTGACCGGCAAGCCGGGCCTGGTTCTGATCGATGCCATCGCCACTTGCCCGAACCGCAATCTGGTCGCCGTCGGCTATGCCAACGGCTTGCTCAGCCTGGCCGAGATCGGCAGACCTTCCGAGATCTTGCTGCGCGAGGACACCGGGGCAGGGATCACCGCGATGGCGTGGTCGGGCAACGGGGCCTACCTTGCACTTGCCGGAACCGACGGGTCGGCGGCACTGGTCGAGTTCCCGGACGCGATGTTCAAATCCTGAATCCCGAAACGAGGGCAACCCGAATGGCCGCCGAACTGACCGACGAGGAAAAGAGCAAGGACGCCTTCTTCCAGCGCATCGCGCTGATCGGCGAGGAGATGATCGCGGCGCATGGGCGCGAGTTTTCCGTGGGTGCCTTCGTTCTGGCCGCGCGCTGGATCAGCGAGGGGCGCATGGGCGGCAAGGTTGCGGGCAAGGCCGAAACCGCGCCGGCACCGCGCCCGAACTGACCTTGGTCCCGACTTCGGGATTTGTAACGTTTCGTTACAGACCAATTGCCAGGTCAGGCGTTTCACAAGTGACGCGGTGAATACCGGGCGGCATGTTACCATGAAGGATCATCGACATCCGACCGTCATCATCGGAGCGAAAGAGCGGGGACGTTGCGTTGGACATTATCTCGAAGAAAAGCGGCCCTCGCGCCGAGGACGCTCAGGCCAAGCAGCACATCCAGCGCAACTGGGGCACCATCGAGAAACTTGCCGACACGCTCAGCGGCGGCAAGTACAGCGCCAACAAGGCCCGCAAGGCGGCCCCGCCGCCCACGCCCGACGGGCTGATCATCCACGGCCAGGCCCGCCCGCGCAAAGCGGACGTGCCCGTGCCCTACCTGCGCATAAGCCCGAACGGGCGTGTTGTCGTCGCCGATACCAGCTCGGGCGTGCAGCTGCACTTCCTCGGCCAGTTGAAACGCATCGACGGCGCAGTCCGGTTCGTTCTGGCGACCAAGGAAAACGGCTTCATCTCGCCGCTTGCCGACGACGTCCATGACAAGATCGCCGATCTGGCGAACCTGACCGTGAATCGCAGCTATTCCGAAGAAGACCTGGCCCGAGACCTGAAAGACCGGCTCCAGATCGTCTGAGGCAGACCCGTCAACCAGCCAAGGGGAGAATCCCCAGCCAGACCCACAGCGCGCGTGCCTGGAACCTGCGATTAAATCCACGGGAGGGGGTTTATGTCGAGTTCAGACCACCGTACCAGCCCCAGACCCCTTCACCTGGGGTTCGATTTCGCGGATGTGAACCCCCGCGAAACCGCCAAGGCATGGGCCAGGTTCCTCGCAAGCCGCAATGCGCCCAGCCTGCCGATGACCGGCGTGCGCTCGGTCATCCTGCAGTCCTGGGTGCGATCGAACACGACCGGCATCAAGCCCGACCAGTTCGCCGCGCCGTCGCTGGAGCGGACCAAGCCGGTCGCAAAGTCGACCTTCGACCAGGCAGAGGTGCGCCGCGCCACCCGGGCCATGATGGCACGAACGGGCGAACTGCTGTCGGGCGCCGAGGCGATGCTGCTGTTGACCAATCCCGAGGGGGTCATCACGGAAACCGTGGGCGACAATTCCACGCTTTCCAAGGCCAGCAAGATCAACCTCGCCATCGGCGGCGTCTGGAGCGAGGATGCCTCGGGCACCAACGGCATCGGCACCGCGCTGTGGACCGGGCAGCCGGTCTATGTCCATGGCGAGGAACATTTCTGCGAGGGCATGAAGCCCTGGAGCTGTGCCGCCGCCCCGATCCGGGACGTGATCGACCGCAGCATCATCGGCATCGTCAACCTGTCGGGCCTGACCGGCATCTTCCAGAAACACAACGCGGCCTTCGCCGCCACCGCCGCACGCGACATCGAACTGGCGCTCGAGCGCGAGCAGTCGCTGCTGAACATCCGCCTGATGGAGGCGATCATCGGCAAGTTCCCGACGCGCGCTCAGGGCCCGACCGAGGGGCTGGCAATCGTCGACCGATTCGGCAGGCTGATCTTCAACCGCAACAGCGGACTCGATGTCGGCCGTTCGGAACGTGACCTCGGCCTTGGTGCACGGTTCCTTGAATTGCCCGACGGCATCACCGAGGACAAGATCTTTGCTTCGCTGCCCGCTGACCTGGGCTGCGAAGACATCCGGCTGATCGAGATCGACGGCGTTGTCAGCGGGGCGGCGCTGGTGTTCAGGCCGTCGGCCCCGCTCCGCAACTCCAGCCCCGGCCACCGTCCCGCAGTCCCCGCGCTGCCCGGAATCGTGATCGGGAAGTCGGGCCTCAAGATCGTCGGCCGAAGCGATGCCATTCTCGAGGCACTCGACATCGCCAACCGCATTGCCTCGAGCAATGAACCGGCGCTGATCGAAGGACAGACCGGCGTCGGCAAGGAGCTGTTTGCGCGCCTGATCCAGTCCCGGATGGACCCCGAGAACACCCACCGGTTCCGCGCCATCAATTGCGGTGCCACCACGCCGGAGGTACTGAGCGAGGCTCTGCGGCAGCAACCCGATGCCGAGATGGCCGCGCCGCTCTGCCTTGACGAGGTCGGCGAGGCGTCTGCCGACACCCAGCTTTTCCTGCTTCGGACGCTCGAAGACCGGATGACCCGGCTGTTCGGACCCGACCAGTCCGACCCGTCGATCCGGGTGCTGTCGATGACCAACCGGGTGCTGCTTGACGAGGTCGAGGCCGGCCGGTTCCGCCGCGACCTGTTTTACCGCCTGAGCGCAATCGTCCTGACGATCCCGCCGCTGCACAGCCGCGGCGAGGATGTCCTGCTGATCGCCGAACACTACAATCGCAAGATCAGCATCGAATCCGGCCGTGAACTTCTGGTTCTCGGCTCGGGGGTGCAGGATGCGCTGATGGCGCATCCCTGGCCCGGCAATGTTCGCGAATTGCGCAACGTGGTGTCTGGGCTGCACTGCCTGGCCCGATCCCGCGTCGTGACGCTGGCCGACCTGCCGCGTGAAATCACTGCGCCGTCGCCTGCCATCCTCCGCCCGTCCAGCGCGTCCGCGCAGGACCAGGCCTTGACCAATGCCGCGTCCCTGAAGCGCGCCGAAGTGATGCTGATCGAGAATTCGCTGCGCCAGAACCGCGGGAACATGACAAAGGCGGCCGTTACACTGGGGATCTCGCGGCCGACGCTGTACCGCAAGATCCAGTCTTATGGCATCAAGACTTCCTGAAGACGTTACGCTCGCCGGTCACGGTAACTCACCCTTCCCCGCCCGCGACGTCGGCACCCGCAGACGCAGGCCGTCCACGTTCACCATGGCGCGCAGCGGTGCCAGCCACGTGGCGGCATTCGGCGGGGTCCAGGCAAACAGCGCGGCCAACCGGTCTTTCGGTCGCCACAGCAGGGCCGCGAACACGACGCCACAGACAATCGCAAACAACACGAACCCGACACAGTTGGAAAACGATTCCGCAGCACTTCCCGGCAGCGGCGAGACACCGAGCCCGAACAGGATGAAGACGTTGGTGGGGCCACCCAGACACACCGGTGCCTTGCTGCGGTCGGCCATTGCCTTTCCGGCAAAGATCGGCGCGACGATCAAGACCACCGTGAACAACGACAGGGCCGATGGCCGGATTGCGCAGACGGTGAATGCAAGGGAAGCGACACTGCCGCCCAGCAGATTGACCAGCATCAGCCCGACCACCGCAACCGGCCGTCGCACCGGGTCCAGTTGTCCCACCAGCGACGCAACCGTGATCGGCTCGGCCGCCGCCGCCGACAAGGCATCGTTGGTCAGGCAGGATACCATCCGGATCCAGAAGTGACCGATGGAAGGAAGGATGGGATTGTCCGATGCATAGACCACGAAGTTGGCCTGCGCGGCAAAGCGGACGTCTTTCAGCCTCTGCCCCTTGAAGTTCGGCCTGACCGGAAAGTGCTGCGGCGCGCAGATCCAGCCCTTTGGGTTCCAGATTGTCGGCAGACCGGTCACAGGATCGCTGCTGCCCCGAGACACGCCCCAGCCGATACTTTCTACCTCGGCGGCCAAGGTCATGCCGCGCAGCGCGTCGAGTACGATCTCTGCGGGATCACCGGCAGTCATGAACTGCAGGCTGTTTTCCTTGAAGTCGGCGTCGATCCAGATCGTTCCCGCGTCGATGAACGTCATCGCCGGCTGACCCGGACCAACCACCTGGCCGATGGTGCGTTCGAGATTGGCGACAACGCCGTCCGAAGGTGCGATGACCCGGGTGCGCAAAAGGTCGAACCTTGCCTTTTCAGGCCGCACCAGCGTTTCACGCACCTGCGGATTGTCCGCACCGGTCGGCCCAAGTTGCTGTTTCGCGCCCTCCAGCTTGACGGCTGGGTCTGGACGGTAGCGTCGTTGTACTCCGGCTGCCGCCCCAGCTTGCCGGTCGGCTTCGCCGCCCAGGCCATGCAGGATCGAACCAGATCGTCAGCGATCCCCGGCCCATCAGCGCCTCATTGTAGGCGGGCCAGTTGCGGGTCTTGTGGGCGGAGGGTGTTCGGTCTGCTCAGCCACCCCAGCCACCCCTCTGGATTCACAAGATGAATCCTCCATCAGGATTCGTGCAACAGAGTCGGCCTGGGGGGCCGGGGCAGCGACATCCTGCAGAAGAGCTACCCACAACGACCCGTTATGGCTGAGATGCGAAAAACCTATTTCCGACGATCCCGCATCGGCGTGGCTGTTCCCGCTAGATGTTTAGTCCCGGCATGTGGTGGAGTGGGTTGAGGATGAGTCTTTCTGGCTGTGAAGTCCAGCATTTGCAGATGAACTCGTAGGGGGTGAGGCGCTTGAGGGTCTTCAATCGTCGCCCGAAGTTGTAGGCACTGATGAAGTCGGCGAGATGCCGTTCAAGCCGGGTGTGGTCGTCGTCGTGGAAGCGTTTGACGGTCGCGTCCTTGATCGTGCGGTTCATGCGCTCGACCTGGCCGTTGGTCCAGGTGAGCTCGCCGCCGCCCGCGGCCGCAAGGGCGGCCGCCCCCGGGTGATGACAGCCGACAAGCTGCGCTATGCCTGCCACCTGATGGCTGACCGCACGCGCTCAATCCCCGAGATCTGCGCGGAACTGGGCGGGATACCGTCCTCAACCCTCTACCACTACCTGCACGCAGACAGGTCCCTGAAGACCGCAGGCTGCGATCTGCTGGAAAGTCGCGGGAAGGAAGAAGGACCTACTTGACCGCTGAGCCGCGATTAGACAATGCGGGCATAGCCGATCCGGGGCATCAAAACAGGCCGTTTGCAGTTTCGGATACCACCATAAAACGACCAAATGTCGCCGTCGATGCGCCTCGGTGGTGGCGTGATTGTCACAGTCGCCGCCCAAACTGCCTCTGCCCTGCCAAGCGGCGTCCGAACAGCAGCATCTTTAAGATCGCCCCGGAACTTGGTATCGCGGTACCGCCCCCTTTTTGCGTTTTCGCGGGCAGATTTCGACTGGACCCGATGACTGACAAGACTTGGACCGACATCGAGCGGCTGATCGGCAAGGTTTATGCCGATCGCGGGCTGGCCTATGCCCGGCAGGGAAGGGTTCTCGGTATCAGTGTCGACAGGGAGTCCGGGCGGATCAGCGGGCGGGTCGAGGGAAGCGACAGGGCCGCCTATGTGCAGCAAGTCGCGCTCGATTGGTCTGCTACGGGCCGTATCGCCGCGATCAACGGTGACTGCTCCTGCCCTGTCGGCGAGAACTGCAAACATGTGGCGGCGCTGCTGCATGCCGCCTTGCCGCAGCTTGACAGGCAGGCAAGGCCATCACTTGCCCCGGCAGCGCCACCCGCCGCCTTGTCCGGGGCGGTTCAGGTCTGGCTGCGGGCGGCACAAATGGCGGTGACGCAGGACGAGGACTATCCGCTGCAGGTGTTTGACCGGATCATCTATATCCTGTCGCGCCGTCATGAGCGGCTGGTGGTGCAGCCCTGGAAGGGTCGCATCACCAAGGACGGCAGCCTTGGCAAGTCGCTGGCACGCTACGGCTTCACCAATATGGACAGCCCGACGCCGCCGAAATACCTGCGCCCGCTGGATCGCCGCATCCGCAGGCTGCTGAGCCTGGCCGGTTGGTACGGCGGCAGCGAGGGCTGGCCGTTGCCCGAGGCTGACGAGGGCAGTCGCACGCTGGCGGTGATCATCTCGACCCGGCGGGGGCGCTGGGAGACGGCGGACTCTCCTGCCTTGTTCGCGGGGCCCCCGCTTGAAGGGCAATTTGTCTGGCATACCGATGCGGCGGGCGGGCAGGCGCTGCGGGTGGAAACAGCGTCAGGCGGGCAAGTGACACCCCTGCCCGTCGAGCCTCTGTGGTATCTGGACGCGGCGACCGGTGCCTGTGGTCCGCTGGTCACCGAGCTGCCGCAGGACCGTGCGCTGTGGCTGGCCAAGGCTCCCGCCGTCAGCGCCGCCGAGGCGGCGGCGATGGCCGAGGCCTTGCAGCAGTTGCCCGGACCGGCGCTGCCACTGCCACGCGCGATCGGGCAAAGGCTGCGGCGCGATGTGCCGCCGCGCCTGGTTGTGCGCCTGCATGGGGTGCAGGCGCAGCGGTTCGCGCCATCGGACTGGCGGCGCCACTACGGTGCCGCGCAGCTCCACAAACGGATGCTTCCCGCCCTGTCCCTCAGCTTTGACTATGACGGCCAGCGGGTAGACGTCGGCAGTCCGGCGCAAAGCCTTGATCATTTCGACGGCGAACAGGTGCAGAAGATTCTGCGTGACCGACGGGCGGAATCCCTCCATATCAAGGCCCTGTCCGGTTTCGCCGAGGCAAGGGGCTTTGCCCCGGCCAGGGCGGTACCGCCCGATGTCCGTCTGTCGCCGGGCCAGGCGAGTGATCTGGTGCTGTGGTCCTTTGATGCGGAACTTGGCACCGGGGTGGAACCGGCGCTGGAGTTTGCCCGAGGAGCGGCGGCGCACCTGGCCGACTTTGGCTGGCGGGTCGAAGTCGATGCAAGCTGGCCCTGCCAGCTGATTGAGGGCGACCATCTGTTAACTGCCGGGGTGGCCGAGGCAGGCGATTGGTTCTCGCTGGCGCTGAACATCGAGGTTGCGGGCAAGGAGATCGACCTGGTCCCCGCCGTGCAACAATTCCTGCGCCACCTGCCGCCCGAAGCGGTCGATGCCGGGTTTGATCTGGACGGGTTTCTCGCGGACCGCATCTTCAGCCTGCGGCTGACAGATGGCCGCTATCTGGCGATGCAAGCGCGGCAACTGGCGCCAGTTCTGCGGATATTCCTGGGGGTTCACGGGCAGTTGCATCTGGCAGAGGCCGGGGTGGCCGCCGAAATGGCCGAGGCTTTGGCCGGATCGAGCATTGCGTTTCGTGGCGGGGAAAAGTTGCTGGAACTGGGGCGGCGGCTGCGGGCGTTCGCCCGGCCCGACATGGCCCCCGAGCCGCCGCCGGGGTTTGCCGGCACCTTGCGACCCTATCAGAAGACCGGTTTGGGCTGGATCGCCGCGCTGGGCGAAACCGGCTTTGGCGGGGTGCTGGCCGATGATATGGGGCTGGGCAAAACCGTGCAGGCGCTGGCCTTTCTGGCCGGTCGGCAAGGCGTGGCGGGTCTGCCAAGCCTGCTGATCGCGCCTACCTCGGTCGTCGGTGTCTGGACCCGCGAGGCGGCGCGGTTTGCCCCTCATCTGCGGGTTCTGGCGCTGCAAGGCCCCGACCGCAAGGCGTTGTTCAGCCAGATTGCCACGCATGATCTGGTGGTGACCACCTATCCGCTGCTGCACCGCGACCTTGCAACACTGGCCGCACAGGATTTTGATTGCGTGATCCTGGACGAGGCGCAGGCGGTGAAGAACCCGGCGGCGCAGGCGGCCAAACTGATCCGCACCCTCAAATCCCGTCAGCGGCTGGCGCTGACCGGCACGCCGATGGAGAACAACCTGCAAGAGCTGTGGGCGCTGTTCGACTGGCTGGTCCCCGGTCTGCTGGGGGATCGCAAGGCGTTCCAGAAGCGCTTTCGTGGCCCGGTGGAAAAGTCCGGCGACCGGGCGGCGCAGGTCCTGCTATCGCGCCGCATCGCCCCGTTCATCTTGCGCCGCAGCAAGGATCAGGTCGCCCCCGATTTGCCGCCCAAGACCGAGGTCACCGAGATGGTCGCCCTGAGCGGAGCACAGCGCGAGCTCTATGAAACGATCCGCATTGCGATGGATCAGCGGGTGCGCGACGCCCTGCGGAAAAAGGGCCTCGCCGGGGCACATATCACGGTGCTGGATGCGTTGTTGAAGCTGCGGCAGGTTTGCTGCGACCCGGCACTGGTCAAACTGCCGGTCGCCGCCGAAATCACCGCCAGCGCCAAGCGCAGCCACCTGTTGGCGATGCTGGAGGAACTGCTTTCCGAAGGTCGCCGGGTGCTGGTGTTTTCGCAGTTCGTTGAAATGCTGCGGCTGATTGAGGCCGATCTTGTGGCCAGGGGTTGGACCTATGAATGGCTGAGCGGCGAAACCAAGGACCGCGAGGCACTGGTGGCGCGGTTTCAGGCCGGGTCAGCACCGATCTTCCTGATCAGCCTCAAGGCGGGCGGGGTCGGCCTGACGCTGACTGCCGCCGACACCGTGATCCTGTATGATCCATGGTGGAATCCGGCGGTCGAGCGGCAGGCAATGGACCGGACCCATCGCATCGGTCAGGACCGCCCGGTCTTTGTCTATCGCCTGATCACCGAAGGCACCATCGAGGCGCGGATCGAGGCGATGCAGACCCGCAAACAGGCGCTGGCCGACGCCCTGTTCGATCCAGCCCACAGCGGCCCGGCAATTCTGTCGGAGGCCGAAATTCTGGCACTGTTTCAGCCGATTGCGCAGAATCGCGATTGATTTCTGGGATCGCCCCGCAGAGCGGGGGCCAGTGTGTCGGCGTTTGCCCTGCATCTTGGCATCGTAACCGGGGTGCAGGATGCCGCGACACGCGTATCGCGTGCCGTTTCAGATTTCACAATCCATGGCGGTGTGTCCCATGCTTCACAGCCCTGCGGCTTTGGTCAAGTTGACCCGGAATCTGTCCCTGCGCCGCTGATAGCGGCGGGTCATTTCGGCGGAGGCGTGGCCAAGCTGTTTCTGGACATGGCGCTCGTCGACCTCGGCAGAAGAGGCCAGGCCCGCGCGCAGGGAGTGCCCGGAGTACAAGCGGACACGCTCGGCTTCGGACAGGTCGGGGCGGAGGCCCGCGTCACGCACGGCCTGCTTGATCAGGCGGGCGACGTGCTTGTCGCTGAGCCGGTCTCTGTCGCGTTGAGCCCATTGCGCGAGACGGCAACGAAGAGCGGTCCGAACTCGATCTTTGAGTAATGCAGCCACTGGGTCAGGGCATGCACCGGGCAGGTCTGGTCGCTCGATCCGCGGGCGATCTCGACCTCGCGCCAGCCGGTCTTGCCGCGCAGGGTGAGGAGGACGCCTTCGTCCAGGATCTCGACCCACCCGCCGCTGTCGGGCGTATCGTCCTTGCCATGGTCGAGGGCGACGATCTCCGAGCGTCGCAGGCCTCCAGCGAACCCAACCAGCAGGATCGCTTCCTTCTGCTGGGGCGGGCGGGCGTGCCTGCGGCGGATGCCTGCCAGCACGGTGGCGATGTGGCGGTCCTTGCGGTCCAGCCGCGCCCCGCGCTGCGCATAGCCCCACCCGAGGCCCGAGAGCCGCCGTTCGATCGAGGCGACCGACAGGGGCCGGGACGCCGACCGCGGTCGGGCCGCCGACGTCAAGCCCGCCTTGCCCTGCGGTGCGGCCAGATCGGCGATGTAGAGGCCGATCAGTTCCGGCGAGGCGGGCAGGGGATCCGCGCCGCGCATCCGGCACCAACGCGCGAATTGGGCCCAGTCATTCGCATAGGCCTTCAGCGTGTTCTCCGAGGCCGCCCGACGGGCGTAGTCGCGCGCGGTGTCCACCAGCCGGTCCAGCGTGCCGGATCCGGCGAGATGGACGGGCAGGGCGATGACGCCCGCATCCGGGCGAACGCTCTCGCCCCCCTCGTGGGGACCGGGGCGTTCCGGCGGTTCTGAAGGCGATTTCTCGCGCGCTTTGGTCATGCCGCCGAGCACACGCCCTTCATGTCCGATAGTGCAAACTTGCCATGCGAGACACATCGTCATCCTCGCCGGCAACATCGGCTCGAGCCCCGAAGTGCGCTCGACCCAAAGCGGCACGAAGATCACCAACTTCACCCTGGCCACCTCGCGGCCGCGCCTCTCGGAAGGTCGCGTCCTGCGCGACGAGAACGGCTACCGGGTCGTGGACACCGAATGGCACCGCATCACCTGCTTCAACGGTCTCGGCAAGACGGTCGCGGAGCATTGCGAAAAGGGCATGAAGGTCGTCGTCCACGGCCGCATCCACTACGCCAAGTGGATCGACAGCATGGGGAACGACCGCTACGGTGGCCTGACCATTGCGGGCCGGCTCGACTTCGTGGTCCTCAACGGGACGTGCTGGATCACTTCGGCAGGGCTGCAGGACAGTTTCTCTGAGTATTGAAGAACCGGACGGCGCTCGCATCACCAGTCAGTCTTCAGATGTTCTCCGGCCCGTAAATCTCGAAGTTCAAGACCCGCTTGGAGGGTGGGTTCCCGGCACTCACGTCTCGCTGCATCTGATCTATGGCGTCGGTCGCCAACCGCCTGATGGGATGGGCAAAGACCATCGACAGAAGGTTGTCCATCAACCCTGCACGGGTATGTGTCGTCAGGTCATGGCCCAGGGCAAGGATGGATCGCCCACGGCCCGAAGATCGCAGCGCATCCAGGACGCCCGGCATGCCGCCTCCCGCGACATACAGCGCCACAAGGCCCGGTTCGCGCTTCAGCAGCTGTTCGGTGACCTCGCGGGCGACAGCATTGTCCTCGAAGGTCTGGACAGGCTCCAGCAGGGTCAGGTCGGGCGCGTGTTCACGGCAGTAAGACCGGAAGCCGGACTCGTTCAGTTCCTGGCATCGGTAGCGGTGGTTGCCGACAACAATGCCGACGGATCCTGGCCGCTTGCAAAAACCTGCGATTGCCCATCCCGCCGTTCGACCGACCTTCCAGTTGTCCAGCCCGATATAGCCCGCCCCACAGGCAGCCGTCAGTTCCGAGATCAGTCCATACGTCACAACACCCTGCGCCGCGAGAGTCTCGATCGCGCTTGCAACCCTCGGGTGTTCTGCGGACACGACGGCCAGGGCCTGCACCTGCTCTCCCATCCGAAGCATGCGACCCGCGACCGATTCAGGTGTCAGATCATCAAGATGTTCGATGATCACCTCGACAGGTTCAGGCGAAAGGGCTGCGGCCTCTGACAGGGCATTGGCGATGAGGCGGTAGAAGGTCCGGTGCGACTGTTGCAGCAGGAACCCAAGCCGTCGCTTGGGCTGATCGACCTGCAGCCGTTTGCGCAACGCCGGAAGGGCATAGAATTCAAGGTCTTCGGCGGCGGCAAGAACCCGCGTCGCGGTGCCGACGCGAACCTTGTCGCGGCCGTTCAGAATGCGGTCGATGGTCGAGACGCTGACGCCGGCCCTTTCGGCAAGGTCCTGGATGGTCGCTCTGTGTGCCATGGCGGCTCCTGAAAGAATCCCTCACTGCTGCGTCGCAGAAAATGAAGGAAAAGAGGGAAAATGCCCTTCGAAAGATGAAAGGATTATGAAGGACCTCTTGTCAACAGTATTGGGTGTCCACTGAGGTCCGAATCGGAACGAAGGTGCTGCGGGAGGACAGGATGGACGATCTGAAGTTTGGCACCCGTGACAAGCGCGGCAATTGGACCCCCAGTCGCCACCTGACCACAGCGCCGTTCTGGGAAGGACGGCTCGACCAGATGGGTCAGTTTCTGATTGCGTATCTCTGGCCGTGGAACGCCTTTCACATGGCGACGGCGCTGCTGTACTGGGCCTTCATCATCCCCGATGTCGCAACGCTGCAGACCCTGTCCTGGGGCTGGGCGCTGTGGCTGTTCGCCGTCAATGCCGTCGGCATCTTCGTGATGTATGGCGCGATCGAGCTGTTCTACTACGCCAGGCGCATCCAGGGCACGCGGTTCAAGTACAACCACAAGTTCCCGGCCGAAAACCCGTCGGACGTCTTTTGGTTCAAGAGCCAGAACCTCGACAACTTCTTGCGCAGCTTTCTGTCGGGCATTCCGATCTGGACGGCCGTGCAGGTCATCGTGCTGTGGGCCTGGGCGAACAGCTGGGGCAACTGGGTGACCTGGGAGGAGCACTGGGTCTGGTTGACCGTCCTGACCCTGCTGGTCCCCGCGATCCACGAGGTGCATTTCTTCTGCATCCACCGGCTGATCCACACACCGCATTTGTACAAATGGGTTCATTCGGTCCATCACAATTCGATCAACCCCAGCCCGTGGTCGTCGCTGTCGATGCACCCGGTCGAACACATCCTCTACTTCGGCGAGATGTTCTGGCACCTCTTGATCCCGTCCAACCCTGTCGTGGCGATGTTCCAGCTGAACGCCACCGGCTATGGCGCGATCAACGGGCACATCGGCTTTGAAAAGCTGGAAGTGACGGACGGTGCGGCACTCGACAGCCACGCCTATGCCCATCACCTGCATCACAAATACTTCGAGGTGAACTACGGCGCAGACGGGATCGTCCCGCTCGATCAGTGGTTCGGCCTTTGGCACGACGGCAGCAAAGCGGCCGACGAGCAGATGAAGGAACGCTTCCGCAAAAAGAAGGAGCGCGCCAACGCCCGAACGGCGAAGGACGTCACGACCGGGTGAAGGACCGGGCCGCACGACCCCAGGGCATCGTCGAATTGCCCGTCTGACGCCGCCGACAGGTGGCACCACAACCAGGGAGGAAACCTGACCATGAAACTGAGCACGATCCTTGCAACCACCGCGATCCTGCTGATCGGCGCATCGACGGCCTATGCCGAGGGTGCCAAGATCTTTGTCGTGGGCGGCAAACCGGACGACCCGTTCTGGGGCGTGGTGAAGAAAGGGGCCGAAGACGCCGGTCTGGTCGTGGCCGCTCAGGGCGGGTCGGTGACCTGGCTTGGCCCGCAGAACTATGACAACCTGGGCGTGGACGCAGCGGAACTGATCCGTCAGGCCATGGATCAGGGCGCGACCGGCATCGTGGCACCGGACTGGGTGCCCGAGGCGATGGACCCGGCCTTCATCGCGGTCAAGGACGCGGGCATCCCGTTTGTCGTCTACAACGCCGGCGGGATCGAGGCCGCCGACCGTCTGGGCGCGATGAACTATGTCGGCGCGGTCGACTATCTGGCCGGGGTGGCTGGCGGTGAATATGCCGCCGCGAACGGTGCCAAGAACGGCCTTTGCCTGAACTCGCTGCCGGGTGCCGCCAACATCGAGGACTATTGCCGCGGCTATACCGACGGGCTGGTCAAGGGCGGCGCTGCCGGCACCGTCCTGCCGCTGCCCGCCACCGCCCAAGGCAACGTGACCGCCGTGGGCGAGGCGCTGAAGGCGCATCTCTTGCAGAACCCGACGATTGACGCCGTGTTCACCACGGCCAACCTCGACGCGATCGGCGCGGCGCAGGCGATTGCGCAATCGGGCAAGGGGGCGGCGGTGCAGCTCTGCGGCGTCAACTTCGACGAGGCGATCCTGGCACAGGTCAAGGCTGGCGCGCAGGCTTGCGCCATCGACCAGCAGGGCTATCAGCAGGGCTTCTACGCCGTGTCGATCCTGAACGGCTGGATCAACTATGGCGTCAGCATCCCGACCCGCGAAATCCTGACCGGGCCGGGCGTCATCGACGCCTCGAACATCGACGCTGTCCTGTTCGGCGCGAGCGTCGGCAAGCGCTGACCGACCCGCAAGAATGGGCCGTCCGGACGTTCCGGGCGGCCCTGTCAAAGCTGACCTTGGGGGGAGGACGCCATGACAGACCTGACTGCACCGAAAGGCGGCACCCTTGGCCGGATGCTGCGGCGTCCCGAGGCCGGGGCTTTGCTGGGGCTGATCATCGTCTATGCGTTTTTTGCCACGCTTGGCGGCGTCATCTTTGTCGGTGCGCCGGGCTGGTCAAGCTGGCTGAACACCGCGGCACAGGTGGGCATCATCGCCCTGCCGGTGGGCATGCTGATGATCTCGGGCGATCTCGACATCTCGGTCGGATCGGTGGTGCCCGCGTCCAGCCTGACGCTGGCCATCGTGTCGGGGCATTATGAACTGCCCGGCGGGCTGGGCATCATCGCGGCGCTGGCGGTCGGGCTGCTGGTGGGGTTCGTGAACGGCCTTCTGGTGATGAGAACGACGATCCCGTCGCTGATCGTGACCATCGGCACGATGTTTGCGGTGATGGGTTTCACGCTCGGCCTGACGGTGATGATCGCGGGGTCCACCGGGCTGTTCTATGTGCCCGATCCGCTGTCGAAACTGCTGCTCGGGTCGGCCTTGGGCGGCATGTTCCAGGTCGCCATCCTGTGGTGGGCAGCCTTTGCGATGGTTGCGTGGTATCTCTTGCACGTCAGCCCCTGGGGCAACTGGGTTTTTGCCTTGGGCGGCAGCCGCGAAAGCGCGCGCAACGCCGGGGTCGCGACCGACCGGCTGACCATCCAGCTTTACATGATGTCGGGCTTCGCCGCAGCCTTTGTCGGCGTGTTGCAGGTGATGACCTTCTCCAGCGCGCAGGTCGCGGCAGGGCAGTCCTTCATCTTCAACTCGATCATGTGCGTGGTGATCGGGGGCGTGCTCTTGAACGGCGGCGCGGGGACGGTGATCGGCATCGTGCTGGGCACCATGACCTTTTCCATCGTCAATCAGGGCATCTTCTTCTCGGGTCTCGATCCCAACTTCGGCTCGATCATCATCGGCGCGCTTTTGCTGGTCGCGGTCCTGTCCAACGACAGCTTCCGCGCCGCCGCGCTGCGCTATGTCGCAAAAAAGAAGTGAGGCGATGATGGACCTGATCAACGCCCTTCTGCGCAGCCCGGCCGCCGGTTCGGTCATCAGCCTTGTCGGTGTGCTGGCGTTCTACGTCATCCTCGGCGGGGTCGATCTGGGCACGCTGGCGGGGGCTGCAAGCTGGCTGAACCTTGCGGCCAATCTGGGGATTGTGGCGATCCCGGTGGGCATGTTGATGATCGCCGGAGAGATCGACATTTCCATCGGCGCGATGATCCCGGCGGGGTCGATTGCGACGGCGATCCTGTCGGGGCATTACGGTCTGCCGATCTGGGTCGGCATGGCGGGCGCGCTTGGCATCGGCGTGGTGGTGGGGCTGGTCAACGGATACTTGACCACCCGCACGACCGTGCCGTCGCTGATCATCACGCTGGGCACGCTGGTCGCGATGCAGGGCATCGTCCTCAGCGCGGGGGTGTTTCTGGCGGGCAACGCGAGTGTGCCCCTGACCGCACCCGCCTGGGCGAAGGCCACCTTCGGCAGCTTCATCGGCCCCAGCCACCAGATCATCATCGTCTGGTGGCTGCTGGCCACCGCCATCTTCGCCTTTGTCCTGCACCGCTCGCGGATCGGAAACTGGATTTTCGCGCTTGGCGGCGACAAGGTGTCGGCCCGCAACGCGGGTATCCCCACCATCCGGCTGACCATCGGCCTGTTCGTGCTGTGCTCCACCAGCGCCGCCTTTGTCGGCATGTGCCAGGCGATCCAGTTCAACTCGGCCCAGGTGTCGGGGGGGATGGGATACATCTTCAACACCATCGCCAGCGTCGTCGTGGGCGGCGTGCTGTTGACGGGCGGGTTCGGGTCGGTGGCGGGGATTTTCGTCGGCACCATTACCTTCGCGATTGTCGTGCAGGGCATCTACTTCACGCAGATCGACCGCAACTGGTCGAACCTGATCATCGGCGTGACGCTGCTGCTGGCCGTCGGCATGAACGAAAGCTTTCGCAAACTGGCGCTGAGTTCGACGAAACGGAAACCGGCGCCTGTCGCCGGTAAATGAGGGAGGAGAACACCAATGGCCGACCAGGCACCGATCATCGCCCTGCGCGGCGTCAACAAAAGCTTTGGCCCGATCGACGTTCTGCACGACATCAACATCGAGGTCCGCGCGGGCGAGGTGCTGTGCCTCTTGGGCGACAACGGCGCGGGGAAATCCACGCTGATCCGCCTGCTGTCGGGGGTGCATCAACCGACCAGCGGCACCATCGAGATGGACGGACAGGCCATCGCCCTGCCCTCCCCGCGCGCCGCCGCTGACAAGGGCATTGCCACGGTGCACCAGTTCGGCGGCACCTTCCCGTTGATGTCCATCGGGCGGTCGTTCTTTGTCGGGGTGGAACCGACCAAGGGCTGGGGTCCGTTCAAGGTCTATGACCGCAAGACCGCCAACCGGGTCGCTGTGAAAGCCGTGCAGGACTTCGGCATCACCCGTATCGACGATGGCGACCGTCTGGTCGGCGGCCTGTCGGGCGGTGAACGTCAGTCGCTCGCCATTGCCCGCGCCGTGCATTTCGGCGCGCGCGTGCTGATCCTTGACGAGCCGACTGCCGCCCTTGGCGTCAAACAGGCCGCCCACGTCCTGCGGATCGTGAACGAGGCGAAACGGCGCGGCCTGGCGGTGGTGTTCATCACCCATCAGGTGATGCACGCCATGGCCGTCGGCGACCATTTCGCCGTGCTGATCCGTGGGGCCGTCGCGGCAGACTTCAAGAAGGGCGACAAGACCCGCGAACAGATCACCGACCTGATGGCCGGGGGTGAAACCATGGCCGGACTTGAAGCCACCATCGAAGGCTACATGGCCAGCCATGACGGCCATCCGCCGCCACCTGCACACTAGTCTCCCCGGAAGGCCACTCTCGCCACAACGCCTTCCCTTGCCTGGTCCGGACCAGCGACCGGCCCAGGCCCAAGTCTGGCGACAACTGAATACTTGAGGCAGGAAGCATGACACAACGCTTTGCCGTTATCGGCGCGGGCCTGATGGGGGCTGATCACGCAAGAATCGTGGCCGAGGATATGCCCGGAGCCGCCCTTCAAGTGGTCTGCGACATGGATCAGGGGCGCGCCCGCAAGATCGCGGATGCCTGTGGTGCCGCTGACATTGCCAGCGACCCCGTGGCGGTGATCGGGCGCGCGGATGTGGATGCCGTGATCATCGCCAGCCCCGATTTCACCCATGCGCCGCTGAGCCTTGCCTGCATTCGGGCGGGCAAGCCGGTGATCAGCGAAAAGCCCCTGTCGCAGGACCCCGACGAATGTCTGGCGGTGATGGCGGCCGAACAGGCCGCCGGTCGCCGTTTCGTGCAGGTCGGCTTCATGCGCCGCTTTGACCAATCCTATGTCGAAATGAAGGCCGCCCTGGATGGTGGCCGTCTGGGCCGCGCGCTGATGATGCACAACTTCCACCGCAACGTGGAAACCCCGGCGGCCGATTTCACCGGAGCGATGGCCATCACCAATTCCGCCCCGCATGAATTCGATGTGGTCCGCCATGTGCTGGGCTGCGAATACGCCAGCATTTCCGCGTATCAGCCGAAGCGGTCCGATGCGCGGGTGGCACCTGTGGTGATGGTGCTGGAAACCACCGATGGCCAGATTGTGACCATCGAGATCAACAACAACGCCGCCTACGGCTATGACGTGCGCGCCGAGCTGGTGGGCGAGGCGGGTTCGATTGCCATGAACAACGTGGCCTACACCCGCACCGACATGAAGCTGGCCAGCACCACGGTCTATGAGGCCGACTGGCGGGGCCGGTATCGCGAGGCCTATGTGCGCCAGAACCGGGCGTTCCTGCATTTCGTGAACAGCGGCGAATTCAGCCGCACAGGCTCCAGCGCCTGGGATGGCTATGCCGCCGCAATCGTTGCGGAAACCGGGGCGCGGGCCCTGGCCGCTGGCACCAGACTGAACGTCGAGATGATCGCGAAACCGGAGTTCTACGCATGAAACTGGGCTTTGTATCCGACAGCCTTGGCGGGATGGCGTTCACCGGAATGCTGGATCACGCGGCCCGCATGGGCGTGGCGGGGGTTGAAGTAAACACCTGCGGCTGGTCCACCGCGCCGCATTTCGACCTGAAGACCATGCTGGGCAACGCGGCGGCGCAAAAGGCATTCCTTGCGGCTTTCGCCGACCGGGGGCTTGAGCTGATCTGCCTGAACGCCAACGGCAACCCCCTGCACCCGACCGACCCGAAACAGGGGGCCGACCTGCGCGACACCATCCGCGTGGCGGGCGAGATGGGCATCAAGTCCGTCTGCACCATGTCGGGCCTGCCTGCCGGCAGCGCAGGCGATGTGATGCCGAACTGGGTGGTGTCATCCTGGCCACCCGAGACGCAAGCCATCCTGCGCTACCAGTGGCAGGACAAGCTGATCCCGTTCTGGACCGAGATCGTGGCCCTCGCAAAGTCCTGTGGTGTCGAAAAGATCGCGCTGGAACTGCACGGCAACCAGTGCGTCTACAACGTGCCCAGCCTGCTGAAACTGCGCGCCGCCGTCGGCCCGGTCATTGGCGCCAACCTCGACCCCAGCCATCTGTTCTGGATGGGTGCCGACCCGCTGATCGCCGCCGAACGGCTGGGCGATGCCATCTATCACGTCCACGCCAAGGACACCTTTCTGAACGCCCCGGTCCAGGCCACCACCAGCCTGCTGGAAAACGGCAGCCTGATGGATATCCCGGCACGCAGCTGGTCCTACATCACCCTTGGGTTCGGCCATGGCGAGGAATGGTGGCGGCAGTTCTGCTACCGGCTCAAGATGGGCGGCTACGACGGCTGGCTGTCGATCGAGCATGAGGATGTGCTGCTGAACAGCCTCGAGGGCCTCGAGAAATCCGTGGCTCTGCTGCGAGGCGTGATGCCTGCCAAACCCGCCGACTACAAACCCCAAGCAATCTGAAAGACCCACCATGGCCTGGATCGACGCCTGTTCCACCACCGACATCGACGCCGAGGATGTGATCCGTTTTGACCATGGCGGGCGCACCTTTGCGATCTACCGCAACCACGACAACGGCTATTTCTGCACCGATGGCCTTTGCACCCACGAGGATATCCATCTGGCGGACGGGTTGGTGTTGGAAAACACCATCGAATGCCCGAAACACTCCTCGATCTTCAACTTCACCAATGGCGAAGTTGAAACGCCCCCCGCTTGCAACAACCTGCACTGCTACGCCACCCGCGTTGACGCGGGCCGCGTTCTGATCGACCTTTGACATGGCCTTTCAACTTGCCGCCTGCGCCGAAATGCTGTGGCGCGACCGGCCGATGTCCTGGCGGGCCAGCCGCCTGAAAGAGATGGGATTTGGCGTCGGGCTGTGGAACTGGCCCGCCTGGGACGTTGCCGCCATGCTGCGGACGGGGGCAACGTTCACGATCATGAACGGCTATCTCAAGGGCCGACTGGCCGATCCCGACGGGGCGGCGCTGCTGCTGGCCTCGGCCCGCGAGACCGCCTTGGTGGGCAAGCGGCTAGGCGTGCAGCGGCTGAACCTGCACGGCACGGGTCTGGGCGACTATGGCCTGCCGGTCCCGCATCTGGCCACCTTTGCGCCGGGGATGGAACTGCGCGCGCGCGACACGCTGCACCGCATCTGCGATCTTGCCGAAGAGCTTGACCTGACCTTCACGCTGGAAAACCTGAACCTGCGCGAACATCCAGGCTGCCCGTTCAGCTCCACGGCTGCAGTGCTGTCGCTGGTGTCAGCCGTGAACCGCCCGTGCCTGCGCATCAACCTCGACCTTTACCACACCCAGATCGGCGAAGGCGACGTGATCCGCTGGGCCGAAGCCTGTCTGCCCTGGATCGGTGAGGTGCAGGTCGCCGACAACCCGGGCCGCTGCGAACCCGGAACCGGCGAGATGAACTGGCCGAACATCGCCCGTGCCCTTGACGCCATGGGCTATGGCGGGCCGGTCGGCATGGAAGCCTTTGCATCGGGTGACGAAGAGGCCGCCTTGCAGGCTTTCCGCACCGCATTCACACTTTGACGGAGAAGACCCATGGGAATGTACCACAACCGCCCGCATGTTCAGGACATTCGCGCCATGAAGGCGCGCGGCGAAAAGATCTCGATGCTCTATGTCTCGACCCATGACGAAGCGGCGGCGGCGGCCGCCGCCGACATCGACATGCTGTCGATCGAGGGCCGCTTCTTTGACGCTGACATGCGCGCGGCGGCGGGGGATTGTTTTGTGCAGGTCGGCCTGCCCTATGGCGGCTGGGGCAGCTTTCAGGGGCGCGCTTTGGCCACTGCCGAGGATTACCTGCGCGCGGCGTTCCACTATGCGGCCCTGGGCGGCGACGCCTATTACTGTTCGGCGTCCTATGACATCCAGAAGGCGCTTTGCGACAATTACATCCCCGTGGTCGCCCATATCGGCCTGATCCCCAGCTACATCAGCTGGACCGGCTGGCGCGCGGTGGGCAAGACGGCGGCGGAGGCCGCAGCGCTGTGGCGGCATACGCAGATGCTGGAACGGATCGGCGTCTTCGCGGCAGAGCTGGAGGTGGTGCCCGACCGCGTGGGGAAATTCCTGTCCGAGAACTCGTCGCTGGTCATGCTGGGCATGGGTGCGGGCAGATACGCCGACGCGCAGTACCTCTTCACCGAAGATGTTTGCGGCTATCGCAAGAACCACAAGCCGCGCCATGGCAAGGTCTACCGCACCCTCGGCCCCGAACTGCAGCGGTTGCAGGACGAACGTATCGCCGCCTTCCGCGACTACAAGGCCGATGTGGACAGCGGCGGCTATCCGTCGGCTGAACACGCGGTCGCGATCAAGGATGACGAATTCGACGCTTTCCTCGAGCTGGCCAAGGGCTAAGGGCATGCTGAGGATCGGGGTGGTCGGATACGGAACCGGAGGGCAGCACTTTCACACGCCCTTCATCGCGGCGGCAAGGGGCTGCGCCCTTGCGGGGATCGTGGCCCGCGCGCCCGAAACCGTGGCCCGCGCCCGCGCCGACTGGCCCGACACCCCGGTCTTTCCCAGCCTTGCCGCGATGATCACGGCCGGGGTCTGCGACGCCGTCACCATCACGACCCCACCGCAAACCCGGCGCGACCTGGTCCTGGAGGCCGTCGCCGCAGGCCTGCATGTGATCGCCGACAAGCCCTTTGCGCCCGATGCCGCCGGGGCGATGGAACTTGACCGCGCGGCAAAGGCCAAGGGCGTCACCTTGGGCGTCTACCAGAACCGCCGCTTTGACGCCGACCTCAAACCCTGCGCAAAGTCATCAGCGACGGTCGGCTCGGCCGCGTCTGGCGGATCGAATCCCGCATGGATCAGGACGGGGCCCACACGCTGGAACCGGGGCCCACGGGGGGCCTGCTGCGCGACCTTGGCAGCCATGTCGTCGATCAGATGATCTACCTGCTTGGTCCCGTCGCCGTGGTCGATGCGCAGCTGGATTTCGCCGATCTGCCACAAGGCCCGACGGACGCCAGCTTCACCCTGACCCTTCGGCATCAAAATGGTGCGCATAGCCATGTCTCGGCCAGCAAGCTGAACCACATCGATGCGCGCGACTTGCGGGCCTATGGCGATCTGGGGACCTATGTGTCTTCGACCACCGATGTGCAGGCGCAGGACATCTTCGCCGACAAGCGCCCAGCGGGTGATCTTGCCGCATGGGGCTACGAGCCCGAGACCAGCTGGGGCACACTTCATACCAAGGAAGGTGCGACGGTCGTCCCATCCGAACAGGGCCGCTATCACGATTGCTACGAAGCCTTCGAGACTGCCGTCCGGACAGGCACGCGCCCACCGGTCGCTGCCGAAGAGGGCGCCCAAACACTCGCTGTCCTTGATGCGGCACGCCTCAGCGCGGCCAAAGGCCAGTCAATCAGCCTCTGATACCAACGGCCCCTGCGGATGGGTCTTTGAGGGGGAATCCCAAGCCCATTGAACTCTGACTCACTGCTGTTTGTTGGCTTGGAGGTTGGCATGGCTGGGATTGCGATCACGCGAGTGGAGTTGACGGCGGCAGAGTTGCGCCGGGCGTCTGGCAAGACGAAGTACGTGCGGGCGGCGCGACGAATGCTGGCGATTGCGCTGGTGCTGGAGGGCATTGACCTCACGACGGCGGCCCGGACCTGCGGGATGGACCGCCAGACGCTGCGCGACTGGGTGCACCGCTACAATGCCGAGGGGTGGGACGGGCTGGCGAACAGGAAGGTTGCACACCGGCCCAGGCGTCTGGCGCCTGGGCAGATGGCCGAACTTGCGGCCTGGGTCGAGGCCGGGCCGGACGTTGCGCGGGACGGAGTGGTGCGCTGGCGGCGCAAGGACTTGTAACATCGGATTGAAGCGGCATTCGGGGTCGTGCTGCACGAGCGCGAGCTACGGCAAGCAACTCGCGGCCCTGGGGTTCCGGCGGCTGTCCGTGCGCCCGCAGCCCCCGAAGTCGGACCCGGAGGCGCAAGCGGCGTTCAAAGAACTTCCCCGAGGCGGTAGCGGCGGCGATCCCCGCGCAGGCACGGGACAAGCCGCTGGAGATCTGGTTCCAGGATGAAGCGCGCGTCGGCCAGCAGGGAACCCTGACCCGCCTCTGGGCCAGGCGCGGCACAAGGCCCCGCGCGCCCCGCGACACATGCTACCAATGGGCCTATCTCTTTGGTGCGGTCTGTCCCGCGCGCAGGCTTGCGGCAGGCCTGGTCCTGCCCTTCGTCAATACCGAGGCGATGAACGCCCACCTGGCCGAGATTGCCCGCAGCATCGCCCCAGGTGCCCATGCCGTCCTCGTCCTCGACGGCGCGGGATGGCACGGATCGGCCGCCCTCACCGTCCCGGACAACGTCTCCCTGCTCACCTTGCCGCCCTACGCTCCCGAACCGAACACGGTCGAGAACGTCTGGGCCTACCTGCGCGCCAACAAGCTCGCCGTCACCGTCTTCGACACCTACGACGACATCCTCGACGCCTGCTGCAAAGCCCGGAACTTCTTCGCAAAAGACGCGCAGGCCGTCGCCTCCATAACCCAACGATCATGGGCAGAGGTCAGTCAATAGGGCCGCTGGTACAAGTCTGTCCAGGGAAAGGGGAGGTCCGCCGCTCAGACGATTTGCGCAACAGAGCCGGCCAGCACAGCGAGGTTGATGTCGGACAGGTCCACCGCCTGCCCGCCCGCATCCGCCGCAGACCGGATTGCCGGGGCATAGACGGGGCGCATGCGCAGCATCCTGCCCGTTCCCACCCGCTCGACTTCATAGGGCCGGTCCGCCGGTTCTGCGGCCAGCGGCACCGCCTGCCCTGCCCACGCCGCCGTCGCCCGGTGACAGGCCAGCCGCAGGTCATCGCTCCGCAACCGCAGGTCGCGCGGTTTCAGGGCAAGGGATATGAGCGGCAGCAGGTGGTCCCGGCCCAGGGACTCCGCCAGGACGGCATCGGCCAGGATCGACGCCGCCATCTCGGCGCTTCAAAGCCTCCGCCACACCGCCGCGTCCAGCCCCGGCGCGTTGCCGTCGGCGGCCATGGCGGCGTCCAGCATGGCGCGGCCCGGGGTGCGGCGGCAGACGGGGTCGGGGGCGGCGGCGTCGCCGAGGATGGCCATGGCCTGGCAGTGGCAGCCGGCATGGTCGATGTCGCGGCGGTCGCAGGTCTGGCAGGGGCTTGGCATCCAGGCAGTGCCGCGAAAGGCGTTGAAGGCGGTGCCGTGGGTCCAGATGTCGGACAGGGGGGCGTCGCGGACATTCTGAAACACCATGCCTGGGATGGTCTGGGCGGCGTGGCAGGGCAGAACGGTGCCGTCGGGGGCCACGTTCAGGCCGGTGGTGCCCCAGCCGCCCATGCAGGCCTTGGGCAGGTCGGCGTAATAGTCGGGGGGCACGAAGTCGATCACGATGCGCCCCGCCCGCGCGGCCCGCGCCTCGGCCACCAGCGCCTTGGCGCGGGTCACCTGATCACGGGTCGGCTGCAGCACGGCGCGGTTCTTCAGCGCCCAGCCCTGAAACTGCACGCAGGCCACCTCGACCCGGCGCGCGCCGAGGGTTTCGGCCAGATCGAAGACCTGCGGCAACTCATCAAGGTTGTGCCGGTGCATCACCGCGTTCAGCGTCAGGGCAAGGCCCAGCCGCGCGATGTGCCCCGCCACCGCCATCTTGCGGTCGAACCCGCCGCGATAGCCGCCGACCCGGTCGGCACTGGCCGCCGTGGTGCCCTGCACCGAAAGCTGCACATGGTCGACGCCCGCACCGGCCAGCGCCTCCAGCCGTTCCGGGGTCAGGCCGACGCCCGAGGTGATGAGGTTGACATACAGCCCCGCGCCCCGCGCCGATGCCGCGATCACCTCCAGATCGCGCCGGGACGCCGGCTCGCCGCCCGAGAGGTGCAGTTGCAGGACACCAAGGTCGGCGGCCTCGGCGAACACCCGCGCCCACTCGATTGCCGTGAGTTCCGTTTCGCGTCGCGACAGGTCGAGCGGGTTCGAGCAGTAGGGGCAGGACAAGGGGCAGCGGTGCGTCAGTTCGGCCAGCATCGCGATGGGGGGCGGAACCGGCACCGCCGCACCGTCAGCCATCTGTCAGATCGACCAGCCGCTCGCGCACCAGTCCCCCCAGAAACTCAGTGACATCGGGGCCGACATCCGCCGCCGGTGCCCCGAAATCCGCCGCCAGCCCCTCAACCAAGGCCCCGTAGGTCCGCCCGTCCAGCCGCGACAGGATGGCGTGGCCGACCTCGTCCAGCATCAGCGCGCGTTCGGGGGCCAGCAGGACATGTGTCAGGCGCACGCGGTCCCAGTGCAGGCGCACGCCGCGCGGCAGGGTGGCGATGGCCCCGGGCGTCACAGCAACCCCTCGCCCGGTGCCCATGACCCCGGCGGGATCGCGCCCGGTGCCACATGGCCGTGCCACAGCGCATCAAGCTGCGCCCAGAGGACATCGGTCTTGAAGGTCAGCGCCGCCATCGCCGCATCCTGTTCCTTCGCCGTCTGCGCCTGGGCCAGCACCCAGTCCAGGCCGAAGGCCACGTCCTTGGGGGCCTCGGCCAGACGGTGGCGGAAATAGGCCAGCGTCTCGGGCGTGGCGAAATCATAATGCTCCAGCAGGCCCGCGATGCGCTCGGCATGGATCTTCGGCGCGAACAGTTCGGTAAGGCTGGCCGCCACGGCCTCGAGCAACGGGCGTTCCCGGACGAAGACGACATAGGCATCGACGGCAAAGCGCGTGGCGGGCATCACGCCCTGCCCGCTGGCGACATAGTCGGGGTCCAGCCCCACGGCATGGGCCAGCCGCAGCCAGCGCGCGATGCCACCCTCGCGCGTGGCACTGCCGTCGTGATCCTCGATCCGCGCGCGCCAGATGCGGCGCAGCGCGGGGTCGTCGACGCGGCTCAGGAAGGCCGCGTCCTTCATCGGGATGCGCGACTGGTAATACCAGCGGTTGATCACCCAGGCCCGCACCTGATCGACCGTGGCCCGTCCGCCGTGCAGCAGCGCGTGGAACGGATGCCGGTCGTGATAGCGCGCGGCCCCCACGGCACGCAGGCGCGCCTCGAAGGGACTGACGGGCCGGGACATGTCAAGGCTGGCCATGTCGGTCACGCCGTCATCTCCATCCCGTCCGCCGCGACCTGCCACCCGGCGGTGGTGACGGCGGCACGCTCGGGGCTGGCGGGCTGCCAGGCGGGATTGGTGTTGTTCAGGTGGATGAAGACCTTGCGCCCGATGCGCACACCGGCCCAGGCCTGCAGCGACGCTTCCATCGCGACATGGCCCATCCGCGCGCCGGTCTTGGCCCCGGTCCCCGTGGCGGCCATCTCGTCATCGCGGAACACCGTGCCGTCGAAGAACAGCACGTCGGCCCCCGCGACACGGGCGCGCAGGTCGTCCGGGACCGCCGCACAGCCGGGGATGTAGAAGGCCACGCGACCACCCGCCGCGATGCGCAGGCCGACAGTCTGCCCACCCGTCCGGTGCCCTGACCCCATCGCCCCCTCCAGATACAGCGCGACCTTGCCCGGCACGGGAAAGGCCGCGACCTCGACCCCCGGCAGCGGCACAAAGGGCACCTCCGGCACCAGTTCGCGCCGCGCCACCACGTCCGCCGCCATCACGCCAAAGACCGGACTGCCCGCCAGCACCGCATGCGTGTCGGCACTGGCCCAGAGATCGAACGCGGTGCCTTCACGCAGGCTCAGCAGCCCCGCAATGTGATCGACATCGGCATTCGTGACCACCACCGCCCTGACCGGCGAGCCGCGCAGCCCCGGCAGGGCAAAGGCGGGCACGTCAAGCTGCGCCCGGATGTCGGGCGAGGCGTTCAGCACTAGCCAGTCACGCCCGTCCAATGAGACCGCCACGGACGACTGTGTCGCCCGTGGCAGCACACCCTTGCGGGCATCGTCACAGTTCCGGCAGGCGCAGTTCCACTGCGGCAGGCCACCGCCCGCCGCAGCGCCCAGAACCCGCAGCCGCAAGATCAGAACAGCGGGCGCTCGTCATCCTCGGACGGGCCGTACATGTTGATCTCCATGCCGCAGCGCACGTCCACGGCCTTCGGTTTCGTCCAGCGCATGATGGTCTCCTCCTGATGATGGTGCCGAACCTAGGTACTCGCTCCGCCCCCGTCTATCCAACTTAAGGATTGGCCTGCCGCAGGTCCTGACCGGATTCGTCTGCGGGGCTCCCTGATTCGCCGTGTCGTTCCGACGCATCGCCGACCACTGGCGGTGACAGCAGGTCCTTGATGCGGATGGGAAAACGCCTGATCCGGTGGCCGGTCGCATGCCAGATCGCGTTGCCAATGGCCCCCACCGTGCCGACGATGCCGATCTCGCCCACGCCCTTGACGCCAAGAGCGTTCACGAAAGGGTCATCCTCGTGGACCGTCAGCACCTCCAACCCGTGCACGTCGGCATTCACCGGCACATGATAGCCTGCGAAATCGTTGTTCATGATGCGCCCGGTGCGGGGATCGACCTTCGCCTCCTCGTGCAGCGCGAAGGAGATGCCCCAGATCATGCCGCCCATCAGCTGGCTTTCGGTCAGGCGCGGGTTGATGATCCGGCCCGCCGCAAAGGCACCGACCAGCCGTGTCACCCGCACCTGGCCAAGATCAGGGTCGACCTTCACCTCGGCAAAGACGGCCCCATGCGAATGCATCGAACGCCGCGCCCCCTCTTCCGGCGGGCGGAAACCGCGACCGCTGCCCGTCACCCCGGCCAGACCGGCACGGGCGATGATGGCCGCGAATGATTCGCTGCGGGCATCGTCGCCCTCGGCGGACAGCCGCCCGTCCTTTGCGACAAGGGCAGCGTTGCCCGCGCCATAGAGCGGCGAGGCAGGATCGGCGGAGGCGATCTCGCCCAACTGGCGGATCACGTCCCGGCCTGCGGCATGCAGGGCGCTGCCTGCCGTCGCCGTATGGCCCGACCCGCCCGCGACGCCGCCGTCGGGCAGGGCCGAATGCCCGGCGCGAAACTCCAGCCTGTCCATCGGCAGGCCCAGGCTGTCGGCTGCGATCTGGGCCAGCGCCGTCCAGGCCCCCTGCCCCATGTCGATGGCCGAGGTTTCGACCAGCCCGGTGCCGTCGGGGCGCAGCGTGGCGCGCGCCTCGGCGGCGAACATCGGGCAGGGGAACAGGGCCGTGCCCATGCCCCAGCCCACCAGCAGACCCTGATCGTCGCGCATCCGGCGCGGCTTCAGGGGCCGCCCGGCCCAGCCAAAGCGCTCGGCCCCCTGCGCGTAGCATTCGCGCAGCGCCTTGGACGAATAGGGCCGCCCGGTGCCGGGCTCGGTCTCGGCGTAGTTGCGCAGCCGGAATGCCAGCGGGTCGATGCCCGCCGCCCAGGCCATCTCGTCCATCGCGCATTCAAGGGCCGCAGAGCCCGAGGCCTCTCCCGGCGCGCGCATCGGCCCCGGCGTGCCGATGTCCAGCCGCACCCCGCGATGGGCCGACCGCAGCGCCCCCGCCGCATAGAGGCCCTGCGAGGCATTGGCCGACCCTTCGATGAAATCGTCGAAGGTCGAGGTCGCCGCCAGCCCCTCATGGTCGATCACCGTCAGGGCGGCGGTGGCGTCGATGCCGATCCGCAGCCGCTGGCGGGTGGCCCCGCGGTGGCCGACCGGGCCGAACATCTGCGCCCGTGTCAGCATCAGCTTGACCGGCCGTCCCAGCGTCCGCGCCGCCAGAATCGCCAGCACCTGCGGCCCTGTGGGGATCGCCTTGGACCCGAAGCCACCGCCCAGATACGGGCTGCGGATGGAGACGTTGCCCGCCGGGATGCCAAAGTAGAACGCATAGCCCGCGCAAGACAGCGCAAGGGCCTGGGTCGGCATGTCCAGGATCAGCAGGTCACCGTCCCAGCGGGCCACAACGGCATGGGTTTCCATCGCGTTGTGATATTGCGCCGGTGTCTCATAGGTCACGTCGATGGACTGGGCGGCGGCGGCATGGCCGCCCGCGATGTCGCCATGTTCCGCCCCCGCAGGCGTGCCAAAGCCCTTGGGCGTGATCGGATAGGCGTCGCCTTCGTCAAGCCCGGTGCGCGCCGGTTCCGCCGCATAGCGCGGGGCCAAAAGCCGCGCGCCCTCGGTCGCGGCCTCCAGCGTCTCGCCCAGCACCAGCGCGATCGGCTGCCCGGCGTAGCGGACGGTGTCGTCCTGCAGCACCTCGATGCGGAACGAGAACATGGTTGGCTTGGCCGATGGGTCGCCCTGCAGCGGCGGGCGGTTGCCCGGCGTCATCACATGGACGACGCCGGGGTGGGCCTGTGCCGCCGCGACATCCAGTTGGGTGACCCGGCCACGGGCGATGGCGGCGGTCAGGCAGACAGCATGCAGCAGGCCGGGGGCCGTGTTGTCGGCGGCAAACACTGCCGCGCCCGTCACCTTGGCGATGCCGTCGCGGCGGGTGAGCGGCTGACCGGAATTCGAGCCGAAGCGCAGGGTGCGGGTTTGGGTGTCAGACATGGGCAAGGTCCTCGGCTGGGGTCCCGAAGGCAGAGGCGGGAAGGGCGGGCATCCGTGCGGGCGTGCCTGCGGCGGCCAGCGACAGCGCGCGGACGGCGGTGCGGCGGGCAAGGTCGATCTTCCAGGCGTTGGCACCCGAAGGGGATGCCCCGGCCAGAGCCGCCGAAGCCGCTCGATCGAAAATCGCCGTATCAGGCACCTGCCCGACCAGCAGCGCCTCGGCCTCGGCCACGCGCCAGGGCCTGGCGGCAACCGCCCCAAGCGCCAGTCGCGCGTCGGCGATCCTGGCGCTGTCCATCCGCAGCGCGGCAGCGGCGGCGGCCATGGCAAAGGCAAAGGACGTCCGGTCGCGCACCTTGAGATAGCGGGCATGGGCGGCAAACTCCGCCGCTTCGGCGGGCAGGCGCAGGGCGATGATCAGTTCGCCCGGCTCCAGTGCCGTTTCGCGCTGCGGCGTGTCGCCGGGAAGCAGGTGGAAGTCCCGCAGCGCAATCTCGCGCCTGCCGTCCGGCCCCTGCACCTCGACCACCGCATCCAGCGCCAGCAGCGGCACGCAGACATCCGACGGGTTGGTCGCGATGCAGGCGTCGCTCCATCCCAGCACGGCATGGCTGTCGTTCAGGCCCGCGCGGGCATCGCAGCCGGTGCCCGGTGCACGCCGGTTGCAGGCCGCGTTGGCGTCCGCAAAGTAGGCACAGCGCGTGCGCTGCATCAGGTTGCCCGCCACGGTCGCGGCATTGCGCAACTGGCCCGATGCGCCTGACAGCAGCGCCTCTGCCACCATGGGGAAGCGGCGCGCGAAACCGGCCTCGTCGGCAAGATCGGCATTGCGCACCAGCGCGCCGACACGGGTGGACCCGTCGGCCAGCGTCTCGATGGCGGACAGCCCCGGCAGGCGGGTGATGTCGATCAGCCGGTCGGGCTGCAGCGCGCCGGTTTTCATCAGATCGACAAGATTGGTCCCGCCGCCCAGCCAGGCAGACCCCGGCCCCCATGCGGCAATGGCGTCATCGACGGAGGCAGGCTGGATGAATTCGAAGGGCTTCATGCCGCGTCTCCCCGCACTTGCTGCGCCATGCGGCGCGTCGCGTCCTGCACCGCCAGGGTGATGCCGTGATAGGCGGCGCAGCGGCAGAGGTTGCCGCTCATCCCCTCGCGGATGCGTTCGGGGTCGTCGCCCGCCCGGCCTTCGGCGATCAGGCCGACCGCGCTCATGATCTGGCCTGGCGTGCAATAGCCGCACTGGAACCCGTCATGCGCGATGAAGGCCGTCTGCACCGGGTGCAAGTGATCGCCGTCGGCCAGCCCCTCGATGGTGGTGACGCTTGCGCCGTCCAGTGTGGCGGCCAGTGTCAGGCAGGAATTCACCCGGCGTCCATCCAGCAGGACGGTGCAGGCCCCGCACTGGCCGCGGTCGCAGCCCTTCTTGGTGCCCGGCAGCGCCAGACGTTCACGCAACAGATCGAGCAGCGTGACGCGCATGTCGTCAAGCACGATGGCACGCGCGAACCCGTTGACGGTCAGATGAATGGAGTGTGACATGCGTCCTCGCTTGGTGAACCTGGCTGGGATCGGGCACTCGCGCCCGGGCAGGGATGTCGGTAAGCTGGGGCAGGGTGACTGGACTGCGCCCTGCCGAGACATTTATACGGAGGATGCCTCCGTTTTGCAAGGGGAAGGTCGCGGCCGGTGACGACGCCATTGCGAAAACCGCGCTCGGATGCTGCCCGGAACCGCGACCTGCTGATCGAGGCGGCCAGGGAGGTGCTGGGCAAGGGCGGTCCGAACGCCAGCCTGGAAGCGGTGGCGCGGCGGGCCGGTGTCGGCATCGCCACGCTGTACCGGAACTTCCCGACCCGCGAGGCGCTGTTCCATGCCGTGTTCAGCCGCGACCTCGAGCAGCTTGTCGCGACGGCAGAAGGTCTGGAGGATGCGCGCGATCCGGTGGCGGCGGTCCGCAGCTGGCTGCACTCGAACGTGGCGCTGGTCGAGACCAAGCGCGGCATGCTGGGCGCTCTGTCGCTGGTGATGACGGCGGAATCCAAGCAGATCTACGCCGAACTCTCCGGTCGGATCACTGCCGCAGTGGACCGGCTGCTGCAGCACGCCGTCGAGGCTGGCCAGATCCGGCAGGGTGTGACTGCGGACGACCTGCTGCAGACGATGTATGCGCTGTGCTACGCCCGCCAGCCCGGGCCGGACTGGCGGGCGCAGGTGCTACGCCTTCTGGACATCTTCGTGGACGGCGTGAAACGCTGAACCCACAGCCTGCCGGACATGGTCGATCTTTTCACGCGGTTCGGGATGTTTCGCCGTCGGCCGGGCCGGCCATGTCCGACAGCATCACCAGGTGCCGGATCTCGACCGGTCGGGCCAGCAGCCGGTCGAGTTGCCGGAACAGCGGGGCAAGGTGCGGCATGGCCAGATGCGCGTCGAGGTCGCCTTGGGTGCGCCAGTTTTCGTAGAACACGAAACAGCAGGGATCGGCGGCATCGACGTGGTAGTCGTAGTTGATGCAGCCCGGTTCCGCCCGCGTGGGCGCCACCTGCGCGGCCAGCAGACCGGCCAGTTCCTCGCGCGTTTCCGGTTTGGCGGTGACGGTGCCGATGATGGTGACATGCGCCATGGCTTACCCCCGCTTCTGGCTGAGGGCGACGGCCAGGATGATGATGCCGCCCCGCGCGATCAGTTGCTGGCTGAACTCCAGCCCCATCAGGATCAGACCGTTGTTGATCAGCCCGATCATCATCGCGCCCACGATGGTGCCGATGACGGTGCCCTTGCCGCCGAACAGGCTGGTGCCCCCCAGCACGGCGGCGGCGATCACCGACAACTCGTCGCCCTCGCCCAGCTGGAACCGCCCCGACTGCAGGCGGCCGGCGTACAGCATTCCTGCCAGTGCGGCGGCGCAGGATGATATCACCAGCACCCGGAACTTGATCCCGGCGGTGTCGATCCCGGAATAGCGGGCGGCAGTCTCGCCGCCCCCCGTCGCCAGCACGCGGCGGCCAAAGCCCGACCGGCGCAGCACGATGTGCCCGATGCCGCCCAGTGCCGCGATCCAGAACAGCAGCACCGGGATGGGGCCGACCGACCCGCCGCCGAACACCCAGGAATAGCCGGGCGACAGGATCGGCACCGCCGCCGTGTCGGAAATCCACATCGCCACACCCTTGGCGATCCCCATCATCGCAAGGGTGGTCAGGAACGACGGGATGCCGATCCTGGTCGTCAGCCAGCCGTTGAACATGCCCACCGCCAGCCCCGTGGCCAGCCCGGCAAGCACACCCCCGAGCGGCCCGGCGACCGAAATCGCCATCGCCACCGTCACCGTGGCCAGCCCCGCCACCGCGCCCACCGACAGGTCGATCTCGCCTGCCGACAGCACGAAGGTCATCGCCACCGCCATCACCGCGATCATCGCGGTCTGGCGCACGATGTTCAGCAGGTTGTTGGGGTTCAGGAACCCCCTGTCGTTCAGCGTCAGCGCGAAGACGAGGAAGATCACCACAAAACCGATGTAGATGATGTTCTGTCGCCAGTTCGCCAGGAATGCCCCGGCGGGGGCGGTTGCTGCCTTAGCCATGGCTGGCCTCCTTGATGCTCAGGGCTTTCTGGATCTCGATCTGCAACCGCCGTTCGGCGGCCTGCAGGGCGTGTTCGGGATCGGTCTCTGCCGGATCGTCCAGCGCGGCGCGGTCCAGCATCTGACGGGCGCGGCCATCGGCCATCACCAGGATGCGGTCGCAGGCGGTCAGCAGCTCCGACAGTTCCGAAGAGATGACGATCACCCCCTTGCCCGCCTGCGCCAGGTCGCGCACCAGCCGGATGATTTCGGCCTTGGACCCGATGTCGATGCCGGCGGTCGGTTCGTCCAGGATCAGGATGTCGGGGTCGGTGGCCAGCCATTTGCCGATCACCACCTTCTGCTGGTTGCCGCCCGACAGGGTGGATACCGCATGGTCGCGGCTGGCCGTTTTCACCGACAGCCGACCGATCATGTCATCGGTGATCGCCCTTGCGCGGCCCCTGTCCACGATGCCCCGTTGCGAGATACGTCCGATCACCGCCATCACCATGTTCTCGGCCACAGAGTGCGCCGGAATGATGCCTTGGGTGGCCCGCGCCTCCGGCACCAGGGCCACACCGTGCGCGATGGCATCCGATGGGCGGCGGATCGCTACCTTCTGCCCCTTGATGCGGATCTCGCCCGCCACGGCAGGCTCCACCCCCGCGACCACCCGCGCCAGCGCCGACCGGCCCGACCCGAGCAGCCCCGCCAGACCCAGCACCTCGCCCCGGTGCAGGGCGAAACTCACGTTCTCGGGCTTGTAGGGGCCGGTCACGGCGTCCAGTTCCAGCAGCACCTCGCCCCGCAAGGCCGCGCCCCGCGCCACGTCGGCCAGCCCCTTGGACCGCTTGCCGACGATGTGTTCGATCATCACGTCGATGGGCAGGTCGGCCAGCGGTGCCGTGATCACGTGCCGCCCGTCGCGCAGGATGGTGGCGCGGTCGGCGATGCGGGCAATCTCGTCCATGCGGTGGCTGACATAGACGATGGCCACGCCTTGCGCTTTCAGCCGCCGCAGGAAAGTGAACAGCCGTTCCACATCCGAAACCGCCAGCGCCGTCGACGGCTCGTCCAGGATCAGGACGCGCGATTTCTGGCTGATCGCCTTGGCAATCTCGGTCAGCTGCTTCTGCCCGGCCCCCAGATCGCCGACCAGGGCTGTCGGATCGACCCGCACCTCCAGCATGTCGAAGATCGCCCGCGCCCGACGCACCGAATCCGCGTCGTCGATCAGCCCGCGCGAGCCCTTCGCCTCGCGCGTGAGGAAGATGTTCTGCGCCACGGTCAGCGTCGGGATCAGCGACATTTCCTGAAAGTTCATCGCGATGCCCGCGCTGCGCGACGCCTCGGGCGTGTGGGTGGTCAGCGGCGTGCCGCCCACCACGATGTCGCCCGCATCGGGCACATGAACCCCGTTCAGTACCTTCAGGATGGTCGACTTCCCTGCCCCGTTGCCGCCCAGCAGGGCATGGACCTCACCGGCGTTCACCTCGAAATCCACGCCGTCCAGCGCCCGCACCCCGCCAAAGGATTTGGAGATGCCGGTCATCCGCACGGCAACCGGGGCGGCAATTGGGGCGGGGGCCGTCATTCGACCCGCTCCCACCTGCCGCTTTCGCCCGACCGCAGCAGCGCATCGGCGACCAGTTCGGTCAGCAACCCGTCCTCGAAATTCGGGCTGGGTTGTTTGCCCGTGGCGATAGCGGTGAACAGGTCGAAGCATTCCACGATCTTGGTTTCCGAATAGCCGATCCCCAGCCCCGGAATCGGCCACAGACCGCCGCCATAGGGATGCGCCGGGCCGGTATAGACGGTGCGGAACCCGCGCGCGTCGGCGGGGTCGTCGGCGAACATCACCTGCAACTCGTCGCGCCGTTCATAGTTGAAGTGGATCGATCCCTTGGTGCCGTGGATCTCCAGCGTGATGAAGTTGTTGCGGCCCCATGCGTTGCGCGTGGCCTCGAGGCTGCCGATGGCCCCGTTGCCGAAACGCAACATCGACACCACCTCGTCATCCACATCCACCGCTGCCCGTTCGGCCCCGGCGGATTTCTCGGACGCGCCCAGCTTGTCGACGCCGCCCTGCTGCATCGGGCGGGTGGTCACATAGGTCTTGGTCATCGCGATCACCTCGGCAATGGGGCCGACAAGGTAGTGCGCCAGGTCGACCACATGGGTGGCGATGTCGCCCACGGTGCCCGAACCTGCGATCTTCTTCTGGAACCGCCAGGACAGCGGGCCGTTCTCGTCCGCCGACCAGTCCTGCAGATAGGTGCCGCGGAAGTTCAGGATGCGCCCGATGCGACCCTCGTCGATGTACTTCTTGGCCAGCGCCACCGCAGGCGTGCGGCGATAGTTGAAGGCCACCATGTGGATGATGCCTGCTGCATTTGCCGCCTCGGTCATCGCGCGGGCCTCTTCCACGGTGCGGGCAAGGGGCTTTTCGCAGATGATGTGCTTTCCGGCCTTGGCGGCGGCAATCGCGATCTCTGCATGCACGTTGTTGGGTGTGCAGATGTCGACCACGTCGATGTCGGGCCGCGCCACCACGGCGCGCCAGTCGCTGGACGCCTCGTCGAACCCGAACCGCTGGCGGGCCTCTTCGGCGGCCCCGTCGGTGACATCGACCACCACCTTGCGGTGCGGGATGGCCGGGGCGGGCCAGAAGAACATCGGCATCGCGGCATAGGCCATGGCATGCGCCTTGCCCATGAACCCGCCGCCGATCATGGCGACGTTCATCACTTGGGTCATTTCGGTCTCCGGGATAAGGGGATGCGGGCCAATGCCGGGCGGGGGGCATCGGCACCCCGCCCGCCTGGGATCACTGCATCGAGGCCTTCACGTTCTCGGTCGCCTCGGTCGAATAGACCTGGGTCCAGGCGTCCAGAAGGTTCGACTGGCTGACCGGCAGTGCCGGCAGCGCCACGAAATCGGGCGCGTCCTTGCCCAGCAGGGCATAGCCCGCCAGTTTCGCCTCGACGACGCCGGCATCATAGGGGCGCTGTGCGCCCAGGCCCTTGACGAAACCGCCCTGCGCCATGCTGATCGCCACGTTCTCGCCCAGATCGACGGTGGTGATGATCAGGTCGTCGCGCCCGTTCGCGCGCGCCGCCGCCATGACGCCCTCGGCAGGCACATCCCAGACCGCCCAGATGCCCCTGATGCCGGGGTTCGAGGTCAGCATCGCGCCGGCCGCCTTTTCCGCATCGCCGGAAAAGTCCGGCCCGCCGATGCCCTGCTCGTCCACGATGGTGATGTTCGGATAGTCGCTGGCGATGGTGGCCTTGAAGGCGTCATAGCGCTGCCTGGTCACGAAGAAATCGGCGGCGTGGAATACCAGCCCGATCTCTCCGCCGTCGGGGCCAAGCGCCTTGGCCATCAGATGCGCCGCCGCAACCCCGTTGCCATAGTTGTCGGCCGACACGACAGAGACATAGTCGGTGCCCGGCACGAATCCGGCGGGGATGTTGTCCATGAACACCAGCTTCGCCCCAGCCTCTGCCGCCGCGCGATAGGCGGCTGCCGTGGCGGTCGGGTCGGTCGGGATCGAGATGATGATGTCCGGGGCCTGCGCCATGATGGTCTCCAGGTCGCTCACCTGCTTTTCCGGCTTGAACCCGGCATCGGTGATGGCGATAACCTCGATCCCCATCGCGGCGAACTGGGTCTCCAGCCCGTTGATCTGTGCGCGTGACCAGTCATTGCCGCCGTAGTGCATGACGATGGCGGCGGTGGCACCCATCCGTTTGATCTTCTCCAGCTCCTCGTCGCTCAGCACCACGTCGGAGGCAGGCGAGGGGTCTTCGCCGCTGGGCCCTTTCGACAGCACGGTTTCCTGCAGCTTGGCCAGTGCCGCATCGGGATCGGCAAAGGCCGGGGCGGTGATGCCGAAGGCCAGGGCCAGGGCAGTGGCGGAACCAAGCAGGGTACGTCTGGTCAACATGTCTTCTTCCTCCCAGAGAAGTTGCGGGGATGATCCCCGGTAAAGGTCAGGCGGATCAACCCGCGATGGCCCGGTTCAGGTAGTCCATCGATCGCCGTGCCCCCTCGGCGGGGTCGGGCCAGGCATCAAGCTCGGTGCAGACCCAGCCGGCAAAGCCGATGTCCTTGAGCGCCTGAAGGATCGGCCCGGTTGGCACATCGCCCCGGTCAAGGGGCGTGAAGGCGAAGGGGTCACGCTGGAACCCCTTCAGATGCACATAGGAAATCCGTGCCGCATGGTCGCGGATCAGTTGCGCCGGATCGCCCCCGGCGGCGGCCAGGTGTGCGGTGTCGGGGCAGAAGTCGATGGCGGTCAGGTCGAAGATCTTGGCAACTTCGGCCGGGCCCTCGACAATGGTGGACAGGTGCGGGTGATAGTGCGCCCGCAGGCCCCGCGCCTCGGCCAGGGCCTTCACCCGGTCCAGCGCCGCGCCCAGCTTGTGGAAGTCGGGTTCGCGGGTGCCGTCGAACCGCTTGGCCCCACCACCCACCACCAGATGCGGCGTACCCAGTTCCGCCGCACGGTCGGCGGCGCTGGTCACGCGGGCCAGCTCCTCGGGCAGGATGTCGTCGAAGATGAAGTTCCCGCCCGCATAGGTGGCGACCAGGTCCAGCCCGTTGTCGGCCAGCATCCTGCGCATCGCGGCGGCGCTGTGGTCCAGCAGGTTGCCGTCGAACACCTCGACCCCCGCATAGCCCGCCGCGGCGATGTCGGCACAGGCGCGGTCCATGTCGCCGAATGTGCGGTACCGCAGTTGGGTGATCGAGGTGACCCCCACCGCATCGCCCCCGAGGTCGCCCCAGCAATTGGCGTGATAGGCCAGCTTCCACGCTGTCATCGGTTTTCCCCCCGTCCGTGCCGGCCGGGAAACCCCTGGCCAACACCCTGTCCCGTCGGCCTCTCCTGACCGTAGGCAGAGGGTTACGCACAGAGTCGCGCTGGGTCAATATTATTTCTACATAACTTTGCCTACTTTTGCTGTTTTACGTCATAAGTTTTTTCTTGAACGGCAGAAGGCCCCTGCCTATCCCTGTCCTTCGACCCTGCAGGATGCCATTTTGCCCCCCCCGTTGCCCCTTCAGACCGAATCGCAGCACCCGCGTGGCAAGGGCCGCCCCCGGACCGTGGAAACCGCAGCACCCTCGCTGGTGGACCTGCTGAACCTGGTGCGCAGCGAGGCTGCCACCACACGGCAGGAACTGGAACGCACCAGCGCCCTGGGCCGCGCCGTGGTGGCCGACCGGCTGACCATGCTGGGCGACCTCGGCCTTGTGGACGAGAACGAACTTGGTACCGCAACGGGGGGCCGTGCGCCCCGCCTTGTGCGTTTTGCCGCGCGCCGCGCCGCCATCCTTGTCGCCACGCTGGACCAGACGGCCATCGGCGTCGGCGTCGCCGACCTGTCGGGCAACCTGTTGACCGAACACCACGAGGCGGCGGATCTGACCGAACCGCCGGAACAGTTGACCGACCGTCTGTCCGCGCTGTTCCGCTGGTCGCTGGACCGCCACGCCACGCCGGGCGGCGTCTGGGGCATCTCGCTGTCCGTTCCGGGCGCGGTCCAGAGCGGCAGCGAAGGTGCTTTCCTTGCCGCCACCCCCCCGGTCCTGCCCGCATGGGAAGGCTATCCGCTGGTCGAGACGCTGACGAAAGGGTTCGGCGTGCCGGTCTGGATGCGGTCCAGCGTCGAGACCATGACCATGGGCGAATTGCACGCCGGGGCCGGTCTCGGGCGGCGCAGCATGCTGTTCGTCAAGGTCGGCCGCCGCATCGGCGCGGGCATCGTCTGCGACGGTCGGCTCTACCGCGGCGCGCAGGGGGCGGCCGGGCTGATCGGCTCGCTTCCCGTCACCTCGGGTGACCGCAGCGGCACGCTGGACGCACTGGCCGGGTCCGACATGATCCAGCGCGAAGGTCTGGCGGCGGCCACCGATGGCAGCAGCCCGCTCTTGGCCGACACCCTGCGCCGGGGCGGAGAGATCACTGCCATCGAGGTGTCACAGGCCGCGCAGACCGGCGACCCCGCGTCGGTCGCCATCCTGGCCGCGTCGGGCCATCTAATCGGGCAGGTGGTGGCGACACTTGCCAATGCGCTGAACCCCGACCTGATCGTGCTGTCCGGGTCGATCGTGCAGACCAACGACATCCTCCTGGCCGCGCTGCGCGAAGCCGTGTATCGGGCCTCGCACCCCTTTGTCACCCGCGACCTGCGCATCGTCCGGTCGCAGATGGGCAGTTCCGCCGGACTGGTGGGCGCGGCCCGCGTGGCATCCGAGGCGCTGTTCGCACCCGGATTCCTGAGGGAATGGGTGATGCAGGGCAGCCCCCGCGCGCACCCGGACTTTGCCGCCTTCGTGTCACGCCTTGAAACCGCGCTTGCCCCGCCGCCGACCCGGTCGGTTCCTCCTGCGGCCCGGCCCGGAAAGGATCATCCGAGATGACGATTTCCGGCCTCGGACCCCACGGCGAACGTGCCTCGCCACCGGAACGGGTCAGCCTGTTGCCCGATGACCGCGCCGCCGCCAAGGCGGCGGGATGGCGCGTGGCCGTCGTGCTGCACACGCTGGAAAGCGACTGGGCCAAGCAGCTTGTCGCCGGAATGGTCGGTATCCTGGGCGATTGCGGTGCGGCGGTGATCGACGTGGTGGACTGCGGGTTTTCGCCCGAACGGCAGGCGGCGCAGCTTGACCGCCTGATCGCGCAGCGCCCCGATGCCATCATCTCGCTTCCGGTGGCCAACGAGCAGGTCGCCGCGACCCATGCCCAGGTGTCCGCCGCCGGTATCCGGCTGGTGCTGCTGGACAACGCGCCAACGGGCTTGCTGCCGGGCACCCACTACGCGGCGCTGGTCTCCGCCGACAACTTCGGGCTGGGCAAGATCGCCGCCACGGGCCTTGCCGCCCACCTGCCGCCGGGGGCCGAGGTCGGCGTGCTGGGCTTTGCCGCCGATTTCTTTGCCACCAACGAACGCGAGATCGCGTTTACCAAATCGCTGCAGGCCAACCGCCCCGACATCCGCGCCCACATCGCCCGCTTCGGCCGGATCGACGAGGCCGCCACACTGGCGGAACGGCTGGTCGCGGACCATCCGGCGCTGGCGGGCCTGTTCGTGGTCTGGGACACGCCGGCCCTTGCCGTGGCGCGGCGGCTGGCCGAACTGGGCCGGGCCTTGCCGATGGCCACGGTCGATCTGGGCGAAGCCGTCGCCATCGACCTGGCCCGCGGCGGCTGTTTCCTGTGCATCGCCGCCCAGCAACCCCTCCAGCAGGGCATTGCTGCCGCGCAGACCGTCATCCTCAGCCTGCTCGGCCGCCCGATCCCCGCCTGGATCGCCCTGCCCGGCATTGCCGTCACCCGCGACAACGTGGTCGAGAGTTTCCAGACCGTCTGGCGCCAGCAGGCCCCGCGCGAGGTGCTGCGCTCGCTCGGGCTGGCAAGATAGGTCCTGATCGCGATCAACCCCGAAGACCGGAACGATGCTGTCGCATCGTTCGATTTTCGGGCGCAGGGCGTGCCGATGATGGAAAGTTGGGCAATCATGGAGTAGGCTTGTCGAACTGGATGAACGTTTTCGTGCGCCATGTCGGCAGTTCCCGCAATGTGCGGGCGAGGGGGCAATGTGTCAGACCGGAGTTCTTCATGATCGAACTGCTATTCGTTGCCTGCCTGAGCGGGTCACCCGCCGAGTGCGAGGAAAAGAGCGTCATCTACACCGACCTTGCCAGCTTTGCCTGCATGATGGGGGCCCAGCGCTATCTGGCGGAGTGGGTCGAGACCCACCCGAACTGGGAGATCGCAAGCTGGAAATGCCGGGTGCCGGGCACCGGGCAGCGCGCCTGACGCCGCCCGGCCCCGCCGCATCATCCCAAAGTGGTACGCGGATCAACTGGCCGGTTGGCCGAATCCCTGCCACTCTCTGGCCCAGCACACGTCGATCTGGGGAGGAGCTGCGTGGCCAAGGATTTCGGGGGGCCGCTGGCTCCGGTCATCGCCCTGTCCGACCACGTCCGTGCCGGTCTTGTCGGCCACGAGGCGATGGTCGAGCGGCTGATGACCGCACTGCTGGTCGGCGGGCATGTCCTGATCGAGGGGCCCCCGGGGCTGGCCAAGACACGCGCGGTCAAGCGGCTGGCAGCGGGTCTTGCGGGCAGTTTCGCCCGCATCCAGTGCACGCCCGACTTGATGCCCTCCGACATCACCGGGACGCAGGTGTTCCGGCCCGACGGCGGGATGTTCGATTTCCGGCCCGGCCCGATCTTTCACGAACTGGTGCTGGTGGACGAGATCAACCGCGCGCCGCCAAAGGTGCAGTCGGCGCTGCTGGAGGCGATGGGCGAGGCACAGGTGACCGCCGGCGGGGTGACGCGCGCGCTGCCCGATCCGTTCATGGTGGTGGCAACCCAGAACTCGATCGAGCACGAGGGCACCTTTCCCCTGCCCGAGGCACAGCTGGACCGGTTCCTGCTGCACCTTGATCTGGCCCTGCCGGGGGCCGCCGCCGAACGTGCCATCCTGGATCTGGTCGAAAGCGAGGGGCGGGGGGAGCCGGCATTGCCCGGCATGCGGCTGGACGGCGAGGCGATCCATGCCGCGCGGGCGGGCGTTGCGGCGGTGCATCTGGCCCCCGCGCTCAAGGATTTCATCGTGCGGCTGGTGATCGCCACGCGCGAGACCAGGGGCGGCCCGCTGGAGGGGCTGATCGAACATGCGGCCTCGCCGCGCGGCACGCTGGCGCTGGCAGCCTCGGCGCGGGCGCGGGCGGCGCTGGCGGGGCGCGACCATGCGCTGCCCGAGGATGTCGAGGCGCTGGCCGCCGACGTGCTGTCGCACCGGCTGATCGCCAGCTGGCGCGCCACGTCCGAGGGGCTGTCGCCGCGTGATCTGGTGGCGCGGCTGCTGGCGCATGTCCGGCCGTGGTAGCGCTGCCCGATCCGGCGGGCGTCAGCGTGGCCGGGCTGATGGCGCTGGAACCAGTTGCCGCCCGGTCGGCGGCCAAGGCGGCCTCGCTGGCCGAACGGCCGGGCACGACGGCCACGCCGAAGCGCGGTCAGGGGCACGAGATCCGCGAAATCCGCCCTTTTGCCGATGGCGACGACCCCCGCCACATCGACGCCTCGGCCACCGCCCGGATCGGCAGCCCGCAGGTGCGCAGTTTCCACGAGGACCGCGAACGCAGCGTGATGCTGATCGCCGATTTCCGCCGCCCGATGCTGTGGGGCACGCAAGGCCGGCTGCGGTCGGTCGCGGCGGCGGATGCGCTGGCGCTGGCGGGGTGGCAGGCGTCGCTGGAGGGGGGCGCGGTGGGCCTTGTCGCGCTGACCGATGTCGGCCCCGAGGTGCAGGCCCCGCGCCCGCGCCACCGCGGCATGGCGCTGGTGGCGGGCGCGCTGGCCCGCGCCCATGCCGCCGCCCTGGCCGAGGCGCAGCGCCACCGGGACGACGGGGCCGCCCCCCGCCCGCTGGCCCCCGACCTCTTGCGCGCGGCCCGCCAGACGCCGCGCGGGGCGGCCATCGTGCTGGCCAGCGCGCTCGATGCGCCGGGCGAGGGGCTGGATGAGGCGATTGCGGTGCTGGCAGGCCGGGGGCCGCTGCGGCTGATCCTGATCGAGGATGCGTTCGAGATGGCCCCGCCCCCCCGCCCCTTGCCGTTCAAGGGGCCCGAGGGCACGGCCTTTGCCGATTTCACCGGGCTGGCCGCTGCCCGCGCGGCGCGGGCGGCGGCGCTGGCGCGGCCCGGCCTGATGGTGCAGCGCCTGCCGTCGTCGGGGCGCGTGGCATGAGTCCCGACATCGTCGCCGCCCTGCACCCGCCGCGCCTGCCCGCCGCATTCACCGCGCCGCAATGGCAGGATTTCCTGTCGGCCTTCGGGATTGGCCTGCTGCTGGCCGCGCTGATCCTGACCGTTGCCGCCCCCGCCCTGCACCGCAGGCCGCGCGCGCCCCGCCTTGCCGACCGCCTGCGCGCGACCGGTTCCCTGCCCCGGCAGGAACGCATGGTATCGCTGGCCCGGCTGCTGGCCGAGACGGGGGGGACACTGCCCGAGGACCAGCGCGCCGCGCTGTACTCCGGCCAGGGCGACAACCCGGAAATGATCGAGGGGCTGATCCGGCAGGCGGGGGCACGGCGGGCACGATGATCACCCTTGCCGTCCCCGCGATGCTGCTGCTGCTGCCGGTGCCGCTGTTGGCGCGCCTTTTGTCGCGGCGGGCGGCGGGGGGGCAGGCGATGCTGCTGCCCGACGGAATTGCCGCCGCGGCCGTGCCTGCCAGCGGCCCCGGCCACGGGCGCGGGCAGGCGCTGCTGGCAGTGGTCTGGGCCTGCCTGTGTCTGGCGATGGCGCAGCCGCAGCGGATTGACCTCGTGCCCGACCGCAGCGCGTCGGGCCGCGACATCGTCATCGCACTCGACATGTCGGGCAGCATGGCCACCCCGGATTTCGCGCTGGACGGTCAGACGGCGACCCGTCTGGCGGCGGTCAAGCGGGTGGCCGAGGGGTTCGTGCAGGCCCGGACCGGCGACCGGATCGGCCTGGTGATCTTTGCCGACCGCGCCTATGTGGCGGCCCCGCTGACCCATGACCTGCCCGCCGTCGTGCGCGCGTTGCGCCAGGCCGAGATCGGGCTGACCGGACGCGCCACCGCCATCTCGGACGGCCTGGGTCTGGCGCTGAAGCGGGTGCTGGCCGAGCCTTCGACGGCCAAGGTCATCGTGCTGATGTCGGACGGGCGCGACACCGCCGCGCGGCTGGATGCGGCGCAGGTGGCGCGGCTGGCGGCGGAGAACGGCGTGCGCGTGCACACCGTGGCGCTTGGCCCCGAAGACCTGGAAACCCGCCCCGCCGCGCGCGATGCGGTCGACATCGTGGCCCTGCGCGGCATCGCCGATGCTGCCGGCGGCCAGACGTTCCGGGTGCGCGGGATGGCCGACCTGCAGGCGATGGCGGCGGAACTGGACCGGCTGGAACCGAACCCCTCGTCCCGCCCGCCGGTGGCGCAGCCGCGTGCGCTGTGGCTGTGGCCTGCGGTGGCGGCGCTGGTTCTGGCGCTGGCGGCGGGCACGGGGCGGTCGGCATGACACAGGTGCTGCTTCTGCGCCCCTGGTGGCTGGTGGCGCTGCTGCCGGTGCTGGTGCTGGCGCTTTGGGTGCGAAGACGGCAACTGGCGGGGGAATGGGCGGGCGTGATCGACCCGCGCCTGATGCCCGCGCTGCGCCGCCTGGGCCTGATCGCCGACGGGCGGGCCGATCCGCTGGCGATGCTGCCGTTCGTCGCGGCGGCGGGCCTTGCACTGGCCCTGTCGGGGCCTGCCGTGCTTCGCCCCGGTGCGGTGGTGTTCCGCGCGCTGGACCCGCTGGTGCTGGTCCTCGACCTGTCGCCTTCGGTCGTCGCGGATGATGCGGTGCTGGCCGACCTGCAGGCGGCGGCGGCGACGATGCTGGGCATGGCCGAGGGGCGGCCGGTGGGGATGATGGTCTATGCCGCCGATGCCTACCTCGCCTCGGCCCCCACCAGCGATGCCGCCAGCCTGCAGGGCCTGATCGCCGTCATGGCACAGGATACGATGCCGGTGGGCGGCAGCCGACCCGACATCGCGCTGTCGATGGCGCGCGACCTGTTCGGCGGCAGCGACGGCCCCGGCCAGGATGGACCAGGTCTGGGCGGGGCCGATCTGGTGCTGGTCAGCGACGGCGGCGGGGCGGGCCTGCGCGCGGTCGAAGAGGCGGCGCGCCTGCGGACCGATGGCGCGCGGGTCTGGACGCTGGCCCTGCCCCGGTCGTCGCCCGGTGCGCCGCCGCCCGATCTGGCCGGGCTGGCCGCCCTCGCCCGCGCCGGGGGCGGGGCCGATCTGCCGGCAGGTCAGGCACGCGCACTGATGGCGCGCATCGCCGAGGCCCGCACCGCCCGGCTGATCCGCGACGATACGGTCGGGCAGGGCTTCCGCGATTTCGGGCCGTGGCTGCTGGTGCTGCCGCTGCTGGCACTGTTCCCGCTGTTCAGGAGGCGGCGATGATCCGGGGGGCGCTGGTGCTGGCGGGGCTGGCCGCGATGGTTCTGGGGGGGGCGCAACCCCTGGCGAAACTGGCGCTGGTGGCGGGCCTGCCGGGGCTGGCCGCGTCGCTGCTGTCCGATCCTTCCGTAAGGGGCGTGGCGCTGTACCGGGCGGGCGACCATGCCGGGGCCGATGCGGCCTTCCGAGCGGCGGGGCGGGGATCGACCTACAACCGGGGGCTGTCGCTGGCGGTGACCGGCAACTACATGCTGTCGCGCGCCTATTTCGATGCCGTGCTGTTCGCCAACCCCGCCGACAGCCAGGCGCGCGACAACCGCAACCACGTCAATTCGCTGATCCCGCCGACGGTGGGCGAGGCCAATTCCGCAGGCCGGATCGCCATCACCGCCATCGCGGTGCCCGGCGGATCGCCGGTCGAAGAGATCAAGCGCCTGGGCCGCCCGCTGGACGAAGGCCGCCGCGTGGCGGATGCCGAGTGGCTGGCCACCCTGCCCGACGATCCCGGCGAACTCTTGCGCCTGCGTCTGGCCGCCGAGCACCAGCAAAAGATTGCCCTGGGCTATACCGCGCCCGAGGATGGCGACCCATGGTAAGATTGCTGCTGTTCCTGCTGTGCCTTGCCGTGCCCGCGCTGGCCGAGGGCAACCTGAAACTGACGATTCTCGTCGACCCCGGCACGCCGCATCCGGTGGTGGGCGAAATGGTGAACATCACCATCCGTGGCGTCTATGACCGCAAGGTCGCCATCGAAAAGCTGGAGATCGACCCGACCGATGCCTTCGACTGGATCCAGACGACGCCGGACGACTGGCACGAGGAAATGATCGACGGCCTTTCGAAAATCGTGGTGGAACGGCACATCGCGGTCTGGCCGAAACGTGCGGGGCTGTTACAGTTCGGCCCGGCGCGGCACCGGCTGACGGTGATCGACAAAGAGAGCAGGCGGCAGGACGCGCTGGTCACGGCACAGCCGCTGGCGCTGTCGGTGGGCGAGTTTCCCGACCTGCACGGCTGGCACCTGTCGGCCCGCGCGCTGGAGCTGACGGACGAGCTGTCGGTCGATCCGGCGCAACTGGCCGATGGCCAGTCGGTGACGCGCAAGGTCAGGCTGCGCGCCCTGGGGGCGTTGCCGGAACACCTGCCGCCGCGCCCGGTGATCGCCGAGAACTGGCTGATCACCTTTGCCGCGCCGGTCGAGCGCACCCTGACCCTGACCGCCGACGGCCCGGTGGCCGAGGCGATCTGGACCTGGCAATTCCGCCCCCACACCGGCGAGCCGGGGATACTCGAGCCGGTCAGCATCCCCTGGTTCAACACCACCACCCGCAAGCTGGAGACGGTCGAGATTCCGGCGCTGCCCATCGGATTTGCCAGTTTCTACACCGGGCAGACGCCGACGGGCCGGTTCGGCATCCTGCACGTCTGGGGCCTTGGTGCGGCACTGGTGCTGGGGGCGGCAGCGGGCCTGGGCTTTGCCGCGATCCGCCTGGCCCCCGAGACGACTGCCGCCGGGTGGCGTCGCCTGCGGCGGCGCTTTTCGCCCTTCGTCTGGGCCGCGTATCTGCGGGCGCGGCGTGCGGGCGACCTTCTGGCGCAGCGCAGGCTGGGGGAGGACATCGGCCTGCCGCCGGCACGGCTGCGGGCGCTGGAACGGGCGATCTTCGCGCCACGGGCCGAGCGTCAGCGGGGCCGGTGAAAGTCCGACGCCGGATCGTCCAGCACCGAGTCGCGCAACTGCTGCCACAGGCGACGGCGCAGGTCGGGCCAGGCCGGGTGGTCGCGCGGGTCGCTCTGGCCGCGGGGCCGCGGGAACGGCACCGTGATCTGCGCCTGTATCCGCCCCGGTCGAGGCGACATCACCACGATCCTGTGGCCCAAGAGCAGCGCCTCGTCCACGCTGTGGGTGACAAAGACCACGCCGGGGCCGCCCTGCGTGGCGACCAGGCGCAAGAGTTCCTCCTGCATCAGTTCGCGCGCCTGCGCGTCCAGCGCGGCAAAAGGTTCGTCCATCAGCAGGAAGTCGGGGCGCGGGGCCAGCGCGCGGGCCAGTGCCGCGCGCTGCTTCATGCCCCCGCTGAGCGCGCCTGGCCAGTGCCCGGCGAACCGCGACAGCCCGACCAGCGCCAGCACCTCATCCACCCGCGCCTCGCGTTCTGCCACCGGCAGATGCGGCAGGGCGAAGGCCACATTCGCCCGCACCGTTTTCCACGGCAGCAGGCGGTAGGACTGGAACACCATCGCACTGCCCCGGCCCGGTTCCGGCGGCTGGCCGTTCAGCAGCACCTGCCCCTGGTCCGGCACCAGCAGCCCCGCCATCAGCCGCAACAGGCTGGTCTTGCCGCAACCCGACGGCCCCAAGAGCACCAGCACCTCGCCCTTTGTCAGCGACAGGTCGATGCCGCCCACCACCGGCATGCCGTCAAAGCCGAACCCGACCTCGGAAAGGACAAGCTCCCGCGTCAGTGCCACGCGGCGTCGCCAGCGTCCGAGATGCCGATCTTGTCCAGAACGCCGCGCAGCGGGGCGAAATCGGTGAAGGCGTCAAGGGGGGCAACCGTCAGCCCCTTGAAATCCTCGCCCTCGTGCAGCCAGGCCTGCGCTTCGGTCAACTCGGCCGGACTGATCCCGCCGTTGACTGTCCAGGCCCCGGCAAAGGCCCCGGCCAGCATCTGCAGGTCGGCCTCGGGCACATCCGGCCGGGCCTTTTGCATCGCCGCCACCCAGAGGCCCGGATCGGCCTGGAAATCGCGCGCGGCCAGCACCAGCGCCTCGATCACCGCCTGAACCTCCGGCCCCCGGTCGGCTAGGGTCGCGGCGCGCACCACGTTCAGCTTCGACAGGATCGGCGCACCGCGATAAAATGTGTCCACGTCCATCAGCACCGTGACGGCGGGGTCGTCGCCGATGGCGGTGAAGGTGCCGATGCCCATCGTCGTCGCGTCGATCTGCCCCGCCAGCAGCGCCTGCGCCCGTGCCTGCGGCTGCCCCAGCGCCACCAGGTCCAGCGTGGACACATCCACCCCAGCCCCCGCCAGCACCCGCAGTGTCAGCAGGTGATCGACACTGCCGATCCGCCCGATGCCATAGCGCTTGCCCGCAAGGTCGGCCACCGACGCCACGCCACGCCCCGCGATCAGATAGGGCAGCGACTTGTTGGGCGACATCACGCCGCGCAGGTCGTCCATCCCCGAGGCCTGCGCCTGCAACAGCGTTTCGAGCGAGACATTGGCCATCTCGCCCTCGCCCGACAAGAGCGCCGCCATCACCATCGGCGACTGTTCCACCCGGACGAATTCCACCTCCACCCCGGCGCGGTCGAAGTAGCCCCCCTGTTCGGCCAGATCCATGACCGAGTTCGGCACCAGCGGCGTTTCGGCGTCGGTGACGATCAGGCGGAACGGTTCCGCCGCCACGGGAAACGCCAGAAGGACGCTCAGGATGGCAGCAACGGCGATGCGTGTCATGGAATCCCCCCTTGGTGGATGGTCAGGCCCCGCGCCAGCGCAGAAGCCGCTTTTCGATCAGTCGCAACCCCTCGGTCATCGTGGCCCCGATCAGCGCCAGCACCACCACGACCGCCAGATACTCCGCCATGCGGAACCGGCTGCCATAGATCGCCAGAAGGCCCCCCAGCCCGCCGATGGCGGTGTAAAGCTCGGCCACCACGGTGTTGATCAGCCCGATGGTGGCCCCGATGCGGATGCCGGTCAGGAAATAGGGCGCGGCCCCCGGTAGCACGACATGGCGCAGGATGCGCCAGCGGCCGGCACCGGTCGATTGCGCCATTTCCACCAGTTCGGCATCCGCAGCCCGCACCCCGGCAAAGGCGTTCAGCACCACCGGCATCACCGCACCCAGAAACACGATCAGCACCTTGGCCTGCAACCCAAGACCCAGCACCACGATGATCAGCGGAATGAAGGCGACACGCGGCGTCGCCGCCAGCGCGTTCACATAGATGTCCAGCGTCCGCCCCACCCACCGCCACGTCCCCATCGCCGTGCCAAGCGCACAGCCCAGGATCACCGCCAGCGCCGTACCGGCAAGATAGACCTGCAGGCTGGCCAGCACGGCGGGAAACAGCTTGCCCTCCACGGCCATGGCGAACCCGGCGTTGGCCACGGCCAGGGGCGAGGCGAACAGGGCGGGAGGTGCCGCGCGCGCCACCAGCGTCCAGGCCAGCAGCAACAGGCACAGGAACCCTAACCGCAGGGTCGCCGTCACCGTCATGTCCTTCACGTGCGCCGTCCGCTTGCGCGCGGCAACAGCGCCGGCCGAGGGCATGGCGGGGGCGGTCCTCTCTCCCATGCGGGCAATTCTTGATCATGCCTGCGGCTGGCGCAAGCGCGGCGGCCTCACCCATTTGGTTGAATTGCCCGAGGCGTCCGACCGGCAGAAAGTGGCCCGGATCGACATGAGACAGCGACTAGGGAGAGGGCGCGCGATGGCCCGTGTCGCCAACGGATCGGGCGTGCTCCCCGCCTGATGCATGGGGCCTCCTGCAGGACGCTGTCCTGCAGGGGTGCCTCGCCTGACAACCCGGATCGCGGCCCCGGGGGCCGCGCCGCGAAGGAGAAAGAACATGCGTACCCGCGCCGCCGTCGCCGTTGCCGCAGGCCAGCCGTTGCAGGTGATGGAGGTGAACCTGGCCGACCCCAGGGAGGGCGAGGTTCTGGTCGAGATCAAGGCGACCGGCATCTGCCAC
>JBQTJI010000007.1:0-36715 GCA_052387255.1 Gemmobacter sp. | reverse complement strand
GACAGCGCGTTGAGTGCGCCGGGCAGCGCCGGGAATAGTGTGCCCAGCAAAACGCCTGCCGCCATCGCTGCAAAGATCCAGAGCGTCAGCCAGCGGTCGAGGAAGGAAAGGCGTTTCATGTCAGGCTCCTGTCGCGATGGGTTGGCCGGTGGCGTCGACGACCGGCTGGCCGTCTTCCTTGGCAAAGGCTCCGCGTTGTGGCGGCAAAAGGTCGACGACGGTTTCCGAAGGTCGGCACAGCCGCACCCCCTTGGGGGTCACGACAATGGGGCGATTGATCAGGATCGGATGGGCCATCATCGCGTCAAGGATCTGCGTGTCGGTCAGCGTCGGGTCATCCAGCCTTGGTTCGGCATAGGGCGTGCCGCGTTCCCGCAGGAGGTTGCGCAAGGGGATGCCCATGCGGGCGACCAGCGACAGCACATTCTCCCGGCTCGGCGGAGTGATCAGATACGCGATGATCTCCGGCTCAACCCCGGCATTGCGGAACAGCCCCAGAATATTGCGCGAAGTGCCGCAAGCGGGGTTGTGATAGATGCGGACGGGAAAGTCAGGCATCTGCACACTCTTTCGGGGCACAGCTTGCGGCGGCAAATGCAGGCGCGCAGATCTCGGGGCGCCCGCCGCAGCAATCCTGCATCAGAAAGGCGATGAGCCCCGAGAGAGCGGCAATCTCCACCGCATAGATGATCTGCCGGCCGTCGCGCCGCGAATGCACCAACCCGGCCTGCTCAAGATGCGACAGGTGGAACGACATCTTCGATGATCCCGCGCCGAGCTTGTCGCCCAGGACACCGGCAGGCAGTCCCACCGGTCCCGCCTCGACCAGCAGCCTCACGATCCGCAACCGGTGCTCCTGCGACAGTGAGGCAAATGCCAGCAGGGCCCTATCCTCCTGCATCATCTCAACATCTCCATTTGTATTGAAGTGTTGGCTAGCAGTTGGCGACCCGATTCTGCAAGCACTTAGACGAGGCTCACCAATGGTGTCTCGATGGGTGGCCTTGCCACGCTGCAAAGTCACGTCGCGGTTGTCATCAAAGCTGCGTTGGACTACCCTTGTCGCTTCCATTATCGACCACAACGCTCTGCTCACACCTTTGCCACACTGGGCCTTCCCGGCCGTCTTGCACTGCTTAGCCTGGTCATGCGTTTCGGCCCTCATGGCGTCCGGCCGACCGAGATCGCCGAATCCTTGGCGTCGATCTGGTCATCGACTGCACCGGTGTCTTCAAGACTGCGGCGAAGGTTGGCCCCTACGACACCGCCGGGGTATAGAAGGTCGTCGTCAGCGCGCCGGTGAAGGATGGCGGGGCGCTTAACCTCGTCTACAGAGTGAACCATCACCGCTGTGACGGCTCGGGCGTGGCCAAGGATCTGGCCAAGATGTTCTCGAAATCAGCGGTCAAGCTGTTGGCCCCGACGACCGACGGCGGCTTGTTCCGTTGGGTTGCGGCTCTGACCGGATCAAAGAATGCGGTCAAGGGGCTGGGCTTCTTTCTCGGCGCGGCCCTGCTGGCGCTGGCCGGGTTTCAGGCGGCGGTCTGGGGCATGGCGGCGGTGCTGGCGATCATCCTGTTCGCCGTCGTCCTGTTCCTGCCCGCCGGTCTGCCGGGCCGGATGAAGGCGGATGAGGCCTGGGTTGGCTGGCGGTCACCCGACGCGCGCGTGAACAGGCTGTCGCTGGCACGGCTGTTCCTGTTCGGCGCGCGCGATGTCTGGTTCGTGGTCGGCATCCCGGTCTATTTCCAGGCCGTGCGGTCGGACGGCACCGCCGAGGGTCGGCGCGAGGCGTTCTTCCTGATCGGCAGTTTCCTCGCGCTCTGGATCATCGCCTATGGCTTTGTCCAGGGCATGGCGCCGCGCCTCCTGGGGGGCAAGACGCAACCGCTGGAGGCCATCACCCGCCGCGCCATCCTCTGGGCCGGGCTCTTGCTGCCGATCCCCTTTGCGCTGGCCTTGGCCGCCTGGGCATCGGAAGGCCCGTCGCCCGCCCTTTCGGCCATTCTGATCGCGGGCCTGTTACCGTTCGGCTTCGTGTTCGCAGTGAATTCGTCCGTGCAGTCCTACCTGATCCTTGCCTTCGGAGACGAGGGGCAGATCACTCGGGACGTGGGCTTTTACGACATGGCGAACGCTGCCGGGCGGCTGATCGGCACTTTCCTTTCTGGCGTGAGCTACCCGTTCGGTGGTCTTCCCCTCTGCCTCGCCACGGCGGGCGTGATGGCGGCTCTCAGGTGGTGGGCGGCGCGGCGGCTGAGCGCCGCAAAGACGACATAGGTGGCACGCCAGCGGACCGCTTCGACCAGTCCCCCGGTCAGAGGCCAGATGAGGGTCGAGGCAAAGCCTGCGATGAGCGTCAGCTTGGTGATCGCCGCGCGGTTGCGTGGCGCGTACCGCGCCAGCACGGCGAATGCCGCGTCATAAAGGACCGTGAAGCTGACGATTTGGATCAGAACGATCAGCGCCGCAAAGCTCCAGAAGCCGGGCGCTGCCGCCAGCAGCGCGAAAAGAACCGAGACGGCAGCACTCCCCGCCGACATGACGGCTGCCGACCCAAAGCGGTCGATCCAGCGACCAAAGACCGGTGCCGTCATCCCGCCCAGCAGCAGCCCCGCCGACAGGGCACCGAACAACGCCGATTCCGACACGCCGTACTCGGCTGCAATGTGCGGCGCAAGCACGGCATAGGCGTAGTAGAGCGCGCCATAACCGATGATCTGGGTTACCCCGACCGCGACAATCACCGGTCCGGAGGTTCGGTCTGTGACGCTCAACGGCACGATGCGCCCTGCAGTTCGCGGTTTGCCGCAGGGCCACAGCCGCACCCGTCCTTCCCGGCCTCCGTCGCCGCGTCGTCCGCTGCTGGGCAGGCTATGGGGTCTTGCAGCGCAGGGCCACCGCAGCAGCCGGCAACCACGACCGGGGAAGTTTCCGCCTGGCTTAACCCCGGTCCGCTGCACACGCCGGTTTCCGGCAGCACCAGTTCGACCCGCGCCGCCGCCGCATGGTCTCCGGCAATCGCGGCGACGATGGAGCGGACCTGCTCATTTCCCGTCGCCATCAGGAAAGTCGGTGCGCGGCCGTAGGACTTCATTCCCGCAATGTAGAACCCCGGCTCGGGGTGGGCGAGTTCGGCGGCCCCATGCGGACGGATGGGGCCGCAGGAATGCAGGTTGGGGTCGATCAGCGGTGCCAGAGCCGGGGGGCACTCCAACGCCGGATCAAGTGCCACTGAACCGGTTGCATCTTGCCAAGACCTACCTGCAGTCGGACACATCGACGGCAACCTCCGGCGCAGTCGAAAGGGTCGTCTCCGAAATCGCAGAAGAAGAGGTGGACCGGCAGCGAGAGCGCCTCGCGCATGCCGAAGTCGCCCGTGGGCCGCGCCATGGGCAAGGCAACCATCCTCGCCGGTCTGGTGACGTTTGTCGTGCTCGGTGCCGCCATCGGCTATGTGCTGGCGTCGGCCTACCTGACGCTGGTCCGTGGTGGGACAGCGACCAACGTGGATTTCCTGTACTTGCTGCATGCCTATCCAGGCATGAGCGCCCCATCCCCCGAACAGTTCCGGACCGTCAACCTCCTTGTCGGTGGCGGTGGTCTTGGCGGGTTGTTGCTCAGCGCGGTGCTGATGACCGAAGCTCTGACGAGGTTCGGGACCACGCATTGGCAAACCCGGTCAGAGATGAAGCGCAACGGCTTCTTCGCAAAGCCCGGAGCCGGATTCGTTCTTGGCAAACTTGGGCGACCGAAGGGCAGGGGGTCGTTGGTTGCGTCCACGGTCTTTCCACATGCCCTGATTGTCGCACCGACCGGGCGCGGGAAGACCACCGGCTTCGTGATCCCGAACCTGCTAAGCTACAAAGGCTCCGCAGTGGTGCTTGACGTCAAGGGCGAGAACTTTCTGCATACCGCACGGCACCGGGCAGGGCAGGGGGACAAGGTCTACAGGTTCGCTCCGACGGATTGGGGCAAAGCGACCCACCGCTACAATCCTTTGCTGCGGGTCTGCGGACTTTCCGACCCGAACCGCCAACAGATGGAACTGCAACTGCTGGCGTCGCTGTTCCTGCAGTCGGACAATGACCGTGTCAGTGGTCTGCTCGACGGCGGGATCGATCTCTTCGTTGCTGCCGGATTGCTGGCGTTCGAGCGCAGCATCCCGACGCTCGGCGAGGTTGATCGCATCACCGCCTCCGGGGGCGACAAGCAGAAAGAGTATCTCGCCCGGACTCACGAAGTGAAGAACCCGGCCGCGAAGCTCATTTTCGAGCGGATGGCGTCGACGAACATCGACACTCTGACGTCCTATCTGTCGCTGCTGATGACATCGGGCCTCAAGCAGTGGGCGAACCCGGCCATCGACTTGGCAACCACCGCCTCGGACTTTTCCTTCGCCGACATCAGAAGGCATCCATTCATCGTCTATGTCGTGGTCGAGCCGCTGATGGTCAAACCCCTTGCCCCGCTGATCAGGCTGTTCTTCTCCGATCTTCTCGCCTCCGCCTCCAGCTCAACCTCGGCGAGGTCGCCGATACGCCTGAAGCGCGCGAAGGTCTGGCCGTAGCGTCGAGAAAGATTGCCGATCTCGAGCGGGCCATTGGACTGGCTCCCGCGTGATTCTTTCACAGATCGCGGTCCCCCTCTCTATAGGTCGAGGAGTGCCAGCATCTGTAGCGCGGCGGCTTTTGCCCTGCGCGCAATCGGTTCCTTGACCGCGTCAGGGACGACCGGCCCGAGGTCGGCGTGGGTGCGCTCCAGCGCCGTAGGCATTGTCTCGCAGGTTTCGCGCAGCAGGCTCAGCGCGGTGCCGGGCGGCAGGCCACCAGCGACAGCCTCGGCCTCGATGTGCCGGGGGAGGATTTCATCAACGCCATAGTGCCGGTCAAAGGACATGGCGACGCGGAAGCGCCGCCGCTGAAGACGGCCCGCGTCGATGACGGGCGCGAGCCTCAGAATGTCGTAGAGCGGCGTAAGGCGAAACCTGCCCTGTGCGCCCAGGGCCAGGCTGAAATTCTTGGCGTGTCCGTCCGTCGCACCGATCAGCAGGAAGAAAATCTGCGCTTTCAGAAACATCCGGCGATCCGAGGCGGGGTCGTCCGATTCCTGCAGGTGGCGCAGGATTTCCCGCATCCCGGATCCACCGCTGCGCTGATATTTCTGGGCCGAGGACACCCCGAGAGCTTGGCACAGGTCCTCCTGCGGCAGCCGTCGCAACACGCCATTTTCCCACCTGCGGTCAAAGCGCTCGACGATCAGCGCTTTTGCGTCGCCAAATGCACCGATCCGTGCCTTTGCCACCGGCAACCCGATCTCATGCGCGAGCCGCAGGCACCACGCCTCGTTCTCGACGCTGTCTGTCAGGTCGATCTGGTCCGGGCCGGGCAGCACACCCATCGGCGTCTTGAGGATGTGGCTGGTCGGCGTCCCGCCCAGTGGCTTCCACCAGCGGCCGTCCCGGAAGAGCAAAGCGGTCTTCTCCTGCGCACCGGCAATCGAGATCCGGAAGTCATCATCCTGGTCGAGGCCGAGCGGGGCGGCCGCGAGGCCATGCAGCATTCTCGCGATCTCTTCGTCTTCAATCGGCCGCGCCGCCATGTCTGCCACGCCGGGCGCTTCGCCTTCAGGCAGGAACTGAAGCGCGCCGGCGCAATCGCGGCCGAGCGCCGACAGCAAAGAGTACGCATCCGATCCGCGCGCGGCGGTCCGTTCGGCGATGCGGGCGCGAAGCTCGCCCTCGGCATCCGGCAGCAGGTTGTCGAACGCCGCATAGGCGCTCGCACCCTTCCATATGCGGTCAGAGAGGGGCAGGGCGCTCGTCACCGGGAAGGCGGCGGGGTTCCCGAGCCATGTCGGGTCGTACCGGAACTCCATCGCGCCGTCCGGTGCCTGGCGCAGGGATCCCACCCGAGCGGCTTCGAACCAGACACCAAGCCTCTCGGCCTTGTCTGGACGTTTTTGGCGTTGTGACCGAACCATGCTCAGCTCCGCTGTTCGGTCAGGCCAGGATCGGCAGTTCGCGGGATGAGGTGCAGCTCGCTATCCAGTGCTGTCACGAGGATGAGGTAGGTTTCCAGGCTTGCCGCGACGACACCGTTCTCGATGTCAGAGATGGTGGGCTGCTTCACACCAGCCCGGCGGCCGAGTTCACCCTGTGTCAGTCCCAGTGCCTTGCGTCGGTTTCGCAAGGCGATGCCGGCTTGCCGGAGACTGCGGATCAGCTGCTGGTCAAGGATCATGTAAGGTTTATACATCGCAGGGGATAAACGGTCAATATCCTTCATGGGGTATATTGATGTAATATCTCAAGTAGCGGATATCAGGCACGGCTGTGTCTTCTCTCACCGCCGAGACGCAGTCCCATACCGCTACTCGCGCAGACGCCATTCTGCGCCGCATCACCGAAACACCGCATTTACGCTGGCGCACCTCACCGAGAAGATGGGGGTTTCGCGGCAGCAACTGACGGCCCTCATGGTTGAGCTCGCGGCGTGCAGTCTTGCACTGGTCCGCTGGAAACCGAATGGCAAGTTCGCGCCGTGGCTTCTTCGGTTAGGGGGAGCGGAGAGGTCGATGCGCTGCCAGATGTCGTGTCAACCTCAGGCGACACATCGCTATCTGGGGAATCCAAGAACAAGACTATCTTTGCAGGGAGGATCGAGATTGGCTCAGGGCCCAACGTCTATCGGACACCTTGGGCGGACTTGATCAAGGCTGCGAAGGCGGCATTGCCCTGCTGGAACATCGACACGCAGGTCATCTGGGAACGTTTTCTTGCCTTCAATCGGGCGCGTGGCAATGCGGCAGTGCCAGCGGGGTCTCTCTTGGGCTTCATGTGGCGGTGGCGGACTTCGCCGGATGCCGTAGCGAACTCTGGCGCAGGTTCAGCGCCGAAGCGCGCTTTGAAGCCACAGGACCCCGAACTGCACCGTCTGATTTCGGCTGCTCCGAGCAAGAACCGGCAGTTTCATGCATCGGATCTGGTCAGACTGATCGGCCAGGCTGCCTATGATGCTCGTATCCTCGATGTCGTCCGACAGTTCGGATGTACAAGGTTCGCGGCAGCTCTCGCTGTGCCCGGACGGGCGGTTCTCGCAGGCGTGATCTCTCGCTGACATTTGCCTTGTCCCAAAGAATGACGACGACGTTCCACGCCCATCAGGCTGCAGCAAGTACTGATCGGCCATCATGTGCGGCCGCGGCCATCCGGCCCGGGGAGGCTGCCAGTAATGTCTATACAATAAAGGAAATCATGCTAGGCTTCTGCAAAACAAACCAACAGGGGACTCAGCATGCTCAAGTTTGATCGTCGGTCTTTCCTTGCCGGAACGGCAGGGCTTTCCTTCCTTTCCGCCTTGCCGCGCATGGCCTTTGCCGGTGGTCACGCCGACACCCTGCGCGTCGCGATCGCGGGCGAGACCGGCGATCTGGACCTGTTGCAGAACGTCTCGACGCTGTCGTCCTATTCGGCGGTCTTCGACGCGCTGATCCACTATGGCCCCGGTGGTGCGCTGGAGCCGGGTCTGGCGACGGCCTGGACGGTGGCCGATGACGGGCTGTCGATCAGCTTTGACCTGCGCGAGGGCGTCAGTTTCACCGATGGCACGCCGTTCGATGCGACGGCGGCCGAGTGGAACCTGAAGCGGTGGATGGGGGTCGCGGATTTCTCGTGGATCGGGATTGCCGATGCCTATGACAGCCTCGTCATCGATGCGCCGAACAGGATCACCGTCAAGCTGAAGCGCCCGGTTCCGGCGGCGCTCTTGGAACTGACCATCGTGCGCCCGGTGCGGTTCCTGTCGCCGAAGGCGGCGGCGGGCCAGCCGATCGGCACCGGGCCCTGGATCGTGGAAAGCTATTCCTCGACCGAAACCATCCTGTTGCGCAACGACGCCTACTGGGGTGAAAAGCCCGCCTTCGCCCGGATGGAGCTGAAGGTGGTGCCCGACGAGCTGGCCCGTGCCAATGCGCTGCGGGCGGGCGAGCTGGACGTGATCGGCGGCGACTGGGTGGCGGCGCTGTCGCCCCGCCGCGCCAAGGCGCTGGAAGGCGAAGGCATGACCATCGTGGCCGAACCGGGCACGGCGACGACGATCCTTGGCTTTTCGCCGAAATCGCCGCTGATGCAGGACAAGGCGGTCCGCGACGCGATCTTCATGGGGATCGACCGGGCGGCGGTGGCGACGGTCCTGTTCGAGGGCTATGCCGACCCGACTGCCGACATCTTTCCGACCACGGTGCCGACCGCCGGCACCCGCACGCCGGGTCCGGCCCGCGACGTGGCCGCCGCGCAAGGTGCGCTGACGGCGGGCGGCTGGGCCGGCGACGCATCGGGCTGGACCAAGGACGGCGCGGCGCTGGAGATTGCGTTCCTGGTGTCCGAGGAGAGCTTCCCCGGCTCGCGCCGGATCGCCGAGATGATCCAGGGCATGCTGATGGAGGTGGGCGTCAAGACCAACATCGAGACGGTGGACAACGCCACGATGCACGAACGCCGCCCGGCCTTCGACTATGACCTCACGTTCTTCGCTACCTATGGCGCGCCCTATGATCCGCATGGCTCGCTCGGCGCGTCCTTCGTGACCGCGTCGGATACCGGGCCGGACGGCAAGATCTATGTCCATCCCGATCTGGACGCGCTGGTCGCGACCGCGCTGGAGACGGGCGGCGATGCCCGCGAAGGCGCGATGCAGGCGGTCTATGACTGGCTGCGCGACAACACCGCCGCCTGCCCGCTGGTCGTGGTGCAGCGGCTTTGGGCCGTGAATCCGCGCGTGGCGGGCTTTACCCTTCCCGCCACGGATTATGACTTGCCGTTCAAGGGCATAACGCTGGGCTGAGGCGCAACGGAGAGGTACCGGCGATGCAACGCATGTTCCTGCGGCGGGTGGGGCTTGCCTTGCTGCTGATGCTGGCGGCCACGGCACTGACCTACTGGCTGGTCACTGCCGCCCCCGGAAACGTGGCAGCGCTGATCGCGGAACGGGCGGCGGGCGCGGGGGCGGACGGCGAATTAATTGCAAAGATTGCCGATGACCTTGGCCTGAACGATCCCCTGCCGGTGCGTTATGCGCGCTGGCTGGGGAATGCGCTGACCGGGGATTTCGGGGTATCCTTGCGCACCGGCAAGCCCATGGCCGCCGAATTCGCCGAGCGTATCCCGATCACGCTGGCGCTGCTGGCGGGCGGCGGGGTGCTGGCCCTTGTCCTGTCGTTGGCGATGGGGATTGCCGGGGCCGCATCGAATGGCGGCCCGGTGGACCGCCTGCTGCACGGACTGGCGCTGATCGGGGCCTCCACCCCCAACTTCTTTGTCGCCGCCATGCTGGTGATCGTGTTCTCGGTCTGGCTGCGGATCGTGCCCACCTTCGGTGTCGCGGGCCTGACCTCATGGCTGCTGCCCTGGATCACCATCGCGCTTTTCCCCGCCTCGGTCCTGTCGCGGGTGGTGCGGGTGAACCTGCAGGACACCATGTCGCGCCCCTTTGCCACTACGGGCTTTGCCAAGGGCCTGACCCGCCGCGCGGTCCTGCTGCGCGAGGCGCTGCCGAACATCGCAATTCCCTACATGACCACCTTCGGCGCGCAGTTCACCCTGATGATCATCGGCGCCATCGTGGTCGAACGGGTGTTCGGGCTGAACGGCGTCGGGGCCTTTTTCATCGAGGCGATCCGGTTTCGCGATTTCATCGGGATGCAGGCGATCCTGACGCTGTTCGTGGTGTTCTTCGTGTCGGTCAACCTGATCGTGGACCTGCTGGCAATGCTGGCCGATCCGCGCCTTCGCCGCCCGAGAAAAGCGTGAGGAGGAAAGCATGAAAAACTGGCCCTGGCCGATCCTTGCCCCCGCACTTGTCTTTGTCCTGATCGGCATCTTCTCGCCCTGGCTGATGACGCATGACCCCGCAGCACAGGATTACGGCGCCTTGTTGCAAGGCCCCTCCGGTGCGCATTGGCTGGGCACCGACTATCTGGGCCGCGACATGTTCAGCCGGATCATCGGCGGCGCGCGCACCTCGCTGGTCGCCATGGTCTTCGTGCTAATCGCGGCACTTGCCATCGGCGTCGTGGTCGGCTCCTTCGCCGGATATGTCGGCGGCAAGACCGAACTGGTGCTGATCTCGGTCATCGACATCGCCCTTGCCCTGCCGTCGCTGGTGATCGCGCTGGCCCTGATGGGGGTGTTTTCCGGCGACAACTTCGCCTGGATGAGCGATTACTGGAAGATGATCGTCGCGCTGACGCTGGCCTGGTGGGCGAACTATGCCAGGATGAGCCGCGCCGTTGTGGTAGCCGAGTTGCAGCAGCCCTATATCGAGGCCGCGCGGGTGATGGGGGCCAGCCACATCTGGATCTTCACCCGCCACATCCTGCCGCATGTGCTGGGGCTGGTGGTGGTCTATGCATCGGCCGATGCGGGGGCGCTGGTGCTGGCGATTGCCACGCTGTCGTTTCTGGGCCTGGGCGTGGCACCCCCCACGCCGGAATGGGGGCAGATGCTGGTCGACGGCATGTCCTATATCGAGGAGAACCCGGCGCTGGTGATCATCCCCGGTCTGGCGCTGACGGCTGTTGTCGTCAGCTTCAACCTTCTGGGCGAGGCCTTCGCGCTGCAAAAGGTGCCGCGCGCGGTGCGGGGCCGCTTCCTTGCCCGCAAGCGCGCCGCCCGCGCCGCCGAAGAAGCCGCCCGCAAGGCGGTGGAGGCATGAGCGCGCCCATCTATCAGGTCGAGGGGCTGGTGATCGACCTTTACACGCCGACCGTTTCGGTGCGGGCGGTGGACGGGGCGGGGTTCCATGTGACCCCCGGCGAGACGCTGGCGATTGTCGGCGAGTCCGGTTCCGGCAAGACGGTGATGACGCTGGGGCCGCTTGGCCTTTTGCCCGAAGGCGTGGCGGTTGACCTGCGCGGGACGGCGCGGGCGGATGGCAAGGATATCCTGTCGATGTCGCCCGGCGACCTGTCGCGCCTGCGCGGCGGGTTCTTCGGCGTGATCTTTCAGGACCCGATGTCGGCAATGAACCCGATGCTAAAGATCGGGCCGCAACTGGCACGGCAGGCGCAGCTTTATGCCGGGCTTTCCGCAGATGCGGCCCGAAAGGAGGCCGTCTCGCTGCTCGCCCGCTCCGGCATCCCCGACCCGGAGGACCGCTTCGACCGCTATCCGCATGAATTGTCCGGCGGGATGCTGCAACGCGCGATGATTGCGCTCGCCTTGGCCGCCCGCCCCCGCGTGCTGATCGCGGACGAGCCGACGACGGCGCTTGATGCAACCGTGCAGGCGCAGATTCTGGCGCTGATCCGGCAGATACAGAAAGAGGATGGCATCGCGGTGATCCTGATCACCCATGACATCGGTGCCGTCTCGGTGCTGGCCGACCGGGTGGCGGTGCTCTACGCGGGCCAGGTGGCCGAGGAGGGCACGGCGGTGGACGTGCTGACCGCAGCGGTGCATCCCTATACGCGGGGGCTTCTCGCCTCAGTGCCGGATTTCCGGTCAGACAACGCGACGGGCACCCGGGAAATTCCCGGCATCCCGCCCAATCAGGCGCAACTGGAACCCGGCTGCCGCTTTGCCGACCGCTGCGACCTGGTGCAGCCGTCGTGCCGCACCCACCGCCCGCCGCTGGTCAAGGTGGGCACCGGCCCTGTGCCGCATCGCGTGGCCTGCCCCGTTGTCATCGCCGCCGAGGGGATCGTAACCCATGCCTGATGCCATCACCGCAAAGGGCCTCAAGGTCCATTTCCAGACCGCCGCCGGCCTTGTCCGCGCGGTCGATGGTGTGGACCTGACCGTGGCGCAAGGCGCGTTCCACGGCATCGTGGGCGAGTCCGGCTGCGGCAAGACCACCCTCGCCCGCGCGCTGATCGGGTTGCAAAGTGCCACGGCAGGGCAGGTGCAGATCCTTGGCCGGGATCGGGCCGACTGGGCGAGGACCGACCGCAAGGGCTTTGCCCGCGCGGTGCAGTTCATCTTCCAGGACCCGCTCGGCAGCATGAGCCGCCGCCAGACGGTCGGCCAGACGCTGGAAGAGCCGTTGCAGATCCACGGGATCGGCGATGCCAAGGCCCGCCGCGCCAAGGTGGCGGAGTTGCTGGACCTTGTGGCGCTGCCCGCCACGGTGCTGGACCGCCTGCCCCGTTCGCTGTCCGGGGGTCAGCGCCAGCGCGTGTCCATCGCCCGCGCGCTGGCCCTTTCGCCGCAGGTGCTGATCTGCGACGAGCCCCTGTCGGCGCTGGATGTCTCGGTCCGCGCCCAGATCGTCAACCTGTTCGCGCGGTTGCAGGCCCAGCTTGGCCTGACCATCGTGATCGTCGCCCACGACCTTGCCATCGTGCGCGAGGTCTGCTCGGCCGTGACGGTGATGTATCTCGGCCGCGTGGCCGAGGAAGGTGCCGCAAAGCCCCTGTTTGCTGATCCCGCGCATCCCTATTCGCAGGCGCTCCTCTCCGCCGTCCCGTCGCCCGATCCGCGGATCGAGGCGACCCGGCCCCGCATCCTGCTGGCGGGCGATCCGCCCAGCCCGCGCAACCCGCCCCCCGGCTGCCGTTTCTCCACCCGCTGCCCGGTGGTCGAGCCGCGCTGCCGCGAGGCCGAACCCGCACTCCGCCGCGTCGCCCACGGCGGCGGTGCCGCCTGCCACCTTGCGGACGCAAGCGTTCATGCGATGATCTGACATGCACGACCACGCCCCCGACACGCGCCCCCAAACCCTGCACGCCCGCATCCGGGCCGAGGTCGAGGCACGCATCCTGTCGGGCGACTGGAAACCCGGCGACCGGCTGCCCACCGAGACCGAGTTGATGGCGCGCTACGGCTGTTCGCGGATGACGGTGAACAAGGCGATGGCCTCGCTGGCCGCGTCGGGTCTGGTGCTGCGCAACCGGCGCGCCGGAACCACGGTCGCAAGGCCCCGCATGCATTCCGCCGTCCTGAACATCCCCGACATCCGGGCCGAGATCGAGGCGCGCGGCGAAGCCTACGGCTACCGCGCGCTGATGGACGAGATCAGGCCACCCTGCTGTGTCCACCTCGGGGCCGAGGGGCATCATCTGGGGCAAAGCCGGTTCATCCGTTCCTTGCACCTTGCCAGCGACACCCCGGTTCTGTTCGAGGATCGGCACATCTTTCTGGAGGCCGTGCCCGACGCCGAGACGACCGATTTCACCACCCGGCCGCCGGGTCCGTGGCTGCTGGGCCATGTCGCATGGACCGAGGCCGAGCATCGCATCGCCGCCATTCCCGCCGATGCGCTGACCGCACGCGCCCTGTCGGTTGGCCTGGGCGCGCCCTGCCTGCTGGTCGAACGCCGCACCTGGCGGGGGGACGAGACCGTCACCATCGCCCGCCAGACCTTTCGCGGCGATGCCTTTGACCTGACCGCCCGGTTCGGGCCGCAGCCGGGCGGCGGTTGAGCCGGGGCCGCCCGTTTCAGCGGCCCCTATGCCCCATTGGGTCATTCAACCTCGACCAGTTGGGAATAGGCACCGCCGACGCGCAGGGTCACGGTGACCGGCCCGTCGCCGCGATTGCGCCAGAACCAGCCGTGCTTGCCCGCGAAGGGTGCCGTCATCGTGCCGTCCTGACCGGGTGACGCGCGACCGTCTTCAAAGCGGACTTCGTTCGCGCCGCCGTCGTCACCGTGTTGGGTGTAGTTCACACCGCCGCCGTCCGAGGCCCATTCGAAGGTGGCAACATCGCCCGCCGCCATTTCCAGCTTGATCTCCTTGGACTCGGTTGGTGCCAGCGTGAACACCATTTCGTCCCGCCAGCCGGGCGCTGCTGCGGCGACTTCCGGTTCTGCGGGCGCGACGGAGCCTGGTTCCGCGACAGCCTCGACGGCTGGCGCCGGTGCCAAAGGCGCGACATCGGCACCGATAACCGCCGCGATCCGGGCAAGCTGGGCCTCGATCCGGTCAAGTCGCACTGCAACGTCGCCCGGTATCGTTCCAGACCCCGTGATCGTTGCCGGTTCCACCGCCGCCGCTGCCGCGTCTTGTGCCGCCGCCTCGCCCGCGAGTTGCTGCTTGATCGCACCCATCTCGGTCAGGCCCATCAGGCGGCCAGCACCCGTCGGGTCGATCCCGTATTCGGCGGGCAGCCAGAAGAGGGTCAGGATCGCCAGTGCCGCCCCCCCGGCCATCAGCGTGCTGCGGATCAGGCCGCCGGACGAGACCTCGACCGCCTGGACGGCGCCGCCGGAGGGCCGGTCGAAACGCGGCTCGGCGCGCAAGGGGGGAACGGGTGTTTTGTAGACTTCGGGTCGTTGCTGCATGTCGGTGTCTCCGGCTCTCATGCGGTGGCCAGCCCGACGAGCTGGTAGCCCATCAGCGCGAAGCCCGCGGTCATCATCAGGACGTTTGCGGCATAGGCCTGCCGCGCGAAGGAGGGTGTGGCCCGCCACCGGGTCATCACCAGAAGCATGGCCGCCAGCGCCAGAAGCTGGCCGATCTCGACGCCTGCGTTGAACGCGAGGAGGTTCGGCAGAAGCCCGTCGGGCGAGATGCCGTAGTCGAGGATTTTCGAGGCAAGGCCGAAGCCGTGCAGGAAACCGAAGATCAGCGTTGCGGCCTTGGTGTTTGGCTGAACACCGAACCAGACGCGGAAGGCGCCCAGGTTGTCGAGCGCCTTGTAGACGACCGAAAAGCCGATGATCGCGTCGATGATGTAGCTGTTGATCCCGAAGTTGAACCAGACCCCGGCCAGCATGGTGGTCGAATGGCCGATGGCGAACAGCGTCACATAGGTGCCGATCTGCTTCATCCCGTAGAGAAAGAAGATCACCCCGAACAGGAACAGAAGATGGTCATAGCCGGTGACCATGTGTTTGGCACCGAGGTAGAGGAACGGGATGATCTTCACCCCGGTGACTTCCTGGATATAGCCCTTGTCGCCAAGGGTCACGCCATGGGCAAAGGCGGCTGTGGCCCCGATGATCAGCGTGGCAAGGATGGCCAGGGCCAGGATCGAGGCCGGGCGGAGGACCGCCGCCCCCGAGCGTCGGGTCGTCAGCAGTATCATGTTGGAGTTCCTTGTCGAGTTGCGTGATGTCCGGTCAGGCCCCCGGCCCGGTCAGATCACGCCACTGCACGGTGGCCGACGCGGCCCGTCGCGGCTGCGTCCGACGGGCACCCGCCCCCCGACAAGCAGCAAAATCGCGCTGGCTTCGACCCAGTTGCCTCCGGCCCCTGGAAGAAGTGCCGTCGTCTGATGCTCGTGGTCGGTTGCGTCGTGCTGACCCTCTTCCGCATCTTCCCAAACGTGGTTGTCGGCATCCCCGTCCTCAGCCGCAACCATTGAAAATGCGGCACCGGCGCCATGCTCGACGGCAATCCCGACGGGCACCAGCACAAGCGCCAGGACGACCGCCAGCCTGATCAGGACAGCGCATGTGTTGATCCGGTATGTCATGCCGTTTCTGCCACGTCTCACGCTCTGCCCATCATTGTTGTTGTCTTATCCCCCCTGGGGGGTTACGAACCCTATATGTCAGAACCCGCCCAGCATGCAAGCCATCCTGCCATCGTGACCCGGCTGAAGCGCGCCGAAGGGCATCTGCGCCACGTCATCGGCATGATCGAAGGCGGTGCTGCCTGCCCCGACATCGCCACCCAGCTTCTGGCGGTTGAACGCGCGGTGGGCGAGGCAAAGCGGACCCTGATCCATGACCACATCGACCATTGCCTGGGGCAGGTCGGGGCGGACGATCTTGCCGCGATCAAGACCTTGACTAAGCTGCTCTGAAAGTTTTCCGGCGATGTCCCAGATCCTGTCCCATCCGGTCTTCGCGCGCCTCTTTGCGGCGCAACTGGTGGCGCTTGTCGGCACCGGCCTTGCCACCGTGGCGCTTGGCCTTCTGGCCTGGCAGCTTGCGGGCAACGACGCGGGCGTCGTGCTGGGGACAGCGCTGGCGATCAAGATGGTGGCCTATGTCGCGCTCGCGCCGATTGCCGCCGCCGTTGCCGAACGGTTGCCGCGCCGGGCGTTTCTGGTGGCGCTCGACCTTGTGCGGGCGGTCGTGGTGCTTGCGCTGCCCTTCGTCACTGAAGTCTGGCAGATCTATGTCCTGATCTTCCTTCTGCAGGCGGCCTCGGCCGGGTTCACCCCGGCGTTTCAGGCCACGATCCCCGACGTGCTGCCCGACGAGCGGGACTATACCAACGCGCTGTCGCTGATGCGGCTGACCGAGGATATGGAGCAGATCGCAAGCCCGCTGATCGCCGCTGCCCTGCTGACCGTCGTCAGCTTTCCGGTGCTGTTCGGCGGCACGGTCGCGGGGTTTGTCGTCTCGGCGCTGCTGGTGGCCACGGTCACCCTGCCCGCGCGCGCGGTGGGCGAGCCGCAGGCCTTTCGCGAGGGCATCACCAAGGGCATCCGCATCTATCTGGCCACCCCGCGCCTGCGCGGGCTGATGGTGATGGAAATGGCCGTCGCGGCGGCGGGGGCGATGGTCTATGTCAACACCGTTGTTCTGGTGCAGGCCCGGCTGTCGCTGGGTGAGCCGCAGGTCGCGCTGGCCTTTGCCGCGTTCGGAGGCGGGTCGATGCTGGCGGCAATCCTGCTGCCCCGCCTGCTGGTCCGCATGGCCGACCGGCCGGTGATGCTGGCGGGGGCGGCGCTGATGCTGGCCGGGGTGGCTGCGGTTCCGCTGGTCGGGGGATTGACCGGGCTGATGCTGATTTGGGCCGTGGTGGGCTTCGGTTTTGCCCTGACGCAAACCCCCATCGGCCGGATCCTGAACCGCTCGGCCCGGCCCGAAGATCGGCCCGCCGTCTTTGCCGCGCAGTTCGCGCTGTCGCATGCCGCGTGGCTGGTCACCTATCCGCTGGCGGGTTGGGCCGGGGCGGCGTTTGGCTTGCCTGCCGCCGCCCTGCTGCTGGTCGCGCTTGGCGGCGTGTCGCTTGTTGCCGTCATCCGGCTGTGGCCGGCCGACGACCCCGACACTCTGGCCCATGACCACCCTGACCTGCCCGCCGACCATCCGCATCTTGCCGAACATGGCGCGGGGCATGCCCATCCCGTCGTCATCGACCCGCTGCATCTGCGGTGGCCCGGGCGCGTTGCCTGACCGGACGGCAGGCCCTTCGTCGATCAACAAGGGGTATCCTCGGAGCCAGGAAGAGGACGCAGGAAGGTCAAAACCAAGGATCAGCGCCCCTTCGACGGGTCATCGCAGCGCCCCCGGTGCTGCTGCGATGACAAAGGCGGTCGTGAAGGCAAGGAAGCGTGGATGCGGTATGATTACACCGTCACCACGCCGAATAGCCGCCCGACGATCGCAGTCGCCGCCATCGCCAGTGCCCCCCAGACCAGCACGCGCGCGGCTCCGCGCCAGCGCCCGGCGCCGCCCGCAGCGGCCCCTATGCCGCCCAGAACCGCCAGTCCGACCAGCGAAGCCGTCACAACCCACGGAACGACCTGCCCCAAGGGGGCAAGTGTTGCGACCAGCAGCGGCGATATCGCACCCAGGGCAAACGTCGCGGCCGATACCAAGGCGGCCTGTACCGGCGCTGCGCTGACCGCCTCCGAGATGCCAAGTTCGTCGCGCAGGTGTGCGCCAAGCGCATCCCGTGCCGTCAGTTGGGCAGCGACCCGCGCTGCCAGTCCCGCCTCGACCCCGCGCGCCACATAAATTGCCGTCAGTTCAGCCAGTTCCGCGTCCGGTGCCTGGGCAAGTTCGTCGGTTTCGCGCGCCACGTCGGCAGCCTCGGTGTCTGCCTGTGAACATACCGACACATATTCGCCCGCTGCCATCGACATGGCCCCGGCAACCAGCCCTGCCAGACCGGCTACCAGAATCTCGGTCCGTCCGGTTCCGGCCGCCGCGACGCCCACGATCAGGCTCGCCGTCGATACCATGCCGTCGTTTGCACCCAGGACGGCGGCGCGCAGCCAGCCGATGCGATGGATGAGATGGCGTTCGTCGTGCGGCGCGAGCGGCATTTGCAACAGTTCCTTCAGGGATAAGGTTCTCTGTCGGCAAAGAATTCATGCTTCTGCCGACACTGTTCTTGATCGTGAAGGCAACCGGAACCGTTTGTATCGTGGGGGTTCTTGTCCCAACGATGATCCCGACACCCTGAAAGCCTGGCAGAGGCCCGAACCCGCAGACGCGATTTGTCAAACCCAGCGTTTGTCCCGCAACAAATCTCCGTTGTGGGGCCTCGGAAGCAGCGGATCGACCATCAGATCCTCCAGCAAAAGCGATACCAGCGCCGGTCGCCCCGACACGCCCGCCTTGCGGTAGATCGCGTTCAGGTGCGCCTTGATGGTGCCCTCGGCGGATCCGCGCAGACGGGCGATCTCGGCGATGTCGCTGCCCTTGATCAGGAAGGTCGCCACGTCCTGCTCGGCCGGGGTCAGGCCCCATGTCGCGAACAAATCCTCCATCAAGTCGTTCAGCCCCTTCGCCGCTGCCGAAAGGCTGCGGGCCATGTGCGCCTCGCGCCGCAACAGCCGCATCAGGACCCGTGCCTCCACTCCGATGGCGATGACCAGCGACAGTGTGGCAAGAAGCTCGATACCTGCATGCCAGGTGAAACTCGACGCGCCGATGGCGGACATGTCACCAAGCCAGTCGATGGCGAAGAACGCGGCGGAGGCACCTTGCACTGCGATCAGGATGGCGAGGGCTGTTGCCTGCGTCGGTCTCGCCGTTGAGGGGTTCATTCCTGGATCCTGCTGCCGTCGGGCACCTCCTTGTAGCCCGTAACCATCGCCAGCGGAAGGTTGACCCGCGTCCGCCGACTCTCCCAGATCACCGCGGCGACGTGGATCACGGCCGAGATCTCCGCCCAGCTAACCGACGCTTCATGCAAATCCTTGATCCAGCGAACGCCGAAGAACGTCGATGTCGTCATCGCATAGCCCGAGGCTGCAATAACGGCGAGCGCCAGCAGGATGTTGTAGATCATCAACGACCCCAGCGGGGTATGACCGAGGTGAACCGTCCTGCGACCCGAGGCCATGTCTGCGGCCTGCATGGTGGCGGCCCGCAGGTCGGGCGGGAAGCTGGCGAACCGCGCATAGCCCCGACCGGCAAAGCCCCAGACGACGCGGAGCGCCACGAGGCCGACGATGGTGTATCCGAGCGCGAGGTGCAGGTTCGAATCGGTGGCAATGAACAGTGCGTTGGCTGCAAAGGCCGCGACCAGCGACCAGTGAAAAACCCGCACGGCCGGGTCCCAGACCTTGTATCTCATCGCAAGTTCCTCCTTGGAATGGCGTGCCGCCGATTGCCCGGCAGCACGCGGCGGCGTCAGGCCATCTTCATGGTGACGATGCACAGCGACTGGTCGAGGAAGACCTCGAAGGCCATGCCTCCCATCAGCGCATAGACTTCGAACTTGCCGTCGATGGTTCCGACCGAGCGGACTTCCTCGAAGCCGCGTTCTGCCATGGCGGTGCGGATCTCGGCTTCCTTGGCCGGGTCGTTCAGCGGCACATCGTTGGCCCACGCGGCGCCAGTGCCCAGGACGAGAGCTGCGGAGAAAGCAGCAGCAAGAGAATGGTGCTTCATGATGGGTTCTGCCTATTTTGGTCGGCCCACACCGGAATGGCGGGGCCCCGTAGTCGATAACTGGACCGTGGATCGGCAGAGCAGTATCGGCCTGGGGTTTGCCAAGACCAAAGGTATAGGCAGGCCCCCGCCCATATGCCGAAGGTTTAGGCCGCAGCGCCGGGGGCCACTGGCGCAATCACATGGGTCCGCATGGCCAGACACCCTGTGTCGCAGAATCCGATCAGAAGCGGCTGACGAGCTGCTTGACGGCACTTTCGCTGTCCCATTCGAATGGCCCCTGCAGCCGCCCGATTTCGCGCGTTTGACGATCGATCAGAAGCGTGGTCGGCAGGCCGATGAAGGCGAGCGCCAACTGGACCCGCAGAGGTTCGGCCCAATAGAGTGGCAGATTGACCAGACCGATCTCGTCATAGAACTGTCGCCCCTGTCCGATCCCAGGGGCATCGACGCACAGGGGAAGCACGGCAAAATCTGCGCCCCCGAGCCGCGCCTCAAGCCGGTCGAGCGTCGGCATTTCCTCCCGGCAGGGCGGACACCAGGTTGCCCAGATGTTCAGAAGGATCACCCGGCCAGCAAAATCCGCAAGACCCCGCGTGGTGCCGCCCTCGTCCAGGATCGGCGGCGACAGCAGGGGCTGCGGGGTCTTGCGCAGCAGGAACGGCGGGCGCGCCTCGGCCGGCCCCGCAACAAGGGCTGCGGCGAGACCGGCAAGAAACGGTCGCCGGAAAAGCGTGACGGACATTCGGTTCTTTCCCCGTGATGGGTGCCGGACCCGCAGACAACCTGCGGATCCGGCAAGGGTTCAGGCCGATACCGCGAATTCGGTCATCATGCCGGTCGACAGGTGCGGCATGTGGTGGCAGTGCAGCATCCAGCGGGCGGCCTCGCCCGCGTCCACCGCCACCGTCACCATGCCCATCGGCGGCACATGCACGGTGTCGCGCACCGCACCCGCGATCCGGTCCATCCCTACGCCGACCACCTGGAAGGCGTGACCATGCAGGTGCATCGGATGCGCCATCATCGACATGTTGTGGAACATGATCTCGACCCGGTCGCCGGACCTGGCAGTCACCGGCACATGGGTGCCCCAGACCTGCCCGTTGATCGTCCAGACATAGGGCATCATCGAGCCGCCCAGCATCAGCATCGGCTGCGACGTGGCCGCGCGTTCGGGCAACGGCGTGACCGCGCGCAGCGCCGCCTCCTGCGCCAGATCGGCGCTGAAGGCGGGATGGTCGGCCTCCGACAGGTCGGAAACCTTTGTCACCTTCGCGCCCGGTGTGGTCAGGATGACACCCGTCCTTTCCATGGCACCTTCGCGCAGGGCAAGGATCGGGAAGGCCCCGCCGTCGCCCGGCACCTCCACCTCGATGTCAAGCCGCTGGCCCATGGCGACGCCGAAACGGCTGCCGGGCATTGGCTGCACCGGCTCGCCATCGACGGCGACAAGCCGCCCGGGCAAGGCGCCCGTGTCGATCCAGAACACGGTTGCCGCCGCCGCGTTGATCACGCGGACAAGGATCCTGCCACCCTTGTCCACCTGCACGACCTCGGGGTCGTCCAACGTGCGGTCATTGGCAAGGTAGGCGTCGAAGTTGTAGTCGTTCAGGTCCATCGCCATGCCGTTCATGCCGCCCATGTCCATCGCACCCATGTCCATCCCGGACTGGCCCTCGGCGGGCTGTCCCATCTGGCTGTGATCCATCCCGGCCATCGACGCGCCGCCGGTGATCTCGGCCAGCACCTCGGCGGGCGACCGGAACGAGAGGTCGTGCAGGAACAGCGTCACCTCCTGCCGGTCGGCGGCCACGTCCTCGGGCCGCCGCACGACCAGCGGGGCGGCCAGAAGCATCATCTCGTGCTCGGGGATATGGGCGTGCATCCAGTGCGTGCCCGGACGCGCCGCAAAGTCATAGGCGCGGCTTTCGCCGGGTTGCAGCATCGGCATCGGCAGGTCCGGGACGCCATCCTGCACGTTCGGCGGAATCTGGCCGTGCCAGTGGATGATCGTCGGCTCGGTCAGCGTGTTCTGCAGATCGACCGCAAAGGCCTGGCCGGGGTCGAACACCAGGCCGGACCGGCCATTGCCGTCCATCAGCCCCCAGACGGTCGCCGCCTTGCCCCGGACGTCGATCGTCCGGGTTGTGGCCGTCAGCGACATCCGGGCGGACTGGGCGCGGACGCGGGCGGGCAGGATCAGGGATGCGGCCGTGGCCGCAGAAGCGGCCAGAAAGCCGCGGCGGGAAAGTGGTGACATGCGAAGTCTCCTGTATCGCAACATGAATCGGACAACCGGTTTCCGGCACAGGCCGGAACCGCAGGTTCAGATCACGGCGATTTTGGGAGGGCGCCCCGGTGGGGGAATGGCAAGCGACCTTGCAAGAACATCGAATCTGACGTCCAGGCTGGTCGCGCATGCAACCGCTTCGGCAACACGGTTCGGCGACGGAAAGGGCGCGGCGGCGAACATGCAATGCTGCTGACAGAGCAACATTTGCGCGTCGCTTTTCGCACGATCCGTCGCCGGCATCTGCGCCATATGACCGGCCATGGCCATCATCTGCGCATGATCGACCTGGGATTGCTGTCTTCCTTCACCAATGGCCAGACCCGGCAGGACTGCCGCCAGCAGGTAGGCAGCAAGGATCAGGACACGGATGCGAAGGGTGGAAACGATCATGCTGAGACAGTATCAGCAAGGGCTGTTGCTGTCATCTGACAGTTTGGCGTCCGTGGGGTGCCAAAGCCGAACTTCACCATCGCGAGCAATCAGCAGGCGTACCCGGTTCTGAAGGCCTGCCGATGACCTGGTTCCCGAAACGGATGATGGAAAGCTTCGTCGAATTGCCGGACCTCGGACCCGACGCATCACGGACGACGATGCCAACGAAAACCACAGAGTTCCGTTGGGACAGGCCGAAGACGCGTGACTGGAGTAGTTTTCTTGTGATCGATCCGGCAGAAGCGACGGCTTCGCTGGCCGCAGCAATCGTTCGGCGGTATGGTGAGCCGAAAGTCTGGCCTGAGGTAAAACCGATGAACATAACGCGTCGCACCATTCTGACAGCAGGTCCGGGTTTCGTCGCGATCACCGCCATGCCGTTGCTGGCGGAAACGGACGAGCGCATCCATGTCGTCAAGGACCCCGGTTGTCCCTGCTGCAACGGCTGGATCGGATATCTTCGCGAGAACGGTTTCAGCATCAGCTTCGAGGAACGCAGTGTCGAAGACCTCGCGGCCTACAAGCGCGAGCGCGGCATTCCGGAAGACCTTTCCGCTTGTCACACGGCCACGATTGGTGACTACACCATCGAAGGTCACGTCCCCGCCGCAGATATCCGTCGCCTTGTGGCCGAACGTCCCGCAGCGGTCGGGCTCTCCGTTCCGGGCATGCCGTTCGGCTCGCCCGGCATGGGACCGGAGACCGAGCGCGAAGCTTATGAGGTACTTCTCGTCGGTCTCGATGGCAGCAGCAGCGTCTTCACCAGCTATCCAGCCGCCTGACCGCTTTCAAAGACAGCAGGGCCTCGCCAGAAGCAGTGTCGCGGTGGCGTGGCGGGCGGCAGTCGCCAAGGACCACAGAATTACCACGGCAGACCGGATTCGGTGGACCGCCATGCAGCCTCCAGTGCGGCCCGAGGGCTCACGCCGTCCAGTGGTCTGATCGCGATATCCAGGCAGCGAGCAGCGACATAGGCCGTGGCCGCGATCACTCCTGGCACCGTGCCATAGGCAAGCCGGTAGCGTGCCACGAAACTGTCCATCCGGTCGTCGGTGTCCCAGCCCTCGGGCAGGATTTCCTGCATCAGGACGGTGCTGGCAGACTGATGCGCGCGCGCGGCATCGCCGACGGCCGATGCCGCGCCAAGGACGATTACGACATCGGCCGGCTCGTCGGGGGTGCCGATCAGGTCTTCGACTAACCCGGCCGCATCGCGCGGAAGCGGAAGCACCTGCACATCAACCCCGCCCAGATGCCCGTCGGAGGTTTCGTCCGCGTGGCCGTCCCGCTCGTCCGCTGCCAGCAGAAAACCGCGGACGGCCTCTGCTAGATTTGCCTCGCGGTCCTCGCCGACCACCAGAAGCGCGGCAGTGAACGAATGCGCCAAAGCGATCTCCGACAGGCCCATCCACAACGCAGCCACCAGGACGGACCTCCAGATCGTGGTCACGACAACTTCCGCGAAGGCGGAGGGAAGTTGACGACGGGCAAAGAGGACGCGACAAAGGACGCTCATTCTGCGGCCCGCGCGGCGGACACACTTTCCGCCAACTGAGCCTTCTCGACGAAGCCGGGAATCAACTGGTCGCCGATAGCGAAGGACGGTGTGCCGTTGAAGCCGAGCGCCTCGGCCAGACGCATCGACGTGGCGATGTGCTCTTCGATCTCGGGCGACTGCATGTCGGCCTTCAGCTTTTCGACGTCCAGTCCGATCTCGCCAGCAACCCTCAGAACGGTGTCGGCTTCGACCTTGCCGCGCATCCCCATCAGGGCTTTGTGCATTTCGGCGTATTTGCCCTGCTTCCGCGCCGCAAGAGCCGCCCGAGCCGCAAAGGCGGACCCCTCGCTCAGGATCGGCCATTCGCGCATGACCAGCCGCACATTACCGTCCTCGGCCAGCAGCGCGTCGACCTCGGGCATGGCGCGTTTGCAGTAGGGGCAGTTGTAGTCGAAAAACTCCACCACCGTCACGTCGCCGTCCGGGTTGCCCAGCACCGGCGCGTTGGGATCGCGTTCCAGCAGATCGCGCTCGCTGGTCAGGACCGCTGCGGCGGCGGCGGCCTGGGCATCGGCCTGTCGTGCTTCCAGCGTTTGAAGCGCCTCGAGCACAAGCTCGGGATTCTCGCGCAGGGTTTCCGCGATCAGCGCCTTGATGCGGTCGTCGGAGATTTCCTGCGCCAGGGACGAACCGGGCAGGACGAGTGCCAGCGTGGCGGCAACGAGGAATGAACGGACGCGCATGGGGCTAACCTTATGTGATGAGTGTGGGATTTCAGGCCGCATGAACGCTTTCGCTGCGAGCGGAACAGGCGGTGTTCGAGGCGGCATTGCCTTGCGAGGCTTCATGGGGCACCCGCCTCCAGGCGGGTGCGATCAGATTGTGCGGCACGAATGTCGTCGGACCAGGTTGACTTCAAGTAGTCGAGGACGGCCTCGATGTCGTCTTCCGTCAATTCACCGCCAAAGCCCGGCATGCCCGAGGTGAAGTCAACGCCCATGTCGTCCAGCACAGCCTGTCCACCGCGACGAATGTAGTCCCGCAGCATCGCATCCCCATGATGCCAGGTGTGGCCAGGCGCGTCATGGGGTGGGGCCGGATAAGTGCCGTCCTCGTTGGCCGACTGCCAGTTCCGCTGCCCCTCCAGATTTACACCATGACAGGAAGCACATTTGCCCTCGTAGAGAACACGTCCGCGGGCGATGTCGGGCGCGTCATGAAAGAATGCATCGGCAGGAAAGGCCAGCAAAATGACGGCGGTGGCGGGAGCAATGGCAGCAAGACAGCCTCGGCAAGGCGGCCACCCGGGGTTGGTCATCATGTCCGGCTCACCGTGGGGGCTGTGCCGTCCGGCGGCAGGATGCGTTCGGACAGCAGGGCCAGATCCTCACGCACACGCGCCCTCTGCGATGTGGGATAAGCGTCTTCGGGCGGCAGGCCGCCATGCTGCGCAAAAAGCATGATGTCCCGCGCGATTGGCGCTGCTGCGGTCGAGCCGCCACCGCCATGCTCGACGACAACGGTCACGGCGTAGCGCGGCGCATCAAACGGTGCAAAAGCCACGAACAGCGCGTGGTCCCTTCGGTTCCAGGGCAGTTCATCCTGAGACCGCACGCCTGATGCCCGCTCGGCAGCCGTGATCGAGAAGACCTGACTTGATCCCGTCTTGCCGGCCATCGCCTTCGTCACGTCTGCAATGCGTGACCCGTACGCCGTCCCGCGTTCGTGGTTCGACACTTCGAACATTCCCTGCCGCACGATGGCCATCGCTTCGGCCGACAGACCCAGTGAGGCTGGCGCGGTTACCGTCGGGGTCGGGCCGCCAAGCGGCCGGACCAGCCGGGGCAGCACCGCGGTGCCCGAAGCCAGCCGCGCGGCCATGGTTGCAAGCTGGATCGGCGAGGCGAGCGTGAAGCCCTGACCAATCGAGGCATTGATGGTGTCGCCGATCAACCAGTCCTGACCATAGCGTTCCTGCTTCCATGCACGGGACGGGTTGTTGCCATGGACCATGCCGGACAGCGGAAGATCGTATTTCTGGCCAAGGCCAAGCCGGTCGTTCATCGCGAAGATGCCGTCGATGCCGATGCGCTGCGCAACCTCGTAGAAATAGACGTCGCAGGATTCGCGCAGGGCACCCACCATGTTCACCCGGCCATGCCCGCCGCGCTTCCAGCAATGGAACTTGCGGCCGGAAATCTCGACATAGCCGTTGCAGGCGACGGTCTCGTCCGGGTCCATCAGACCGCTTTCCAATGCGGCCAGGGCGTTCGACATCTTGACTGTCGATCCCGGTGGATAGGCCCCTTGAACGGATTTGTCGGCCAGCGGTCGAAATTCGCTGTCGCGAAGCGCGCCATAGTCGCGGCGTGAAATCCCGCGCACGAAGAGGTTCGGGTCGAAGGAAGGCGCGGAGGCGCAGCCAAGCAGATCGCCATTCGTCACGTCCATCACGATTGCGGCGGCGCTTTGCCCTTCCAGCCTGACGCGCATGAAGTTCTGCAGGTGGTGGTCGAGCGTGATCTGCAAGTCGGGTCCTGGGGTGGCAGGATCAAGCGCCAGTTCGCGCATCGTGCGGCCGGACACGTTGACCTCGACCCGTCGCGTGCCCGGCAGGCCGCGGAGCGCGCGTTCGTGGATCCTCTCAACACCTGTCTTTCCGACTTCGAAATCCGGGAGGCGGAGCAGCGGCTCACTGTCAGCCGCTTCGTTCTCCAGATCTCTGTCGCTGACCGGCCCCACATAACCGACCTGATGCGCGAAGTCCGGCCCGAAGGGATACACCCGCGACAGGACCACCTCTGGCTGCACACCCGGCAGCACCGGAGCGTTCAAGGCCACGACGGAAAGCTCATGCCAGGTGACCCGGTCCTTCACCGTGATCGGGACGAAGGCCTGAACGCGGTCCGTCTGCTTGCGAATCTTCGCCATCGTCTCTGCGTCAAGACCTAGCAGACCTTCCAGCTTCGCCAGAACGTTGTCGATATCCTGCGTTTCTTCCCGCACCAGCGTGATGCGATAGGCCTGTTCGTTGTCCGCAATGATCTTTCCGGCCCGGTCGAGGATGCGCCCCCGGTCTGGGCGCACCAGCCGCAGGCTGATCCGGTTTTCCTCGGCCAGAAGGTAGTATTGCTCGACATCGCGGACCCCCAACTGCCACATCCGGCCGCCAAGCACGCCGACCACCGATGTCATCGCCCCCCCGAGAATCAACGACCGTCGACTCGTCTTTTTTGCCATCTGGGCGAGATCAAGCTCAGACCGGCGCATTGTTTCCCCCTGCCCCAGGTGGTTCGACAGCGCCCTTGGTGCCGACCGTCCGCAGGTAGGCCGCGATCCGCAGGCCGAAGACCACAACCACGAGACCAACAAACCAGTACTGAAGGGGGTTAGGCGGCGGCGTTGCCCGGTGAAAACTCAGGAACTGCATGAACAGGAAGTAGGCCACATGCGCCACGGTCAGCCACCACATCGGCAGGACACCCATCTGCAGGAACTTCCAGCCTGATACGCCAAGACGGCGCATCGCGAAGTCGCTCGAAGTTGCTGCAAGCCCGATCACGAGGACGAGTGCCGCGATGCCGATGCCATTGGCAAGCCCGAAGCCATGCTGGAACATCACATAGACCTGCAGGTCGGGATGCCATTCGAACCCGAAGAGCCGCATCAGATCCCATTCGACCCAGCCGACAAGGATGATCGCCGCATGGACGAACACCAGAAGGCAGCCGTAAATGCCCATCTCACGGCGGAACGGCAGAAGCGGGACCGCCGCGCGCGCAAAGCGTGTCAGGGGTCCCACCCCCATCGACAAGGCAATCAGCACAAGTGAGGCATCCCCGAAGGCGCGGTTCCAGCGGTGCATCGGGCTGAATTCAGCGTGAACGGCCGCAAAACCCAGCACGAGCCCCGTCGAGAGAATGGCCACGAGCAGGTGTCGGACCAGCGTTTTCCGGGCAAACCGGCGTAGCGCCGCCCGCGAACCTGTGGAAGTTGTCACTGCGGTCCTCCGTTGCCGGGTATTTCAACGCGGACCAGGGCCGCAAGACCGGCCCTGTCATCACGGAACGCTCGCCAGGTCCGCAGGGCGGCGAAGCCCATGACGATCACCCCGGCTGCCGCAAGCCAGGGCCGGAGCGGGTCGAACCATGCCAGGAGAGCGGGTCCGCCGAAGATCAGCATCAGGATCTTGTTGCAGGTCGGGCAGGCGATCCCGAGGAAGCTGGCAACGCCGCCTGTCCCCGAGGTGCCCATTGTGCATCGCGGAACCCAGAGCGCGACCGTCACTCCGGCAAGAAGCGCCGTCAGGACGGTCGCCCCGAACTCCCACGGACCAACCGGCGTCATGCGGACAAACAGCGGGTTCGCCCAGACTGCCGTCACGGTGCCGAGAACCGCGAACAGCGCAAGGCCGACGGCGGTGCCGCGAAACCCCCGGCGCAGGGCGTCCTCGTGCCTTGCCTGTTTTCCTGCATCATCACTGCGCATCAAACTCGACCTCCGCAACATCCTCGCCGAACCCGACATTGACGACCCAGCGACCGGCCATCGGCAGGTTGACGTTGGCACGCCATCTGCCGGATTCGACCAGTTGAAGCGGTGGGTCGATCCCATCCATGTGCATCTCGAGCATCGCGAAGTTGACGTCCGGGCGCATGGCAGCCGCCTCGGTCGCGTCGGCGTCGGGCATGAACTGGATCTCCAGCCGAACATCGCGGTCTCCAAGAGCAAACACCTGGACGTCGAGGCGACCGTCCGGCAGCACTTCGGAAACCGATGCTGTTGGTGCGGTGCCTGCGGCGGACGTTTGCCCTGCGGGTGGCGGCCGGAGGGCCATCCAGATGAAGGTGCCGATGAAGCCGAACAGACCCATCCCAACAATGATCGCCAGGGTTCTAGTTTTCATTTGTCATGCCCATCTGCGAGTGATCCATGCCTGCCATGGGGGGAGCGGCGGCATCGGGTGTTGGCGCGGAACTGATGCCTTTGCCTTCTGGGTCGATCAGGTAGGTTGCGATGGCCTCGCGATCGGCTTCGGTCAGGAACGACGTGCCCTCTGTCACGACCTCGGCCATGCTGCCGCCGAAGGCATCCCCGTTGGGCAGCAGCCCCGACTGCAACGCATAGGCCAGGTTCGCGACCGTCCACCCCCGCCCGATCAGATCTGCGGCCAGAATCGACGGTGCCTTGCTGCCGCCGGGAAGCCTGTCGTTCCCGGCAAACCGGGCGGTCTGGTCCAGGCCACCGGCAAGCGTCCGCCCCGTATGGCAGGCCGAACAATGCGCCGCCCCTTCGACCAGCAAGCGCCCGCGGTTCCAGGGCGAGGATGTGCCCATGAGCGCATCGGTGACCGGCGCGTCGAGGTAGGCGGCGCGCCACAGCTTCAGTCCGGAACGGAAGCTGAAGGGAAATCCCACATCATGCGCAGGGGCAGCTTCGGCGACCGGCGGAACGGTGCGGAACGCCTCCCACAGGTCGGCGATCTCCTGGTCGGTAAAGCCGGCGTAGAAGGAATAGGTGAAGACCGGATAGTACGGGTCACCCTCCGGCGAGATCCCCTGGCGGACCGCCTTGGCAAAATCCTGAACTGTCCAGTCTCCGATCCCGGCAGCGGAGTGCGGGGTGATGTTCGGGGGCACGAAAGTTCCGAAGGGCGTATCAAGCGGAGCGCCCCCCGCCAACGCCGGGCCCTTGGTCGCCGCATTGGTATGACAGGACACGCAGCCACTTGCGCGCGCCAGATAGGCACCGCGTTCCGCATCCCCGGGCGGGAACGCGGCGGGCTCCGGCACGCCTATCGGCCAGAGCGCCAGAACCCCGGCACCAAGGCCTGCCGCCACAGCCGGGACGAGGACGGAAAAGCGGATCAAACCCCGCATCGTCAGTCCCGGCCCGCACGGAATTGCGCGTGGCACGACGAACAGGTGCCGCTGATCCGACTGAAGAGATCGTCGGCCGCCAGCGTCGTCAGATCGAAGGCTATTGCTGCGGGATCCGAGGTGCCGCGCGCAACCGCGACGGCTTCTGCCCTTTCGCCATAGCCCATCAACTCCGCCACCGTGAAGCCACGGTCCGGTTCCGCTTCTGCTGCCACTGCCGGACTGCCAGTTCCTGCCGGGTCTCCGGGAAGTGCAGGCGCGGGCTCCAGACCGTTCGGGGCCGCCAGGGCAAGCGCGTCGGCGTATGTCTTCATTTCCTCGGCAAGCGCGGCAAACTCTTGCCAACTGGACCAGATTTCCGGTTTGGCATAGGTTTTGCCTTCCATGCTGCCTTCCGGGAACAGCGACAGCATGGTCTCGCCCGCATGAGCGGCAATGACGCTCGCACCCTCTGACACGATGAATGTGTCATAGGGGACCGTGCCCTGCATCATCGGCGCCAGTTCCGCGATGGTGTCGCGCATCGCTGTCATTCCGTTCATTCGTTCCAGGACGACACCTGTCGCCCCGCTATGTGCCAGAGCCACTGCCGCGACTGCGGAAGCGGCAAGCGCCATGGCGCCCGTCCATTGTGGTTTCATCTGCCTGACTGCCCTTGGTTTCTTGTTGTTGATAGATCCCGCGCCCCGCCATTTCGGCGGGCCGCGCGGCTAGCGCGACTTTCGGTGTCAGGCTGAGACGGGATCGAACTCTCGAAAGCGCTGCGGACAGTGCCATCGAGCCCCCGGACACTGGTCCGGCCTGACCGTCACGTCAGGGGTCGGGGGGGTGGCAGTGTGACGGACGGGCCGCCGAAACGGCGTTGCGACTGGGTCATGTCTGGTCGAAGAACGATCACGATCAAAAAAGAAATCCCTGCGAACGGCCCCTCAGGCAGGACAATGGCAGCGCAGGTGAGGCCTGGATCGCATGCGGGCGCGGACGCAGTTTGCTGCCCGAAGACACCCGCGATCTCGATCTTGGTGCCAAGATGATGATCTTCCGCGGCCCCGGCCTCTGCAGCCTGCCCCAGGACCAAACCAAGCGCCAGCACAACCGACAGCAGCCAGACCCACGCAGAGCGCAGAAGCCCGCCAGAAAGCAGGTTACGGAAAACTGGCGATGGCGACGGCGGTGGTTTCATCTCGTCAGATCAGCTTGACTTGTGTCCCGACTGGCGTGCGGTCGAAGACCTCTTCGATATGCTCGTTGTACAGCCCGATGCAGCCGTTCGACGAACGCCGGCCGATCTTGCGCGTGTCACTCGTACCATGGATACGGTAGTACTGCCACGAGAGATAAAGGGCGCGGGAGCCAAGCGGGTTGCTCGGGTCACCGCCCGGCACGAACGCGGGCCATTCGGGGTTGCGTTCCCGCATCGACGGTGTCGGTGCCCAGCTTGGGTTCACCCTTTTCTCGACAACTTCGGTGTATCCCCGGCGGGTCAACTCGTCCGACAGCGGGACGGAGGTCGGATAGAGGTACATCTGGCCATCGCTCGTCCAGTGCTGAAGGATCCTGGCCGTCGTGTCGGCAACGATGATCCCGACGCCCAGAGCATCGAAGTGGTCCTGCCACTCGCTGGTTCGGAATGCCGAGATGTTGTTGCGCACAGGGCCGGGAGTGTCTTCCGACGCGAATGCAGCGCGGCCTGTCAAAAAGGGTGCGGAAAGGGCTCCGGCAACAAAAAACCGTCGACTGACTCGCATGGTCTGCTCCTTTTTCTGAAGGATTTGCGTCCTTCCAACATGGGAAGGTCAAATGGTTTTATGTCGCTGCGGGGTCACAAACAGGTGAATGCGTGGCGTTCTCGCCAAGGCTGCAAGGAATTTGGCGGCTCACTCTGATGTGATCACTCTGCATCGCAATGCAGCAGGCTATGCTGAATTATGCGGACGATCATTGCAATTTTGTGCAGCTTCCTCCTGCTCGCCACCCTGTTCGGGCTGGCGGCCCCGGAAGGATCGTCGCTCGGGGCGCAAGCAGACACGCTTCACGCCCAGCCTCTGGTGCCGGACAGCCTGTGCGGAGTGGGGTCTGGGCATGGGTCATGCCAGCTTGCCGTCATCGGCCAACCCCTGCATCCCGACCTGATGGCTTCGGCTGGATCCCCCTACTTCGAAATCACTCCGTTTGCGGCCCCCAGCCGCAGCCTTGCCCCCCACACCCCTCCCCCGCGACACGTCCTCTGAGCGAACTTCCATCCGTATCTTTCCTCTCAGGAGACAACATGATTTCCCGACGCACCCTCATAGGCGGGGCCACAATCGCGGCACTGTCGTCGCCCGCAATCCTGCGGGCCCATACCAATGAACCGTTCGTGCTGGCCGACGAATACCAGCCGCGCGAAGTGCGTGTGCGCGAGCAGCACGCACCCGGACAGATCCTCGTGTTTCCGAGGAATTTCTTCCTCTACCATGTCTTTGATACCGAACGCGCCATCCGTTATGGCGTGGGCGTCGGCAAGGCCGGTCTGGAATTCAAGGGGACCGCGATCATCGAGCGCAAGGCCGAATGGCCGTCCTGGCGCCCGACGAACGCCATGATCCGCCGGAACCCCGACCGCTATGCCCAATTCGCCGTTGGCGTCCCCGGCGGCCCAAACAATCCTCTTGGGGCGAGGGCGCTCTATCTCTACAAGGACGGGCGCGATACCTACTACCGCATCCATGGTACGACCGAGCCATGGTCCATCGGGCAATCTGTGTCGAACGGCTGCATCCGGATGCTGAACGAGCATGTGATCCAACTCTACGAGCAGGTGCCGGTCGGAACACCCGTGACAGTGGTCTAGCCGTGCAGCGCCGTGACATTCTCGTCTTTGGCGGGATCGTCGCCTTGGTCTATGGTCTGCGTGCCCTGCCTTGGGACAAGCTCACGGGGCGCGGCCCGCGCTACGTTGACATTGCGGATTTGCCGCCGTTTCGCAACCTTGAAGGCGGTGGCCAGACATCGCGTGGCACGGTGGCACTGATCGGACTCGATCCGGCCTCAGGCGATGCAGACCTGCGTCGCGCGCGCGCCGATGCTGTGCGTGCAGATCTCTGCCCCGCTCTCTTTGGCACCGATGGTCCGCAGGGGGTCGTGCCGATTGCTTATTTCGCCGAATTTCGCTGCCCCTACTGCCGGGCGCTGGAGCGCGACCTCGATACGCTTCTGGCCGAAAATCCCGGCTCGTTCCGGCTGGTTCAGCACGAACTTCCCATCTTCGGACCCCCCTCCGAGCTTGCCGCGCGTGCGTCGGTCGCGGCCGCGCGGCAAGGCCAGCAGCAGGAGTTGCGGCGTCGTTTCATGCGAACACCCCTCGTCGCCGAACGGACCTCGGTCCTGCGCGTGGCGGCCGGCATCGGTCTCGATGTCGACCGGCTGGCCCGCGACATGGCATCGCCTGAAGTGCAGGCAGACCTCGACCGGACGCGGGCGCTTGCCGATGTCTTCGGGTTCGTCGGCACGCCGGGCCTGGTGATCGGACGGACCGTGCTGAACGGCGCGATCCCCTACGCGCTCCTTCGCCGGATCGTCGAAGACGAGGCATCCATGCCGGCCCCGGTCTGCTGACGCGATGAACACGCCGTCCCACATGCTGATCGGGGCCGCCGTGTTTGCCCGGCCTCTGGTGCCGGCAACCCTGCTCGCGGCGCTTGCGGGGCGGCTGGTCCCGGATATGCCGATGTTTGCGATGATCTTCTGGGCGACTTTGGTCGTTGGCGTGCCGGAGCAGGAGGTCTTCGGCACGCTTTACTTTTCCGAGAACTGGCAGGCGGTCTTTGCGGTGGACCACGGCCTTCTGGTCTGGGGAGGGCTGCTGGGGCTGGCGATCTGGCGCAGGCACACGATCCTGCGCGCTGTTGCCGGTGCCGGTCTGCTGCACGCCCTTGCCGACTTCCTGACCCATAACGATGACGCCCGCCGCCAGTTCTGGCCGGTCTCGGACTGGGTGTTTCGCAGCCCTGTCAGCTATTGGGATCGGCAATTCTACGGCAGCCAGTTCGCGGTCTTCGAGTTTGCGCTCGTGCTTCTGCTGACCGCCTGGTTGTGCTGGCGGATGCCCCGCCTGTGGGAGCGCGCACTGCTTCTGGCTGTTGCCGCGCCCGTGGTCCTTCCGGTGCTACTCACCGGCGGGTTCCACGGGCTGCATGGCATGGGTTAGCCCCGGTAGCGCCGCAAAAGCTGGGCGTTGATGGCCACGATGATGGTCGAGGCGGACATGAACACCGCACCGATGGCCGGGGTCATCAGGAACCCGGTGCCGAAGGTGATCCCCGCCGCCATCGGGATGGCAAAGGCGTTGTAGCCGGTGGCCCAGATCAGGTTCTGCACCATCTTGGCATAGGTCGCCCGCGACAGGCCAAGGATCGCCTCGACATCGCGCGGGTCAGAGCGGACAAGGACGACATCCGCTGATTCCACCGCCACATCCGTCCCCGCGCCGATGGCGATACCAAGGTCGGCCTCGACCAGCGCCGGGGCGTCGTTCACCCCGTCGCCGACCATTGCGACCTTCAGCCCGCGTGCCTGCAACTCGCGCACCTTGGCGGCCTTCTGGTCCGGCAGGAGCTGGGCAAAGTATTCGTCCAGCCCCAGTTCGGCGGCCACCGACTTTGCCACACCTTCGGCGTCGCCCGTCATCATGATCGACCGCACGCCGCGCGCTTTCAGCCGCGCCACCACGTCGCGCGATTCCGCCCGCACGATGTCGGCCAGCGCGATCAGAGCCTGGGGTTTGCCGCCCAGAACCAGCACCACCACGGTCTTGCCCGCCGCTTCCAGCTCGGCAAGGCGGGGATCGGTGACGGGGGTGTTCTGCCGCCGCAGGTGGCCGGGGCTGACGATCGCCACCTCCTGCCCGTCGACCCGCGCGGTGACGCCCGCGCCGGTGATGCTTTGCAATCCCTCCGGTGTCGGAAAGGCGATCCCCCTGGCCTTGGCATCGGCCACGATCCCCAGGGCAATCGGGTGCTGCGACTGGCTTTCGACCGAGGCCGCCATGCGCAGCGCGGCCGCCTCGTCACCGACATCCAGAAGCACGATGTCACTGACGCCGAACCGCCCTTCGGTCAGGGTGCCGGTCTTGTCGAACACCACCGCCGTCAGGTCGCGCGCGCGCTCGAACGCGGCGCGGTCGCGGATCAGGAGACCGTTCTTCGCCGCGAGCGAGGTCGAGACCGCCACCACCAGCGGCACGGCCAGGCCAAGCGCATGTGGGCAGGCGATGACCATCACCGTCACCATCCGCTCCAGCGCGAAGGTCACGCTTTCGCCCGCCCAGATCCAGTAGGCGAACGATCCCAGACCGACCGTGATCGCGACCCAGGTCAGAACGGTGGCCGCGCGCGTCGCCAAGTCCTGGGTGCGCGACCGGCTGTTCTGCGTCGCCTTCACCATGGCGATGACCTGCGACAGATAGGTGGCTTCTCCCGTCGCCTTGACCTCGATGGTGACGGCGCCCTCGCCGTTGACTGCGCCGCCAATCACCGTCTCGCCCGACGCGCGGGTGACCGGCTTCGATTCACCTGTCAGCATCGCCTCGTTGAACGACGAGGTGCCTTCGGTGATCGTGCCGTCCACCGGCACCTTGGCACCGGGGCGGATCACAACGCGGTCGCCCGCGACCAGCGCCGCGACGGGCACCTCCTCGGTCCCGCCGTCAGCCTTGACCCGCAAGGCGGTGTCGGGCAGCAGGCGCACCAGTTCCTCCAGCGCCCGCGACGCACCAAGGACGGAACGCATTTCCAGCCAGTGACCAAGCAGCATGATGGCGACAAGCGTCGCCAGTTCCCAGTAGAACGGCTCACCCCCCGGCAGGCCGAGCGTCACGGCTGCCGAGTAGAAATAGGCGGTGGAAATCGCCAGCGCGACCAGCGTCATCATCCCCGGACGGCCGCTGCGGATCTCGGGCAACGCGCCGGTCAGAAACGGCCAGCCACCCCAGAAATAGATCACCGAGGACAGCGCAAGCGCCACCCATTCCTCGCCTGCAAACAGGGGGGCCATGCCCTGCCCGACAAAGTCGCGCACCATCGGCGACAGGATCAGGACGGGAATGGTCAGCGCAAGGCAGACCCAGAACCGGCGGCGAAAGTCGGATACCATGTCGCCGTGTCCGGCATGGCCCCCCGGCTTCGGCGCGTGGCCCATTGCAGCGTGATCTACGGCAGGCTTCGCAACATGCCCCATCGCGGCATGGTCCATTCCGGCCATCGGAGGGTCGGTGTCCGGTTTCTGCGCGTTGCTTGCCATCGAACCGAACTCCTTTGCGTCCCGGATTTGCAGGCGGCGCAGCCGATTCTGGCCGCGCCGCCCAACGTCATCGCGGGCTTACATGCCCTTGGCGGCCAGAAAGGCCTTGAGCGTGGCGATCTCGGATTCCTGCGCCGCGATGATCGCTTCGGCCAGCTTCCGCATTTCGGGGTCCTTGCCGAACTCAAGCTGGACCTTGGCCATGTCGATGGCGGCCTGGTGATGCGGGATCATGCCTTTTGCGAAGTCGATATCGGCATCGCCGGTATATGGGACCATCATCCCGGCCATCATCGTGTTCATGACCTCCGCATAGGCCTTGGACGAGGGGCTATCCATGTTGCCCATATCCATGTCGCCCATCTTCATCCCGGCCATGCCGTCCGATTCGGCATATACATACGTTCCGCCAGCCACCAAAGCGGCAAGCGTTGCTGCAATCGCGAGTTTCTTCATCTGGTGTTCCCTTTATTTGAAGTCTTCCCGACACAGGGTGCGGGTTTATTTGTTCGTCGTCGTCAGGCGGGCGCGTAGCCGACCTCGGTCAGGGCTGCCGCCAGCCGCTCGCGCGGGGCCGCCGAGGTGACCTCGACCTTGTGGGTGCCGGGATCGGCGCTGACTTCGGCGTCCGGATCGACCGACTGGATCGCCTTGGTCACGCTGCGCACGCAGCCGCCGCAAGTCATGTTCTCGATGTGGAACTGCATGAGTGCCTCCTTCAGGTTTTGCCTCATGCAACACCAGATGGGGCTTCCCACGGTTGTAAGGTCAAGCCCACAAATCCGTGATGACAAAATGGATGTTACCC
>JBQTJI010000006.1:0-5679 GCA_052387255.1 Gemmobacter sp. | reverse complement strand
GGGGGGGGGGGCCCCGGGGGTGGGGGGGGGGGGCCCCCCCAGTCTTGGGGTTATTTGGGGGGCCCCCCCCCCGACCTACGGCACCATATCAGCGTCCACAGGTTAATTTTTCGTTACCAAGAGCCATTCAACCCATTGAAATCCCTTGCACCGGCTCCTGTCGCACATGTGGACACACGCTACAGATCAAACGTCGCGAACACCGGCGCATGGTCCGACGGCTGGTCCCAGCCCCGCACGGGCCGCAGGATTCGGCTGGAATGCGCCGCCCCGGCAATGTCGGGCGTGGCCCAGATATGATCCAGCCGCCGCCCCTTGTCCGCCGCGTCCCAGTCGGGCGCGCGGTAGGACCACCACGAATACAGCAACCCGTGCGGTATGTCGGCGCGGGTCACGTCCACCCACTTCCCCGCCTCGCGCGCGGCCTCCAGGTGCTCCACCTCGATGGGCGTGTGGCTGACGATCTTGAGCAGCGCCTTGTGGTTCCAGACATCATCCTCACGCGGGGCGATGTTCAGGTCGCCCACCAGGATCGCCCGCTGCGGCACATCCCACCGCGCCCAGTCCCGCAGGTCCGACAGATAGTCCAGCTTCTGCCCGAACTTGGCGTTGACCTCGCGGTCCGGGATGTCGCCCCCGGCGGGGACGTAACAGTTGTGGATGGTGACCCCGTTCTCCAGCCGCGCCGCGACGTGGCGGGCATGGCCCAGCCTGGCAAAGTCCTGGTCCCCGCCATCGACGATGGGCAGGCGCGACAGGATGGCCACGCCGTTGTACCCCTTCTGCCCCCGCGCCACGCGGTAGCGATAGCCAAGTGCGGTGAAGATGTCCGTCGGAAAGGATTCGACTGGCGTCTTGCATTCCTGCAGGCACAGGATGTCGGGCATTTCTTCGCGCAGAAGCCGCGCCACCAGCCCCTCGCGCAGGCGGACCGAGTTGATGTTCCAGGTGGCAAGGGTAAAGGGCATGGCGGACATTCCAGGATTTGACTACGCCAGAGCCTAGCCCGACTGTCCCCTGCCCGCCACCCGGAACCCGACCCCCATGCCCCCCACGGTGCTGCACAACCGCAACTTCCGCCTGATGTGCGGTGCCACGATGGCGACCAACCTCGGCGACGGGGTGATGGCGGTGGCGGTGCCCTGGCTGGCCACGCTGCTGACGCCCGATCCGCTGCTGATCGGCCTTGTCGCGGGGGCGCGGTCGCTGCCCTGGTTCCTGTTCGCCCTGCCTGCGGGCGTCATCACTGACCGCTTCGACCACCGCCGCATCCTCTATGCCGCCGACGGGTTGCGCATCGCGATCACCCTGGCCCTGCTGACCCTGGCGCTGACCGCAAGCCCCGGCACGGGGCCGGTGCTGGCCATGGCTGGCCTGACGTTCCTACTGGGCTGCGCCGAGGTCCTGCGCGACAACACCGCGCAGACCTTCGTGCCGCGCGTTGTCGAGCCTGCACAGCTGGAGCGGGCCAACGGCACCCTCTGGGCCTGCGAGCAACTGGCGGGTCAGTTCGTCGGCCCGCCGCTGGCGGGGTTCCTGATCGGGCTGTCGGTCGCCGTTCCGTTCGGCCTGCATGCGGGGTTGCTGGCGGCAGGCGTCGCGATGACCGCCGCGATGTCGCTGGCCCGCCGCGAATCCGCACCGAACCCGGCCCCCCTGATGGCGTCGCTGCGCGAGGGGCTGGCGTGGCTGTGGCGGGACACGATGCTGTTGCGGCTGGCCCTGCTTCTGGGTGGCTTCAACTTCATCGGCTATGGTTTTGCTGCGGTGCTGGTGATCTACGGCCAGCGGGTGCTGGGGCTGGATGCGGTCGGCTATGGGCTGCTGCTGACGACGGCGGCCTGCGGCGGCCTTGCCGCGACGCTGATCGGACCCACGATCCTGCGGCACATCCGGCCTGCAACGGCCATTCTCTGCGGCATGACGGGCCTGACGCTGACGGCGGGGATACTGGCGCTGCAGGCGCCGCTGTGGCTGGTCGCGGTCACGATGGCGGTGGACGGGTTCACCGGCATGCTGTGGAACATCGCGCAGGTCAGCTATCGCCAGCGTCACATCCCGGCACCGCTGCTGGGGCGGGTCAACAGCGCGTTCCGGTTCCTCGGCACCGGGCCTGCGGCGTTCGGGGCCTTTGCCTTTGGCGCGCTGATCGCCTGGGCGGAACCGGCGGCGGGGCCGATGCAGGCGGTGCTGCTGCCCTACGCGGTGGCTGCGGTGATCGGGGCGGTTCTGACGCTCTATGCCGCGTTCCGGCTGCGCGTGGCGTGACCCCCTGGCAAAAGAAAGCCCGGCAACGTGCCGGGCAAGGTCCAACAGGGAGGTCTAGAAAAGATAGCACGCGCTCCGGCGGTTTGGACCCCGACCAAGGAAGAATGCCACTGGCCATCACATTTCGGCCACAGGTTGCATCCGGCGGCAAAAAAAGGCCGGGCACGACGGCCCGGCCAGGTCCAACAGGGAGGATGCCGTGTCATGACCCCGACACGGCAAGGGGAAGCGATGTCACAGGCATAGCCGTCGAATCGGGCCGCAATGCGACCCTTACGCGACCAATCTGTAGCCGCCCGATTCCGTCACCAGCAGGCGGGCATTCGACGGATCGGGCTCGATCTTCTGGCGCAGGCGGTAGATGTGGGTTTCCAGCGTGTGGGTGGTGACACCCGCGTTGTAGCCCCAGACCTCGTGCAGCAGCACGTCGCGGGCCACGACGCCCGACTGTGCGCGGTAGAGGTACTTGAGGATGTTGGTCTCTTTCTCGGTCAGGCGGATCTTCTTTTCCTTTTCGTCCACCAACATCTTGCGCGCGGGCTTGAAGGTGTAGGGGCCGAGCTGGAACACGGCATCCTCGGACTGTTCGTGCTGGCGCAACTGGGCGCGGATGCGGGCCAGCAGGACCGGGAACTTGAAGGGCTTGGTGACATAGTCATTGGCCCCGGCATCCAGCCCCAGGATCGTGTCGGCATCCGAATCGTGGCCGGTCAGCATCAGCACCGGGCACTTGACCCCGGCCTTGCGCATCCGGCGGCACAGTTCGCGCCCGTCGGTGTCGGGCAGGCCCACGTCCAGGATGACCAGATCGTACAGGCTTTCCTTGGCCTTCTCCATGCCGTCCGCGCCGTTGGCGGCCTCGAACACGTCGAAATCCTCGGTCATCACCAACTGTTCGCTCAGCGCCTCGCGCAGGTCGTCGTCGTCGTCGACCAGAAGGATCTTGCGCAACTGTGCCATGGGGTTGGTCCTTTCTCGGGTTCGTGGTGTCGAGATGCGCCCTTGCCACGGACCCGGCAAGATTTGTGGCAGCAGACTCACGCGGACGTGTCGCCTGGCGGGGAAGTGTTTCAGTCCTGGTGCCAGAGTTCACAGGCAAAACGCGGGGGCCACGGCGGTGGTTCCCTTCGCCGTCACCGCGCCGTAGGTATGGGGCCGTTCGCCATGGTGGCCCGATGTCCCTGACCCTGACGCTGACCGAACGGCTGGCCCGCGCGAGGGGGGACCTGCGCATGGGGGTGCCGCTGGTGCTGACCGAAGGCCGCGACGCTGCACTGCTGGTCGCGGCCGAGGCGCTGACGCCCGCGCGCCTTGCCGACCTGCGCGATCTGGGCGTGCCGGAACTGGCAATCACGGCACGGCGCGCGGCGACGCTGAAGGTCGCGGCCTATGACGGCGATCTGGCGCGCCTGGCCGTGCCGCCCGATGCCGGGGTGGCGTGGATCGCGGCGGTGGCCGATCCGGTCGATGATCTGGCGATGCCGATGAAGGGGCCGTTCCGGTCGATGCGCGGGGGTGGGGCGGGGCTGCACCGGACGGGGTTGCTGCTGGCCAAGGCGGCGCATCTGTTGCCGGCCGTGGTGGTCGTGCCCGTGGCTGCCGTACCGGCCGAAGGGCTGACCTTGATTGCGGTCGAGGCGGCACTGCCCGACCTGCACCGCCTGTCACCGCTGGATGCGGTGGTGGCGGCACGGCTGCCGATGGCCGCATCCGAGGCGGGTCGCGTGCATGTCTTCCGCCCCGAGGATGGCGGGGACGAGCACTATGCCATCGAGATCGGGCGGCCCGACCGCGACCGCCCGGTGCTGGCGCGGCTGCATTCGGCCTGCTTTACCGGGGATGTCCTCGGGTCCTTGAAATGCGACTGCGGGCCGCAACTGCGCGCGGCCCTGGCGCAGATGGGGGCCGAAGGGGCGGGGGTGCTGTTGTACCTCAACCAGGAGGGGCGCGGGATCGGGCTGGCCAACAAGCTGCGCGCCTATGCCCTGCAGGACCAGGGGTTCGACACGGTCGAGGCCAACCACCGCCTGGGGTTCGAGGATGACGAGCGCGATTTCCGCCTGGGGGCGGCGCTGTTGCGGCGGCTGGGGTTCGGGGCGGTGCGGCTGATGACGAACAATCCGCGCAAGGTCGAGGTGATGGCGGGGTGCGGAATCGCCGTGACCGAGCGTGTGCCCCTGCGCGGGTTCGAGACGCGGGCGAACGCGGGGTATCTGGCGACCAAGGCGGCCAAGTCGGGACATCTGCTGTGACGCCTGCCGATCTGGTGGTGACCCGGACCGGGGCCTGGTTTGCGGGGCGCAGGTTTGCCTGTTCGGTGGGGCGGGGCGGGATCGTCGCGGCCACCGCCAAGCGCGAGGGCGACGGGGCGACGCCTGCGGGCGCGCACCGGTTCACGGGGATGCTGTACCGGGCCGACCGGATCACGGCCCCTGCCGACTGGGCCAGGGCCATCGGGCCATCCGACCTGTGGTCGGACGATCCGCAGGACGTGGACTACAACCTGCACGTCCGTGTGCCCCACGCATTCGGGCATGAACGGCTGGCGCGGCCCGATCCGATGTACGATGTGGTGCTCTTGACCGACTGGAACTGGCCGCAGGCGGTGCCGGGGCGGGGGTCGGCCATCTTTGTCCATGTCTGGCGCGGTCCGGGAAAGCCGACGGCGGGGTGCGTGGCCTTTGCCAAGCGCGATCTGCTGTGGATCGCGCCGCGGCTGCGGCCCGAAGGGCGGCTGATCGTGCGGGGCTAGGTCCGGTCGCGGCCCGTGCTGACCATCCTCAGCCGCCGGTGACCGACAGCCGCAGCCGGAACGGCGTGTTCGCACCATAGCGGAACAGGGTGGTGACATAGATGTCGTAGGTTCCGGCTCGCGTGGTCCAGGCAAATGACTGTTCCCCGCCGTCCTTGGTCAGGCCGGGAATCGAAAAGACGGGAAACTGCGCCTCGGGCCCTGTTATCGACGCTTCGGCCCTTTGGCCGTTCCCGACCTCGACCGTGTAGCACAGCGTTCCGTCCGGCGGGATCAGCCCCTCGACGATGCCCGCCGATGTTCCGGGCGCGAAGCGTATCTGCTGGCACGGCTGCTGCGCGGCGGCTGGGCCGGAGACCAGACCGAGCGCAAGCGCCAGGAACCCAGCCCGGTACGGCATGACGTCGCGACCTTTCCCGGTGCGGAACGGCACGGCGTCAACCCGCCCCGTCGGCGAGGTATCGGCGGAAGACCCAGCCGCTTTTCCGGTTGCCGCCCGCCCCGTAGTACACCCCCACCCAGTTGCCGCGCAGATCGCATGTGCGGACCTGATCGCCGGTGTGCAGTTCGTCGATCTTGCGGTACTCCGTGCCGGGGCCGGACCGGACGGCCAGGAAATTGTCGCCGTTCGGGTCAAGCCCGGTCACCACGCTGCCGCC
>JBQTJI010000005.1:0-174977 GCA_052387255.1 Gemmobacter sp. | reverse complement strand
GTGCTCTTCCTATGTTGCCGCCCTGCGCTAAAAGCTGGGGGTGACCGAGTGATCCTGTGACTTGGGGGCGCGCGCGACCCGGACGGGTGGCGCGCGCCCTTTTCCTTGGGGGGACTGCCGATGCAGGACGACGGCCACGACGCCAACCGGCTGGAAAGCCTGGCGCTGACCCTGATCTTCACGGGGCTGTCGCTGGCCCTGCTGTCGGCGCTGTTCCTGGCCACGCGCCACGGCCCGGCGACCGGCGGCTGGTGGACGCGGCCCTGGCTTGCCCCCGGCGTGGCGCTGACGGTGCTGGTGGGGGCGAACCTGCTGACGCTGGGGCGCGCCTGGTCCGACCTGCGCGCCGCGCCCACCTCTGCGGCGGAACGCGCGGATGCATGGGAAAAGATCATCGGCTGGCTGCGTCCGCTGGAGCATCTGGCCTACTTCTCGGCCTATCTGTTTGCGATCCAGCACCTGGGCTATGTGCCCTCGACCTTGCTGTTCGTGATGTTCCTCTTGTGGCGCACGGGCATGACCGACCGGCACTGGATTCTTGCCGGCACCGGCTTTGTCATCGGCATGATGCTGGTGTTCCGGGTGGGACTGGGCGTCTGGATGCCCGCGCCCGCATTCTATGACGTCTTCCCCGATGCCCTGCGCATCGCGCTGATCCGCTGGTTCTAGGGCCATGGAGTTCCTGCTGATCGGGCTGCAGCAACTGGCCGACCCCTGGGTGTTCCTGACCATGTGCGTGGGCGCGATCCTGGGGGTCGTGGTCGGTGCCATCCCCGGTGCCGGCGCGGCCGTCACCATCTCGATCCTGCTGCCCACCACCTTCGGCATGGACCCCCTGAACGGCATGACGCTGCTGCTGGGGGTCTATTGCGGGGCGGCCTATGGCAGCGCGATCCCGGCCATCATGATCAACACCCCCGGCAGCCCTGTGGCGGTGATGACGGCGATGGAGGCTCTGCCCTTTGTGCAACGGGGCGAGGCGCGGCGCGCCATGTCGCTGGCCTATTCGTCGTCCTTCGTCGGCGGTGTGCTGGCGGTGCTGGCGCTGATGCTGCTGACCCGCCCCCTGGCCGAAATTGCCAAGAACTTCGGCTCGGCCGAGTTCGCCATGGTCGCCCTCGCCGCCCTGGTGCTGGTCGTCGTCGGCAACGTGGGCCGCCGGGCGGAGGCCACGGCGGCGCTTGCCTTCGGGCTGTTTCTGGCCACCGTGGGGGTCGAGACCGCCTATGCCACGCAACGCTACAGCTTCGGCTTCTCGTTCCTGCTGTCGGGCATCCCGCTGGTCCCCATGGTGATCGGCCTCTTCGCCATGTCCGAGGCGCTGGTGCAACTGACCCGCCGCGAACCGCCGCCCGTGCCGGTGCAACTGAAAGGCACGTTCTTCCAGGGGTTTTCCGAAGTGTTCCGCTACCCCCGCTCGCTGTTCGGGTCGTCCGCCTTCGGCATCCTCTGCGGCATCATGCCGGGGGTGGGGGAATTCCTGGCGCAACAGGTCAGCTATGTCGTCGCCCGCCGCTTCTCGAAAGACGGGCACAACTTCGGCAAGGGCGCGCCCGAGGGCATCATCGTGTCCGAGGCCACCAACAACGCCGTCCCCCCCGCCGCCCTGATCCCCATGCTGGCGCTTGGCATTCCGGGTGAGGAGCTGACGGCGATGATGCTGGCGGTGTTTCTGGTCCACAACGTCATCCCCGGCCCCGACCTGTTCCTGAACCGGCCCGAATTTGTGGCCGGGCTGTACTGGACGCTGCTGATGATGAACGTCGTCATCATCCTGTTCCTTCTGGTCGCCACCAACACCATCGCGAAGGCCGCCCTGATCAACAAGCGGTTCCTCGGCATCATGATCCTGACGCTGTCACTGATCGGCACCTATGCGAGCACCTACAACTTTGCCGATGTGGGCATCGCCATGGTCTTTGCCGTGCTGGGCTACATCCTGCGCAGCCACCGCTGGCCGATCACGCCGATCCTTCTGGGCCTTGTGATGGGGCCGATCCTGGAGGGGCGGATGCGGCAGGCGCTTGGCGGGGCGAACGGGGACCTGACCATTTTCATTTCGCGGCCCATTTCGGCCATCATGGTGGCGGCGATGGTGCTCTTGATCGTGTTTTCGGTCCGATCCAGCCTTCGGGCCCGCAGGGAGGCGCGCAATGCCGGTTGACCAGGCCACCATCGACCGTTTCGCCGCCGACCCGGTGGCTCCCGGCCGCCTGCTGATCGGGGGCGACTGGGTCGAGGGGCAGGACGCACCGATGCCCGTGCTGTCGCCGATCGACGGGCAACCCCTGACGACCATTGCGTCAGCCTCCGCCGCCGACGTGGCGCGCGCGTGTGCCGCCGCACGCGCGGCGTTTGAATCGGGCGTCTGGTCGCGCCAGCCCCCCGCCGCGCGCAAGGCGGTCCTTCTGCGGCTGGCCGGTCTGATCGAACGTGAGGCGCTGTCACTGGCGGTCCTTGGCGTACGCGACAACGGCACCGAGATCGCGATGGCGCTGAAGGCCGAACCCGGCAGCGCCGCCGCCACCTTCCGCTGGTACGCCGAGGCCATCGACAAGGTTTATGGTCAGATCGCCCCCACCGCCGACAACGTGCTGGCCCTGATCCACCGCGAACCCGTGGGCGTGGTGGGGGCCATCGTGCCGTGGAATTTTCCTCTCATGATTGGGGCATGGAAGATCGCGCCCGCCCTGGCCGCCGGCAATTCGGTGGTGCTGAAGCCAGCCGAGACGGCGTCCCTGTCGCTCTTGCGGCTGGCCGAACTGGCACAGGAGGCGGGCCTGCCGCCCGGTGTGCTGAACGTGGTCACGGGGCCGGGGGCGGTGACGGGGCAGGCACTGGCGCTGAACATGGATGTCGATGTGCTGGCCTTCACCGGGTCGGGGGCGACAGGCCGCAGGCTGCTGGAATATGCCGCGCGGTCGAACCTCAAGCGGGTCTGGCTGGAACTGGGTGGCAAGTCCCCCAACATCGTCTTCGCCGATGCCCCCGATCTCGGGGCAGCGGCCAGGGCGGCGGCGGGGGCGATCTTCCGCAACGCGGGGCAGGTCTGCGTCGCCGGATCGCGCCTGCTGGTCGAGGCTTCGGTGCACGACGCCTTTGTCGAGGCACTGGTGCAGGCGACCGAGGCGATGGCGGTCGGCAATCCCTTGCACCTGACCACGCAGGTCGGTGCCGTCAACAGCCTGCGCCAGTTGGAGCAGAACCTGAACTTCGTCACCGACGCGCGGGCCGAGGGCGGCGACGTGCTGACCGGCGGCACCCGCATCCACGCCGGAACCGGCGGCTACTACATGGCCCCCACGGTCGTCGCGCGCGTCGCGCCCGACCACCGCCTGTTCCGGTCCGAGGTGTTCGGCCCGGTCCTGGCCGTCACCCCCTTTGCCGACGAGGCACAGGCTCTGCGCCAGGCCAATGCCACCGACTATGGCCTGGCCGCAGGGGTCTGGACGTCGAACCTGTCGCGCGCGCACCGCATGGTGCGGGGCATCCGCGCGGGCGTCGTGCATGTGAACACCTATGGCGGCGCGGACGTGACAGTCCCCTTGCCGGGGCATCGCCAGTCCGGCAACGGCACCGACAAGTCGCTGCACGCGCTGGACAAGTACAGCGACCTCAAGACCGCCTGGATCCAATTGTAGGGGCCGCAGCATGGGCGACCGCATCCTTGTCGTGGGCACCTTCGACACCAAGGACGACGAACTGACCTATCTGGGGCAGGTCATCCGCGCGCAAGGGGGGCAGGCGCTGGCGATGGACGTCAGCATCCTGGGCGAACCCAAGGCCCCGACCGACTGGACCAAGCATCAGGTGATCGAGGCGGGCGGCAGCACCATCGCCGAGGCCATCGCGGCCGAGGACGAGAACACCGCGATGCAGGCCATGGCGCGCGGGGCGGCCACCCTGTGCGCGCGTCTGCACCGCGAGGGCCGGTTCGACGGCGTCATCGTGCTGGGCGGGTCGATGGGCACCGACCTGGCGCTTGACCTCTGCGCTGCCCTGCCCCTGGGGGTGCCGAAATATGTGGTGTCCACGATCAGTTTCTCGCCCCTGATCCCGCCGGGCCGGGTGGCCGCCGACATCCAGATGATCCTGTGGGCGGGCGGCCTCTACGGGCTGAATTCGGTCTGCAAGGCGACGCTGTCGCAGGCAGCAGGGGCGGTTCTGGGGGCCGCGCGGGCCGTTGCCATGCCGGATGGCAAACGGCCGATCATCGCCATGTCGGGCTTCAACTCCAAGGTCGTGACCTACATGGTCACCCTGAAACCCGCGCTCGAGGCGCGCGGCTTCGAGGTCGCGGTGTTTCACGGCACCGGCATGGGCGGGCGGGCGCTGGAAAGCCTGGCCGCGCAGGGGGCCTTTGCCGCCGTGATGGACCTGGCCCCCCAAGAGGTGGCCAACCACCTGTTCGGCTCGCCCATCAGTGCGGGCGCGGACCGGATGACCAATGCAGGGCTGCGCGGCATCCCGCAGATCGTCTCGGTCGGCTGTCTCGATCTGGTGGACCTGATCGGATGGCAGCCCTTGCCCGCCCTGTTCGCGGATACCCCGGCCCATGCCCACAACCGCCTGCTGACGACCGTGCTGCAGACCCCCGCCCAAAGGCGCGCGGTGGCACGCGAGGTCTGCCGGAAACTGGCAACCGCCACCGGCCCCGTGGTTGTTGTGCTGCCGTCACGCGGGGGGCACTGCTGGGACCTGCCCGGCGGCCCGCTGTGCGACCCCGAAGGCCTGGCCGCCTTCTGCGACGAGATGCGCAGCCATTGCCCGGCCACCGCGACGCTGGTGGAACTCGACGCCCACATCAACGACCCGGCCTTTGCCGCCACGGTGCTGGGCATCTTCGACGACTGGCTGGCGCGGGGCATCGTGACTTGACATCGTTGCACTTGCAACGATATTGACGCCACGCACCAAGGGAGGGAATCGCCGATGACCGAACAGGGATTGCCGCAGGGCATGATCAGGGCTGCGGGCGGCCTGACCGACGGCTACATGCCCGGCTTCGGCAACGATTTCGAGACCGAGGCGCTGCCCGGTGCCCTGCCGCAGGGCATGAACAGCCCGCAGAAATGCAACTACGGCCTCTATGGCGAGCAGTTGTCGGGCACCGCCTTTACCGCGCCCTCGCACCAGAACGAGCGCACCTGGTGCTACCGCATCCGGCCGTCGGTGAAACACACCGGGCGCTTCCGCAAGGTCGACGTGCCGCACTGGAAATCCGCGCCCTGCATCGACCCCGACATCGTCAGCCTGGGCCAGTACCGCTGGGATCCGATGGCCGTGCCCGACGAACCCCTGACCTGGATCACCGGCATGCGCACGATGACCACGGCGGGCGACGTGAACATACAGACAGGGATGGCCAGCCACATCTACCTTGTCACAAGGTCCATGGAGGACGCCTATTTCTTCAGTGCCGACAGCGAGTTGCTGGTGGTCCCGCAAGAGGGCCGACTGCGGTTCTGCACCGAACTGGGGGTGATCGACCTGGAACCTCAGGAAATCGCCCTGATCCCGCGCGGTCTGGTCTACCGGGTCGAGGTGCTGGAAGGGCCGGCGCGGGGCTTTGTCTGCGAGAATTACGGCCAGAAGTTCGACCTGCCCGGACGCGGCCCCATCGGGGCCAACTGCATGGCGAACCGGCGCGACTTCAAGACCCCCGTGGCCGCCTTCGAGGATCGCGAGACCCCCTCGACCGTCACCGTGAAATGGTGCGGCCAGTTCCACGAGACGCAGATCGGCCACTCCCCGCTGGACGTCGTCGCCTGGCACGGCAACTATCACCCCTGCAAATACGACCTGCGCACCTACTGCCCGGTCGGCGCGGTGCTGTTCGACCACCCCGACCCCAGCATCTTCACCGTCTTGACCGCGCCCTCAGGCGTCGAGGGCACCGCCAACATCGATTTCGTGCTGTTCCGCGAACGCTGGATGGTGGCCGAGAACACCTTCCGCCCGCCGTGGTACCACAAGAACGTCATGTCCGAACTGATGGGCAACATCTATGGCGTCTACGATGCCAAGCCCAAGGGTTTCGTCCCCGGCGGCATGTCGCTGCACAACTGCATGCTGCCGCACGGGCCGGACCGCAACGCCTTCGAAGGCGCATCGAACGCGACCCTCAAGGCGGAAAAGCTGAACGATACCATGAGTTTCATGTTCGAGACGCGGTTCCCGCAGCACCTGACCCCCTTTGCCGCGACCGAAGCCCCCTTGCAGGACGACTACATCGACTGCTGGGGGTCACTGGACAAGAAGTTCGACGGCACGCCGGGGGTGAAGTGATGGCGGGCAGCGAAAACCGCACCGCACCTGGGCGCCGCACATGAACCGGCTGGTGACACTTGGCGTCAAGGGCGGGCCGTCGATCCGGGCGCAGGGGGCGATGCCGACCTCCAGCCTGCTGGAACTGGACGGCTGCCGGATCGTCGTCGATTGCGGCCTGGGCGTCGCGCGCGGGCTGGTGCAGGCGGGGGTGCCCCTGCGCGACCTGACGACCGTGTTCATCACCCACCTGCATTCCGACCATCTCCTTGAACTCGGGCCCCTGATCCACACCGCCTGGGTCGGCGGGCTGTCCGCCCCGGTCGATGTCTACGGCCCGTCGGGGATTGCCGTGTACTGGCAGGGCTTCATGGCCTCGATGGCCTATGACAACCACCTGCGCGTGGTCGATGACGGACGGGTGCCGCTGGACACGCTGGTGCGGGTGCATGAGGCGGACGAGGGGCCGATCAACCTGCCCGGCCTGCGCGTGACCGCCCTGCGGGTCAACCATCCCCCCGTGGACGTGGCCCTTGCGTTCCGCTTCGACGGCACGACAAGCGTGACCTTCTCGGGCGATACCACGTTCTTCCCGCCACTTGCCGAGTTTGCCAGGGGCACCGACGTGCTGGTCCACGAGGCGATGCTGCCTGCGGGCATCGACGCGATCCTGCAGAAAACCGGCGGCGGCGAGAAGTTGCGCCACCACCTCAACGCCGCGCATACCCAGGCGCCGGATGCCGGGCGCATTGCCGCGATGGCGGGGGCGGGGCGGCTGGTGCTGCACCATCTGGTGCCGGTGGACGACGACCGCTTTGCCGTCGCAGACTGGCAACGCGCGGTGGCCAGGACCTACGACGGCCCCTGCGACGTGGCCCGTGATGGATGGGAGCTGCCCCTGTGACCCTGATCCCCTCCTGGGTGCCCGGTGCCGACGATCCGGCAGGCGACTTCCCCCTGAACAACCTGGCCCTCGGCGTGTTCTCGGACGGCGACACCGATCCCCGCTGCGGCGTCGCCATCGGCGATCAGGTGCTGGACATGGCGGGGCTGGAGGAGGCGGGGCTTCTGCCGCTTGCCGAGCACCCCCTCTTCGATGTCCCGTTCTGGAACGAACTGATGGAACTGGGGCCCGATGCCTGGGCCGCCTTCCGCGCCCGCCTGACCGACCTGCTGCGCGAAGGCGCACCCGAACGGGCGCAGGTGACGCCGCACCTTGTGCCCCGCGCCGATGTCACCCTGCACATGCCCTTCCTGATCGCGGAATACACCGATTTCTACGCGGGCCGCCACCACGCCACCAACGTCGGCACCATGTTCCGGGGGGCCGAGAATGCCCTGCCGCCGAACTGGCTGCACATCCCCATCGGCTACAACGGGCGGGCGTCGTCGGTCGTGGTGTCGGGCACGCCCGTGCGCCGCCCCTGGGGCCAGGTGAAACCCACCGACAGCGCGCCGGTCTTTGCCCCCTCGCGCCGGTTCGATCTGGAACTGGAGCTTGGGGCCATCGTCGGGCAGGCGTCGACGGGCATGGTGTCGGTGGCCGAGGCCGATGCGATGATCTTCGGCTATGTCCTGTTGAACGACTGGTCCGCCCGCGACATCCAGGCCTGGGAGTACCAGCCGCTCGGGCCGTTCCAGGCCAAGGCCACCGCCACCACCATCAGCCCCTGGATCGTGATGGCCGAGGCCCTGCGCCCCTTCCGCACCACCGGCCAGCCGAACGAGATGACCGCCCTGCCCTACCTGCGCGAACCGGGGCCCATGCACCACGACATCGCACTTCACGTCGCGCTGACCCCCGCCGGGGGCCGCGAATCGCTGATCTCCCGCACCACGGCCCGCGAACTCACCTGGTCGGCGGCCCAGCAACTCGCCCACCACGCGTCCTGTGGCTGTCCGATGACCGTGGGCGACCTTCTGGGGTCGGGCACCATATCCGGCCCGACCAACGACAACCGGGGCAGCCTCTTGGAACTGTCCTGGGCCGGCAAGGAGCCGCTGACCCTGCCCGACGGCACGACCCGGACATTCCTCGAAGATGGCGATACCCTTACCCTGCGCGGCCATGGGCAAGGCGCGGGTTACCGCATCGGTTTCGGCGACTGCACCGGCACAATCCTGCCCGCCCATGACCTGCCCGCCTGGGCCAAAGGAGACTGACCATGACCAAGGCCTTTGCCAGTCAGGGCGACCTGACCGAAAAGAAGACCAGCTTCACCGAAATCGGCCCCGGCCTTTACGCCTTCACCGCCGAGGGCGACCCCAATTCGGGCGTCATCATCGGCGACACATCGGTCATGGTGATCGAGGCGCAGGCCACCCCGCGCCTGGCGCAGAAGGTCATCGACTGCCTCAGGCAAGTCACCGACAAGCCCGTCAGCCATGTCGTGCTGACCCACTACCACGCCGTCCGGGTGCTGGGGGCCTCGGCCTTCAACGCCCCCCAGGTCATCATGTCGGGCAAGGCGCGCGCCATGGTGGCCGAGCGGGGGCAAGAGGATTGGGACAGCGAATTCGCCCGCTTCCCCCGCCTGTTCCAGGGGCATGAGGACATCCCCGGCCTGACCTGGCCCACCACCACCTTTGACGGCCGGATGTCGGTCTATCTGGGCCGCCGCCGCGTCGACCTGATGCAGCTGGGCCGCGCCCATACCGCAGGGGACGCCGTGGTGCATGTGCCCGATGCCAATGTCATGTTCACCGGCGACATCGTCGAGGCGCATTCCGCCTGCTACTGCGGCGACGGCCATTTCGCCGACTGGCCCGCGACGCTGGACCGCATCCGTGCCCATGCCCTCGACGCCATTGCGCCGGGGCGTGGCGATGCGCTGATCGGCTCTGCCATGGTGAACCGGGCGCTCGACGCCACCGCCGATTTCGTCCGCTCCACCTATGCCCCCGCCGCCCGCGTGGCGCATCAGGGCGGCACCCTGCGGCAGGCCTGGGAGGCCGTCCGCGCCGCCTGCGACCCGAAATTCAAGGACTTCGCGATCTACGAACACTGCCTGCCCTTCAACGTCGCCCGCGCCTTCGACGAGGCGCAGGGCATCGATACCCCGCGCATCTGGACCGCCGAGCGTGACCGCGCGATGTGGGCGGCCTTGCAGGGATGATCGCAGCCTCGGAATTCTTGCTCGACCTCGGGATGAACATCCTGTCTGCTGGGTTCTACCTGTGGATCATCCTGTTCTTCGTCGCGCTGTTCCGCGACCCGAACCGCTCCGAGTTATTCGGGTGGAGCATCAGCGCCCAATGGACCGCGATGTTCCGCATCCTGCGCCGCGCGGCCGGGTTCCGTCCGTGGGGCCTGCTCGCCAAGATCGTCATTGCCCTTGGCGTGACCTGCCTGCTTTTGTCCGGTTTGCTGGCGGTCATCAGCCTGTTCGTCAACGGCCCGAAAGGATAGACCATGCGCCTTCTGCTTCCGATGCTCGCCATGCTCGCCTCGCCTGCCGGGGCCTGCGCAGTGGCGGAAGAATTCCTCGTCACCGATGTCGCCTTCGGGCCGATCGTCGTGGCGGCAGAGGTGACCGACTACCGTGTGCAGAAATGGCGGGGCCGCCTGACGCTGGACGTGACCGAAGTGTGGAAAGGTGCCGCCCCCGGCCATCTGACCGCGCGATGGGTGACGCCTGGGCTTTCGGAACCGGCACCCGAAACCTGGGATGACCGGCCACGCAGGGTGATCGCTGCGCTCGCCCATGATGGAGAAGGATTCGATCTGGTCGTCGAGACCTGTGGAAAGGCCTGGCTGGTCGCCGACACGCCCGAAAACCGCCGTGACATCCGTGCGGCACTGAAACCATGACCGCCCAACTGATCCTGATGGCCGGCAACAACCGCTGGTCCAACGCCCGCCTGCACGCCGCCTGCATGGCCCTGCAACCCGGCGAGTGGCAGGCCCCGCGCGCGGGCTTCTTCCCCTCGCTGGCGCTGACCCTGCACCACATCCACGCCGTCGACCTCTACTACCTCGACGCCCTGACCGAAGGCGGCCTCGGCCCCCGCGCCTTCCGCGAGGCCCCGGTGTTCGACACGGTGCAGGCCCTTGCCGCAGCCCAGGAAACCCTCGACCACCGCCTGATCGCCTTCTGCAAGGGCCTTGCCCCCGACCGGGCAACGGCCAGCGTCATCACCGACCGGGGCGACCGGGGGCAACCTGCCGAACGCATCGACCACCTGCTCCTGCACCTTTTCCAGCATCAGGTCCACCACCGGGGTCAGGCCCATGCCATGCTGTCCGCAACCTCGGTCAGGCCGCCGCAATTGGACGACTTCTTTCTCACCTTCGAACGCGACCCCGCCGCCCTGCCCTTCTTCGAATGACCCGCCCATGCCCATCGACCATTGCCCCTTTCCCTATGTCCCGCCCCCCGGCCTGACCGCCCCCGAACCCCGCCACCCCGTGGTCATCGTCGGCGCGGGTCCCATCGGCCTCGCCCTCGCCATCGATCTCGCGCAATACGGCGTGCCGGTGGTGGTGCTCGATGACAACAACGTGGTCTCGGTCGGCAGCCGCGCCATCTGCTGGTCCAAGCGCAGCCTTGAGATTCTCGACCGTCTGGGCGTGGGCCAGCAGGCAGTGGCCAAGGGCGTGACCTGGCAGATCGGCCGCACGCTCCACCGCGACGCCGAGGTCTTCGCCTTCGACCTGCAGCCCGAACCGGGGCACAAGCGGCCCGCCTTCGTGAACCTGCAGCAATACCACGTCGAAAGCTTTCTCGTCGCCCGCGCGCAACAACTGCCCCTCATCGACCTGCGCTTCCTCAACCCCGTGACGGGCGTCACCCAGACCGCCGACAGCGCTGACATCACCGTCGAAACCCCCGACGGCCCCTACACCCTGACCGCCGACTGGCTCATCGCCTGCGACGGCGCGCGCAGCCCGGTACGCGGCCTGCTCGGCCTCGATTTCGAGGGCGAACTTTTCGAGGAACGCTTCCTCATCGCCGACATCGAGATGGTGGCCGACTTTCCCGCCGAACGCCGCTTCTGGTTCGAGCCGACGTTCCACCCCGGCCAGTCGGCCCTTCTGCACAAGCAGCCCGACAACATCTGGCGCATCGACCTGCAACTGGGCTGGGACGCCGACCCCGAGGCGGAAAAGCACCCCGACCGCGTGCGCCCCCGCATCGCCCGCGTCGTCGGGCATGATGAGTTCCGGCTGGACTGGGTGTCGGTCTACACCTTCCAGTGCCGCCGCCTGCGCCGCTTCGTGGAAGGCCGCGTGATCTTTGCGGGCGACAGCGCCCATGTCGTCAGCCCTTTCGGTGCCAGGGGCGGCAACGGCGGCCTGCAGGACGTCGATGCCCTCGGCTGGCGGCTGGCGGCGGTCGTTCAGGGCCGGGCACCGGCCAGTGCGCTGCAGGCCTACGACCGCGAACGCCGGCATGGCGCGGACGAGAATATCCTGAACTCGGCCCGCGCCACCCGCTTCATGTCGCCCGCCCCCGGTGTCGAGCGGCTGTTCCGCGACAGCGTCCTGGCCCTCGCCGCCCACGCCCCCTTCGCCCGCCCGCTGGTCAACTCGGGCCGCCTGTCGCGCCCCTGCACCTATCCCGGCTGCGGCCCCGACGATCCTGCCCTGCCGCCCGCGTCCCGCCCCGGCTCGGTGGCCCCCGATGCCCCGGCAGGCAACGGCTGGCTGATCGATCAACTGGGCCGCACGCCCCTAGTCCTGGCCCTCGGCCAGCCCGCCCCCGACATCGGCATCCCCGCCCTGACCCCAGACCTGACCGACACGCTGCGCGCCCGCTATCTGGGCCACGCCGCGCAGGCCCTGTACCTGACCCGACCCGACCAGGTGATCCACGCCCGCTGGATCACCGCCGACGTGGCCACCCTGCGGGCATCGCTGAGCGACCTGTGGAACGGCACCCCATGCCCCTGACCACCACCCCCAACCTGCCCGACCCCGACGGCACCTACGCGGCCCTCCTCGCCGCCCACCGGGGCCTGACCGAGGCCGAAAGCCACGCCCTGAACGCCCGCCTCGTGCTGATCCTGTGCAACCACGTCGGCGACGCCACTGTGCTGGACGAAGCGCTCGCCCTCGCCCGGACATCGGCCCCCCCCACGCCCTGATCGGACCCGCTTCATCTGTTCCAAAATATCCCACGGGGGGTGCGGGGGGTGTGAAACCCCCCGTCTCCGGCGCTTCCAGCCGGTGATGCGCTTGACATCCCGCGCCGCAACGTCCATCTGCCCCTCAGGTTCCAAGCCCGTGCCGCGTGAGCACTGAAAGGCCGGACCCAAAGGTTTCCCACCATCACGCAGGGGTGCCGACGGCGCGCACGGGTTCGGGGCATGGCCCCGGGCCGAGGGCCGCCTGCCCTTGACGATGACGGAACCGACCCATGACCACCTTCGCCGACCTCGGCCTTTCGCCCAAACTTGTCACCGCGCTGTCGAAGACATCGCTGCAGACGCCGACGCCGATCCAGGCGCAGGCCATCCCCTACATCATGCAGGGCCGCGACCTGATGGGCCTGGCCCAGACCGGCACCGGCAAGACGGCGGCCTTCGGCCTGCCGCTGCTGCACCGCCTGCTCGACCTCGGCCACCCGCCGGGGCCCAAGAACGTGCGCGCCCTGATCCTGGCCCCCACCCGCGAACTGATCGGCCAGATCAAGGACAACCTCGAAACCTTCACCAAGGGCACCGCCGTCAAGATCACCATGGTGGTCGGCGGGGCCTCGCTGTTCAAGCAGGCACAGGCCCTGTCGCGCGGCACCGACGTGCTGGTGGCCACCCCCGGCCGCCTGATCGACCTTCTGGAACGCGGCGACGTGCGGCTTGACCAGTGCGGCTATCTGGTGCTGGACGAGGCCGACCACATGCTCGACATGGGCTTCATCCACTCCTTGCGGAAGATCGCGAAACACATCCCGGTGAAACGCCAGACGATGCTGTTCAGCGCGACCATGCCCCGCGACATCGAAGAGATCGCCGACACCTACCTGCGCGACCCAGTCCGCGTCCAGGTCGCCCCGCCCGGCAAGCCCATCGAAAAGATCGTGCAGGGCGTCCACTTCATCCCGAACGGCGACAAGGCGAAACTGCTGGAAAACTACCTGCTGAAACACCCCGGCGAACAGGCGCTGGTCTTCGGCCGCACCAAGCATGGGTCGGAAAAGCTGGCGAAACTGCTGGCCACTTGGGGCTTCAAGGTGGGCTCGATCCACGGCAACAAAAGCCAGAACCAGCGCGACCGCACCCTGACCGAATTCCGCGAGGGCGTGCTGGACGTGCTGGTCGCCACCGACGTCGCCGCGCGCGGCATCGACATCCCGACGGTGCGCCACGTCTACAACCACGACCTGCCGAACGTGCCCGAGAACTATGTCCACCGCATCGGCCGCACCGCGCGGGCAGGGGCCGAGGGCACCGCCGTTGCCTTCTGCGCGCCGGCCGAGATGGGCGAGTTGCAGGCCATCGAGAAGATGCTGAAGAAACCGATCCAGGTGATCGGCGGCGCGCCCTGGGCCGCCGATGTCGTGGCCGCCGCGCCCAAGCCCAGCCAGGGCCGTGGTCGCCCGCAGGGCCAGCCGCGCCAGGGGGGCAAGCCGGGCGCCAAGCCGCAGGGCCATGGCGGTGCCAAGCCTGCCGGCCGCCCGTTCGGCAACGCGCCCCGCAGCGGGGCCGCCGCGCCGCACCGCCAGAGCCGCACGGGCAACGGAGTGAGCCGGGGTCGAGTCCAGTGACGCATACATCTTCTTCGATATGATCGGTAGCATCGTCCACCGCCAGATTCATTGACCAGCGGGTCATGGACGATGTGATCCGACGCCATTTCCGCCAACCCAACGATGGACAGGCAGAGACGTAGAGGCAAGACCGAAACAGACAAGTGCTTCGCGTCAGCTTGGCGCTTTCGCGCCAGTCCAAGGAAGCCCGTTCAGAGTCTTGTCTGGAGCCGAGCAGCCATGCGCACAGCCGGGACGTTAATCATCGATTAAGCAAGATTGACGAAGCGTCAACGCGCACCGACACTGTTCATGATTTGGAAACCAGTTTGTTCCAAAGACCTTATTGTTTCCCAACGACCAACAACAAGTCAGAGCAAAACACTCCTGCGAGACCGTCGATGGTCGGCGGCACCAGAAGGAGCGACGAGAATGAAGACCGCAGCGAAGAACATTTTTGTGGACTGCACCGATACCTGGGTATCGGACGCCAAAGAAGGTCCCGGCACGACGCGAGACCTGCCCATGCAGCTCGACCGGGTGATCGAGTATTTCGCCGAGATTGAAACGAACTGCGATGATCTGATTCAAGAACAGGACTGGCTGATCCGAGAAGTCACCCATCGCGTTTCCAAAGCCTCGGGGGCTTCTTTGTCCGGCGAGACGCTGCACCCGATCTCCACCAACCAGAACGCCGGATCCATGGTGTCCGCCTCGAACCTTCCTTTCGAACAGTACCGTCAGGTCGCTGGCCTTGCCAACCGCGTTATCGAGAACCAAATGCCGATGGCGACGCAGCAATTCATTCAGCAGGCAGGAAAAGAGGACGTTGCCAGGATCGAGGAACTCGAGGATGAGATCGGCATCCTTCGGCAGCGCATGCGTGACGTCGAGCATCAGATCCTCGACTACACGCCGGAAACACCGGAGCATGTCGTACTCAAGCTGCGGTTCATGTCCTTGCTGATGATCGACGGGGGTGAAATCGATGTCGATTTCTTCGCCTACCTGGTCGAGGAATGTGCGACAGTGATGGACGTGCTGATCAGCAAGTCCCATCCGGTCTGACAAATGTCCCCAAGTGACCGGGATCGTTGCACACGTGCTTCGGGTCCCGGCCTTCAACCGTCGAAAATGACAGTCTGCAAGGCCGTGCCGTGTCTTGTTCGACACGCCGTTGAAGAAAGTTGATGCAGGAGAAATCCCGCTTGATCCGATTCAACTTGGGAACCATCTTTCCGTCAACGGTAGCGGATTGCGAACCAACGCAGCGCAACAGGAGCAGTAGGATGGGGCGTGAACTTGAATGGATGCCGATGACATTGTTCGAAATGGCATCGTTCTGCGAAAAGAATAAACTTGGAGAGTCCAGTGAACTCCTCCTTGCGGCAGCTGTCGCGCTTCAGAGATCGCTTTCGCAATCGTCTGAGCAGATGTCGAATTCAAATCCAGAAGCCGCGCGCCAAGTGTGAACGGGAAGTGCCACTCCCAGTGAATGATGTGTTCTGGCGCGCAGTGATCGCGCGCCAGACTTCTCTCCTAGTCGTCCAGTTCGGTTTCCAGGCTCAGCTTCATCTCCAGCAGGACCTCCTGGATCGCCAGCGTCTCGCGCAGCAGCCGCTTGGCCTCGTTCACCGAGATCACGTTGTCGCTGATGGCGAGGTGGTATTCCGACATCAGCATCGCGAACCGCTGCGACAGTTCCACCACGTCCGAGTTTACCCCCGACGACTGCGCATTGCGGCGGTCGGCGTCATAGCTCAGCGTGATGCCGCGCAGGTCGGCCAGGGCGGCGGTGACATGGGGAAAGCTGGCCTTCGCCTCCAGCGCCGCCACCACGTCCACCGGCATGAACCGGTCGCCGTGTTCGTCGGCATCCGAGTAATAGCGCCCGAGCGTCGCCTTGGACCGCCCGGTCAGGGCGCAGGCCGCCTCGATCCCCACGTCCTTCACCAGGGCCTCGCTGTGCTTTTTCAGATAGCTGTCGATCGACATGTCCGCAGTCGCCCCCGAGAAACCCGCCACGCGGGGAAACCGGCCCCGGATTTCCCATTAATCGCGGCTTCATCCTTTGTCATCCACTATCAGGGCTCCGATCCGTCGGAGCCGTTAGCGAGTGGCCGGTGTCCCCAGCACCGGCAGGGCGTGGGGGGTCCGCCGCAGGCAAGGTTGCCTTGCGGCGGACGCTTTCCGGTGCTTGCGCCGCCGCCTGCGGGCCGGCTAGGACGGCGCGCATCATGGCCAAGCTGTACTTCCACTACTCGACGATGAACGCGGGCAAGTCGACCGCGCTTCTGCAGGCGTCGTACAACTATCGCGAGGGGGGCATGCAGACCTATCTCGTCACCGCGCGCCTCGACCACCGCGCCGGGGCCGCCCGCATCGCCAGCCGCATCGGCATCAGCCAAGAGGCCGACACCTTCGCCCCCGACGAGGACCTGTTCGCCAAGATCGCGGCCCGTCAGGCCGCCGGTCCGGTCGCCTGCGTCTTCATCGACGAGGCGCAGTTCCTGACGCGGCCCCAGGTCTGGCAACTGGCCCGCGCCGTCGATGACCTGGGCGTGCCGGTGATGGCTTACGGCCTGCGCGTGGATTTCCAGGGCAACCTGTTTCCCGGCTCCGCCGCCCTGCTGGCCTGGGCCGACGAGATGCGCGAGGTGCGCACCATCTGCCACTGCGGCAAGAAGGCCACGATGGTCATCCGGCGCGGCCCCGACGGGCAGGCGCTGCGGATCGGCGATCAGGTGCAGGTCGGCGGCAACGAAACCTATGTCAGCCTGTGCCGCCGCCACTGGCGGCAGGCCGTGGGCGACTGACCGCCGCAGGGTCCCCGGCCAGCCCGATCACCACCCCCGCCACCACGATCAGCCCCATCCCGGCCCAGGCGGTCCAGGCCAGCGTCTCGCCCCACAGCACGAAACTCCAGAAGGCCGAGGTCGGCAGGATGACGTATTCGAACACCGACACGCGACCGGCCTCGGCCACCTGATAGGCCCGGATCATCAGCGCCACCGCCACCAGCGACCCCACCGCCTGCACCAGGGTCCAGCCGGCAAAGGACCACGACGGCACCACCGCCCCGCGCAGCACGAACCCCTCCGGCCCCGGCGGCACCGGCAGCGGCCAGACCGCCAGCACCCCCATGCCGACGACCCCCGCCAGGCCCAGGGCCAGAAAGAAGCCGCCCAGGATCGTGCCCGCCGTCTCGCCCGCGCACCATTCGCGGGTCGCGATGTTGCCCAGGGCGTACAGCGCGCCCGACATCACCGGCAGCACGGCGGCGACCGAGGCCCCGGCCATCGCCGCAGGCCCCAGCACCAGGATCGCGCCCGAAAACCCGGCCAGCACCGCCAGCACCCTGACACCGCCGATGGCGCGCCCATAGGCCAGCCAGTTGATCAACAGCACAAAGATCGGGGCCGTGAACAGCCCCGCCGCGACCTGCGCCACGGGCAGGAACGCAAGCGCCCCGAAATAGATCACCATCGCCACGCCGTGGATCGCCGACCGCGCCGCCACTGCGCGCAGGTTCAGCGGCCGCAGCCGCATGCCGATCAGCGCCGCCACCGGCACCAGGAGCACCAGCCCGATGGCCGACCGCGTGGCATGGAACTGCCACAGCCCACCGTCCGCCGCGATCACCCGCACGAAGTTGTCGGTGAACCCGATGATCGCGGCATAGCCCGCGATCATCGCGGCGGCGGCAAGGGTACGGTCGTGCATCGGCGGCTCCGGTCTGGTCGGTCCAGACTGCAGCGATCCCTGCACCGCCGCTGTCCCGGATGCGACCTCTGCCGCGTGGGGGGCGAGGCTGGCAAGGATTCGCGAGGTGACTTCGGGCGGGGGCTTCCCACTGCCCCCGCCCCTGCTGCTATAGTCCCGTCCGGGGACAGGCACCGCAGGGGGAAAATCATGGGCTGGCTGGCCGACGAGACGGGTCTGGACAAGTGCGCGGCCAACTTCGTGCCGCTGACACCGCTGTCGCACCTGAACCGCGCCGCCGACGTCTTTGCCACCCGCACGGCCCTGGTCTATGGCCCGGTCCGCCGCAGCTATGCCGAACACCGCGCCCGTGTCGCGCGGCTCGCCTCGGCCCTGGCCCTGGCCGGCATCCGGCCCGGCGACGTGGTGGCGACGCTGATGCCCAATGTCCCCGCCCAGGCCGAGGCGACCTTCGGCATTCCCGCCTGCGGCGCGATCATCTGCACAATCAACACGCGGCTCGACGCGGGCACCGTGGCCTACACGCTGGACCATTCGGGCGCGAAGATGCTGCTCTGCGACGCCGCCCTCTTGCCACTGGCCGAGGCGGCCCTGGCGCTGATCGACGGGGCGCGGCCCACGGTCATCGCCGTGCCCGATCCGGTCGCGGGCGTGACCGCCCCCGACACCTGGCCCGACTACGAGGCGCTGCTGGCCACCGGCGACCCCGATGCCCCCTTCGTGATGCCCGCCGACGAATGGGAATCGATCGCGCTGAACTATACCTCGGGCACCACGGGCCGCCCCAAGGGCGTGGTCTACCACCATCGCGGGGCCTATCTGGCCACGACCGCCAATGCGCTCGCCTGGCGGATGGTGCTGTTCCCGGTCTACCTGGCCATCGCCCCCCTGTTCCACTGCAACGGCTGGTGCCACACCTGGATGATCCCGATGATGGGGGGCACGCTGGTCTGCTGCCGCGACATCACCGCCAAGGCCATCTTCACCGCCGTCGCCGACGAAGGCGTCACCCATTTCGGGGCCGCGCCCATCGTGCTGAACACCCTGATCAACGCCCCCGCCACCGAACGCCGCAGCTTTGCCCATACAGTCGACATCTTCACCGCCGGGGCCCCGCCCCCCGCTGCCACGCTGGCCGCCATCGAACCCCTGGGCTTCAACGTCACGCAGGTCTACGGCATGACCGAAACCTACGGGCCGGCGGTCGAATGCACCTGGATGCCCGACTGGGACGGTGCCACCGGCGACGACCGCGCGTCCCTCAAGGCGCGCACCGGCATCCTGATGGCAATGATGGAGGGCACCGAGGTGCACGACAGCCGGGGCGTGCCGATCCCCCGCGACAGCCAACACCAGGGCGAGATCGCCTTTCGCGGGAACCTGGTGATGAAGGGCTACTACCGCAACCCCGAGGCCACGCACGAGGCGTTCAAGGGCGGCTGGCTGCGCTCGGGCGACATCGCCATCCAGCATCCGGACGGCTTCATCAAGATCACCGACCGGGCCAAGGACATCATCATCTCGGGCGGCGAGAATGTCAGCTCGGTCGAGGTCGAAGGCACCCTGATGCACCACCCCGCCGTGTCGCTCTGCGCGGTGGTGGCGAAACCGGATGCGAAATGGGGTGAGGTGCCTTGCGCCTTCGTCGAACTGAAACCGGGGCATCCGGCCACCGAGGCCGACCTGATCGCCTTTGTCCGCGCGCGTCTTGCCGGGTTCAAGACGCCCAAGCGGGTGGTCTTCGCCGACCTGCCCAAAACCTCGACCGGCAAGATCCAGAAGTTCGAATTGCGCAAGATGGCCAAGGCCCTGTCAGAGGCGGAATCTTGACAGCACCGCCGCGCAAAGCATTGCCATCACAGGATGATCGGCCCGCGCTGCGAAAACGGGTCTGCCTGTGACAGCCCTGAAGAAATATCGCAAACTGGAAAGCCGGGGGTTGTGGCGCGACCTGCCCGAAACGCAGAAGCGCGAGGTTGTGGTCAATCTGGGCGATGCCTCGCTGGTGCTGTCCGACCCGCGCAGCGACGTGGCCTTGACGCATTGGTCCCTGCCCGCGATCCACCGCATCAACCCCGGCCAGCGTCCGGCGGTGTTTTCCCCGGCAGAAGATGCCACCGAGGTGCTGGAACTTGACGACGCCGACATGATTTCCGCGCTGGAAACCGTGGCCGCCGCCATCGCCTCGGGCCGGGCGCGGCCCGGGCGGCTGCGCCTGGCGATCCTGGCCGGGCTTTTGTCTGCTGTCGTGGGCGTGGCGGTGCTGGTGATGCCGGGGGCTCTGGTGCGGCACACCGCAGGGGTCCTGCCGCCCGCGACGCGCGACCAGATCGGCGGCCTGGTGCTGACCGACCTCGCCCGTCTGACCGGCGCGCCCTGCAACAGCCCAGGCGGCGTGCAGGCCCTGGCGCGGCTGGCGCTGCGGGTCTTCGGCCCCACGGCGACGCCCGGCCTTGTGGTGGTGCGTGACGGCGTCGAGGGGGCCCTGTCCCTGCCCGGCAACCGCATCGTGCTGTCCCAGGCGCTGATCGCCATCCCCGACGGACCCGACGTGGCGGCCGGGCATGCCCTTGCGTCATCCCTGCGCGCCACGCTGGCCGATCCGATGCTGCCGCTGCTGCGGCACGCGGGCACCTTCGCGACCTTCGGCCTCCTGACCACCGGTCGCCTCGGGCCCGGCGCCATCCGTGGCCACGCCGAGCGGCTGCTGGCCACCCCGAAACCCCTGCTGCCCGACGAACCCCTGCTCGACCGCTTCCGCCTGGCCGAGGTGCCGTCGTCGCCCTATGCCTATGCGCTGGACCCGACCGGCGAAACCGTGCTGTCCCTGATCGAGGCCGACCCCTGGCCGAACGGTCCGCCGCGCCCCCTGCTGACCGACGAGGACTGGCTGCGCCTGCAGGACATCTGCACCGAGTGATCCCCGCCCGGCGGCACAATCAGCGGATGAAGGCGTCGCCGAATCCGGCCCGGCGGGCGGCAGACAGCGCCGCCTGCGCCTGTGCCACCGATCCGAAGGGCCCGGCATAGACCACCTGCACCGGCTTGCCCTTGATCGAGCCCCGGCCCCCGGCCACTGGCAGCCCCAGTCCCGACAGGCGCGCGCGCGCCCCATCGGCGTTCGACGGCACGCCGAAGCTGCCCACCTGAACGAACAGCCGCGCCCCTCCGCCCGCCCCGGCAACGGCAACCTGCCGCTGCTTCTGCACCGGCGCGGTGCTGGTCGAGGTCGTGACGCGCGGCTTCGCCACCGGCGCATTGCTGGCCGACACCACCACCCGCGCCTTGCCCTTGCCCGTCTCGGACACCAGCCGGGCCGGAACCTCGCGGGTCCAGACCTGGTCCTGCGCCATCTGGCCCTCGGCGGTGCCGACACCGCGCCGCGGGTTCAGCCGGTCGTCATCCCAGGCCGCGACATAGCCGCGCGGGATCACCGGGACATAGGCCTGCCCGCCGCGCGTCACCGCCGCCACCGCCATGTCGATGCCGCCCGCGCCGCTGGTGCACAGCACGGTCGAGCCGCCACCGCGCAGCGGGAACACCTGCGCCACGGGCGACGCCGCCGGACAGACCACGCGGCCACCCGTCGCCACGCCCGAAGCGCCATAGGGCAGCGCGGCCGGGGCGGCGGCCACCTGCGTGACCTCGGGCGCGGCGGCGCGGGCCGGACCTTGGGTCACGCGCGCGACAAAGGCGGCCAGGCGCACCGGGTCGCGCCCGCACAGCAGGGCCAGCCGACCGTCGGGCAGCACCCGCCGCTCGCCATAGGGGGCAGCCGCCGGACAACCGGGCGTGCCGGTGACGACCGGGCGCTGCGGGGCCGCGACGGGGGCCGGTGCGGGGGCCGGTGCGGCGACGGGACGTGCCGCAGCAGGGCCGATGCGGGGCGGGGTGGCCAGGCTGGCCACCGTGTCGATCGGTCCGCCAAGCGCCTCGGGCACCGGACGGCGCGCGGCGACCACGGGGGCGGGGGCGGGGGACGCAACCGGCGGGGCGGCGGCAACGCTGGTCCCGCGGCTGGACGGGTATCCGCACAACTGCCGCCGCTGCCGGTCGACCCGTGCCACCCAGGTCACGCGTCCGTTGATGCCCGCCCGCAGGAACACGCAGCCGGCGCTGTCCACATACTGCTGGCCGACATATCCCGGCCCCGGAACCTCGCGCGGACCCCGAAGGTCCTGCGCCACGGCACCTTGCGCCGCAGAAACCACGGCGATTCCGGCAAAGGCCAGCACTTTCAACAGCATCCCGTACCCCCAAGGCAACTGTTGCCAAGGATGAAACAGGAAGTGGTCCGAGGCAAGCGGCAAATGCCCTATTTTGTGCCGAACATGCGGTCACCCGCATCCCCTAGGCCCGGAACGATGTATCCGTGGTCGTTCAGGTGGCTGTCCAGCGCCGCCGTGACGATCGGCACATCGGGGTGCGCCGCCTTCATCCGCACCACGCCCTCGGGGGCCGCCAACAGGCACAGGAAGCGGATGTGTCGGCAGCCCGCCGCCTTGACCAGGTCCACCGCCGCCGCCGATGAGTTCCCGGTGGCCAGCATCGGATCGACCACGATGGCCAGCCGGTCCTCCATCTGCGTCGGCAGCTTGCAGTAGTATTGCACGGGCTGCAGCGTCGCCGGGTCGCGGTACAGGCCGACAAACCCGACGCGCGCCGCAGGCACCAGCTCCAGGATGCCGTCCAGCAATCCGTTCCCCGCCCGCAGGATCGACACCAGCGCCAGCTTCTTGCCCTCGATCACCGGCGCGTCCATGTCCTCCAGCGGCGTGGTGATCCGCTTGGTCGTCATCGGCAACTCGCGCGTCACCTCATAGGCCAGAAGCAGGCTGATCTCGCGCAACAGCTTGCGGAAGCTGGCGGTCGAGGTGTCCGCCTCGCGCATCAGTGTCAGCTTGTGCTGCACCAGGGGGTGGGTGACGACGGTCAAGTGGTCAAGCATCGCCTGTCTCCAGCCGCTTGCGGATGCGCGCCTTCGTATCGGCATCGCAGAAGGCCGCGTCAAGCGCCTGCGCGTTCAGACGCCGGAACTGCCCCTCGTCCCAGTCGAAGGCGCGGTGCAGGTTTTCGTATTCGCGTTCCATCGTGGTGGCAAAGAACGGCGGATCGTCGGTCGACACCGTCACCTTCACGCCGCGCCGGTCGAGTTCCGCAATCGGGTGTCTGCGCCAGTCGTACAGCCCAAGCGCCACGTTCGACCCCGGACAGACCTCCAGCACCACGCCGGTCTCGGCCAGTTCGTCGACCAGCGCCAGATCCTCGATGGCCCGCACCCCATGCCCGATGCGCTGCGGCTTCAGCGCCGACAGGGCATCGCGCACGCTGTCGGGCCCGCCCCATTCGCCGGCATGGGCGGTCAGGTGCAATCCCGCCTCGCGCGCCATGTCAAAGGCGTACGTGAAGTCCTTGGGCTTGCCCACCTTTTCGTCGCCCGCGATGCCGAATCCCACGATCCAGTCGCCCGCCGTATCGGCTGCGCAGCGCGCGGTCTGGCGCGCCTTGTCGGGGCCGAAATGGCGGATGCAGGTGACGACGCCCCGCAGGGTGATGCCCTCGGCCTCTGCCACGGCGGCGGCCTCCTGCATCGCCTGCAGATACTCGCGCCACGCGCCCAGATCGCGCCCCCCGCAGAAATCCGGTGACACGAAGGTTTCGCTGTAGACAACGCCACTTGCCCGCGACTCTTCCAGCACGGCGCGGACCAGCCGCGCATAATCTTCGGGCGTGGTCAGCACCGAGGTTGCCGCCTCGTACACCTTGAGGAAATGCCAGAAGTCGGTGATCGCATAGCCGCCGTCCGCGTCAAAGATGCCGCCGATGTCGATATGTTTCTCGCGCGCCAACCCCCGGATGAAGGCGGGCGGTGCGGCCCCTTCCAGATGCAGGTGCAACTCGATCTTCGGCAGCATGTCAGACCCCCAGATGGGCCGCGACCAGCCCCGCCACGTCGGTAAACCCGATCAGCCCCAGTTCGCCAGAGCCATTGCACAAGACCGGCACCCGTTCGCGCGTGTGTTCGGTCCCCGCCCAGGTCGGATCGTTGCCATGGTCGGCGGTGAAGATCGCCAGATCGCCGGGGCCAAGCCGCGCCAGGAACGCCCCTGCGACGCCGTCGAACCATTCCAGCGCGCGGGCATAGCCTGCCACATCGCGGCGGTGGCCATAGAGGCTGTCGAACTCGACGAAGTTGGCAAAGGTCAAGGAACCCGGTTCAGCGACGCGCACAAGCGTCATCAGATGTTCGGAAAGGGCAGCATCCGACGCCCCCTTCCACAGCCGCCCCACCCCCTGCATCGAAAAGATGTCGCCGATCTTGCCCAGGGCATGGGTTGCCCGCCCCGCCGCCTGCACCCGGTCCAGGATCGTCGGGCCCGGCGGGGCCATGGCATAGTCGTGCCGGTTGGCGGTACGCCGGAACGCCCCCGGCTGGCCGTCGAAAGGCCGCGCTATCACGCGCCCCACCCGCATCGCATGCAGGTCGGGGGCGATGGCCGCACACAGCGCCAGCAGCCGGTCCAGCCCGAACGCCCCCTCATGCGCCGCAATCTGGAACACAGAGTCGGCAGATGTATAGCAGATCGGCCAGCCGGTCCGCAGATGCTCGGCCCCCAGTTCCTCGATGATCGGCACGCCCGAGGCGTGGCAGTTGCCAAGGATGCCCCCGGTCCCCGCCAGGGCACAGACCCGCACCACCAGGGCGTCGGGAAAGGCAGGGACGGCCACCGGGAAATAGGTCCAGTCCCAGGGCACCACCTGCCCCGCCAGTTCCCAGTGCCCCGAGGGCGTGTCCTTGCCGCGCGACACTTCCGTGGCCGCCCCCCACCGGCCCAAAGGCTGCGCCCCCATGCCCGGCATGTCGTCCCCGGACGCCAGCCGCACCGCCGCCGACAGGCCAAGCGCGTCCAGCACCGGCATCCGCAGCGGCCCCTCACGCCCCGTATCCGCCCGCCCCGCCGCACATTCCCGTGCGATATGGGCCAGCGTGTTCGCCCCCGCATCGCCGAAATCGGCGGCATCGGGCGCGCCGCCGCAGCCGACTGAATCCATCACGATCAGGAAAGCCCTGCTCATCCCAGCCGTTCCAGGATCAGGGGCGGCTCGTCGGGGGCCGCATCGGACAGCACATAGGCCGCCTGCACCGCCGCCACCGCCGCCTGCGCCTCGGCATCGGTCGCCGCATGCACCATGGCCAGGGCCAGCCCGGCCGGAATCTCCTCGCCCAGCCCCGCCAGATCGGACAGCCCGACCGAGGGGTTCACCCGGTCGCCGTCGCGCAGGCGCCCCCCCCCCAGCCGCACGGCAGCCTGGCCCAGCACCTCGCCATCGATGGCAGTGACAAAGCCTGCCCGCAGCGACGGCACCTCGACCACCACGGGGGCCGCAGGCAGGCGGTCGGGCCAGCGGTCGATGAAATCGCCCGGCCCCCCCTGCGCCGCCACCATCCGGCCGAACACCTCGGCCGCCGCGCCCGATTCCAGCGCCTGCGCGATCCGCGCCGCGCCGTCCGCCGGATCGGCGGCGATCCCGCCAAGCGCCAGCGCCTCGCCCCCCAGCGCACAGGCCACGTCCCAAAGGGCGGCATTGACCGAGGTGCCGGTCAGCGTCTCCATCACCTCGATCACCTCCAGCGCGTTGCCCACGGCGGTGGCCAGCGGCTGCGACATGTCGGTGATCAGCGCCGCCGTCATGCAGCCCGCCCCCTGCGCCGTGGCGACCAGCGCGCGGGCCAGCACCCGCGCCTCCTCTGCCGTCTTCATGAACGCGCCCGAGCCGCACTTGACGTCCAGCACCAGCGCCTCGAGGCCCGCCGCCAGCTTTTTCGACAGGATCGAGGCCGTGATCAGGTCGACCGAGGCGACCGTGCCGGTGACATCGCGGATCGCGTACAGGCGGCGGTCGGCGGGGGCGATCTCGGCGGATGCGGCGACGATGGCACAGCCCACCTCGGCCACCTGCGCGCGCAGGGCCTCCTCGTTCATCGCAGTGCGGAAACCGGGGATCGCCTCCAGCTTGTCCAGCGTGCCCCCGGTGTGCCCCAGCCCCCGCCCCGACACCATCGGCACATAGGCCCCGCAGGCCGCCAGTGCCGGGGCCAGCACCAGCGACACGCAGTCGCCCACGCCCCCGGTCGAATGCTTGTCGATGACCGGCCCGGCCAGGGCCCATTCCATCACGCGCCCCGTGTCGCGCATCGCGCGGGTCAGCGCCACGCGGCCCGCGTCACCCAGACCGTTCAGGCAGACCACCATGGCAAAGGCCCCCGCCTGCGCGTCGGTCACCACGCCCGAGACCAGCCCCCGCGCGAACCACTCCAGCTCTGCCGAGGCAGGCCTGCCGCCCCGGCGCAGCGTGTCGATGATGCTGCGGGCGTCCATCAGACCCGCGACATGTGCGCGGCGGAGAACACGCCCGGCAACAGGTCGGCCACCGTCACCGCGCGGCGCTGCCCGTCGGTCGTGCACAGCGTCACCTGCACGTCCGGCGCGGCAAATTCGGCGATCTTCTGGCGGCACCCGCCGCAGGGCGGCACCGGGGCCGGGCTGTCGGCGATCACCAGGATCTCGGCAATCGCGGTGTCGCCTGCCGCCACCATGGCCGCAATCGCCCCCGCCTCGGCGCAGGTGCCCTCGGGGTAGGCCACGTTTTCCACGTTGCAGCCGACATGCAGCGCACCGGACGTGCTGCGCAGCGCCGCCCCCACCTTGAAACGCGAATAGGGCGCGTGGGCGTTCAGGCGGACGGCAGTGGCGGCGGCTAGCAGGTCCATGGTCATCTCCTCGGGTCACCCAAGTGTGGGGCGGGCGGCGCAGCGATGCAAGGTCCCGTCATTCATCCATATGGTTGACTGAAGCGAGCAGGCAGGTTATTCACCCATATGGTTGAACAAGACACCGATTCGTCCCTGCCCGACTCGTCCCTGACCGACTCGTCCCTGACCGACATCCTCAAGGCCGCGTCCGATCCGACACGGCGGGCGATCCTGACGCTGCTGGCGCAGCACGGGGCCACCCGCGTGACCGATCTGGCCGACCACTTCGACATCAGCCTCAACGCCGTGTCGAAGCACATCAAGGTGCTGGAAGGCGCCGGGCTGGTCAGCCGCCGCACCGCCTGGCGCGAGCATCTGATCGAGGCGCGGATGGATCGGCTGTCGGTCATCGACACCTGGTTCCGCGATCTGCGCCTGATCTGGGACCTGCGGCTCGAGGCGCTGGAAACCCTGCTGGTCAAGGAGACCGACGATGACGACCACAACGGACACTGACCTGACGCTGACCGTGTCGCGGCTGATCCCCGCCGCGCCCGAACGGGTGTTCAACGCGTGGCTCGACCCCCGGAAACTGGTGCAGTTCATGGTCGCCGGCCCCGAGGGGGGGCTGCAAGGCCGCCGAAACCGACCCCCGCGTCGGCGGGCGCTACAGCCTGACCATGACGATGGGCGACCGTGAGATTCCGCACGCCGGCACCTATCTGGAAATCGTGCCCCACCGGCGCATCGCCTTTACCTGGGAACCCGGCCACGCCGCCCCCGGCAGCACCGTCGCCATCGACCTGGTCCCCGAAGGCAACGGCACCATGGTCACCCTGACCCACGTCAAGTTCACCTCCGAAGACAGCCGCCAGGGCCATATCCGCGGCTGGACCTGGATCATGGACACGCTGGAAAAGACGCCGCTGTAAGCGCGGCCGGCAGTCGATCCGGCACATCCCCCGCAATCGCCCCGGCGCAGGCCGGGGCCCCGATAGGCAGCACGCAACACACCGGGGCCCCGGCCTGCGCCGGGGCGACCGGACCCGGTGGGCCAAAACGGATTCACAAAAGCCGCCTACCACTTGCGGCGCTGCCTACACCTGCTCGGTCGCAAACCGGCCGGGCAGGCCGACCTCCAGCAGCTCAAGATCCGCCGTCGCTTCGGCATAGCGCGTGGCCATCCCCGGCGGGATCACGAAGGCATCCCCCTCTGACAGGGTCACGGGATCCTGCCCCTCGCCCTCCAGCACCATGCCGCCCGCCATCACGAAGGTGAACAGGATGTCGGCGTCGTGGCGCGTCACCTCGGTCTTCCACCCGTCGGGCCGTGCCACCATCACCGAGGCGACACCCCCGGTGTTCGCGGCAATCGTGGTGTCGCGCGCCGCAAACCCCGGCAGGCGAAACGGCGCGAAGACCCCCGTGGACCCTACGTTGTGGACAAACCGCTGCCCCTGCCATTCCCGATCCGGGCGCAGCTCCGGCGTCGGCAGCGCCATGGCATGTTCGATCTCGGTCACATGCTCGGCCGGAACCCCGATCTCGATCACCTCGATCCCGTCAGACGCATGCAGCACGCGGTGCCGGATCTCGGGCGGCTGGATGAAGCAGTCGCCCTTCCCCAGCCGGATCGGCGGACCCTGATCCTCGTACACCACATCCACCCAGCCCCGCACGCAGAAGATCAGCTGGAACCCGACCTTGTGGTAATGCACCATGTCGGGCACCGGCCCGCCGTCGGGAATGCGGATGTGGCTGGCGATCATCGCGCCCCCCAGGCGGCTGGGCACAAGGTCGCGATAGTGCATCCCCGCCCGCCCGATCACCCAGGGGGCCTGGTCCGCCAGACGGCGCACGACAAAGGCATGTTCCGTGGGCGGCAATACCAGGGCCGGATCAAGCGCCCCGATCACCACCCGCGTGCCGCCGGGCGCGGTCAGCTCGGTCGCCCCCCCGGCGATCAGCACCGGATCATCGGCCAGGATGCCCAGGGTCCCCGCCGGTCCCTCCCCCTGCTCCAGCCGCACGCGCAGGCCGTGACCGCTGAACACCGCCACGCGCGGATCGTCCGCCGGAAAGATGCGGTCCATCCGCAGGCCCAGCTTCCTTGTGAAGAACCCGATGTCGGCGGCCAGGTCGCGCGTCGCCAGGTGTACCTCGGCCCGGATGTTCTGCATGGTCGCCCCCCTCGCTTGCGCCAAAGCCTGCCCATGCGCCGCGCCATTTGCAAGAATCCGCGAAAACAGCTAGGCCCAAGTCAACGGGTTGCGCCCTCGGGACGATGGTTTAACCTTGAACAATCTGCGGCGGGGGGCCTCATGGAAACCGACAAGACCGAGGGCACGCGGCATCCGGCGCTGGACTATCACGAATACCCCAAACCCGGAAAGCTGGAGATTCGCGCGACCAAGCCCTTGGCGAACGGCCGCGATCTCAGCCTTGCCTATTCGCCCGGCGTGGCCGAGGCCTGCCTTGAAATCAAGGCCGACCCCACCACCGCCAGCCGCTACACCGCGCGCGGCAATCTGGTGGCCGTGGTGTCGAACGGCACCGCCGTCCTCGGCCTCGGCAACATCGGGCCGCTGGCGTCCAAGCCGGTGATGGAGGGCAAGGCGGTGCTCTTCAAGAAATTCGCCAACATCGACTGTTTCGACATCGAGGTGAACGAACCCGACCCGGTGAAACTGGCCGCCATCGTCTGCGCGCTGGAACCCACCTTCGGCGCGATCAACCTCGAAGACATCAAGGCCCCCGACTGTTTCGTGGTCGAGGAGCTGTGCCGCCAGCGGATGAACATCCCCGTCTTCCACGACGACCAGCACGGCACCGCCATCGTCGTGGGGGCGGCAGCAACGAACGCCCTGCACGTCACGGGCAAGCGGTTCCAGGACATCAAGGTGGTCTCGACCGGCGGCGGTGCTGCCGGCATCGCCTGCCTGAACATGCTGCTCAAACTGGGGGTCCGGCGCGAAAACGTCTGGCTCTGCGACATCCACGGCGTGGTGTACCAGGGCCGGGCCGAGGACATGAACCCCCAGAAGGCCGCCTTCGCCCAACCCACCGAGGCGCGCAAGCTGGCCGAAGTGATCCACGGGGCCGACCTGTTCCTCGGCCTGTCCGGCCCCGGCGTGCTGACCCCCGACATGGTGCGCGCGATGGCCCCCCGGCCCATCATCTTCGCCCTCGCCAACCCCAGCCCCGAGATCACGCCCGAGGCCGCAAGGGCCGCCTCGCCCGACGCCCTCATCGCCACGGGCCGCAGCGATTTTCCGAACCAGGTCAACAACGTGCTCTGCTTTCCCTTCATCTTCCGGGGGGCGCTGGACGTGGGGGCCACGACGATCAACGACGAGATGGAACTGGCCTGCATCGAGGGCATCGCGGCCCTCGCCCGCGCCACCACCAGCGCCGAGGCCGCCGCCGCCTATCAGGGCGAAAAGCTGTCCTTCGGGGCCGACTACCTGATCCCCAAACCCTTCGACCCCCGGCTGATCGGCGTCGTTGCCTCTGCCGTGGCGAAGGCCGCGATGGAAACCGGTGTCGCCACTCGCCCCATCCCCGACCTCGACGCCTACAAGCGCAAGCTCGACGGGTCCGTGTTCCGCTCGGCCCTGATCATGCGCCCGGTGTTTGAGGCGTCGAAACTCGCCGAACGCCGCATCGTCTTTGCCGAGGGCGAGGATGACCGCGTGCTGCGCGCCGCCAATGCGATGCTCGAGGAAACCACCGACAAACCCGTCCTCATCGGCCGCCCCGATGTGGTCGAGATGCGCTGCGAACGCGCGGGCCTGCCGATCCGCCCGGGCCGCGATTTTGACCTCGTGAACCCCGAAAACGACCCCCGTTACCGCGACTACTGGGAAACCTACCACGCCCTGATGGCCCGCCAGGGCGTCACCCCCGACATCGCCCGCGCCGTGATGCGCACCAACACCACCGCCATCGGCGCGGTGATGGTGCATCTGGGTCAGGCCGACAGCCTCATCTGCGGCACCTTCGGGCAGTACCTGTGGCACCTGAACTACGTCCGCCAGGTGCTGGCCCGCGACGGCCTGCACCCCGTCGCCGCCCTGTCGCTGATGATCCTGGAAGACGGCCCCCTGTTCATCGCCGACACCCATGTCCACCCCGAACCCCCCCCCGCCCAGATCACCGAAACCGTGATCGGGGCCGCTCGCCATGTGAAACGGTTCGGCGTGACCCCCAAGATCGCGCTCTGCGCCTCGTCCCAGTTCGGCAACCTCGACTGCGACACGGGCCGCCGCATGCGCGCGGCGCTGGAAATGCTGGACGAACGCGAACCCGACTTCGCCTATGAGGGCGAGATGCACATCGACGCCGCCCTCGACCAGGGCATCCGCGACCGCATCTTCCCCGGCGGGCGGTTCGAGGGGGCGGCGAACGTGCTGGTCTTCGCCAATTCCGACGCCGCATCGGGGGTGCGCAACATCCTGAAGATGAAGGGCAACGGCATCGAGGTGGGGCCGATCCTGATGGGCATGGGCAACAAGGCCCACATCGTGACCCCCTCCATCACCACGCGCGGGCTGTTCAACATGTCGGCTCTCGCGGGGACGCCGGTGGCGCATTACGGGTAAGGGGCACCGGCGGGGCGGTTGCTCCGCCCACCTGCGCGCACCCCGTTCGGCAGTGCAGGCGGCACCTCGGGCAGCGCCATGCTGCCCGCAGCAATGACACAATTCACAACCAGCCGTGACCTTGCGAAACGCGGTGTAACGCCCCACCCCGCAGCCGCGAACCATGGGGCAAGCCCGCCGAATGCGGGCAGGCCCGGCAAACCCGCCGTGGCAAGCCACCGTGAAAGAGGAGCGTCCCATGGCCCCCACCCATCCTGGCACCCGCAGCGCCGGTGCCGTCCCCGCGATCAACGCCCAGACGCTGGGCCTGATGTTCGTGGCCGGGTTCTTCGCCACCAACGCCTTCGATTTCTGGGGCCAGGTCGTCAGCCCCGGCCTGGGCTTTGCCAACCTCTCGCCCCATGGTCTGGCGAAAAGCCTGCTTGGCGCGCTTGGCCTGCCGAACAGCGATTTCGCCGGGTACTTCGTCCACTTCTACCTCGTGGGGCTGATCGGCTATCCCATCGGCTGGCTGTTCATCTTCGCCCCCCTGTGGAACCGCTTCGTCGGCCAGACGCACTGGTTCCTGCCCTCGGCCATCTACGGCTTCGGCCTCTGGGTCTTTGCCATCGGGGTCATCACCGCGATTGCCGGTCTGCCGTTCTTCCTCGGCTTCACCGGGATCACCTGGGTGGCACTGGTCGGCCATGTGCTCTACGGCATCGTGATGGTGGCGATGATGCAGGTCATCGCCCGCGAATAGGACGTTGCGCTCGCCTGATTTCCCGTTCCCCACACCGCAGAACCGGGCTGAGGGGCGGGAGATCGCCGATGACCTACGCCGAAACCTGTGCCGCCTTGCAGGCCGACCCTGAGTCTCTCCGGCTCGACGCCGCGCGCGGCATCGACTGAATCACCGGCCCGACCCGCGCCCTGAACCCCCGCGCCCTGACCCGCAGGCGCGCGCCGCTGGCCGATGCACGGGTGGCGAAGGTCTTCCTCGAACCGCCCCTGGCCGCCCGCCTTGGCATTGCGGACGGCAGGCTGCGCTTCCAATGCTGCCGCGCCGCCCGCCACGACAACTACGTCCACGCGCAGTTGTGACACGCACCGGCTGCCATTCTGCCCCGGCTCCTGGGCCTTCCCGCGCCGAACCGGATTGAACGAGAACCAGACTGTCGTTACATTTTCGTAGTGGCAATCTATCGATTCACTTGGGACCCGGCAAAGGCCGAAGCCAACTGGCGCAAGCATGGGATAACCTTCCCGGCGGCAATGCGCGTTTTCGACGACCCCCTGCATGTATCGCGGATGGAGCGTTACGAAGGCGGCGAGTATCGCTGGCAAACCATCGGTCACGTCAACCCGGCAACCCTGCTTCTGGTTGTACACAGATATCTCGATGAGAACCTCGGCGCTGTCGTACGCATCGTCTCCGCCCGCAAGGTCACGCGGCACGAAAGGAAAAACTATGAAGACGAAGATGGTTAGCTACACGTTTGACACACTTCCCGAACTGACCGCCGAAGACGAGGCCGCCCTGAAACGTCTGGCCGACATGCCCGACGATCAGATCGACGTCAGCGACATCCCCGAAACGACCAAGGCCGACTGGGCCGGGGCCGTGCGGGGCAAGTTCTACCGCCCGCGCAAGGCGCAGATGACGGCGCGGCTCGACGCCGACGTCATCGCCTGGCTCAAGGCACCGGGGCGCGGCTACCAGACGCGGATGAACGCGATCCTGCGCAAGGCCATGCTGGCCGATCTCAAGTCGGGCGAGTAGACGGATTCCCTTGCCCCCCGCGACGGCACTTCCGTCCCGGCGCTGACATCGGCAACGCAAGGCCCCCCGCAGCCGACCCCCTGCGCCACGGCCCTGTCCGCCCTTGCCCCGCCTGTCCCGCTCTGCCACATTCCCGGACTGATACCGCTAACACCGGACCCTGCCGATGACCCAGACCCCGATCCTGACCGTCACGCTGAACCCGGCACTCGACATGGCGACCGAGGTGCCGGAATTCGTGCAGGGCACCAAGCTGCGCTGCACCGACCCCGTGCTCGACCCCGGCGGCGGGGGCCTGAACGTCAGCCGGGCGATCCGGGCGCTGGGGGGCGACAGCCTGGCGCTGGTGGCGCTTGGCGGGCTGACGGGCGACCGGCTGGCCGGGCTGATCCGGGCCGACGGGGTGACCTTCCTGTCGATCCTGGGGCCGGGCGAGACGCGCCAGTCGCTGACCGTGACCGAAGGCACCAGCGGGCGGCAGTACCGCTTCATGCTGCCCGGCCCGGTCTGGACCGAAACCGAACGGGCACGGGTGTTCACGCTGCTCGGGGCCACGGCGCGGCCCGGTGGCCTCAGCGTGCTGTCGGGCAGCCAGCCGCCCGGCGTGCCGACCGATTTCCCCGCGCAACTGGCCGCCTCGATGCCCGACAGTCGCGTCGTGCTGGACACCTCGGGTCCGGCGCTGGTGCAGGCCGTGCGCCACCCCATTCCGGGGTTGGAAGTGCTGCGGATGGACGGCGAAGAGGGCGAGATGCTGGCAGGCACAAGCCTGCACACCCGCGCGGAAACGGCGGCCTTCGCCCAGGGCCTGGTGCGCCAGGGCGTGGCGCGGATGGTGATCGTGGCGCGGGGCGCGGACGGCAACGTGCTGGCCACCGCCGACCGCCGCCTGATCGCACCCGCCCCGAAGGTGGCCGTCAAAAGCACCGTCGGCGCGGGCGACAGCTTTGTCGCGGCCTTCGTGCTGGCCATGGCGCGCGGCCAGACCCCGGATCAGGCCCTGTCGCTGGGGTCGGCGGCGGCAGCGGCGGCGGTGATGACGGATGCCACGCATCTCTGCCGGCTCGAGGATGTGCTGCGCCTGTTGCCGCAGGCGGCGGTCATCGACCTCTGACGCGCTCTTCGCTCCCTTGCGGGCGCTCATCGCTGGCACCGCGCCAGCGATGAGCGCCCGCAAGGGAGCGAAGAGCCGCCCGTTTCAGGGCAGCACCACCGCAGCCACCACCGCGCGGTGATCCGATGGCCAGGGCATCACCACGATGTCGCTGCGCGGCCCGTCCTCGCCCACGATGGCGGCCTCGGTGACGCGCACCCCCTGCCCCCGCACCAGCACGAAATCGATGCGGTCGGGGTGGTCGTCGGTCGCATCCTCGGGGTAGGTCGGCGTCCAGGTATAGGCGGGCTTGGCCGTGGGCTCGGGCCAGATCTGGCGATAGGTATCCATGAACCCCGCGTCAAAGAAGCGCGACGTCGTCGGCCAGTCCACCGCCAGCGGCTTCAGCCCGTCCTCGACGGCCGTGCTGGTCCAGTCGTGGTACGAGGGTTCGTTGAAATCGCCGGTCACGAACACCGCCGCCGCCCCCTCGGCCACAGCCATGTCGGCGAACAGCAGGTCCAGCGCCGGACCGCGCGTCCGCTTCGCCCAGTCGACGGCCTCTTCCGCCGTCTTCACAAACGGCGCGGGTCCGTATTCGATGCCCAGAATCTGGTAGGGCTGATAGGGTTCGTCATCGAGGTGGATGTTGAACAGCCACACCCTGCGCCCCTCGACATCCAGCGAAACCCCCAGGTCGCCGGGGCTGACCCCGGTGATCGGATGGCGCGAGATCACGGCATTGGCCCACAACGCCGGGCTGGTCGCCGTCTGGTCATGCACATGCGCCCAGCCGAGGGCCTCGGCCAGGGCTCTCGCGCGGCTCTCGCCCGACGCCGGGCAGGATTCGGCGGTGCAGGGATCGCTTTCCACCCGCGTCTCCTGCAACCCCACCACATCGGCCCCCGCCGCCTTGATGGCGGCCACGGTTTCCGCGATCCCCTTGCCGTCGTTCGCCCCCGCGCCCCAGACGTTGTAGCTCATCACCCGCAGGGTGGTTTCGGCCTGGGCGGGCAGGGCAAGAGTCGCGAGGGCGGCCAGAAGGGGGGAAAGGCGCATCGGTCGGGCTCCGGTGACTGTGTCTGGACGCCAGCCTAGCACGGCCCGTTTCACCGGGCGATGACAGTCATCGGGCACCCGACACAGGGCCCTGCTATCGGGCGGGCCGCACGAAGCCGGCCACCACGGGGCCGACATGCCGCACCTTCGGCATCATGCCCGAGATTTCCATCCACCGGCGCATGCCCCCGGACAGCGGGCCATGGACGGCAATCTCGACCAGGTCGGCCACCGCGCGCAGGGCGGCCATCTCGGGCCAGCCCATGGCGATGTCGTGGTGGCCGACCCAGGCCTCGGGGTCGGCATACAGCACCACCGCCCGCCCCTCCTCCGCGTCCGGCGCGGCATAGAAGCGATAGGCCAGCACACCGGGATGCCCCTCGGCCTCCACCCTGCGGGCCAGTGCGGTCACCGCCAAGACGAACTGCCCCGCCCCGGCGCGCAGGGCATAGCGGTTCACGATGGTGACCAGTTCCCCCGTCATGCCCCGTCGCGCCAGCGGTTCGCGATCGGATAGCGGCGGTCGAGCCAGAACGCCTTTTGCGTCAGCCGGGTGCCCGGCGCGGACTGGAACCGCTTGTATTCGCTGATGTACAGCAGATGCTCGACCCGCTTCACCACGGCCCGGTCGAACCCGCGCTCCACGATGTCCTCGACCGCCATCTCGCGCTCGACCAGGCATTCCAGGATCGCGTCCAGCACGTCATAGGGCGGCAGGCTGTCGTCATCGCGCTGGTTCGCGCGCAACTCGGCCGATGGCGGCTTGTCGATGATCCGCTGCGGGATGACCTCGCCCGCAGGCCCCTTCATCCACGCCCGGTGGTTGTCGTTCCGCCACCGCGCGGTCAGGAACATGCGCGTCTTGTACATGTCCTTGACCGGGTTGTAGCCGCCGTTCATGTCGCCATAGATCGTGCAATACCCCACCGCCATTTCCGACTTGTTGCCGGTGGTCAGCAGCATCTCGCCGAACTTGTTCGACAGCGCCATCAGCAGCAGCCCCCGCAGCCGCGACTGGATGTTCTCCTCGGTGATTCCCGTTCCGGTGCCCGCGAACAGCGGGCCAAGGGCCGCGCCCACGGCCTCCTGCGGGCCGGTGATCGGGATCGTGTCCAGACGGCAGCCGAGTGCCGTCGCCGCTGCCGTCGCGTCCTCCAGCGAATGCGCGCTGGTGAAGGCGGATGGCAGCATCACGCAGCGCACGTTCTCGGGCCCCAGGGCGTCGCAGGCGATGGCCGCCACGATGGCACTGTCGATCCCCCCCGACAGGCCCAGAAGCGCCTTGCCGAACCCGCATTTCGCCATGTAGTCCGCCAGCGCCATCGCGCAGGCGCGATAGTCCGCCTCGCCGATGGGCGGAATGTCGGCCACCATCCCCGGTCGCGCGCGCCACCCCTCGGGCGTGCGGTCGAAATCCACATGGGTCACGCACTCCTCGAACTGCGGCAGCTGCAGCGCCAGCTGCCCGCCCCGGTTCAGCACCATGGACGATCCGTCGAACACCTGGTCGTCCTGCCCCCCCACCATGTTGAGGTACACCAGCGGCAGCCCGGTCTCGACGACACGGGCAACCATCAGGTTCAGCCGCAGGTTCGGCTTGCCCCGGTGATAGGGGCTGCCGTTCGGCACCAAGAGGATCTCGGCCCCCGTCTCGGCCAGCGTCTCGGCGACGTCCGGGTGCCATGCATCCTCGCAGATCGGCGTGCCGATGCGCACCGGCCCCACCACATAGGGGCCATGCACATCCGCCGGGGTGAACACGCGCTTTTCGTCGAACACCGCGTCGTTCGGCAGATGATGCTTCAGCACCACCGCCGTCGCCCGCCCCCCCTGCAACACATGGTACGCATTGTACAACCGCCCGCCCACCAGCGCAGGCCCCCCGATCCCCATCGCCGGGCCATCCGCACAGTCCCGCGCCAGCCCCGCGATGGCGTCCAGTGCCGCCGTGACAAAGGCGGGCTTCAGGATCAGGTCCTGCGTCTGGTACCCGGTCACGAACATCTCGGTCAGCGCCACCATGTCCGCCCCCGCCGCCTTTGCCTGGGCCCAGGCCTCGCGCGCCAGGTCGGCATTCGCCGCAATCGCCCCCACCGCGGGGTTCAGCTGTGCCAGCGTCAGGCGGAAGGTGTCGGTCATCTCGCACTCCGGTGGCCCGCAAGGGCGCGCTGATCGTCGGCCCCTGCGCGGAACCGGAACGGTCGCCACATCGACCGCCGCACCCGGCAAAGCGCCTCCCTCTCCCCTCGGGGGAGAGGGATGGGGTGAGGGGGGATCGCGCGACCCCAGCCGCCCGTGCCCGCCCCGCGTCGCTTCGCCGGTCCGTCGGCGGGCCGATGGGACTCACCGTTCACCCCAAGCCATAGCAGATCGACCGGCGGGGGAAAGCCGTGGCCCCTGCCCCCACGCTTGCACGCCCGCGCCGCGATGGCTTAGGGTCGCGCCGGAACCGGCAGGCAAGGGAGCGGGCGATGACGGCATCGGGAACAGGCTTGGCGCGGCTCGCCCTGGCCGCCGCGCTGACCCTCGCAGGAACGCTCGCCGCAGCACAGGATGTGCAGACCAAGCAGTACGACGACGGCTCGGTCTATGAAGGCACGTTCAAGGACGGCCTGCCCGACGGGCAGGGCACGTTCCGCCTGCCGAACGGCTATGAATACACCGGGGCCTGGGTCGCGGGCGAACCAAAGGGCGAAGGCACGGCGCGCTATCCCAACGGCGCGGTCTATGTCGGCGGCTTTGCCGCAGGCAAGCCACAGGGCAAGGGCCACATCACCCACCCCGACGGCGGCACCTACGAAGGCGACTGGGCCGACGGTGCGATGACCGGCGAAGGGACGACGCGCTATGCCGACGGCACCGTCCACACCGGCCGCTTCGCCGATGGCGTCCCCGAGGGCCTTGGCACCCTGACCCAGCCCGGCGGCCAGAAGATGGAAGGCACCTGGGTCAAGGGCGTGCTGCAGGGCAAGGGCCGCATCACCTTTGCCGATGGCGCGGTCTATGACGGCGACCTCGTCAACGGCCAGCGCGTGGGCAAGGGCACCCTGACCATGCCCGATGGCCTGACCTATGTCGGCGACTGGGTGGATGGCCAGTCGAACGGCACCGGGCGGCTGACCCAGCCCAACGGCGATGTCTACGAAGGCAGCTTCGTCAACGGCGAACGCGACGGCACCGGCACGCTCACCTATGCCAACGGCGACATCTACGACGGCGGCTTCCGCGCCGACCTGCGCCATGGCCGTGGCGCGTTCAAGGGCCCCGAGGGGTACGCCTATGACGGCGAATGGGTGGACGGGCGGATCGAGGGGACAGGCCGCGTGACCTATCCCGACGGCGCGGTCTATGACGGCACCCTCAAGGCCGACCAGCCCGAGGGCGAGGGCCGCATCACCTATGCCGACAAATCCGCCTATGCAGGCCAGTGGGTCAAGGGCGTGATCGAGGGGCGGGGGCGGGCGACCTACGCCGACGGCTCGGTCTATGAGGGCACGTTCAAGGCGGGCAAGGCCGAGGGGCAGGGCCGCATGACCTGGCCCGACGGCACGGTCCATGACGGCACCTGGGTTGCAGGACAACGACAGGGCCAGGGGACGGCGACCTATCCTGACGGCAGCACCTATGTCGGCACCTTCGTGAACGGCATCCGCCAGGGCAAGGGCCGCTGGCAGGCCGCCGACGGGTTCGTCTATGACGGCGACTGGAAGGCGGGGGCGATGGAGGGGCAGGGCATCGCCACCTATCCCAACGGCGACGTGTACGAGGGCGGCTTCGTCGCCGGTGAACGCCAGGGCGAGGGCGTGCTGCGCTATGCCACGGGGCAAGAGGCGGCAGGGACGTGGACGGGCGGGCTGCTGACGGCACCGGCCCCGCCACCCCCTGCGCCGGTCGATGGTGCGGACCCCGCGCCAGAGGCGGCCCCGGTCGAGAACTGATCGCAGGTCGGGTGCGCATTCCTTGCGCACCCCCCCGACAAATCGCCCCCCATGCAAATCGACCGCCCATCCGGATGCAATCGCCCTGGCGAAGGCCGGGGCCCCGAGGGTCGGCGCGCCAGATATCGGGGTCCCGGCCTTCGCCGGGGCGATTGCACACGAAGATGCATCAGCAGAATCGCAAGGTTGCCTGACGACCCTGTCCGATTCGCCCCGCATGGTTAACACCTTCGACGTCCACCGCGCGTACGTACGTCAGGAAGACGTGGGGAAGACGCAAGGGAGACGCTCGAAATGTTCCGAAACTCCAAACTTAATCCAGCGTCCGGAACCCCTTGCCCACCCTCACACCACCTCCCCCGCGTCCAGCCTCCCCAACACTCCCACCGCATCCACCAGCACCCTTTCGCGGTGCCCCTCGTCCATCCGGTCCCAGGTCCGGTACATCTGCGCCATCCGGGGGTTCCCCTCGAACCGCTCCCGGTGTCGCGTCAGAAAATGCCAGTACAGCAGGTTGAACGGACAGGCCCGCTCCCCCGTCCGGTCCTCCACGCGGTAGTGGCAGGACCCGCAGTAATCCGACATCCGGTCGATGTAAGCCCCTGAACTCACATAGGGTTTCGATCCCACCACGCCGCCGTCGGCAAACTGGCTCATGCCAATGGTGTTCGGCACTTCGACCCATTCGATGGCATCGACATAGACCGACAGGTACCATTCATGCACCAGGCCCGGGTCCACCCCCGCCAGCAGCGCGAAGTTGCCTGTCACCATCAACCGCTGGATGTGGTGGGCATAGGCCATATCCCACGTCTGCCCCACCGCCGCCGCCATGCAGGCCATCCGCGTGGCCGCACCCCAATATAGGGGGGGTAGCGCGCGCGTGTGCCCCAAGCTGTTGACAGTCTCATAGTCCGGCCCCTTGACCATGTAGACCCCCCGGACAAACTCGCGCCACCCGATGATCTGCCGGATGAACCCCTCGGCGGCCGCAATCGGCACATGTCCGGCCCGGTACGCCGCCTCCGCCCGGTCGCACACCTCGCGCGGGGACAAGAGCCCCAAATTGATGTAGGGCGACAGCAGCGAATGACTAAGTGTAGGGTCCCCCAGCAGCATCGCATCCTGTTCGTCGCCAAAGCGCGGCAGGGCATGGGCGATGAAATGGTCCAGCGCGACCAGCGCCCCCGCACGGTCCGTCGCCCAGCCAAAAGGCCGCAACCGCCCGAAATAAAGCGGGAATTTCGCCTCGACCAGCACCAGCACCGCTTCCGTCACCGCATCGGGTTCAAACCGGGGCGGTCGCGCGCGCAGAAGGTCGGGCTTGGCCGCCTTGCGGTTCTCGTGGTCATAGTTCCACTGCCCGCCGACCGGCCCGTCGCCGTCCATCAGATAGCCCGTCCGCCACCGCATCTCGCGGTAAAAATGCTCCATCCTCAACACCTTGCGACCCCCGGCCCAGGCGTCGAACCAGGCTTGCGGACACAGGAACCGGTCGTCCGGCAGCTGCGTCACCCGCAGCGGAAGGTCGTCCAGCAGCCCGATCACCCGCCACGCCCCCGGCCTGGTCGCGATCACCTCGGACGCCCCCACCTCGGCCGCCCGCCGCAGGATTTCGCCCGGCAGCGTCTGGCTGTTGAGCGGATCGTCCAGCCGCGAATACAGCACCCGCCAGCCAAGCCCCTGCAGGACAACGCAAAACTTCCGCATCGCCGTCAGGATCAGGGCGATCTTCTGGGGATGGTGCGGCACATGGGTGCCCTCGCCCATCACCTCGGCCATCACCGCCACGTCGCGCGCCGGGTCCCCGGCCCGCAGCGCCGCCATGTCAGGCGACAGCTGGTCCCCCAGGACCAGGATCAACCGGGGCGCTACCACGGGATGGGCCTGCCGCCGTTGTCGAAGAACCCCCCGCTGTCGGCTGGCGCAAGCCGACCGATGGTGTCCAGAAGCAACCCCGCCGCAACATCGGGTGTGATGGTCGCCATCCCGCGATGGAACTCGGCCCCGAACCCGGTGTCCACCGTCCCCGGATGCAGCGCCGCGATCACCGCGCGGGGATGCGTCCGTGCCACCTCGATGGCCGCCGTGTGCAGCATCTGGTTCAGCGCCGCCTTGGACGCGCGATAGCTGTACCACCCCCCCAGCCGGTTGTCGCCGATCGACCCCACCCGCGCCGACAGCGCCGCGAACACGGCCCGCCGGTCGCGCGGCAACAACCGCAGCGCATGCTTCAGCACCAGCATCGGACCCCCGGCGTTCAGCGCGAACTGCGCCTGCATCTGGGAAAACTCCAGGGATCGCAACGCCTTCTCCGGCCCGCGTCCGGGCGGGGCCAGGGCCCCCGTCGCCACGAAGACCAGATCGAACACCCCCTCAAGGCGGCCCAGGGCCGCCGCGACCGACGCCTCGTCGGTCACGTCCAGCCCGTCACGCCGCGACAATCCGGCGACCTCAACGCCCTGCCCGGACAGCAGCGCCGCCACCGCCGCCCCGATTCCGCCCGAAGCGCCGATCACCAGTGCCCGATCCATCCCTGCCCCGCGCTTGCCCTGCCCGAACCTAGGGCCGCCGCGCGCGCCGTCCATTCCGGCGCAGCGGCTATGCGGGGGCAGCGGAACCCGTGTTTTCCGCCTTTCCTTTTCCCAAGCCTTGCGTATAGTTGCGCGCCATGACCCGCCCGCGCGCCCAGTCCCTGCCATCCCCCGCCCTGCCCGCCGCCCTTGCGCTGGTGCCGGTGATCGGCCTGCTGCTTCTTCTCACCCTTCGCTGAGCGTGCCTCCGGGCGCGAACGCTCGGATGGTGACAAGCGCCCGGAAGACCAGAAGCCACAGCGACCATTCAGGAAATTCCGCCATGACCGACAGGACCGCCACGCAGCCGCGCGTCGTGATCTTCGACACCACCCTGCGCGACGGGGAACAATCCCCCGGCGCCACCATGACCCACGACGAAAAGCTGGAAATTGCCGGCCTGCTCGACGAGATGGGCGTCGACATCATCGAGGCCGGATTTCCCATCGCCAGCGAGGGCGATTTCCAGGCGGTCAGCGAGATCGCGAAACGCGCGCGCAACGCCACCATCTGCGGCCTGGCCCGCGCCAACCTCAAGGACATCGACCGCTGCTGGGAGGCCGTGCGCCACGCGAAATCCCCGCGAATCCATACGTTTATCGGCACCTCGCCGCTGCACCGCGCGATCCCGAACCTGGACATGGACCAGATGGCGGAACGCATCCACGATACCGTGACCCACGCCCGCAACCTGTGCGACAACGTGCAATGGTCGCCGATGGACGCGACGCGGACGGAACACGACTATCTCGCCCGCGTCGTCGAGATCGCCATCAGGGCGGGGGCGACCACCATCAACATCCCCGACACCGTGGGCTATACCGCGCCGCGCGAAAGCGCCGCCCTGATCGCGATGCTGCTGGAACGGGTGCCGGGCGCGGACACGATCATCTTCGCCACGCATTGCCACAACGACCTCGGCATGGCCACCGCCAACGCCCTGGCGGCGGTCGAGGCCGGGGCGCGCCAGATCGAATGCACGATCAACGGCCTGGGCGAACGGGCCGGCAACACCGCGCTGGAAGAGGTGGTGATGGCGATGAAGGTGCGCAACGACATCCTGCCCTTCCGCACCGGCATCGACACCACCAGGATCATGAACCTGTCGCGGCGCGTGGCCTCGGTCTCGGGGTTTCCGGTGCAGTTCAACAAGGCCATCGTCGGCAAGAACGCCTTCCTGCACGAATCGGGCATCCATCAGGACGGCGTGCTGAAGAACGTGGAAACCTTTGAAATCATGCGCCCCGAGGATATCGGGCTGACCCAGAAGAACATCGCCATGGGCAAGCATTCGGGCCGTGCGGCGCTGCGGGCCAAGCTGCGCGACCTCGGGTTCGACCTGGCCGACAACCAGCTGAACGACGTCTTCGTGCGGTTCAAGGCGCTCGCCGACCGCAAGAAAGAGGTCTACGACGACGACCTGATCGCGCTGGTCGCCGACGAGGCGACGATGGACGCGCATGACACGCTGAGCTTGCGGAAACTGCGCGTGGTCTGCGGCACCGACGGCCCGCAAGAGGCCGACATGGTGCTGTCCATCGACGGGGTCGACCACCACATCGACGCCACCGGCGACGGCCCCATCGATGCCGCCTTTGCCTGCGTCAAGATGCTCTGGCCCCACCGGGCGCGGCTGCAACTCTACCAGGTGCATGCCGTGACCGAGGGGACCGACGCGCAGGCCACCGTGTCGGTGCGGCTGGAAGAGGACGGGCGGATCGTGACCGGCCAGTCGGCGGATACCGATACCGTGGTGGCATCGGTCAAGGCCTATGTCAACGCGCTGAACCGCCTGATCGTGCGGCGGCAGAAGACGGCACCGGGGGACGATACCAAGACGGTGAGCTATCACGGCTGAGCACCGGTCTTGCGGCGCGGAGGCCGGGGGGTTTCACACCCCCCGGACGCCCCGTGGGATATTTGGGGACAGAAAAATCAAAGGGTTCCGAAGCGGTCTTCCAGTGACTGCACATGTGGAGCAAGGTCGCGGACGGCGCGCCATTGCGCCAGCACTTCCGACCAGCGCAGGGCAATGAACACCACATCGTCGCCCCTGACCTCGGCGGCAAAGCGGGGGATTTCCTCGCGGTGGCGGGTCATGGCGGCGGGATCGACGGGCTTGCCCGAGGACCAGAGCGGCGGTTCGGCATAAAGATAGACCAGCACTGCGCCCTTCGCCCGCTTCATGCCTTGGGTGCGCAGGCCGTAGATGTGCTTGACCAGTTGTGCGGCGTCCAGATGGTGGAACACCATCTCGCCCGCGATTAGACGGCGGCGCAGGGTGTTGGTGCGGGCAAGGCCTGGTCCCCAGTCGCGCTTCTCGTAGGCCTCGGAAAAGCTAGCCCTCTTGCCGGGGCGAAAGGGCTCGTAGCGCTTGCTCTCGATGCCGACCAGCGTGGTGGCAGTGGTCACCGCAACGTCCAGCCACGGGTGCGTGCCGCCTGACCAGGGGAAACGCATCTCGGCCTCGATGGTCACATCATCGGGTGTGCCCATTGGCACTCCCGGCAGGGGCGGCAGGTCGCGGGGGTGTTGGAGGAACCTTCCGAAGGCATTGGCCACGAGGTTGGCCGAGGAATCAGGGTTGTCGAACTTGTTCGTCTTGCTCTCCGCTCCTTTCGTGTGGATCTCGCTTCCTGGAGAGCGGCGCAGCAACGATTCGATCAAGTCAGCGGGCAGGCCGGGAAGAAAGCGTGTCATGGATTATCCTTTTATCAGAATGCGCCTGCGCCCTTGATCTCGACCAGGCTGTTCGCGCCGTCCACCACCAGCATCGCGCCGTTGACATAGGATGCGCCTTCGCTGGCCAGGAACAGCGCACAGGCCGCCACCTCGTCGGGCGTGCCCGAGCGTCGGGTGGGGGATGCGCGGCCCGCCCGGACCTCTTTGGGCGAGGATGATCCCGTGGTGATCCACCCCGGCAGGACGGCGTTGCAGGTGATGCCGAATGCCGCGTTCTCCAGCGCCGTGGCGCGGGTCAGGCCGGTGACGGCGGCCTTGGCGGTGGCATAGCCCGAAGACCCCGAGATGGCGGTGATCGGCCCGGTGATGGACGAGATGTTGACGATCCGCCCCCAACAGGCGTCCCGCATGTCGGGCAGGGCGGCGCGGATGCCGTGGAACGCCGTGCCGACGTTCATCGCCAGGTGCGCCGCAAAGCCCGCGTCGGTCAGCCCGTCCACCCCCGACCGCCGGATGCTGCGCCCGGTCTGGACCATCCCTGCGTTGTTCACCAGCACCTCGACGGGGCCAAGCGCCGCGCGCACTTCGGCGAACAGGCGCGCGACCTGCGCCGGGTCGGTCAGGTCGGCCGTCCCGGCAAAGGCTGCGCCAAGCTCGTCCCGGCGGTCGTGGATGCGGGCGGTCGTGGCCGTGATGGCGACCCTGCATCCCGCCGCGACCAGCGCCCGCGCGATGGCAAATCCGATCCCCTCGGCGCTGCCGCACCCCGTCACCAGCGCGACGCGCCCTTCAAGACCGTTCATCACCGCCCCTCGCCAACTATTTTCACCTTGACCTTTTGCCATCTTCCGATGACCGGTTCGCCCGAGTTTTGCACGAAAGAGTCCCATTCCGAACATTTCGCCGGTGATGACGCCCTTGACCGGGCGGCTGCCCGCGCAACCGTGTCCGTCGGGACCTTTCTCTTGTGCGCCCCCGCCTCTATAGGTCGCGCTTGCCTTGGCGATCCTCGAATCGCGAGGCGTGGGCGACTTGAACAGGACTGCGCACCTCATGTCGATACTCTCGGGCCTTTTTTCGTCGGACATGGCGATCGACCTCGGCACCGCGAACACGCTGGTCTATGTGCGCGGCAAGGGGATCGTGCTGAACGAACCTTCGGTCGTGGCCTACCATGTCAAGGACGGCAAGAAGCAGGTCCTGGCGGTGGGCGAGGATGCCAAGCTGATGCTGGGCCGCACGCCCGGCAGCATCGAGGCGATCCGCCCGATGCGCGACGGCGTCATCGCCGACTTCGACACGGCGGAAGAGATGATCAAGCATTTCATCCGCAAGGTGCACAAGCGGACCACGTTCAGCAAACCCAAGATCATCGTCTGCGTGCCCTATGGCGCGACCCCGGTGGAAAAGCGCGCGATCCGCCAGTCGGTGCTGTCGGCCGGCGCGCGCCGTGCGGGGCTGATTGCCGAACCCATCGCGGCGGCCATCGGGGCGGGGATGCCGATCACCGACCCCACCGGCAACATGGTGGTCGACATCGGCGGCGGCACCACCGAGGTGGCGGTGCTGTCGCTGGGCGACATCGTCTATGCCCGCAGCGTCCGGGTCGGCGGCGACCGGATGGACGAGGCGATCATCAACTATCTGCGCCGTCACCAGAACCTGCTGATCGGCGAATCCACGGCGGAACGCATCAAGACCAGCATCGGCACCGCCCGCATGCCCGACGACGGGCGCGGCACGTCGCTGCACATCCGGGGGCGCGACCTCTTGAACGGCGTGCCGAAGGAAACCGAGATCAACCAGGCCCAGGTGGCCGAGGCCCTGGCCGAACCCGTGCAGCAGATCTGCGATGCGGTGATGCAGGCGCTGGAGGCGACGCCGCCCGACCTTGCCGCCGACATCGTCGACCGGGGCGTGATGCTGACCGGGGGCGGGGCTTTGCTGGGCGATCTGGACTTGTCGTTGCGCGAACAGACGGGCCTGTCGATCAGCGTCGCCAACGAGTCACTGAATTGTGTTGCCCTGGGCACCGGCAAGGCGCTGGAATACGAGAAGCAACTGCGGCACGTCATCGACTATGACAGCTGACCCTGCGGGGTGAACCCGAGGACAAGGTTTGGCACGCAAGACCGTCACCCCAGAGGATTTCGCCCAGCCGCTGCGGCGGGTTCTGGTGGGTGTGCTGGTCATCCTGCTCTTGGCGCTGTTCCTTCTGTGGCGCATCGACAGCCCGCGGGTGGAGCGGTTCCGCACGGCGCTGGTCGATGCCGTGGTGCCCAGTTTCGACTGGGCGCTGGTGCCGGTGACACGCGTCGTCGGCATGGTCGAGAACTTCCAGTCCTACACCCGCATCTACGAGCAGAACCAGGAACTGCGCCGCGAGTTGCAGCAGATGAAGGCGTGGAAAGAGGCCGCCCTGCAACTGGAACAGAAGAACGCCCGCCTGATGGACCTGAACCAGGTGCGGATGGACCCGAAGCTCACGCATGTGACCGGCGTGGTGCTGGCCGATGCGGGGTCGCCGTTCCGGCAGTCGGTGCTGCTGAACGTCGGAAGCCGCGACGGCATCCGCGACGGCTGGGCGACGATGGACGGGATCGGCGTGGTGGGCCGCATCGCGGGCGTGGGGCAGCGGACGTCGCGCGTGATCCTGTTGAACGATTCGAACAGCCGCATCCCGGTGACCGTGCAACCTTCGGGTCAGAAGGCCTTGTTATCCGGCGACAACACCCCCGCCCCGCCGCTGGAGTTCCTGGAGAATCCCGACCTTGTGCGTCCCGGCGACCAAGTGGTGACCAGCGGTGACGGGGGCGTGTTTCCGGCGGGCCTGCTGGTCGGCCAGGTGGCGCAAGGGTCCGACCGCCGCTTGCGCGTGCGGCTGTCGGCGGATTACGAACGGCTCGAATTCCTGCGCGTCCTGCGCAGCCACGAGATCGAGCCGATCACCGATCCGGGCGGCCTGATCGCCGAACCCGTGGCCCCGCCCCTGCCCCAGGCCGCCGCCGAACCCGGCCCCGAGACCGAGGCCGCGACCTCGGGCGCATCGGCGACCTCGCCCGACGCAGCACCGGACGTGGAATCCGAAGGGGGCGCGGATGGTTGATCCGGTCGCCCTGCGCCTGTGGCTGTATCGCGGGGCCTTCGCGGGCATCGCGGCCCTGATCCTGTTCCTGCGCCTGTTGCCCATCGGCGGTCAGGCGGGGTCATGGCCCGGCCCGGACCTGATGCTGTGCCTGATGCTGGCCTGGGTCACCCGCAGGCCCGACTATCTGCCGACGCTGCTGATCGCCGTCATCGTGCTGGCCGAGGACCTGATCCTGATGCGCCCGCCGGGCCTGTGGGCGGCCATCGTCGTCATCGCGACCGAGTTCCTGCGGGCGCGGTCGGCACTGACACGGGAACTGGGGTTCCTGCCGGAATGGTTCCTGATCGGCATCGTGATGTTCGCGATGCTGGCGGGGTACCGGCTGATCCTGGGGCTGGCCTTCCTCGACCAGCCCGCGTTCCACTATGCCTTTGCGCAGACGGCCATGTCGGTGCTGTGCTATCCCGTCGTCGCGGGGGCCTTGCATGTGGCCATCGGCCTGCGCAAGCCCTCGACCGGCGAGGTCGATCCCTGGGGGAGGCGGTTGTGAGACGTTCGACCCGCGATACCGAGGACAGCGCGCGCGCCATCAACCGGCGCAGCCTGCTGCTGGGCGGGTCGATGGTGGCCTTTGTCGCCGTGCTGGGCGGGCGGATGCGCTATCTCCAGGTCGACAAGGCCGACGAGTTCCGCCTGCTGGCCGAGGACAACCGCATCTCGATCCGCCTGATCCCGCCCGCGCGCGGGCTGATCCATGACCGGCGCGGCAAGCTGATCGCGGGGAACGAGCAGAACTACCGCGTGGTCATCAGCCGCGAGGATGCGGGCGATGCCGAGGATGTGCTGCACCGCCTGGCCGGGATCGTGCCGATATCCCCCGAGGACATGGAGCGCGCGCTGAAAGAGGCCCGCAAGCGCAGCCCCCTGCCGATCATCGTGGCCGACCGGCTGCCCTGGGAAGACGTCTCGAAGGTGGCCCTGAATGCCCCCGGCCTGCCCGGCGTGTCGCCCGAAGTGGGGTTGAGCCGCGTCTATCCGCGCGACACCGATTTCGCCCATGTCGTGGGCTACGTCGGCCCGGTCAGCGACAAGGACCTGGAAAAGCTGGAAACCCCCGACCCCCTGCTGCAGACGCCCAAGTTCCAGATCGGCAAGATCGGCACCGAGGCGTGGATGGAGGACCGCCTGCGCGGGTCGGCCGGCCATCGCCGGGTCGAGGTGAACGCGACCGGCCGCGTGATGCGCGAGCTTGACCGCGAAGAGGGCATCGCGGGCGCGAACATCCGGCTGACCCTTGACGCCGACGTGCAGAACTATGTCCAGGCCCGGCTGGGGCAGGAAAGCGCGGCCTGCGTGGTGATGGACGTGACCAACGGCGACCTGATCGCCTGCGTGTCGAACCCGTCGTTCGATCCGAACCTGTTCGTGCGCGGGATCTCGTACAAGGATTATGCGCTGCTGACCGAGAACGACCATCGCCCGCTGGCGAACAAGGCGGTGCAGGGGGCCTATCCGCCGGGATCCACGTTCAAGATGGTGACGGCCCTGGCGGCCCTGGAATCGGGAGCGATCAACCTGTCCACCGCCGTGCGCTGCCCAGGCCGACTGGAGGTGGGCGGGCGACGGTTCCACTGCTGGCGGGGCGGCGGCCATGGCACCGTGGGGCTGGAGCGCAGCCTGGCCGAAAGCTGCGACGTGTTCTACTACGAGGTGGCGCTGAGGGCCGGGATCGACGCGATTGCCGCCATGGGGCGGCGCCTGGGGCTGGGGATGCGGCACGACATACCGATGTCGGCGATCACCGAGGGGATCATGCCCGACAAGGCGTGGAAACTGGCCAAGCACGGGCAGGACTGGCGCATCGGCGATACCGTCAATGCGTCCATCGGGCAGGGCTATGTCCTGACCTCGCCGCTGCAAATGGCGGTGATGACGGCGCGCATCGCCTCGGGCCGCGCGGTGGTGCCGCGCCTGATCCACATGATCGACGAGGATGAGGTACCGGTGGCCGAGGCCCCCGACCTTGGCCTGAACCCCGACCATCTGGCGGCCATGCGCGAGGGGATGTTCGCGGTGATCAACAGTCAGCGCGGCACCGCCTATGGCAGCCGCGTGGCCGAGGCGTCGATGGTGCTGGCGGGCAAGACCGGCACCAGCCAGGTGCGCAACATCAGTGCCGCCGAACGCGCGCGCGGCGTGACCAAGAACGAACAGCTGCCCTGGGAACGGCGCGACCACGCGCTGTTCGTGGGCTATGCGCCCTATGACAATCCGAAATATGCGGTGTCGGTGGTGGTCGAACACGGTGGCGGCGGGTCGGCGGCGGCCGCCCCCATCGCCCGCGACGCGATCCTGCGCGCGCTGTCCGACGGCATCCCGCCGCTGTCGGCCTATCCGGCGGCGCAGCGCAACCGGATCGAGACAATGCACAAGGAACTGCCCCTGCGCCCGTCCGAGGGCGGCCCGCCCGTCCTGACCCGCGCCTGAGGCCCCTGCGATGAGTTTCCTCGAATACCGCGTCAAGACGGTGCCGGCGGGCCTGGCCAAGGCCTTGCACCTGAACTGGGCGCTGATCATCCTTCTGGTCGCGGTTGCCTCGGTCGGCTTCCTGATGCTGACGTCGGTCGCGGGCGGCGACATGGGCGACTGGGCCGAACCGCAGATGAAGCGGTTCGCTGCGGGAATGGTGATCCTGTTCGTCGTGGCCTTCGTGCCGATCTGGTTCTGGCGCAACATGGCGGGGGTGGCCTACCTTTTGTCCATCGCCCTTCTGTTGCTGGTCGAGTTCTTCGGCCAGGTCGGCATGGGCGCGCAGCGCTGGATCAACCTTGGCCCCATCGTGCTGCAACCCTCGGAAATGATGAAGTTCACGCTGGTGATGATGCTGGCCGCCTATTACGACTGGCTCGACGTCAAGAAAACCTCGCGCCCGCTGTATGTCGCGATCCCCGTCGTCATCATCATCCTGCCGACCATCCTGGTCCTGATGCAGCCGAACCTCGGCACGGCGCTGCTTCTCTTGCTGGGCGGGGCCGGGGTGATGTTCATGGCGGGGGTGTCGGTCTGGTACTTCCTGGTGGTGATCGCGCTTGGCGCGGGCGGGATCACGGCGGTGTTCCTGTCGCGCGGCACGCCCTGGCAGCTCTTGCACGACTACCAGTACCGCCGGATCGACACCTTCCTCGACCCCACAGCCGACCCGCTCGGGGCGGGCTACAACATCCTTCAGGCCAAGATCGCGCTTGGCTCGGGCGGCTGGACGGGGCGGGGGTTCATGCAGGGCACCCAGAGCCGCCTGAACTTCCTGCCCGAAAAGCACACCGATTTCATCTTCACCACCCTGGCCGAGGAGTTCGGCTTCGTCGGCGCGTTCTCGCTCTTGATCCTCTACGCGCTGATCATCTTCTTCTGCTTCGTCACGGCGATGCAGAACAAGGACCGCTTCTCGCAGCTTCTGGTGCTGGGCATCGGGCTGAACTTCTTCCTCTACCTGGCCGTCAACCTGTCGATGGTCATGGGGCTGGCCCCGGTGGTCGGGGTGCCGCTGCCCTTCCTGTCCTACGGCGGGTCGGCCATGCTGGTGATGCTGGCGGCGTTCGGCCTGGTGCAAAGCGCCCACGTCCACAGGCCGCGATGAAGGTGCGGGGCATCGGCAGGCACGCGCGCTTCCTGATCGCGCTGGGGACCGGGCTGGCCGCCTATGGCCTGTCCTGGGCCGCCGGCCTTGCCCCGACGCGCAGCCCGCTCTTGGCCGCCGACGTGATGTTCGTGACCTATCTCGCGCTGACCCTGCCCCTCTTGCGGCTGACCCCCGACGGGTTGCGCCGCCGCGCCGAGATGGCGGATGCCGGGACCACGCTGATCTTCCTGGTCGCGGTGCTGGCCCTGGGTGTCAGCCTGTGGTCGATCTTTGTGGCGCTCGACCGGGCGCAGACCGATCCGGTCGAACTGGTTCTGGGCTTTGCCGCGCTGCCCCTGGGCTGGGCCACGCTGAACACGCTGGCCGCGTTCCACTATGCCCATCTCTTCTATGGCCGGGCGGAGGAGACGGATCGCGGCGGCCTGGCCTTTCCCGGCGACGCGACGCCCGACCCCTGGGATTTCGTGTACTTCGCCTTTGGCGTCGGCATGACGGCGCAGGTGGCCGACGTGGCCATCACAAGGACCGAGATGCGCCGCGCCGTGCTGGTGCATTCCGTCGCGGGCTTTGTCACCAACACCTTCGTCCTGGCCCTGGCGGTCAACATCGCCGCAGGCTGACCCGAGGAACCCCATGCCACTGACCGTGTATTTCGCGCCCGAAACCCTGTGGAACGACTACCGCGCCGCCCTGGCGACCGCACTGGCCGAGGCGGGCCTGGATGCCGTGCTGGCGCGCGAGGCCCCCGATCCGGCGGCGGTCGACTACATCGTCTATGCCCCCTCGGCCAGATTGCAGGACTTCGCGCCCTTCACCCGCACCAAGGCCGTGCTCAGCCTCTGGGCGGGGGTCGAGCGGATCGTGGGCAACCCGACGCTGACGCAACCCCTGTGCCGCATGGTGGACCCGGCCATGACCGAAACCATGGTCGCCTGGGTCACCGGCCAGGTGCTGCGCCATCATCTGGGGATGGACGCGCTGATCGTGAACCCCGACCACCGCTGGCACCCGGTCAGCCCGCCGCTGCCGCGTGAACGGCCCGTGGCGATGCTGGGGATGGGGGCGCTTGGCACCGCCTGCGCGCGGGCCTTGGACAGCCTCGGGTTCCCGGTGACGGGGTGGAGCACCAGCCCCAAGGACCTGCCTGGCATCCCCTGCCTGCACGGGCCGGACGGTCTGGCGCAGGTCCTGTCCTCGGCGCAGATCGTGGTGACGCTGCTGCCCAAGACCCCCGGCACCGACAACCTGCTCGACGCCTGCCGCCTGGCGATGCTGCCGCAGGGGGCCGTGGTGATCAATCCGGGGCGCGGGCCGCTGATCGATGACGCGGCGCTGCTGGCGGCTCTGGACGCGGGGCACATCGGCCATGCCACGTTGGATGTCTTCCGCACCGAACCCCTGCCCCAGGATCACCCCTTCTGGGCCCACCCCCGCGTGACCGTGTCCCCCCACATCGCCGCCGACACCCGCCCCGACACCTCGGCCCCCGTCATCGCCGAGAACATCCGCCGCTGCGAGGCGGGCCTGCCGCTGTTGCACCTGGTGGACCGGACGCGCGGTTATTGAGGGGTGGCCGCGCGCCACCCCCCAGCGAAAACGACTCGTTGCCAGCAACCGGGGCGGGCGTAGGCTTGGCCCTGGCCGGCATCGTCCGGCGCTTTTTCAGCCAAGGATTGCCGCCATGCCCACATTCCAGGACTTCGTCGCCACGCTCGGCCTTGCGAACTTCACCGCAGCCGAACTTCTGACCCGCACCGACCGCCCCACGAACCATCAGCCGGAAGCGGCGATCTGGCCGAACATCGCCCCCACGATCCTGACCCTGCAGGTGGTGCGCACCGCCTGGGGCGCGCCGATCACCTTCAACAGCGTCTACCGGGCGCATGAGTACAACAAGCACATCCCCGACTCGGCCCGGCTGAGCCAGCACGTCGCCTTTGCGGCCATCGACTTCACCACGCCCGACCGCAGCCGCCTGCCCGACCTGCACGCCCTGCTGATCGGTCTGCGCGACACCTGGATCGGCGCGCCGCAACGCTATGCGCGGGGGCCGGTGACGGTCGAAGGCGACCCGATTACCTTCACCGCCCTGTCCTGGCGCGACACGGCAGGCCAGACGCAGTTCCGCTTTCGCGGCGGGGTCAAGCTGTACAACACGTTCATCCACATCGACACGCGCGGCGAGAACGTCAACTGGGGCTGACCCGCCGCGTCAGGGTTGTCCGTGTTCCCGCGCCGCCCCTATTGACGGCGGGACGTATCCCTTGTGCCGAAAGTCGCGAACGGAACAGACAGGACCCCGCCGCCTCCGCCTGATGCGGGAAAAAGGTGCGGTGTCATGCGGTACGGAACGGGCGTCGCGCTGGTCGTGATGGCGGCCATCAGCTGGTCGCTGACCGGCCTCGCCATCCGCCAGATCGCCACGCCGGAGCCCTGGGCGATCCTGTTCTGGCGGTCGGTCGGCGTCCTGCCGGTGCTGGCGGCGGTGATCCTGTGGACGCGCGGCAGCATCCTGGCCCCGCTGCGGCAGGCGGGACTGCCGGGGCTGATCGGCGGGCTCAGCCTGGTCTTCGCCTTTTCCGGCGCGATCTATGCCCTGCAGGCCACGACGGTCGCCAACGCCGTGTTCCTGTTCGCCGCCTCGCCCTTTATCGCCGCCGCCCTGGGCTGGGCGATCCTGGGCGAGCGGGTGCATCCCCTGACCTGGGCCTGCATGGGGATCGCCATCGTCGGCATGTACGTGATGGTGCGCGAGGGGCTGTCGGTGGGCGCAGGCCCCGGCAACGTGGCCGCGCTGCTGTCGGCCCTGGGGTTTGCCTGCTTCACCCTGACCCTGCGGTGGGGCAAGCTGTCCGACATGATGCCCGCAACCTTGCTGGGCGGGGTCTTCTCGGCCGCCGTGGCGGCGGCGGTGACCGGGGCGGCAGGGGGCACGCTGTGGCTGCCGGGCCATGACATCGGCGTCAGCCTGTTCATGGGGGCGTTCCTCCTGGCGGCGGGGCTGACGCTGTACACCTTCGGCAGCAAGGCGCTGCGCGCGGCGGACCTGACGCTTCTGTCGAACCTCGAAGTGCTCTTGGGGCCGCTGTGGGTCTGGCTGTTCCTGGGCGAGACGGCGGGGACCGGCACGCTGGTCGGTGGGCTGGTGCTGCTGGCGGCCGTGGTGGCGAACGGGCTGGTCGGGCTGTCGCGCGCCGCCCCGGCCTGAACGGCCCCCCTTGGCGCGGCCCGCCGGGCGGTGCAAGGATGGCCCGGACAGGGACAGACACAAGGAGACCGGCACAATGCCCGGCAACATGACCTTCGACGCGCTGAAGGCCGCCGTCGCCAAGGGCGACATCGACACGGTGCTGGTGGCGGGCATCGACATGCAGGGCCGCCTGATGGGCAAGCGGTTCCATGCCGCGTTCTTCGTGGACGGCGGCTGGAAGGAAACCCATTGCTGCAACTACCTGCTCGCCGTCGACATGGAGATGACGACCGTGCCGGGCTACAAGTCGACCGGGTGGGAGACGGGCTATGGCGACTATGTGCTGAAGCCCGACATGGCCACCCTGCGCGCCCTGCCCTGGCTGCCGGGCACGGCGCTGGTGCTGGGCGACCTTCTGGACCACCACCACCACGACGTGCCGATCAGCCCCCGGGCGATCCTGAAGGCCCAGGTCGCCCGCGCCCGCGCCATGGGGTTCCAGCCGATGATGGCCACGGAACTGGAGTTCTACATCTTCGAGAACAGCTATGAGGCCCTGCGCGACGGCGCATTGCGCGACCTGAAGCCGATCAGCGCCTACAACGAGGACTACCACATCTTCCAGACCACCAAGGAGGAAGAGGTCATGCGCGCCGTGAGGAACGGGTTGTATGCCGCCGGAATCCCCGTGGAAAACACCAAGGGAGAGGCTGACGCCGGCCAGCACGAGGTGAACTACCGCTATTCCGACGCGCTGGACACCGCCGACAACCATGTGATCGTGAAACAGGCGGTCAAGGATATCGCATGGCTCAAAGGCCGCTCGGTGACCTTCATGGCCAAGTACGACCACCGCAAGGCCGGGTCGTCGTCCCACATCCACCAGTCGCTGTGGTCGCTGGACGGGCAGGCATCTTTTGCGGACGCCGGTGGCGACCACGGCATGTCATCCGTGATGCGCCACTTCCTGGCGGGCCAACTGGCCCATGCCCGCGACATCACCGCGTTCCTGGCCCCCTACGTCAACAGCTACAAGCGCTTCACCATCGGCATGTTCGCCCCCACCAAGGCAGTGTGGAGCGCCGACAACCGCACCGCCGGGTTCCGCGTCTGCGGCGAGGGGACCAAGGCCATCCGCGTCGAATGCCGCATCCCCGGCAGCGACGTGAACCCCTATCTCGCCTGCGCCGCCCTGCTGGCCGCCGGTCTGGACGGGATCGAGCGCAAGCTGGACCTCGAGCCCGAGATGAAAGGCGACATGTACGCCACCCGCGGCATCCGAGAGATCCCCACCAACCTGCGCGAGGCGGCGGCCCTGCTGCACGGCTCGGCCATGCTGCGCGCGGCCTTCGGCGACGACGTGATCGACCACTACCACCACGCCGCGCAATGGGAGATCCGCGAGACCGACCGCGTGGTGACGGATTTCGAGGTGCAGAGGTTGCTGGAGCGGGCATAAAGTACTTTACTTACTTTATTGAGTGTAGTACTAAAGTAAATACCGATTCTGGTAGCTTTGAGAGCTTGCAATGACCAAGTATGAACCCCTCACCCGGCATCTCGCATCGCGTGGCGGAGCTCGGATTGTCATGACCTTCGCCGATATGGAGGCCGTCCTAGGTTTCAAGCTTCCCAAGTCTGCCCGCGACTACCGCCCGTGGTGGGCCAATTCTGCGCACGGACACGTACAGTCGCGCGGCTGGCTTGACGCTGGCTATCAGTCGGAACAGGTGGATCTTGCATCGGAGCGGCTTGTCTTCGCGAAACTCAATGCAACGCTCCCGGCTGATAACAACGTCCCGCATACTGTCACGGGGCCGAAAGGCCGCCACCCTCTGATCGGTTGCATGGTGGGTATGATAACCATCGCGCCCGGAGTGGACCTGACCGATCCGATGTACACGGACAAAGAAATGGAGGAGTTCCTCAACCACAAAATCGCCCTGCTGGAGGGCCGTGACGCGTGAAGGAACCCCTGCTCCTCGATACCTGCGCGTTGATCTGGCTTTCGGGACTGGTTACGGACGGCGCGCGTGACGCCGCTGAGGCCTTGCTGCAAGAAACCCACGACGCCGGAAATAGTATCTTCCTCTCGCCGATATCGGCTTGGGAACTCGGTAACAGCTTCGAGCGAGGCCGCATCACCTTGCCGGTTCCGCTCAAGACGTGGTTTGAACGGGTTGTCAGGACGGGCGGCCTGACCTGGGCACAACTAACCGTCGATGTGCTGATCCAATCCACCCAGTTGCCCCCGCCGTTCCACCGAGACCCGGCCGACCGGATCATCGTGGCCACGGCGAGGGAACTTGGGCTAAGAATACTGACCCGCGACCGCAAGATTCTTGACTACGCCAAAGGCGGGCATGTCCTTGCCATTGGCTGCTGAACCGACCCGAAGGCCGACGCAGGGTACGCGCTCGCTCGCACCCTTGACCCCAACGGTGCGCGCAGACACGCACCCTACCCCCCGGACCTGACCCATGAAACCGATCCAACTGATCTCTCCCGTCGATGGCAGCATCTATGCCGAACGCACGCCCCTTACCCCTGACGCCGCCCTTGCCGCCTGTGCGCGCGCCAAGGCGGCGCAGCCTGGCTGGGCCGCCATGCCGCTTGAGGACCGCATCGCGCGGGTCAAGGCGGGGGTGGCCAAGCTGAACGCGATGAAGGCCCCCATCGTCGAGGAACTGGCCTGGCAGATGGGCCGCCCCACCCGCTACGGCGGTGAATTCGGCGGCGTGAACCAGCGCACCGACTATATGTCCGAGATCGCGGCGGCCGCCCTGGCCCCCATGGTGGCCGAGGCGTCCGACCGGTTCGAGCGGCGCATCGCCCGCGAACCTGTGGGCGTCGTGTTCGTGGTCGCCCCCTGGAACTATCCCTATCTCACCTCGATCAACACCATCGTTCCGGCCCTGATCGCGGGGAACAGCGTAGTGCTGAAACATGCCTCGCAGACCCTGCTGGTGGGCGAGCGTCTGGCCAGTGCGTTCCATGCCGGGGGGGTCCCCGAGGACGTGTTCCAGAACGTCGTCCTCGACCACGCGACCACCGAAATGTTGATCGGGAAACGCGCCTTCGGGTTCGTCAACTTCACCGGGTCGGTCGGGGGCGGTGCTGCCATCGAACGTGCGGCGGCGGGCACCTTCACGCCCCTGGGGCTGGAGCTTGGCGGCAAGGACCCCGGCCTGGTGCTGCCCGATGCCGATCTGGACGTGGCGGTGGACAGCCTGATGGACGGGGCGATGTACAACGCGGGCCAGTGCTGCTGCGGGATCGAGCGGATCTATGTGCACGAAAGCCTGTTCGACGATTTCGTCGGAAAATCCGTGGCCTGGGTCGAGCAGTTGAAGCTGGGAAACCCTTTCGACGCCGCCACCACCCTGGGCCCGATGGCGCACAGCCGCTTTGCCGCGACGGTCCGCGCACAGACCGCCGAGGCGATTGCGGCGGGGGCGAAACCGCTGCTCGACCCCGCGACGTTCGCCGATGACGGGGGGGCCTATCTGGCCCCGCAGATCCTGGTGAACGTGGACCATTCGATGCGGGTGATGAAGGAAGAATCCTTCGGCCCCGTCGTCGGCATCATGCCCTACAGGGACGAGGCCGAGGCCATCGCCCTGATGAACGACAGTCCCTACGGCCTGACGGCCTCGATCTGGACGCGCGACCCCGAACGCGCCGCCGCGATCGGCGCAGAGGTGGAAACCGGCACCGTGTTCATGAACCGCTGCGACTATCTCGACCCGGCGCTGACCTGGACGGGGGTCAAGGACACCGGGCGCGGCACGTCGCTGTCGCATCTGGGGTATCAGTCGGTCACACGGGCGAAATCCTATCATTTCAAGAAGGTGACGGCATGAAGCTGCGCGGAAACTGGTCCTACCCCACACCCGTGAAATTCGGCGCGGGCCGCATCGCGGAACTGGCCACCCATGTCAAGGCGGCGGGGCTGAAGCGGCCCCTCTTGGTGACGGACAAGGCCCTGGCCCCGCTGCCCATTACCGCCCGCGCGCTGGACCTGCTGGACGAGGGCGGCCTTGGCGGCGCAGTGTTCAGCCAGGTTGACCCCAACCCGAATGAACACAACATGGAGGCGGGGCTGAAGGTTTACCGCGACGGCGGCCATGACGGGGTGGTCTGCTTCGGCGGCGGGTCGGCGCTGGACCTGGGCAAGATGATCGCGCTGATGGTGGATCAGCCGGTGTCGGTCTGGGAGCTTGAGGATGTCGGCGACTGGTGGACCCGCGCCAACCCGGCCACCATCGCACCCATCGTCGCCGTGCCGACCACGGCCGGCACCGGCAGCGAAGTGGGCCGCGCGGGCGTGCTGACCAACAGCGCCACGCACAAGAAGAAGATCATCTTCCACCCGAAGCTTCTGCCCGCCGTCACCATCTGCGACCCCGAACTGACCGTCGGCATGCCGCGCTTCATCACCGCCGGCACCGGCATGGACGCCTTCGCCCATTGCCTCGAGGCCTACAGCAGCCCCTTCTACCACCCGATGAGCCAGGGCATCGCGCTGGAGGGGATGCGCCTGGTGCTGGAGAATCTGCCGCGCGTCTATTTCACCCCCGACGACATCGAGGCCCGGTCGCACATGATGTCGGCCGCCGCGATGGGGGCCGTGGCGTTCCAGAAGGGCCTGGGTGCGATCCATTCGCTGAGCCATCCCATCGGTGCCGTCTACAACACCCACCACGGCACGACGAACGCCGTGGTCATGCCGATGGTGCTGGACTTCAACCGGGCCGCAATCGAACATCGCATCTCGTGGGCTGCGGCCTATCTGGGCATCGACGGCGGGTTCCACGGATTTCGGGCGCGCGTCATGGACTTGCGGGCCGAACTGAACATCCCGGCCAACCTGACCGCGCTTGGGGTGCAGGCCGACCGTCTGGACGAGCTGACCGAAATGGCGCTGGAAGACCCCTCCTGCGACGGCAATCCGGTGAAGATGACCGCCGAGAATACGCGCAGGCTGTTCGAGGCCTGCATGTAGGCAACAAAGGTCCGCCTCGCCCCCTGTCGCGAAGGGGGGGCGCGGCCCTCTGCCATGTCCCCCCAAAGCCCCGCCCCGAAACCCGCGTCCTCGCGCCGCCCCTCGCAAGGCGTCGAGGTGATCGTCGCAGGCGCGGGCGTCATCGGCCTGACCATCGCGCTGCGGCTGGCCGACGAGGGGCGGCGCGTCGTGCTGATCGACCCCGAGCCACCGGGGTCGGGCGCGTCCTATGGCAACGCCGGGACCATTGCCGACTATGCCACGTCGCCGGTCGGCACGCCCGAGGTCCTGCGCGACCTGCCACGCCTGCTGACCGACCGGCACTCGCCCCTGGCGATCCACCGCCCCAGCCTGATCTCGCTTGCACCCTGGCTGGCCCGGTTCCTGCGCCAGTCGCTGCCCGCGCGGTCAACGGCGAACGCGGCGGCCCTGGCAGCACTTCTGGCAGATGCCGCCCCCCTCTGGTCGGCGCTTGCCGACCGCGTGGGGGGGCGCGGCCTGATGCAGGACCGGGGCTGCCTCTATCTCTACGCGACGGAGGCCGAAGGGCGCGCCGCCAGTCCCGGCCTTGCCGCCCGCCGTGCGCTTGGCGTCGTGGTCGACCAGATCGACGCCGCCGCCCTGGCCGTGCTGGAACCCGGCCTGCCGCCGATGCCGGGGGGTGCCGCGTTCTTTCGCAACGCGCAGTTCATCACCGATCCCGGCGCGATGATGGCCGCGCTGACCCGCGCTGTGCAGCAGGCGGGGGTCGAGGTGATGCGGGGACGGGTCACCCATCTGGAACGCACCGCCGTGGGCGTCGTCGTCAAGGGGTCGGGCCTTCTGCGCACCGCCCGCACCGTCGTGGTCGCGGCGGGGGCCCGGTCGCGCGCCCTGGCCCGCGTGGCAGGCGACCGGGTGCCGCTGGACACCGAGCGCGGCTATCACCTGGAGTGGGACATGGACACCTCGCCCCTGACCCGCCCCGCCTGCCCGGTCGCGCGCGGGTTCTACCTGTGCCCGATGGCAGGCCGGTTGCGGGTGGCGGGCACGGTCGAACTCGGCGGCCTCGACGCGCCGCCGTCGCCGCACCGCCTGGCCCGCCTGGCGGAAGGCGCGCGACAGCTTTTCCCAGACCTCGGCGAGCCGTCGCGCACCTGGATGGGCCTGCGCCCCTCGATGCCCGACAGCCTGCCGGTGATCGGCCCGTCGCGCGGCGGACGCCAGGTGATCCACGCCTTCGGCCACGGCCACATCGGCCTGACGCTGGCTCCCCGCACCGCCGCGATGGTCGCCGACCTGATCGCAGGGCGCGACCCCGGCCCGGCCATCACGCCCTGCCTGCCGACCCGGTTCTGACGGGTCCCGTCAGAGACCGTCCAGACAGGCCGACACCAGAGGGCTGCCCGGATCGGCCAGTTCGTCGATCACGTCGAAGTGGTGCCGCCCCGCTGCGACGGTCCAGGGACAGGCCCAGGCTTCCGACAGGGTCCGCGCCTGCCACACGAAGGCGGGCCGCTCCTGCCCGCCGACCCAGACATGCGCGGCGCAATCGTCCCGCAGGGCCAGCCGGGCGGGGCTTTCGCGTGCGCATTCCGCCGCGTCCAGCCGGAAATCCGCGTTCATGGCCGTGGTCATCAGCGGGGCCAGCTCGGCCACAGGGGAAATCGGCACCACCCGCCGCAAGCGCCCCCCAGGCACAGGACCCATGCCCGCGCACCCCATCCGTGCCGCCAGATGGCCGCCCGCCGAATGCCCCGCGACGACGACGGGCCCGGAAACCATCGCCGCGGCTGCCGCCACCGCCTGCGCCACCTCGGCGGTGATCGCCCCGATCCGCGCCACCGGGGCCAGCGTGTAGGACGGCATCGCCACCGCCCACCCCCGCGCCACCGCACCGGCGGCCAGGTGCGACCAGTCGGCCCGGTCGAACCGCAGCCAGTAGCCGCCATGCACGAACACCATCAGCCCCCGCGCCGCCCCGACCGGCAGGAACAGGTCGAACCGGTTCCGCGCGCCCGCGCCATAGGCCAGATCGACCCGCGCATTGGCCCCGAGCGCCGCCCGGTATGCCGCCGCCGCCGCCCGCCAGCGTGGCGGATAATCGTCGGCCCCCGGAATGAACGCCCCGTTCGCATACTCCCGGTCCGCAGCACTTGCGAATTCCATCCCCGCCCCCCAACTGGACATTTCGCCCGGAACCATGCATTGCATGACCTGCCCTGCCTTGTGGAGGCCCCCATGCTTGATTCCGTCACCGACCTGCGCTCGATGCTGTCCGACCCCACGCTTTTGTGCGACCGCGCCTATGTCGCGGGCGAATGGACCCTGGCCGACGACGGGTCCACCTTTGCCGTCGAGAACCCCGCGCGCGGCGATGTGATCGGCCATGTGCCGAACCTTGGCCGCACCGAGACCGCCCGCGCCATCGCCGCCGCCCATGCCGCGATGAAGGACTGGGCCGCCCGCCCCGCCAAGGAACGCACCAACATCCTGCGCGCCTGGTACACCCTGATGATGGCGAACCAGGAAGACCTTGCCCGCATCCTGACCGCCGAGATGGGCAAGCCGCTGGCCGAGGCCAGGGGCGAGATCGCCTATGGCGCGTCCTTCGTCGAATGGTTCGCCGAAGAGGCCAAGCGCATCTATGGCGAGACGATCCCCGGCCACCAGCGCGACAAGCGCCTGACGGTGATCAAGCAGCCCATCGGTGTCGTCGGCTCGATCACGCCGTGGAACTTTCCGAACGCGATGATCGCCCGCAAATGCGCACCGGCCCTGGCCGCAGGCTGCGGATTCGTGGGGCGGCCCGCCGCCGAGACGCCGCTGTCGGCCCTGGCCATGGCGGTTCTGGCGGAACGCGCGGGCCTGCCTGCGGGCATCTTCTCGGTCATCACCTCGAAGCGGTCATCGGACATCGGCAAGGAATTCTGCGAGAACCCCCTGATTCGCAAGCTGACCTTCACCGGCAGCACCGAAGTGGGCCGCATCCTGTTGAAGCAGGCCGCCGACCAGGTGCTGAAATGCTCGATGGAACTGGGCGGCAACGCCCCTTTCATCGTGTTCGATGACGCCGACCTTGATGCCGCCGTGGCCGGCGCGATGCTGTCCAAGTTCCGCAACAACGGCCAGACCTGCGTCTGCGCGAACCGCATCTACGTGCAGTCGGGCATCTATGATGCCTTTGCCGAAAAACTTGCCGCCGCCCTGGCCAAGTCCTGCGTCGGCGACGGACTGACCGAGGATGTGCAGTTCGGCCCGCTGGTCAACATCGCGGCGCTGGACAAGGTCGAGGAGCATATCGCCGATGCCGTGGCCAAGGGCGGCAAGGTGATCGCGGGCGGCAAGCGGCATGCGCTTGGCGGGTCGTTCTTCGAACCCACGATCATCACCGGCGTGACCCAGGCCATGGCGGTGGCGCAGGAGGAAACCTTCGGCCCCGTCGCCCCCCTGTTCCGCTTCGACACCGAGGAACAGGCGATTGCCTATGCCAACGACACCATCTTCGGCCTCGCCGCCTATTTCTACGCCCGCGACATCGGGCGCGTCACCCGCGTGCAGGAAGCGCTGGAATACGGCATCGTCGGCGTGAACACCGGCATCATCTCGACCGAGGTCGCGCCCTTCGGCGGGGTCAAGCAGTCGGGCCTCGGGCGCGAGGGCAGTCGCCACGGGATCGAGGATTTCCTGGAACTGAAGTACATCTGCCTGTCGATCTGACCCCCCGCCTTTCATCTTTGCACAAATATCCCACGGGGGGTCCGGGGGGTGTGAAACCCCCCGGCCTCTGCGCCGAAAGACCGGACGCTGCCGACAAGGACCGCCATGCCCCGCCCGCCCCTTTCCCCCGCCACCATCGCCGCCCAGGCGGGGGGCGCGGTGGACGCCGCGTCGGGCGGCGTGGTGCCGCCGATCCCGCTGTCGACCACCTTCCTGCGCGGACCGGACTATGCGCCCCTGAACCCGGCCAACACCTATGCCCGCGACCACAGCGACATCGTCCGCACCACCGAATCCGTGCTGGCCGCACTGGAAGGGGCCGCAGCGGCGCTGCTGTTCCCCAGCGGCATGGCCGCCATTGCCGCGCTGTTCCGGGCAGTGCCCGCCGGGGCACCGATTGTGCTCCAGTCCCAGATCTACTGGGGCACGACGAAATGGGTGCGCGCCCATGCCGCGCGCCACGGCCATCCGCTGACCGAGGTGGACGCCTCCGACGCCGACGCCCTGTCCTCGGCGATCGCCGCCCGAAGGCCCGCGCTTGTCTTCATCGAGACCCCGTCGAACCCCTGGCTGCGCAGCGTCGACATCGCGGCGGCGGCACAGGCGGCGCATGCGACCGGGGCGGTCCTGGCCGTCGACGCCACGGCGGCAACGCCGATCCTGACCCGCCCGCTCGACCACGGTGCCGACATCGTGATGCATTCCGCCACCAAGGGCATCAACGGCCATTCCGACGTGCTGGCCGGCGTCCTGGCCGCGCGCGACGACACCACCCCGCTGTGGCAGGCCGTCGCCGAGGATCGCCAGACCGCCGGTGCCGTCCTTGGCCCGTTCGAGGCCTGGCTTCTGCTGCGCGGCATCCGCACCCTGCCCCTGCGGGTTGATCGCATGTCCCGCTCTGCCCAGGTCATCGCGGAATGGCTGGCGGCGCATCCGCAGGTGACGGACGTCTATTACCCCGGACTGCCCGGCCATCCCGGCCATGCCGTGGCACAACGGCAGATGACCGGCGGCTACGGCTGCCTGCTGTCCTTCCTCGTCCGGGGCGACCGCGAGGCTGCCCTGGCCGTCGTCGGCAGGCTGAACCTCTTCCACCGCGCGACCTCGCTCGGCGGTGTCGAAAGCCTGGTCGAGCACCGCCACAGCATCGAACCCCACACCGGCATTCCGCCGACCCTGATCCGCGCCTCGGTCGGCCTGGAAGACCCGCACGACCTGATCGCCGACCTGGCGCAAGCCCTGTCCTGACCCCCCAAGGAGACCACGATGCAGACCATCACCCGCCTGCCCGACACTTCGGAAGTCACCCCGTCCACCGACACGCTGGATGGCTGGGTGGTGACGAAAGGCAATCCGCGGATGACCACCTGGGTGCTGCACACATCGGCCGACGGCACGATGATGGCGGGCATCTGGGAATGCACCACCGGCAGCTATCATGCGACCTACACGAATTATGAGTATGTCGTCCTGATCGCCGGAAAGATCGTCATCACCCCCGACGGCGGCACCCCGGTCACCGTCGCCGCCCCCGATGCCTTTGTCGTCGAAAAGGATTTCAAGGGCACCTGGGAAATCGTGGAACCGGTGCGCAAGCATTTCGATTTCCGTCTGGACTGAAGGAGACCTGCGCACCCCATGCTGACCGAAATCGCCATCGTCGTTGTGCTGATCTGCATCAACGGCGTGCTTGCCATGTCGGAGCTTGCCATCGTCTCGGCCCGGCCCGGACGGTTGAAGACGACACCGGGGCGCGGCGCGGCAACGGCGATCCGGCTGGCCGAGAATCCGGGTCGGTTCCTGTCCACGGTCCAGATCGGCATCACGCTGGTGGGGGTGCTTTCGGGGGCCTTTTCCGGGGCAACGCTGGGGGCGCGGCTGACCGCCTGGCTGGCGGCGCAGGGCGTGCCGCTGGAATGGGCCAACACGCTGGGCGTCGGCGGCGTGGTCGTGGTGCTGACCTACCTGTCGCTGATCGTCGGCGAACTGGTGCCAAAGCAGCTTGCACTGCGCAATGCAGAAGCTGTGGCAATCCGCGTGGCCCCCGCCATGGCGCTTCTGGCCGTGGTCGCGGCACCCGTGGTCTGGGTGCTGGACCGGTCGGGCAAGGTGGTGCTGTGGCTGATGGGCGTGACCGACGAAGGCCGCTCGCGCGTCACCGAGGAAGAGGTGAAAAGCCTGATCAGCGAGGCCCATGACGAGGGCCTGATCGAGCCCGAGGAACGCGAAATGATCTCGGGCGTCATGCGTCTGGCCGACCGGTCCGCCCGCGCGTTGATGACGCCGCGCCGCGACATCGAGCTTCTGGACATCGAGATGACCCCGTCCGAGGCCCTGGCCGCCATCCGCCGCATCGCCCGGCCCCGGATGCCCGTGCAGTCCCGTGCCAGCGGCGAGGTTCTGGGCATCGTCACCCTGGCCGAAGCCTTTCGCGCCACCTCGCGGCGCGAGCCGCTTGACCTGAAGGCGCTCTTGCACGAGGTGCCCGTCGTGTCGGAACACGCCGACGCGCTGGACGTCATGGAGGTCCTGCACGGGTCCGAACACCATCTGGTCCTGGTCTACGACGAATACGGGCAGTTCGAGGGCATCGTGACAACCGGCGACCTGCTGGAATCGATCACCGGCCAGGTCGTGGCCGCGCATGAGGACGAACCCGCCATGGTGCAGCGCGAGGATGGCAGCTGGCTGGTCGCCGGCTGGATGTCGGCGGACGAATTCTGTGACCGCATGGACCTGCCCCATGACGTGGCGGGCGGCTATGAAACCGTGGCGGGCCTGATGCTGAACCTGTTGAAACGGATGCCGGCCCTGGGCGACTGCGCCATGACCTCGGGCGTCAAGTTGGAAGTCATCGACCTCGATGACCGCCGCATCGACAAGGTGCTGGTCAGCCGGGTGAGTACGCCGGTCTAAGGCCGCAGTGGCTTCGACCCCGTCAGTCGGACAACAGCCAGCCGCCGTCATGCCGGACCAGCGACAGGCGCGTGCGCGGGGCGAACCGGCGGGTTGCCGCCTCGGCGATCCACGGCTGCACCGACAGCGCGGGGCCGGCGAAGTCCAGCACGGCAAAGCCGTGGTCGCGCTCCTGCGCCCGGCTGCACAGCGCCGTGCCCGCCTGCATCTGGAAGATCGGGCAGGGCCGGTCCGGCGACAGGCCCAGGCCAAGGGTCCAGTGATGCAGATGGCCCGACAGGATGACGTGCAGCCCCGCCTGGCGCAGCCGTTCCAGCGCCGGTGACGCTCCCTTCGTCTCACCGCGCTGAAATCCGGGCGGCTCCTGAAACGGATGGTGGGCAACCAGGATGTTGACGTCATCCGGCCCGCTGTCGCGCAGGGCACGGACGACGCGGTCGATCTCGTCCCGGCGCGCCACCCCGCCGCGCCATTGCCAGGGGTCGGCAGTGTTCACGCCGTGCAACCGCAGCCGCCCGACCGTCACCACGGAACGAAGATCGCCCGCAGCGCCGTGGCGATAGGCGGCAAAGGGCATCAGCAGCCGGGCAAGGGGGTTGAAGAGGGGCACGTCGTGATTGCCGGGCACCGTCATCACCGGCACTTCCAGCCCCCGCAGGAAGGCCATCGCCTGTCCGAACTGGCCCGCCCGCGCCCGATGCGTCAGGTCGCCCGAGACGACCACCACATCCGGCGCGCTCGCCACCACCGCGGCGCGCAGGGGTTCGACCAGGTCGGGGTGATGCAGGCCGAAATGCAGGTCGGTCAGGTGGACCAGCCGGGTCATCCGGGCGCTGCCGCCGCTTCGGGGGCGGGCACAATCACCGACAGCGCGCCCGCATGCACGCGCAGCCGGAACGGCCCGTCCACCCGCGCCTTTTCTCCGTCAAAGGCCATCAGGCGGCGGCGGTGGCGGGTCTCGATCTGGATGTCGTCGGCCAAAAGCAACTCGAAGTCCTGCCCGCGCGACACCTTGCCGAAGGCCAGGCGAAACGCCGCCGCCAGCAGGTCGCGCGGCCGGTGGGCCTTGGCCAGAAACAGCGCCATCTGTCCGTTCCGCACCGCATCGGCCCCGTCCAGCCCCAGGCTTTCCAACTGAAACGCGCTGCGGGCGGCAAAGGCAAGCGGCGTGTGGAACTCGCGCGGCGCGCCGTCCAGCGTCACGCGCAGGTGCATGGGATCGCGCATGTCGCGCAATGTCAGCAGCACCGACCAGTAGGCGGCGATCCGGCTGCGGCCCCAACGGCGATAGATGGCCTCGCGCCGTTCCAGGATCTCGGGGTAGACGCCGAAACTGGCGTTGTTCAGGAAGAACCGCCCGTTGACCTCGCCCACATCCAGCGTGGCGACATGGCCGGACAGAAGGGTCTCCAGCGCCGCCTCGACGGTATCGCCGACGCCCAGTTCGCGAGCGAAGTAGTTGAAGGTCCCGCCCGGCAGCACACCCATCACCGCATCGCCGCCCGCCAGGGCACCGGCCACGGCCGATTGCGTCCCGTCCCCGCCAAGCGCCACGACGACGTCGGCCCCGTCCAGCACCGCCTGTCGGGCAACGGCCGCGATGTCCTTGCCCTTGGCGACCGGATGAACGGTCAGCTTCGCCACGCGCGGGGTCAGGGCCGTGCGGATGCTGTCGGTCCTCGCCTCGGCATCCTTCCGGCCCGCGGCGTGGTTCAGCACAAGCGCCACGTTGCTGGCACCCAGATCGAGACGGCGCGTTTGGCGGTTCATCAAGGGTCCCGTCCTGCCGAAGCCCGGCCTCAGGTTGTGCCCTTGGTGCCGCATCGGGTGTAACGCACCGGTTGCCGAACCGGTTCCGCGACCCGCAGTTCTGCGCGGTCAGGACCGGGACGGCGTCCGTGTGAACGCTGCCGCCATGTCCAGTGCCTGCCCCCCCGGTGTGGTCCCGGGTCGGGTCCTCGGTCTGGTCCCCCGCGCAAACGAAAAACGGGGGCGGCCCTGCGGCCACCCCCGTCAAATCCTGCAAGCGTGACCCGAAAGGATCAGGCCAGGGCGAGGTTCGTCGCCGATTCGCGGCCGTCGCGGCCCTTCTCGATGTCGAAGGTCACGGCCTGCCCGTCGGGCAGATCACGGATGCCCGCACGTTCCAGCGCCGACACGTGCACGAACACGTCACGCGCGCCGCCCGCCGGGGCGATGAAGCCGAAACCCTTGGTCGAGTTGAACCATTTCACGGTGCCATTGGCCATCGTGGATACTCCTGTCTTATCGCCACCCGCGCTGGTGCGGTGGCCCGGCTCTGGAATCAGAATCGCACCTGAAGCCACGAGTGGAGACAGAAGGTCGATCAAGAAAGCGTCGCGACCATCGCTATGCGCCCAACCGGGCCGAAACGCAACCGAAATCGCCCCCGCGCGTTCGTCTGCTATCCGATAGCAGTCCCCGGATTTTGCCTATCCCGGCCTGGGTCCCCATGTTCGGACCATCGAAACCCCAAGGCCGGGTCTGCCCCCGGCATCATCGCACGAAGGAACCCGTCATGCTGCCCATGATCGCCAAGACCCGCACCGCCCTGATCGCCACCGCGACCGCCGCCGCCATCGCCCTGACCGCCGCCGCCCCGGCACAGGCCTGGGGCAAGAACGAGCAGAACTTCCTCAAGGGCGTCCTCGCCACGGTGATTGTGGGCCAGGTCATCAAGGAGGTCCGCAAGGGCCAACCGCGCTACCAGCAGCCGGTCTATCCGCAGACGCCGGTCTATGTTCCCGCCCCGCACTATGGCTCGTCGGTGCTGGGCCAGGCGTTCGCCGAATTCTCGCCCGCATCCAAGCGCGCGATCCAGACCCGGCTGCGCAACTATGGCTACTATCGCGGGTCGATCGACGGGGTCTATGGCGCAGGCACCCGCAGCGCGCTCGAGGCCTATGCCCGCGACACCGGCAACCCCGGCCTGACCCAGTCGCGCGACGGCGCGGTGCGGCTGATGAACGGGCTGCTGTCCTGACGCGACAGCGCCCCTCTTGTGAGTGACCAGTGCGCGGGGGGCCTCCAGGGCCCCCCGTTTTTTTGCCCCGTGCAGCCGGCTGCCCAAGGATGGACGCCGCCCGCGCGTCTCAGCTACCGTGATGCTGATGGACACGCCCGATGCCCCGCTTGCCCTGGCCGCCTCTGCAGGCGACCGCGCCGCGTTCGCGGCCCTGCTGGCGCGGCATTATGACCGGCTGCACGCGCTGTGCTGGCGGCTGACCGGCAGCGCCGCCGAGGCCGACGACCTGACCCAGGACATCTGCGCCAGCCTGCCCGCCAGACTGCGCGGCTTCCGCGCCGAGGCGCGGTTCACGACCTGGCTCTACCGCGTGGCGGTCAACGCGGCCCAGGACGCGCGCCGCCGCGCCGCCACCCGCGCCCGCGCCGCCGAAGGCTGGGGCGACTGGGAACTGGCACGGCAGGACGCGATGGCCGAGGACCGCGCGGCGCAGGACTGGCTCGCCACCGCGATGCGCTCGCTGCCAACCGACCTGCGCGACACGCTGGCCCTGGTGATGGGGGAAGAGATGACGCAGGGCCAGGCGGCGGACGTGCTGGGCCTGTCCGAGGGCACCGTGGCCTGGCGCATGTCCGAAGTGAAGCGGCGGCTCCGCGCCCTGGCCGCACAGGAGACCACGCCATGAGCGAGGATGACTTCGACCGCCTGACCCGCGCGCTGCGCAGCCCTCCCCCGCCCGATCCGGGCGCACGCGAGGCGGCGCTGCGGCTGGCCATGGAAAATTTCGACCGCCTCCAAGGATCGACCCATGCGGTGCGTCCCAAGTCCGAGGGCCACAAGGGCCCCTGGACAGGAGTGCGAACCATGCTGAACTTCCTTACGGGCCGCCAGATGCTGGCCGCCACCACATCCGTCGCGGCGCTGTACATCGGTGTGGTGCTGATCGAGCCGCAGTTGCGCGGCGCGCCGCAGGGCAGCGACCTTGTGCCCCAGGTGCCCGCCACCGCCCCCGCCAAGCCCGCGCAACCGGCAACGGACGACAGCGACAGCTTGGCGGCCCCCGTCGAACAGCGGGCCTTGGAACCGGCGCGCGACCAGCCGCTGGCGGACACGCTGGCTGCCCCGGCTGCGGCCGGCAGCGCGCCTGCCGTCAGCGCAGCCCCGCCGCCGCCGCCCCTGCCCGCAACCGACATGCTGGCCGAAGTCGCTCCTCCGCCTCCTCCCGCACCGATGGCCCAGGCCGGGCGGACGGCCGGGACGGTCGAGCGCAAGCGCACGGTGATCGAGGGGGATGGCGGTCGTACCGGCACGATCAGGCAAGGGCTGGTCTTCGACGGTGAGGGGGCGGCGGTCATCGCGACCGCGCCAGGCGTCGTGTCGCCTGACGATCAGGTCGTGCCGATGCCCGACCCGGACACCGAGGCCTTCCCCCAGGCCGCACCGAATGCAGTCAAGGTGACGGCGGTGGAACCCGTCTCGACCTTCTCGATCGACGTCGATACCGCCAGCTATGCCATCGTCCGCTCGTCGCTGATGACCGGCGTCCTGCCCGCGCCGGATGCGGTGCGGATCGAAGAGATGGTGAACTACTTCCCCTATGACCTGCCCGCACCGGCAGCAGGCGAGGCCCCGTTCAAAGCCACCGTCACCGTGATGCCCGCGCCGTGGAACGCCGACCGCCGTCTGGTGCAGGTCGCGCTGCAGGGCCGCCTGCCCGCGCTGGAGGACCGTCCGCCCCTGAACCTGGTGTTCCTGATCGACACGTCGGGCTCGATGGACGAGCCGAACAAGCTGCCGCTGCTGAAGCAGTCGCTGGCCCTGGTGCTGCCGCAGCTGCGGACGGGCGATCAGGTGGCCATCGTCGCCTATGCCGGATCGGCGGGCCTTGTCTTGCCCGCAACCGAGGCGGCGGACCGCGGCACGATCCTGGCGGCGCTCGAACGGCTGGATGCAGGCGGGTCCACCGCCGGGGCCGAGGGGCTGGAACTGGCCTACCGCACCGCCGACGGCATGGCCGCAGCGGGTGAGGTCGGGCGCATCCTGCTGCTGACCGATGGCGATTTCAACGTGGGCGTCAGCGACCCCGAGGGGCTGGAGGCCTATGTCGCCAAGAAGCGGGCGACCGGCACCTACCTGTCGGTGCTGGGCTTTGGCCGGGGCAACCTCGACGATGCCACGATGCAGGCCCTGGCCCAGGCCGGAAACGGCACCGCCGCCTACATCGACACGCTGCAAGAGGCGCGCAAGGTGCTGGTCGACCAGTTGTCGGGCGCGCTGTTCCCGATCGCCGACGACGTCAAGATCCAGGTCGAGTGGAACCCCGCGACCGTCGCCGAATACCGCCTGATCGGGTATGAAACCCGCGCCCTGGCGCGCGAGGATTTCAACAACGACCGCGTGGACGCGGGCGAGATCGGGGCGGGCCATGCGGTGACCGCGATCTACGAGATCACCGCACCGGACAGCCCTGCCCTGTCGGTCAACCCGCTGCGCTATGGCGCGTCAGAGGCGGCCCCGGTGACCGACGGCTCGGACGAACTGGGCTTCCTGCGCCTGCGCTGGAAGGCCCCCGGCGAGACGACCTCGGCCCTGGCCGAAACCCCCATCACCCCCGACATGGCCCCGGTCGGCGACGACGCCCGCTTTGCCGCCGCCATCGCGGGGTTCGGGCAACTGCTGACCGGGGCCACCTATCTGGGCGACTGGGGCTGGGACGATGCGATTGCCCTGGCGCTGTCGGGCCGCGGGACGGACGACTTCGGCTATCGCGCCGAAGCGGTCGGCCTGATGCGGCTGGCCAAGGCGCTGTCCGCGCCATAACGCGCGGGGCGCGGTCCACCCGTCACGGCCCGGCGGGCCACCCCGTCAGGCGAACGCGCCTGCCCACCGGCCGACAAGCTGCGCCTGCAGACCCCGCGCGCGACGGGTCCAGGACTTGCCGCCCTCGGGGTCCTCGCGCTGCGCGTCCGTCAGCCGGTCGCGGCGGGCGACGTCCGCCGCCAGGATGGCAAAGGTCAGCGACCGCCCGCCCTGCGGCTCGATGTATCCCACCAGGCCCGAGGCAAAGTTCAGCGTGCCGGTCTTGGACGGCACGCGGGTGGAGTGTCCCTTGATCCCCTCGCCCGCCGCGTTGCGCATCCCGAAGTCCTTGAGCAGCCCCGGCAGCCCCGTCCCCCGCCCGCGCGCCAGGACCCGGGCGATGTCGGCGGCGGACATGCGAGAATCCCCGCCCAGCCCCGAATGATCGACAAACCGCCCCGTCGCCCCGTACTTGGCCCGCAGCCAGTCGGCCATCCGCCCGCCCGACGCGGCCAGCGTCGCCGCCCCGCTGGCCGAAAGGCCCACCACCTCGGCGGTCAGGTTGGTCGAATACTTCAGCATGTCGCGCATCACCGGACCCAGGGTGTCGCTGGACAGCTGCACGATCACGCTGCCCGCCGGGGCCTGGCCGACGATGCGCGGCTCGGGCAGCCGGATGCCCTGGGCGCGGGCCAGCGTCGCAAAGACCTCGCCCGCATAGATCTCGGGCTGGCGCACCGGCATCCAGCGGCTGCCCCCCTTGCCGAGCGCATCGGCGGCGACCGTCCAGTCGTCGGTGCCCTTGCCCTTGCGGTAGGTGAACAGCGGGCTGTCCCGGTCCGCCGCGCGCATCGTCGCCATGGTCACCCGTGGCACGAACCGCTCGCCCCGCGCGTCCATGGTCAGGTCCCAGGCCCCGCCCGCGCGCTTCCATTCAAAGTACACGCGGTTGTGGTTCAGGTTCAGCCCGCTGATCGCCGGGTTGTAGCCGACGTGGTCGGGCTGGTCGCGGTCGATCCGGTCCAGCCGCGGCAATCCGCCCGCGTGCACCAGGAACCGCCCCGTCAGCCCGCGCACGCCACGCTCGGCCAGCATCTGCGCCAGATCGCCCAGCCCGTCGGTGGTCAGCGTCGGATCGCCCGTGCCCTGCAGGACCAGGTCGCCCTGTACCTGCCCCCCCGCGACCGGCCCCGTCGCCAGCAGCCGCGTGGCCCAGGCATGGCCCGGCCCAAGCCGGTCCAGCGCATACAGCGCCGTGATCGCCTTGACGCAGGACGCCGGGGGCAGGCCCCGATCCTCGTCCAAGGCCTCCAGCGTCCGGCCCGTGGCGCTGTCGACCACCGCGATGCTGACCGCCCCTTCCAGCCGGGCCGCCGCGACCAGCGCCGCGATCCCCTCGCCCGTCGCGCGCGCCGTCTTCGCGGCAGGCGATCCGGGGCGGGGCTTGGGCCGGGGGGAACTGTCGGGAGCCTCGGCGAATGCGGGCGCGGCCAGTGCCGCAAACCCGGTGGCCAAAAGCTGGCGCCGTGACAGGGCGGCGGGCGGAAAGGTGGGCGGAACGGTCATGGTAGGCGGGATATAGATCACGTTCCCATGGACTTGCACAATAACTCTTTGCTGATCGCCGGGCCGGGCCGGACGTGCCTGCCGGCACGGCCGTTCAGAACTTCGACACCACCCCGAATCCCACACCGAAGGAACGCGACCGGTTCAGCGCCACGTTCGACTCCGTGTGCTCGGCCTCGATCGTCATCACCGGGACAAATCCCATGTAGTCCAGTTCCTGGAACCGCAGGCTGATCCGCCCGTGCACCGTCAGGTCCTGACGGCCCGTCGTTGTCAGTGCCGACGTGTCATAGTCGCGCGCCTGCACCCCCAGCCCCATCGACAGCCGGGCCCCCATCACGGGCCGACCCCGATCCCAGCCCACGTCGATGGACGCCGCCTCGTGGTCGATGGTCTCTTCCTCCGATCGGGTCGACCGCGCCTCCAGCCGCAGCGTCAGCCTGTCGCCGTTGTCCAGCCGCCGCACCCCATCCAGCGCGACCGCATAGACGGTGGCCGACCGTGCCGGATCGTCGAGCCGGTTCTGGCGTTCCGCGCTGAGTGCGATCTTGCCGGATTGCCCGCCTTTCCACACGCGGCCAAGGCCCACCTCCACCCGGCCATAGTCCGACATGTCCTCGCCGCCATAACGGTTGTGACCCAGCGTGACGGCGGTCGTCGCCTCGCCCCCCGGCACCTTCAGCTTCCAGGCCCGCTCCAGTCCCACCTCGATGCCCGAATAGCGATAGTCGGACGCATCCGCCATCGGGGCCTGCTCCTTGGCCTCGTCCGACAGCCAGACATGCCGCTCGACCAGCCCCAGCCGCAGGTCGGTCTTGGCCTGCGCGGTTTCGGTCAGCCGGTAACCGATGGTCGCGACCACCTGCACGCGCCCCCCGGACAGGGCCTGCGAATCGGGCGAGATGGTCAGCGGGATGCCCTGGAAATCCAGCACCTGCTCGGACGTTCCGCCGTTCACGTTGGACGACGGGCGCGCCGATGCGTCCAGCCGGAACGACAGGCGGCTGCGGTTGCGCACATACCGGAAGTCCTGCTCGGCCAGTCGTTCGGCGCGGGCATCGGGGGCCTCCTCGATCGCCCGCCGCAGCCAGAGCTGTGCCCGGAACTTCTGCCCGCCCGAGGCCAGCCCCTGTGCGACCGCCCGTGCGGCCCCATAGCGTTCGCGTTCGCTGTCGGCATTGCGCCACGCCAGGCGCGCCGTGGCGGTGGCCGGTCCGAACTGCCCCAGGTCACGCTCGGCCCGCGATTTCAGGATCAGCGCGTTCGCGTCCTGCGGGTCGCGCTGCAACAGCGCATCGGCAAAGCGCAGCGCCTGGTCGGGCCGGCGCTGTTCCAGCATCAGCACCGTCATGCGGACCATGTTGTCGGGCGTCAGCACGACCGGCTCGGCCCGCGCGCCTGCGCCAAGCGCAAAGGCCATCGCGATGGCCAGCACCCAGACCCGCCGCACCGTCGCGAGATCCCCGCAGGTCACGGTCGGTAAAGGATGAACCCGCCGGTTTCGCGCGCGGTCACACCGTCAAAGCGCGGATCTTCCGCCTCGACGACGATGATGCCCACCACCTCGTCGGCATTGTCGCCCGACACGATGGCATAGTAGTTGCCGGCCTCGTACTCCACGATCTCGGGCCGGTCGCCCGACCGGTCCACCACGACGCTGTCCAGCAGCCCGCGGATCTCGCCGTTCGTGTCGATCACCCCAGGGCCGACGCGGAAGTTCAGCGTCGGCAGCACAGTGCTTGGGCCGACCACATCGTCGGGGTCGAACTTGGCGTCGATCGCCGCCAGGATCGTGCCGGTGATGTTGTTGCCGTTGATGTCGAAGATCTGCCGGTTGGTGACCTGCCCCTGCACCGCATCGCCGTCGTTGAAATCCTCGAAGTCGATGGCAACCGTCATGTCGCCCGTGGCGTATTCGAGGCCGCTCGTCCCGTTGAAGTCGCGCACCGCCGCATAGTCGCCGCTGTAGGCCGCCTGCTGCGTCGTCGGCAAATTGACCCCGCCTTCGCGTTTCAGCACGAAGCCGCCGAAACCATAGTCGAGGTAGGCCCCTGTCCGCACGATGGCGAACTCGGTCCGCCCGCTGTCGCTGATCCCGGCGATCAGCCGGTGCTGGAACTGCGGAATGTCGATGCCCGTGCGCGGGTCCTCCTCGGTCGCGGTCGCCTCGTACACGTTGTAGGACCCCAGCGTCGCGACCGCCGTTCCCCGCCCATAGGCATTGGCCCCGTCGAAACCCAGGTTGTCGACCGTGTAGGTGTCGGTGGCGGCGTCGTACCCGAAATCCTGGGCAAACCCGTTGCCGAACTCGGGCGAATCCGGCTCGCCTGTCGGCTCGAACCGGGTGATCGACCGGTCGGGCGCCGGGTTTTCCGTGCCCGGCAGTTCCTCGGGGTCGGGCACTTCCTCTTCCAGAAACGGATTGCCGTCGCAGGCCGCAAGCAGCAACAGCGCCAGGGGCGCGACCAGTTTCATGTTCATGGGACCTGCTCTTGCTTATGGTCGTTTTGCCGCGAAATCTGCCCGTCCGCCTCAATTCTGTCAATCTTTGCGGGTGTTGCGGGCGTTTCCTCATGTACCCGTGATGCAGATATGTCGCGTGCCCTTGCCGCACCTTCCCCGCATGTCGTAGTGTGTCCCGATACCCCAACCACATCTTGGGTTTGCCCGAGGAATCGCGAGGCCGCCATGCCCCTGTCGCCCGACCAAGAGGCCGAGATTGCCGCCCTGCGCGCAACCCCCCGCCCCACCCTGCGCGCGGTGTCCGAGGGGATGGAGGCGCATCTCTACGTCGCCCACCCCGTCCTCGACCACGGTTTCATCCGGGTCATCGACTACATGGGCGACGACGGGGCCATCGTGCAGGCGGCGCGGGTGTCCTATGGCGCGGGCACGAAGCACGTCCAGAACGACGAGGGGCTGATCCGCTATCTCATGCGGCACTGGCACTCGACCCCGTTCGAGATGTGCGAGGTCAAGCTGCACGTCAAGCTGCCGGTCTTCGTCGCCCGCCAGTGGATCCGCCACCGCACCGCCAACGTCAACGAATACAGCGCCCGCTACTCGATCCTCGACCGCGAGTTCTACATCCCCGAAGCCGGGGCCCTGGCGGCGCAGTCCACCACCAACAACCAGGGCCGCGGCGAGGTCCTGTCGGGGGAGGAGGCTGCGCGCGTGCTGTCGATGCTGAAGGACGATGCGGGGCGGATGTATGACCACTACGAGGCGATGCTGAGCCAGGCCCAGCCCGACGGAACCCCCCAACAGGGCCTGGCCCGCGAACTGGCGCGGATGAACCTGCCGATGAACATCTATACCCAGTGGTACTGGAAGGTGGACCTGCACAACCTGTTCCATTTTCTGAGGTTAAGGGCCGACGCCCACGCCCAGCACGAGATTCGCGTCTACGCCGAGGCGATTGCGGCCTGTGTGCGGGACTGGGTGCCCTTGGCGTTCGCGGCGTTCGAGGATTACCGGATGGGGGGGGTGACGCTGTCCGCCAAGGCCGTGGCGGTGCTGAAGCGGCGGCTGGCGGGGGAAGTGGTGGGGTACGAAGGGTCGGGGATGAGCAAAGGCGAGTGGCGGGAGTTTGTGGGGGTATGGGGGTGACGTGACCTGCGGATCGCCGTCACGCGACGGGCATCGAAGATCCACCGTGGGATTGCCGGGTCAGGTCCCGACGGCAGGTCCGCATAGACGGCAGGTCCGCATAGGTGGGCAACCTGCCCACCTACCGTGCGAATGCTGTCAGGGCATGGTGGGCAGATTGCCCACCTTACAACTCGGCCTGCACCTCGGCGGCCCCTTGCGTGACGGCCTTGCCCCCGCTCTGCACGTCGCGGCCAAAGCCCTTGAAGGTTTCGCAGGCGGAGAGGCCGAGGACGGCCAGCAGGGCGATCAGGGGGGTGAGGCGGTGGCGCGTCATGGGCGTGGTCCTTGCGGTGGGGTTTGAAGGACAACGCGGGAGGGTGGGGGATGGTTCCCGTTGCTTGCCAGGTTGTCTTCCGGCTGACTCTGGCGTATTGTACGATTTGTATGATATGGAGGGCGCGATGCCGGAAATGACGGTTTCAGAGGCACGGGAAAAGTTCTCGGACCTGATCGGCATGGTCCACCATGGCCGCGAGGATGTCACGATCCTGCGCCACGGCAAGCCGGTGGCGGTGGTGATCTCGGCCGAAGCCTATGCGTATTACGAAGCGCTGGAGGATGCGGACCTGGCGAAAGAGGCCGCCGTGGCCTATGCGGAGTATCTGGCGGACCCGTCATCGGCCACGCCGTTCGAGGAGTACTTGACTGAGGCGGCGGTGCGTGACGCCGCCGAATGACGCGCTACCGGATCGACCTGTCGAAGGGCGCGAAGAAGGACCTGCGCCGGATCACCGAAGCCCGCCTGCACGACCGCCTGACGGCAGCCATCGGGCGGCTGGCCATCGAACCAAGACCGGAAGGGTGCCTGAAGCTTGTAGGGTCGGTCGATCAGTGGCGCATCCGGGTGGGGGACTGGCGCATCGTCTATGTGATCGAGGACGGGCGGCTGGTGGTGCTGGTGGTTTCGGTGGGGCCGAGGGGTGGGGTTTATGGGTAGTGCGGGCATTCTGCCTACGACTCGCGCGGGGGAGTTGTGGGCAGAATGCCCACGTTACTGACCGCCAGCTAAAGCCCTCCAGCACCCTTCGCCGACTCATCGCGGCGTTCAAGTTGGACGTCCAGCCATATTCTTTGAGTATCGAAGATACGCTCTTCCACTTCTGCTTTCGTGAACTCTGGCGGGCCAGAGAACTCGAGAAGCTGGACTCGACGGGTCGGCTTTGTATCTGAAATTCGCATGATCGCCAAATTCAAGTCGATATATTCCGCGACGCCAGCGATCTTCCAGTACATAGCCGACAACGCAAACCTAAGCCCGATGGCGTCCAGACGAGTCTGAGAGCGTCGCGGGTCTAGGAGCACCCCGTAGCCCTTCACACCGACGATCACGATGCCGCCCTCGAAGAACCGATTCGTCGAGAGAGGCGTCCGGTAAGCTGAGAACTCGTGAGACAAGCTTTTCGCGTCGTTCTGAACTGCCCAGTCCCAAATCGCAGCGCTGACCGCCATGTTGGCTTCGACGTCACTGTCACCATACCTGCACTCACGTGCAATCTTGGCAAGAAGCCGCTCCTTATCGTCACGCTCAAGCATCAGGTCGAGTGAGGGTTCTCTTGCTATCAGCTTGGCCCAGTTTGCTTTTGTGGGGACATAAGACCTCCAAACACTTGGCTTCCGCCAGTCTCGGAGCGCCCTGTAGCGTTCACCCGTGGTCTTCCCACAGAGGTTCGCCAGGTCGATCGTCGTAAGGGGGTAAGTCTCGGAGGATGACAGCAGCATCTTCGTCCTGCACCAAGGTTATCGGAAGTCGATGTTTACTGTAGTGTTCCGCAATCGTTCTGTCTAGAAGCATCGCACCTTTGGAGGCCTTCTGCTTCCAAACCAAATCCCAAGGTCCATTTGGGGCGTGGCTCAAGTCGACAAGTTGGCGGGCAGTCAGATCATAGAGGGACGATACAACCCTCACAATGTGGCGCTGTGCCTGCTTATCCGGCCTAGGCAGATGTATTATCTTCCCAGTAACCGCATTAATTGCTGATGCTCGTTCGGTAATTGGCGCGTCGCCAAAGCGCTTGAACGACCTGTATACCGTCGGATGCACCGGGCCATGTTCCCAAGCCTCAAATGATCCCGCAACAAGCGGCTGGCGAGTAGTCACCAAGTAGGACGCGTGACAAAAGTATAGGAGTTTCTGAAGTTGAAGCTGCGTAGTTTGTCCGCCCAAAAAACGCCGGACCTCTACTATGAAGTTTGCGACTGATCTAGGGTCGTACATCACCCATCCATCTTCAACGCCGAAATAAACGGTTCCTGCGGAATCTCCACCTTCCCAAACTGCCTCATCCGCTTCTTCTCCGCCTTCTGCTTCTCCAGCAGCAGCTTCTTCCGGGTGGCGTCGCCGCAGCAGAATTTCGCCGTCACGCTACCCGCAACTCCCCCGATGTCCCGTCCAGCAGGTTCGCGAACGTCACCCGCCCGTCGTCCCCGGCAATCAACTGTTCATTGGCGTTCAGGAGTTCCACACCGCAGACGGCCCCGGTCTCGTCCACGTCCACGAAGAAATCCGAGGTGATGCGCAGGGTTTCGACCGTGCCCTGGCGGTCGCGGAAGCGGATGTAGGCGATGTTGGCCTTGGGGTCATGGGTGATCTGCATGGGCGTCCCCTCAGAAATACTTCACAAGTGCGGTGATGACGAGCCAGGTGCCGTCTTCATGGACAGCATAGACCTCGACCTGCTTGGTGTCGAAGGTTTTGCCGCGCCAGGCCCAGGGGCCGGAGAAATTGCGGCGGAAACCGGTGCGGCCGTGCTTTGCGGGGAAGGTCTCGCCCGTGGTGACGGTCGCGATCATTTCGGCGTCGGAGGTGCCACGCTCTTGCGCGCGGGAGGCGGCGTGGGGGTGGATGCGGGGGTCAGCCATCCATCTTGAGGGCGCTAATAAACGCCTCCTGCGGGATCTCCACCTTGCCGAACTGGCGCATCCGCTTTTTGCCGGCCTTCTGCTTTTCCAGCAGCTTCTTCTTCCGGGTCGCATCCCCCCCATAGCACTTCGCCGTCACGTCCTTGCGCATGGCCGACAGCGTTTCGCGGGCGATGACGCGGGCACCGATGGCCGCCTGGATCGGGATCTTGAACATGTGGCGGGGGATCAGGTCCTTGAGTTTCTCGACCATCGCGCGGCCGCGGGCCTCGGCGCGGTCGCGGTGGACCATCATCGACAGGGCGTCGACGGGTTCCTCGTTCACCAGAATCGACATCTTCACAAGGAAATCCTCGCGGTATTCGCTGATGGTATAGTCGAAGGACGCATAGCCCTTGGTCACCGATTTCAGGCGGTCGTAGAAGTCGAACACCACCTCGGCCAGGGGCAGGTCATAGACCACCATGGCGCGCGACCCGGCATAGCTCAGGTCCAGCTGGATCCCCCGCCGGTCCTGGCACAGCTTGAGGATGTCGCCCAGATAGTCGTCGGGCACCAGGATCGTGGCCTTGATGCGCGGCTCCTCGATGTGGTCGATGAGGGTGAGGTCGGGCATGTCGGCGGGGTTGTGCAACTCGCGCACCTCGCCGTCGCGCATGTACAGCTTGAACACCACCGAGGGCGCGGTGGTGATCAGATCGAGATCGTATTCGCGTTCCAGCCGGTCGCGGATGACCTCGAGGTGCAGAAGCCCCAGGAACCCGCAGCGGAACCCGAAGCCCAGGGCGGCCGACGTCTCCATCTCGGACGAGAACGAGGCGTCGTTCAGCGACAGCTTCTCGATGGCATCGCGCAGGTTCTCGAAATCGGCGGCATCGACCGGGAAGAGGCCGCAGAACACCACCGGCTGCGCGGGCTTGAAGCCCGGCAGGGCCATGTCGGTGCCGCGCCGCTCATGCGTGATGGTGTCGCCGACGCGGGTGTCGCGGACCTGCTTGATCGAGGCGGTCAGCACCCCGATCTCGCCCGGTCCCAGTTCGTCGATGTCCACCATCTGGGGCTTGAGGACCGACAGCCGGTCGATGCCGTAGACCGCGTTCGTCGCCATCATGCGCACCCGGTCGCCCTTGCGGATGACGCCGTCCATGACGCGGATCATGACGACGACGCCGAGGTAGGCGTCGTACCATGAATCGACCAGCATGGCCTTGAGGGGGGCATCGGCGTCGCCCTGCGGCGCGGGAAGCCTGGTCACGATGGCCTCGAGCACGTCGGGGATGCCGAGGCCGGATTTGGCCGAGATGAACACGGCTTCGGAGGCGTCAAGGCCGATCACATCCTCGATCTGCTGGCGGATGCGTTCGGGCTCGGCGGCCGGAAGGTCGATCTTGTTCAGGACCGGCACGATCTCGTGCCCCGCATCCAGCGCCTGATAGACGTTGGCCAGCGTCTGCGCCTCGACCCCCTGCGACGCATCCACCACCAGCAGCGAGCCTTCGACGGCGCGCATCGAGCGGCTGACCTCATAGGCGAAATCGACGTGGCCGGGGGTGTCGATCAGGTTCAGGATATAGGTCTGGCCATCGCGGGCGGGATATTCCAGCCGCACGGTGTTGGCCTTGATGGTGATGCCGCGTTCCCGCTCGATATCCATGCTGTCGAGCAGCTGGGCCTTCATGTCGCGGTCGGCCACGGTGCCGGTCGACTGGATCAGCCGGTCGGCGAGGGTGGATTTGCCGTGGTCGATATGGGCCACGATGCTGAAGTTGCGGATCAGGGAAAGCTGGGTCATGGGCGGCGGTATGATGGCGAAGCGAACGGTGGTCAAGCAAGGTTCGACGTGCTCGCGCGACAACCGGACTTGACGACAAAGCCCTGGCGTCGGCATGATGGAACAAAACGTCAACCTTGGCCTCTCATACTGCGGGTGGTCACTTTGGAACAGCCGAGCGCAACATGCACCTTCCCCCCGACCTTGGCGAAATCTCCTGGCCACAGGTATCCGTAGGAAGGGCGACGCTGGTCCATGCCGATGCGTTTGCATGGCTTGATTTACGACCGGAGCGGTCGATCAGCGCGGTCGTCACCGATCCGCCCTACGGCGTTGCCGAGTATTCGGATCGGGAGATCGCCAAGCTCGACCGGGGCGTCGGCGGCATATGGCGGATCCCGCCATCGTTTGACGGCCATGTTCGTTCGGCGCTGCCTCGGTTCACCACGCTGACGCCATCTGACATTGACAATCTATGTGATTTTTATGCGGATTTCGGGCGGAAGCTATCGCGGGTGCTGATGCCCGGGGCCCATGTGTTCGTGGCGTCAAACCCGCTGCTCTTGAACCACGTCACCCATTCAATGCGACGGTCGGACCTTGAGGTGCGCGCCATCGTGACCCGGCTCGTCATGACGATGCGTGGTGGGGATCGTCCGAAGAACGCCGACAGGGAGTTTCCTGACGTTTCCGTCATGCCGCGTTCGATGCATGAACCGTGGCTGCTGCTGCGCAAGCCCATCGAGGGGCGGGTGCAGGACAACCTGCGGAAGTGGGGCACTGGCGCGTTGCGGCGTACGTCGGCAGAACGTCCGTTCGGCGACGTGATCGAAAGCCATCCGACCAATCGTTGTGAACGCGCGCTGGCTCCGCATCCGTCGCTGAAACCACAGTCGTTCTTGCGGCGGATCGTAAGGGCCAGCCTGCCGATGGACAGCGGAGTTGTTCTTGATCCGTTCTGCGGGTCGGGATCGACGCTTGCAGCCGCGAACGCGCTTGGCATCGAAAGCATCGGGATCGAGCGGATTGCAAAGTACTTTGCACTGGCCGCCGAGGCGATCCCCCGGCTTCAGGCTTTGGATTTGTCCAGATAAATCCAGCCACGCCGCAGCTTTTCGAGGCCCTGCGCATGAAGCGTGGCGGTTCTTGTTCCCAGAACCCCGCGGGCGTTCTGCCGGAAATCGGCGACTTCAACCTTTGCCAGGTGGACTTCGGTGAACTTCATTGGGCGGCGGTCGCGCTTGGGCTGGGTCTTGTTATCAATCCGGTAGACGAAGACACACATCCATTGGTTGCGAGCTCCATGCGTGTCAACCGCACCCCCCGGTTTGCGGGTGGATTTGATTTCGACGCCCTGATCCCCGGATGCGACGGAATTGTTCGCGTAGACTCCGTTCAGGACAAGGTCGGGATGGCCGTTGTGATGCCCGTTTTCGCGCAGGACGCGGCTTTGCTTGGCAACGCTGGCGGTCAGCAAGTCGGAAAGAATCCCGGTCATAGCGGCGGGGCGGAGCATATCGTCCAACCGTTCGAGGCCACGCCCGAGGAGAAGGCCGTTGACGTCGAAGAAGAAATCGTAGACGTCCTGCATGGCGCCCTGGAAATCCTGCGTGCGAAGCTGATAGGGAAAGTCGAACGCCGGGTTGAACAGGGAAGGATCAACGGTTTGCCGGGCGTTCATCATCTGCTTTCGGCCTTCATGTCGCGGTCGGCCACGGTGCCGGTCGACTGGATCAGCCGGTCGGCGAGGGTGGATTTGCCGTGATCGATATGTGCCACGATGGAGAAGTTGCGGATCTGGGAAAGCTGGGTCATGGGCGGCGTACAGCCTGTGTGGGTTGGGCGGGAAAGGGGGCGGTCGAGCGCCGGGCGCGACCTGCGGCTGGGGGCCGGGGCGCAAACCTCGAAGCGACGTGATTCGCGGCGGCGACCGCCGCGCACCAGAAGCGACTTTCCAAGCCTGTACGGTATGTTGTGGATGGTTGTTCATGTGGCCACCTGATCCGGTGTCCGGCGGCGATCCGCCATGGCATTGTTTCCAAAGGTTGAATTGTCTTGCGCGAATCGTCATGATCGGCAGCTATCAACGACCAGTGGCGGCAGGCCGAACGCCCCGTCCCGGCATCAGAGGCAGAGACATGATCAAGACAGTTCTGGGTGCCACGGGCGTGGCATTGTTTGCGGCGGGCATGGCGGTGGCCGGGCCGATCGGCAACGCCTGCCTCAAGTCCGACCGCAAGGCGGCCAGCCGGTCGCTCTGCGGCTGCATCCAGCAGGCGGCGGACCAGACACTGTCGGGGTCGGACCAGCGGCGGGTGGCCAAGTTCTTCAACGACCCCGAGGCGGTGCAGAAGGTCAAGCTGTCGGACACCGACCGCGACGACGAATTCTGGACGCGCTACCGCGCGTTCAGCGACACGGCACAGGGCGTCTGCGCGGGCTGATCGGCCTGATCCCCCCTCACCCCATCCCTCTCCCCCGAGGGGAGAGGGAGGCGCTTTGCGCGCAGGGTCCGTCTATCGGGACGGTCGTCGGTCGATCCGGTAGCCTGCGGCATGGTCGGGAAGGCCAAGCCCTGCAGGCAGGTCGGGCGCGGGTTGCGGCGTGCCCATTGTCAGCGTGATCGGCAGCACCCCGGCCCAGACCGGCCATGCAACATCGGCGGGCGGGTCGGTGGGCGGACCGGCCCCGATCTTGGCCGTAGCCTGCGTCAGCGGCAGCGACAGGATCACCGTCGCCTTGAGTTCCTGCGCCGTCATCGGGCGCAGCGCGTCCCAGCGGCCGGGGAACAGCCGGTCCATCATCGCCTTCAGGGCGCGCGACTTGGCCTCGGGCCCCTTCACCGCCTGGGCCTGCCCGAAGACCATCACCGAGCGGTAGTTGACCGAATGCTCCAGCCCCGAGCGGGCCAGCACCATGCCGTCGGTCAGGGTGACCGTCAGGCAGACCTTGGCTCCCCCGGCCCGCCGGATCATGCGGCTGGCGGAGGAGCCGTGCCAGAACACGCGGTCGCCGATCCGCCATTGCAGGGTGGGGGTCACCACCGGCTGGTCATCGACCAGGTGCCCGACATGGGCCACCGGCATCGCATCGAGGATCGCGTCGATCACGGCGCGGTCCTGGGTGGCCTTGTGGTGCAGGCGGCGGGCACGGGTCAGGGTGTCGGGCGGCATCGCGGCTCCATCGTGGCAAGGGGGGCGCTGCCCCCCGGCTGGCGCCTCCCCCCGGGATACTTGGGGACAGAAGAAGCCAAACAGGGGCAGGTCAGCGATAGGCGGGGCCGTGCGCCCACAGCGTCAGCGACCAGCGGGTGCCGCGGGTGACCGGGCTGACACGGTGCAGCACGTAGGCGGGAAAGATCGCGGCGGTGCCGCGCGTGCGGGGGGCGACGGCGACATTGGCGTCGGGGCGCAGTTCCAGCGCCCCCCCGTCATAACCGGCCGGGTCGGACAGCTGGATCACCAGCGTCAGCTTGCGCCTGACCGCCAGCGTGCCCTTGCCGATGTCGCTGTGCCAGCCGAAATGGCCTTCGCGTTCCGCGCCGTAGCGGGCGATCTGGGCGCTTTCGGCAAACTCGGTGAGGTCCACGTCAAAGGTCTCGCGGTTGGCCTGCGCCACCAGGCGGATCAGGCGGTCCATCACCGGGGCGGCCTGGGGCAGGTCGTCCAGCCACACGACTTCGGCCCGGCGCAGCGCATGCGACGTGGTCTTGCCGACCAGCCCGGCGTCGGCCATCTCGGCCTGCGCGGCCAGGGTGACCAAGAGGTCGCATTCGGCGGCGGGAAGGGCGTTTTCCTGGAACAGATAGGACATGCGGGCCTCAGGGACTGTGGCGGTGGGTGGCCGCATCGTCGGGCGCTTTGCGGGCATTGTCCACGGGCACGTCCAGTGTCATCTCGCCTTCGCGCTCGAAGGTCAGCACCAGGGTGATCGTGTCGCCGTCCTTGAGCGCCGGTGTCAAGCCCAAGAGCATGACATGGTCGCCGCCGCGCGCCAGCAGCCGCGTCTCGTGCCCCGCGACGGCAAAGCCTTCGGGGACGTGCCGCAGGGTGACGGTGACAGGCCGACCGTCCGCGCAAAGCTCGAACGTGGTGCCGGCGCGGTGCGCCATGGCCGCGCCCGACAGCGCCGAGCCAAGCGCCAGAAGGACCGCAGGAAGGGGGGGCCGCGCCATGGGGGCGATCCGCGCGGGGAAGGCCGGTCGCCGAAAGACCTGCAGCCAGCAAAAAGCCCCGCCGCGCGGGCAGGGCTGTTCGACCAACTGCGGCCCCGCGTCAGGCGGCGGCGCGCTTTTCCAGTTCGCGCTTGATCTTCAGCGCGCGGTCCGACAGGTCGTCATCCTTGGCCTTGGCCAGGAACGCATCGAGGCCGCCGCGATGGTCCACCGTGCGCAGCGCATGGGCCGAGATGCGCAGCCGGAACGACTGCGCCAGGATGTCCGAGATCAGCGTGACATCGTTCAGGTTCGGCAGAAAGCGCCGCTTGGTCTTGTTGTTGGCGTGGCTGACCTTGTGGCCGCTCATCGGGGCCTTGCCACTGAGTTCGCAGACGCGCGACATCGGGGTGTTCCTTTGATAACAGCGCGCACGACCGCCAGGACGGCAGCGCGACCGAATTTCCTGCGCGGCGTCTACGGCGTTACCGGGGCGGCGTCAAGCCGGGAACCGGACGGCGTTTGCCGCTTTGACCCTGCGGGCCGGGCATGTCACCCTGCGCCGGTGCGATTCCTGAAGGAAATCCATCGTGGTCCAGCGCCTGACCGCCCTTTTCGTCGCCCTCGTGTCGCTGGTCCTGGCCGACGTTGCGCGCGCCGAAGCCGACCCGCCCTGCGTGGGACAGGACCTGATTGCGGCGATGTCGCCCGAGGTGCGGGGCACATTGCGCGCCGCCGCCGACGCCGTGCCCTTTGCGCAAGGGAACCACTGGCGCGCCACCAGGGACGGGCAGCAGGTGACGGTGATGGGCACCTATCACCTGGACGACCCGCGCCATGACGGGCTGGTCGCCGCCGTTTCCCCCGCCCTGGAAAACGCCACGACCCTGCTGGTCGAGGCCGGCGACAAGGAAGAGGCCGAACTGATGGCGCTTCTGGCGCGCGACCCCTCGGCGATCCTGGCCCCCGAAGGCCCGACGCTGGTCGAGGTTCTGCCGCCCGAGGAATGGCAGCGGCTGGCCCAGGCCATGCAGGACCGGGGCATCCCCGCCTTCATGGCCGCGCGGTTCCGGCCCTGGTATGTGACCATGCTTCTGTCGATCCCGCCCTGTGCGCTGAAGGTGGCCGCCGAAGGCCAGGGGCTGGACAAGCGGCTGATGGCGCTGGCCAGGGACAGGGGCGTGCCGATCCGGGCGCTGGAACCCTTCGACACGGCGCTGCGGCTGTTCGACGGCATGGATCCTGCCGCGCAACTGGCCATGATCCGCTCCACCCTGGCGATGGAGCATCAAGCCGCCGACCAGATGGCGACGCTGGCCGCCACCTATTTCGGCCAGGACAGCCGGATGATCTGGGAATACTCGCGCCAGGCCACCCTGGCGCTGCCCGGCATGACCGCCGAACAGGTCGACACCGAGTTCGCGGCGATGGAAGAGGCGCTGATGAACACGCGCAACCGGGCCTGGATCGCGGTCATCGAGGAGGCGGCGGCCCAGGGCCCCGTCTTTGCCGCCTTCGGTGCGCTGCATCTGTCAGGCGACCAGGGCGTTCTGGCGCTCTTGCAGGCGCAGGGCTGGACGGTCGAGCGGCTGCCCCTGCCGTGACCCTGCTGCCGGGGCACCGTGCCCGCCGCCTGACCGTGCTCGACTGCGGGCTGTTCGTCGTGCGGGGGGGCGAGCGGACCATCGGCATCCCGGCCTTCCTGGTCACGACCGACCGGGGCGCGCAGGTGCTGATCGACGGTGGTTTCCCGCCCGGCTACGACGATGCCCAGGCCCGGCGCGACGGACTGCCCGCCTTCGGCGCGCTGGTTCCCGCCCCCGACTGCAACGTCACCGCGCAGCTGGCGCGCCTCGGGCTGACCCCCGCCGACATCACCCTGCACGTGCTGACCCACGGCCATGTCGACCATGTGGGTGCCCTGTCCCTGGTCGCCTGCCCGCTGGTCCTGACCGCGCGCGAGCGGGCCGAGCCGCAGCCCCTGTACTTCGGCACCGCCAGGCCCCTGCCCTGGCCCGACTTGCCGACGCATCGGATCGAGGCCGAAACCGACCTGTGCCAGGGCCTGACCCTGATCCCCACACCCGGCCACACGCCGGGGCACCTGTCGGTGCTGGTCACCCTGCCCGAAGGGCCGGTGATCCTGGCCGCCGACGCGATCAACCGCCGCTCCGAACCCGCCGAAGGGTTCCCCGACGCGATGGACCCCGCTGCGGCGGCGGACAGCGCCGCGCACCTGCACGCCCTGCAGGCCCGTCTGGGGGCAATGCTGGTCTGGGGCCACGATCCGGTGCAGTGGCCGTCGCTGCCCAAGGCCCCCGTCGCCCTGGTGCCGGGATGACACCGCGCACCGGCTCGCTTCTGGTCTTCGCCTCGGCGGTGGGGTGGAGCACGGCCGGCCTCTTCGCCCGCACCATCGAAGCCGACACCATGACAGTGGTGTTCTGGCGCGGGCTGTTCGGGGCGGGCGGGCTGTTGCTGTTGATCATCAGCCTGCAGGGCGTGGCCGGGCTCGGGTCCTTCCGCAGGTTGGGCTGGGCGGGCTGGGGCTATGCGGCGGTGTCGGCTGCCAGCATGTTCTGCTTCATCGGGGCGCTGAAGAACACCTCGGTCGCGCATGTGTCGATCATCTATGCCACGGTGCCCTTCGCCGCCGCCGGAATGGCCTACGCGGCCCTGCGCGAACGCCCCTCGGCCCTGGCGCTGGTCGCCAGTTGCGTGGCGCTTGGCGGCGCAGTGATGATGGTCGGGTTCAGCGGCGACGGGCACTGGACAGGCGACCTTCTGGCGGTCGGCATGGTGCTGGGGGGTGCCGGCATGATGGTGATCGCGCGGGCCAACCCGGGCATGCCGACGCTGGCCGCCGCCGCCCTGTCGGCGATGGTGGCCCCGCTCTGCGCCCTGCCCTTCGCCACGCTGTCGGGCCTCGGGACTGACACGCTGGGCCTCTTGGCCGCCTTCGGCCTCAGCAACACGACGCTGACGCTGGCCCTGTTCATCATCGGGTCGCGCCACCTTCCGGCGGTCCGCACGGCGCTGATCTCGGCGCTGGAAACGCCGATGACACCCCTGTGGGTCTGGCTCGCCTTCGCCGAGACACCCTCGCCCGCAACGCTGGCGGGGGGCACGGTCGTCTTCGCGGCGGTGTTGTGGTACGTGGCGCGGGACGGTCGCCGGACGGGGTGACAATCCCCCCCCGCCCCCCTATAACCCGCGCCGAAAACCCCCATCGCACAGGCGCATCCCATGACCACCCTCGTCTTCGGCCATAAGTCCCCCGACACCGATTCCACCGGGTCGCCGCTCATCTGGGCCTGGTACCTGTCCGAAGTGATGAAGACCCCCGCCAAGGCCGTACTCCTGGGCGAACCGAACACCGAAGCGGCCTTCGTGCTGCGCCACTGGGGGCTGGAGAAGCCCGCCATCATCGCCGACGTAGGCCCCGGCGACAGCGTGGTGATCGTCGACACCAACAACCCCGCCGAATTGCCCCCCGGCATCAACGACGCGACCATCACCGGCATCATCGACCACCACATGCTGGTCGGCGGCCTGAAAACCCGCGCCCCCATCGACATCACCATCCGCCCGCTGGCCTGCACCGCCACGATCCTGCACGACCTGATGGGCGACGCCGTGGCGCAGGCCCCGGCGGCCATCCGGGGCGCGATGCTGTCCTGCATCCTGTCCGACACGATGGAATTCCGCTCGCCCACCACCACGCCCCACGACCGCGCCGTGGCCGAAAAGCTGGCGGCAGGTCTGGGCGTGGACATCCCCACGCTTGCGTCGGCGATGTTCGAGGCCAAGTCGGACGTCGGCGCCTTCTCGGACGCGGAACTCCTGCGCATGGACAGCAAGGAATACACCATCGACGGGCACGACCTGCGCATCTCGGTGCTGGAAACCACCGCGCCCAAGGTCATCCTCGACCGCAAGGCCAGCCTGATGGCCTCGATGCCCGGCGTCGCCGCCGAAGACGGGGCGGAACAGGTGATGCTCTTCGTCATCGACATCCTGCGCGAAGAGGCCACGCTCCTGGTCCCGAACGACCTGGTGAAACGGGTGGCCGAGGCATCGTTCGGCTGCACCGTCACCGGCGACACCGTGGTGCTGCCCGGCATCATGAGCCGCAAGAAGCAGATCATCCCCGCGCTGAAACTGTGACCCCGGTCATCGCGCGTCTGGCCGACGCAGCGCCCCGCTACGGCGCGCTGTTCTGCGATCTCTGGGGCTGCCTGCACAACGGCGTCGCGGCTTTCCCCGATGCCGTGGCCGCCCTGCAGGGCTTCCGCGCGCAGGGCGGCCGGGTGATCCTGGTCACCAACGCCCCGCGCCCGCGCGGCAGCGTGGCGCGGCAGCTTGACCGTCTGGGCGTGCCCGCCGATGCCTGGGACGACATCGCCACGTCGGGCGACGCCGCGCAATACGGGCTGGTGACGGGGGCGGTCGGGCGGCGCGTGTACCACATCGGGCCGCCCAAGGACGACGCCTTCTTCACCGACATCGCGACCGACCTGGCGGCCATCGCCGCGACCGAAGCGCCCATCCACCGCGTCCCCCTGGCCGAGGCCGAGGGCGTGGTCGTGACCGGCCCCTTCGACGATCAGGTGGACGTCCCCGAGGATTACCGCGCAAAACTGTTGCTCGCCAAGACCAAGGGGCTGAAACTCCTCTGCGCCAACCCCGACCTGGTGGTCGACCTCGGGCACAGCCGGGTCTACTGCGCCGGGGCCATCGCGCAGCTCTATGACCAGATGGGCGGCACCAGCCTGTACTTCGGCAAGCCGCATCCCCCGATCTACGACCTCGCGCGCCGCCGCCTTGCCGCGCTCGACGGAACCCTTGGCGACGGCGACATCCTCTGCGTCGGCGACGGCATCGACACCGACATCCGGGGCGGCGTGGCCGAGGGCCTCGATACCCTGTTCGTGACGGGGGGCCTTGCAGCCGCCGCTTTCGGCCCGGACCCGGCGAACCCCGAACCGGGCCTACTGACGGAATGGCTGGCCGGGCAGGACCTGTCGCCCACGCACGCCATCGGCCTCCTGCGCTGAACGCTTCAACTTCAGTTCAAGTTTCGCTTTTTCTGTCTCCAAGTATCCCACGGGGGGTGCGGGGGGTGTGAAACCCCCCGCTTCCGAACGCAGTGAGGCCTCTCGGATCACGCCGCGACCGCAAAGCAACATAGTTTCACGAATCGCAAAGAACTCGACCGATAATTACCCATCCATCTTGCGCTGCAACGCAGCATCGCCTACCCTCGCGCCATGGACGAGGAGAATCGCGACATGCTCGACAACGCCCCGCGCGGCACGATCTGCATCGAGGACATCGAGATCGGCATGATCCGCTCGTTGCGGAAAACCATCACCGACCGCGACATCGAACTGTTCGCCGAGGTCTCGACCGACCGCAATCCGGTGCATCTGGACGACGCCTATGCCCAGGACACGATCTTTCAGGGCCGCATCGCGCATGGCATGCTGACGGCGGGGCTGATTTCGGCGGTGATCGGGGAACAGCTTCCGGGGCACGGCACCGTCTATCTCGGCCAGAGCCTCAAGTTCATGGCCCCCGTGCGGCCCGGCGATACCGTCCTGGCCGAGGTCAAGGTGACCGCCATCGACCACTCGCGCCGCCGGGTGACCCTTGAAACCCATTGCGCCGTGGGCGATACGGTTGTGCTGAAGGGCGAGGCGCTGGTTCTGGCCCCGTCGCGCAAGTTCGACTGACAGGCACGCGGGCCCCGCCCGCCAAGGGCGGCACATGCAGGTTTTCCAGCACTGGCAAGGGCTTGATGCCGCCACGCGCGGGGCGTCGGTCGCCATGGGAAACTTCGACGGCATCCACCGGGGCCATGCACGGGTGATCGACCTCGCGCGCGGCCACGGCCCCCTCGGCATCGTCACCTTCGAACCCCATCCCCGCCAGTTCTTTGCCCCCGAGGCCGCCCCCTTCCGTCTGATGAACGCCGAGGCGCGGGCCAACCGGCTGGCGAAACTGGGGGTGGAACGGCTGTACGAACTGCCGTTCGACGCAGCAATGGCGGGCCTGTCGCCCGAGGGGTTCGTGCAGGACGTGCTGCATGCGGGCCTCGGCGTGGCCCATGTGGTCGTCGGCAGCGACTTCTGCTTCGGCAAGGGACGCAAGGGCAATGCCGCCGATCTTGACCGTCTCTGCGCCGCGCGGGGCATCGCCGTCACCGTCGCCCGCCTGCTGGACGAGGGCGGCACCGCCATTTCCTCGACCGCGATCCGCGCGGCCCTGGCAACGGGCGACCCGCGCACCGCCGCCGCGATGCTGGGCCACTGGCACCGCATCGAAGGGCCTGTGCTGCACGGCGAAAAGCGCGGGCGCGACCTGGGCTATCCCACCGCCAACATGGCGATGGACGGGCTGCACCTGCCGCGCCTCGGCGTCTATGCCGTGCTGGTCGACATCCTGACCGGGCCGCAGGCGGGCAGCTACCAGGGCGCGGCCAGCCTGGGTGTGCGCCCGATGTTCGGGGTGAATGCGCCGAACCTCGAGACGTTCCTGTTCGACTTCGACGGCGACCTCTATGGCCACCACCTGTCGGTGGCGCTGGTCGACTACCTGCGCCCCGAGATGCGGTTCGACGGCCTGCCCGCGCTGATCGCGCAGATGGACGCGGATTGCGCGCGGGCGCGGGCGATCCTGACATGACGGACCTGCGCCCCCACTTCTGGGAACGCATCCCCCTGCACCGCATGACGCAGGCGGAATGGGAGGCGCTGTGCGACGGCTGCGGCAAGTGCTGCCTGAACAAGCTGGAATACGACGACACCGGCGAGGTGGCGTTCACCCGCGTCGCCTGTCGCCTTCTGGACGGCGACACCTGCCGCTGCAGCCACTACGCGACGCGGCGGCAGTATGTGCCCGACTGCGTGCAGCTGACGCCCGCGCGGCTGCCCAAGGTGGCCTACTGGCTGCCCAAGACCTGCGCCTACAAGCTGTTGTTCGAAGGCAGGCCCTTGTACGACTGGCATCCGCTGGTCTCGGGCGATCCCGAAAGCGTGCATGCGGCGGGCGTCTCGGTGCGGGGCTGGACCGTGTCGGAACTGACCGTGCCCGAGGACGACTGGGAAGACTACCTGATCGCGGAGAAGCCCTGATGAATTTCGCCTCGGACAACACCGCGCCGGTGCCGACGCAAGTGATCGCCGCCCTGGTGCGGGCGAATGACGGCTACGCGATGGGGTACGGCAACGATCCCCTGACCGCCCGCGTGCAGGCCCGCATCCGCGAGGTGTTCGAGGCGCCAGAGGCCGCCGTGCATCTGGTCTCGACCGGCACCGCCGCCAACAGCCTGGCGCTGGCCTGCCTGTGTCCGCCCTGGGGCGCGGTGTTCTGCGAGGCGCAGGCGCATGTGACCGTGGACGAATGCGGTGCGCCCGAGTTCTTTACCGGCGGTGCGAAGCTGGTGGGGGTCGAAGGCGCGCATGGCCGGATGTCGCCCGAGGGGCTGGCCGAGGCGCTGTCGCGCATCCCCGAAGCCTATGTTCACAGCGTGCAGCGCGCCGCGCTGACCATCACCAACGTGACCGAGGCGGGCACGGTCTATGAACCCGACGCCATCGCCACGCTGACCGCGCTTGCGCGCGCCAGGGGCATGAGGTGCCACCTGGATGGCGCGCGCTTTGCCAATGCGCTGGCGGCCACCGGGGCGACCCCGGCCGAGATGACCTGGAAGGCCGGGATCGACGCGGTATCCTTCGGCGGCACCAAGAACGGGCTGATGGGGGTCGAGGCGGTGGTGATCTTCGACCCCGCCCGCGCCTGGGAGTTCGAGTTGCGGCGCAAACGGGCCGGGCACCTGTCCTCCAAGATGCGCTATCTTGCCGCGCAGATGGACGGCTGGCTGGACGATGGCCTGTGGCTGTCGCTTGCGCGGCAGGCCAACACCATGGCGGCGCGTCTGGTGCAGGGCATCGCGCCCCATGCCGCCCTGCTGCATCCGGTCGAGGCGAACATGATCTTCGTCCGCTGGCCCGCCGGCACGCATGAACGGCTGCGCGCGGCGGGGGCTGTCTACTATCCCCAGACCGGCCTCGAAGGGTCCGAGGCTGCCCGTCTGGTCACCTCATGGTGCACCACCGCAGCGGATGTCGATGCCTTCGTCGCGGCCCTGAAGGGCTGAGATCAGCCGCCCGATGGCATGGGCCACCGGTGCTGCATGGGTGATCGGCACCATGTGCCCCGCGCCCGGCACCACCACCCGCGTCACCTGCGGCAGCCTGCGGGCCAGTTCCGTCTGGATCGCCCCGATCACCGGGGGCGAGGCCCCGCCCTCGACCAGCAGCACCGGAAGCCCCAGCGATTCAAGCCGACCATGGCCCAGAAGACCGCCCGTATCCTCGGTCAGCGCAGGGTCGGCAGCGGTGATCAGATGGATGCGCTGCACGATGTAGTCCTGCAGCCGGGGCGGCAGCGCCGCCAGGCGCACCTCGCCCCAGATGTCCTGAAACGCGGCTGCCGCCGCACGCCGGTCGCCCGCGCGGGACAGCCGGTCGAAATCAGCATGCGCCGCCCGGTGCGCGGCATAGGCCGGATCGCCCGCCGCCCGCGCGGCGGCAAACAGCACGGGTTCGACCAGCACCAGCGTGCGCACCAGATCGGGCCGCTCCAGCGCCACGCGCAGCGCCACCGTGGCCCCGAACGAATGCCCGATCAGGTCGACGGGCGCATCGATCAGCGCCAGCACGTCGCGCGTCGCCTGCGCATGGACATCGCCCGCCCCGTCCCAGTGCGGGCTGCGCCCATGGCCCGGCAGGTCGGGCGCACGGACCGTCAACCCCGGCAACAGCGCTGCCACCCCCGCCCAGGCACTGCCCTGCGCCAGACTGCAATGCAGGGCCACGGCGGCGCGGCCCCCGCTGCCGAAGGTCCGTACCGACAGGCTCACAAGCCCGCCAGATGCGCGTCCAGGTCGTCCAGACGGTCCTGCCCCCAGAACAGTTCCGCCCCCACCGCATAGAACGGCGCGCCGAACACGCCCCGCTCCACCGCCTCGTCCAGGTTGCGGCCATAGGTCTCGGCGGCGGCCAGCATGCCCCGGTCGGCGATGGCGGGGTCGAACCCTTGCGCCGCCATCACCGCGCGCACCACGTCCTCGTCGCCGATGTTGCGCTCCTCGGCCCAGACCGCGCGGCCGAACGCATGGGCCAGCGGTCCGACATCCGCCCCCGCCGCTTGCGCCGCGATGATGGCATAGGATGACGGCGCGGGGTTCGTCGGCCAGTACATCGGCTTCAAATTCAGCGGCATCGCCAGCTTCGCCGACCAGCGCCGCAACTCCTGCAACCGATAGGCCAGCCGCGACGGATGCCGGTCGGCGGGCCTGATGCCCCCCGTGCGGTCGAACAGCGCCATGATGTCGAGGGGCTTGTACGTCACCCTTGCCCCGTGCCGGGCCGCGATGTCCTGCACCCGCAGTCCCGCCAGATAGGTGAACGGCGACAATGTCGAGAAGAAAACGTCGATCTCGGCCATGGTTCCCTCCATCCGGTTTGGCAAGACCCTAGCCGGGTGGTAAGCGGTGTCAACGTCACGATTCCGTTGCACGAAGGACCCCCCCACATGGCCGCGCTGACCGAGCCGAAGCTGATCTCCGGCAATGCGAACCTGCCGCTCGCCCGCGCCATCGCCCGGCGGATGTCGATGCACCGGGGCATGCAGGTGACCCTCGTCGAGGCCCGGATCGAACGCTTCAACGACCAGGAGATTTTCGTCGAGGTGTTCGAGAATGTGCGCGGCGAAGACATGTATGTCATCCAGCCCACGTCGAACCCCGCGAACGACAACCTCATGGAATTGCTCATCATGACCGACGCCCTGCGCCGGTCATCGGCGGCCCGGATCACCGCCGTGATCCCCTATTTCGGATACGCGCGGCAGGACCGCCGGGCCAAGGCGCGCACGCCGATATCCGCGCAACTGGTGGCAAACCTGATCACCCAAGCCGGGGTTGACCGCGTGCTGACGCTGGACCTGCACGCCGCCCAGATCCAGGGCTTCTTCGACCTGCCGGTCGACAACCTCTATGCCGCCCCGATCTTTGCGCTGGATATCGAGCACCACTTCCGCGACCGGATGGGCGAATTGATGGTCGTCTCGCCCGACGTCGGCGGCGTCGCCCGCGCCCGCGAGCTTGCCACCCGCATCAAGGCCCCCCTCGCCATCGTGGACAAGCGGCGCGAAAAGGCGGGCGAAGTCGCCGAGATGACCGTGATCGGCGACGTCGCGGGCCGAGTCTGCATCATCGTGGACGACATCGCGGATACCGCCGGCACCCTGTGCAAGGCCGCCGAGGTGCTGCTGGAGGCGGGTGCCGTCGAAGTGCACAGCTACATCACCCACGGCGTGCTGTCCGGCGGCGCAGTCGAGCGGGTCGGCGCGTCGGTGATGAAGTCGCTGGTCATCACGGATTCAATCGAGCCGTCCGAGGCGGTGCGGGCGGCAAAGAACATCCGCGTCATCCCGACCGCCCCGGTCTTCGCGCAGGCGATCCTGAACATCTGGAACGGGACATCCGTGTCGAGCCTGTTCGAGACCGAGACACTGGTGCCGATCTATGAGGGGATGTATTTGCGGGGGTGAAGATACTCCAACGCGATTTGCCCGCCCCGCAGCAAGAGCTGCTTGCAACGCAAGCGACCTGGTGACCCAAGTCTGATGCCGCATCCAATGACAACTGCACTCCTTTCTGCTAACGTCGCATGATGAACGCCCGCATCCGCTCTCTCATCGACACCGCCGAGGCCCGTCTGCCCGACCGGGATCAGGACGACCTTGCCGATCTGCTGGAAGAGTTCGTCGCGTCTCGATCCGCCCATGCCGAGTTCACGACGGACGAATGGGCGCACCTGCTGCGGGTCGATGCCGAACCCTTCATCCCCGCTGATCCGGCCGAGGTCGCGGCGGTGTTCGCGCGGCGTGGCTGAGGTACGGTTTTCGGACCGCGCGCTTGCAAGCATCGCGGCGCAGGATGACTGGCTTCGCCCCCTGAACCCCTCTGCCGCCGACCGGGTACTGGACGAGATCGAACGGACCTGCCGGTTGATCGGCGGGTTTCCGGGGCTTGGGCGTCGGCTTGAAGGCACATCGCTGCGCCTGCATGTCACGCGGCGCTATCGCTATCGGATCATCTATCGGCTTGACGGCGATACCGTCGACATCCGCGAGGTGCTGCATCCCCGGCAGGATGGGCCGTAGAAGGGGCAACACGTGCTCTCGTAGCTCCTTGGCGTTCGTTCGCCAGCATCATCCCACCGCCCCACCCGATTCGTCCGGTTTGGTTAACGGGCCCTACCCGCACCGCGCTTGCATACGCGGTGTGCATGCCCTGTGCATGCGCCGTGCATTCCCCCAAACGCCCCGTCGCCCCGGATGAATCCAGCGCCCGCAAGGGGTTGCCTCCCTCAGTCCCCCTCGACGAACACCTCGTCGCGCTTCTTGCGGATCGACGGCAGCAGCACCACGACCAGCACGGCGACGGTCAGCAGTAGCAGTGTCAGGCTGATCGGGCGGGTCAGGAAGACGGTCGGGTCGCCCCGGCCCAGGATCATCGCGCGGCGCAGGTTTTCCTCCAGCATCGGACCCAGGACAAAGCCCAGAAGCAACGGCGCGGGTTCGCATTTCAGCTTGATCAGGACATACCCCAGAAGGCCGAAAAATGCCACGGCGTAAAGGTCATAGACGTTGGAGTTCACGCTGTAGACGCCGATGGAACAGAACGCCATGATCACCGGGAACAGCACCTGGTAGGGCACCTTCAACAGCCGCACCCACAGCCCGATCAGGGGCAGGTTCAGCACCACCAGCATCAGGTTGCCGATCCACATCGACGCGATGATGCCCCAGAACAGCGCGGGCTGTTCGGTGGCGACGTTCGGCCCCGGCACGATGCCCTGGATGATCATCGCGCCGACCATCAGCGCCATCACCGGGTTGGCCGGAATTCCCAATGTCAGCAAGGGGATAAAGCTGGTCTGCGCGCCCGCGTTGTTGGCGGATTCGGGGCCTGCGACCCCCGCAATCGCGCCCTTGCCGAACTCTTCCGGCGTGTCCGAGATGCGCTTTTCCACGGTATAGCTCGCGAACGACGCCAGCACCGCCCCGCCCCCCGGCAGGATGCCCAGAAGCGACCCGATCCCGGTGCCCCGGATCATCGGCCCGACCATCGCCCGCAGATCCTCACGCGACGGGAACAGCCCGCCCAGCTTGGTGCCCAGCACGGTCCGGTCCTGGTCGCCTTCCAGGTTGCGCAGAATCTCCGCGATGCCGAAGACCCCCACGGCAAGCGCCACGAAGTTCAGCCCGTCGGCATACTGGGTGATGCCCATCGTGAAGCGGGGGGCACCGGTGTAGATGTCGGTGCCGACCATCCCCAGAAGAAGCCCCAGCACCACCATCGCCAGGGCCTTGAGGATCGACCCGTGGGCAAGGGCGATGGCCGAGACAAGACCCAGCACCATCAGGCTAAAGTATTCTGCTGCGCCGAATTTCAGCGCGATCACGGTCAGGGGCGGCGCGAACAGCGCGACCAGCAGGGTGGCGACGGAACCGGCAAAGAACGATCCCAGGGCCGCCACCGCCAGGGCCGTGCCGGCCTTGCCCTTCCGCGCCATCTGGTAGCCGTCGATGGCGGTCACGGCGGACGAGCTTTCGCCCGGCATGTTGATCAGGATGGCCGTCGTCGACCCGCCATACTGCGCGCCGTAATAGATGCCCGCCAGCATGATCAGCGACGACACGGGTTCCAGCTGGAACGTGATCGGCAGCAGCATGGCGATGGTGGCCGTCGCCCCGATGCCGGGCAGGACGCCGATCAAGGTGCCAAGGATGACGCCGATCAGGCAGAAGAACAGGTTCTCGGGCGATCCGGCGGTGACGAATCCGAGGGCAAGGTTGCTGAACAGGTCCATGATGTTTTCCTATTCCCCAAGCCACGGCCCGAACCGCCGGAACGGCAGGCCGAGCGCATAGGAAAACACCAGCGTTGAGAACAGCGTGACCGCCACGGCCAGCAGGACCGCCCAGGGCAGCCGCAGCTTGAGCGAGGCCATCCCGGCGATCAGCGTGGTCAGAAACAGCGAGGGCACGAACCCCAGGCCCCGCACCGTCAGGCCGAAGAACACCGGCGCGGGCAGGATGAACAGCATCCCCCGCCAGGCTAACGGCCCCAGCGGCGTGCCGGCCTGGCTGCGCAGGGCACCGACCAGGATGATGATGCCGAACACCAGCAGGATCGCCGACAGCACCAGCGGAAAGTATCCCGGCCCCATGCGGAACGCCGTGCCGATCTCGAGGTTCAGCGACCCCGCGCCGAAGAACAGCGCGAACAGGATGAAAAGAACCCCGGCTGCCGCCTCGGTCCGGTCGATGGAAATGCCGTTCATGCGTGCCCCCCGGACGCCCTGCATGGAAAAAGCGGCCGCCGACGGATCGGCGGCCTCCTTGGATCAGTCGGCGTAGGTGCCAGCCGCATCGATGATCGGCTTCCACCGGGCGATCTCGCCCTCAAGCTTGGCCTTCAGCGCCGCCGGGGTGGCATCGGCTGCGGTCGAAGGGGCGGTGCCGAGTTCCCCCATCTTGGCGGCGATCTCGGGATCGGCCAGTGCCACCTGCAGCGATTTCGACAGCCGGTCGGTCACCTCGGCGGGCGTCCCTTTCGGTGCATAGATTCCGTGCCAGATGCCGACCTCCAGCCCCGGCATGCCTGCTTCGGCCACCGTCGGCAGGTCGGGGAAGATGTCCAGCCGCGCCGGGCTGGTGACCGCATAGCCCTTGATCGTGCCACCCTTGATCTGCTCGGTCGTGTTGGTGGTCTGGTCGCACATGATGTCGACCTGGCCGCCCAGAAGGTCGGTCATCGCGGGGCCGGTGCCCTTGTAGGGCACGGTCACGATGGGGGCCTCGACCGCCTGCATGAACAGCATGCCGCAGAGGTGCGACGCTGCCCCGATCCCGGCATTGGCCATGGTGATCGTGTCGGCGTTCGCCTTGACATAGGTGACGAGCGAGGCGAAGTCCGTCGGCTCCAGGTCCTTGCGGGCCACGATGGTCATCGGCACTTCGGTGACAAGGCCAACATATTCGAACGCTTCCAGCGGCTTGTAGGCCAGGCTGCGGTACAGCGTGGCGCTGGTCGCCATGCCGATGTGGTGCAGCAGGATGGTGTAGCCGTCGGCCTCGGCCGCGGCGACGTTCCCCGCCCCCAGCGTCCCGCCCGCGCCGCCGATGTTCTCGACGATGATCTGCTGGCCGAGGTCCGCCGACATCTTTTCGGCAATCAGGCGGCCGACGGTGTCGGTCGGTCCACCGGCGGCAAAGGGCACCACCATGGTGATCTGGCGGTCGGGATAGCCCTGCGCAAACGTGGCGGATGCGGTCAGGGTCACACCGGCAAGAATGCCGGCGAGCGTTCTGGTCAATGCCATGGAGTCCTCCCAGACGTGGCGTGATGCACCGCTTGGGCCCCCTCCGGACCTGCGGTTCGCGGCAGCAAAGCGCCGAATCATCGCTGACGCAAATGCCACGGGGCGGCTGTCTGGACTTTCGCAGAGGGGCAAGCAGGGATTGGGTGGATATGGGAACATCGGCCCCCATGACATGGGTGGATTTCCACCCATCACCCCGTATCGTCGTCGCCCTCGACGATCAGGCGGCGGTCGAGCCCGTGCTTCTGCATCTTCTCGTACAGCGTCTTGCGGCTGATCCCCAGCGATTCATAGACCCGGCGCAGGTGGCCGCCGTGGGCGGCGATGGCCCCGGCGATCACGCTGCGCTCGAACCCGCCGACCCGGTCGGCCAGGCGCGGACTGTCCTGCCCCTGCGCATCCAGCCAGTCCAGCCCCAGCACAAAGCGGTCCGCCGCATTTCGCAACTCGCGCACGTTGCCGGGCCAGTCGCGCGCGGCCAGGGCGGACAGCACCTCGGGCGCGGGCAGGCGGTCGCCGACACCGTGGCGCGCGGCAGCTTCCCGTGCCAGTTGCAGGAACAAGAGCGGCACATCCTCGCGCCGGGCCGACAGGGGCGGCACGCGGACCCGCACCACGTTCAGGCGGTAGAACAGGTCCTCGCGGAACCGCCCCTGCGCCACCTCGGCCACCAGATCGACCTTGCTCGTGGCCATGAACCGCAGGTCCAGCGCCACGGCGTCGTTCGACCCCAGCCGGGTGACCATGCGTTCCTGCAGAACGCGCAGCAGTTTCGCCTGCAGGTCCAAGGGCATCGAGCCGATCTCGTCCAGCAGGACGGTGCCGCCCCGCGCATGTTCGAACCGGCCATAGCGGGCGCGCAAGGCACCGGGAAAGGCCCCCGCCTCGTGCCCGAACAACTCGCTCTCGATCAGGTGGGCGGGCAGGGCGGCGCAGTTGATGGCGATCAGCGGGCGACCGGCGCGCGCCGACAGGTCGTGCATCGCCTGGGCCACCACTTCCTTGCCGGCACCTGTGGGGCCGGTGATCAGGATGTCGGCCTCGCTTGGCCCGATGGTGCGGATCTGGCGGCGCAGGTCGATCATCACCGGGCTGCGCCCCGGAAGCCGCGCCTCGATGTCGTCGCGCTGCCCGGCCACGGCGCGCAGGCGGCGGTTGTCCATCACCAGGGCGCGGTGGTCCAGCGCGCGGCGCAGGATCGCCACCAGCCCTTGCGTGCGGAACGGCTTTTCCACGAAATCATAGGCCCCGCGCCGCATCGCCTCGACCGCCAGGCTGACCTCGGCATGGCCGGTGATCAGGATCACCGGCAGGTCGGGGTCCGCCTCGCGCAGGCGTTGCAGCAGGGTCATGCCGTCCATCCCCGGCATGCGGATATCGCTGAGCACGACGCCGTTCCACCCCGGCCCGGCAAGCGCCTGCGCGTCCTCGGCCGAGGCATGGGCGGCCACGGTCAGCCCCGCCAGTTCCAGCGCCTGCTGCGTCGACTGGCGCATCGCCGCGTCGTCGTCGATCAGAAGGACGACCTGCTTCATTCGGCGGCCATGTCGCGACCTTCGGCGGATTGCAGGATCACCGTGAACACCGCCCCGCCACCCGGCGCGTCGGACACGCGCAGGTCGCCGCCGAAGTCCTTCAGGATGTTGTAGCTGATCGACAGGCCCAGGCCGAGGCCCGCGCCCACCCGTTTCGTGGTGAAGAACGGGTCGAAGATGCGGTCGGCGATGGCGGCGGGCACGCCGGGGCCATGGTCGCGGATGGTCAGCACGACCTGCCCGCCTGTGACCGTGGCGGCGATCTCGATCAGCGGGTCGGGCCTCTCGGACATGGCGTCGGCGGCATTGGACAGAAGGTTCACCAGCACCTGCTGCAGGCGCACCGTGCCGCCCATCACCTGGGGCAGATCATGGGCCAGGTCCACCGTCACCCGCGCGCCCGACGCCTTCAGCCGCGCGTCGGCAATCTGCAGGGCACCGGCCACGGTGCCGGGCCGCGCCAACACCTTGAGCGGTTCGTCCGGCTTGCGCGCCACGTTGCGCAGGTGGCGGGCGATGGCGGCGATGCGGTCGACCAGCGACAGGATCTGGCCGATGTTGTCGGCGGCGCGCGCGGTATCCCCCCGCTCGATCAGCAGGGCCGCGCTGGCGGCAAAGTTGCGGGCGGCGGCCAGCGGCTGGTTGATCTCGTGGCTGAGCGCCGCCGACATCTGGCCAAGTGCCGCCAGCTTGCCCGCCTGCACCAGGTCGGCCTGGGTGCGGCGCAGTTCGGCGGTGCGTTCCTGAACCTGGGTCTCCAGTTCGGCCTGCGCCCCCGCCTGCATCGCGATCCGTTCGGCGAGCCGCGCGCGCCGCTGCGCGACCAGCACGGCCACCGCCAGCCCGATGCCCAGAACCAGCACGAAGACCACCGTCGCCAGCCGCGCCTGCCCGCGCAGCGACGCGGTGTCCAGAAGGACATGCACGGTCCACCCAGCCTCTGGCATCACTTGCGTGACTTCCAGATATTCGCGCCGCTGCCCGTCCTCGGCGGTCAACGTCATCAGGGAAAACCCGCCCTCCCGCGCGCGCGAGACGGGCAGTTCCTGCAAGGGGGCCTCGGCATAGCGGCGCGAAGCGCGGGTGCGTTCCACCCGGTCCGCCGTCAGCAGCATCAGCGCGGCATAGCGCCAGCCCGGATCGGTGGACAGGAAGATGATCCCCTCGGGGTCGCTGACGATGATGCGGTGTTCGGCGCTGGTCCAGGCGGCCTCGAGCGCGTCGACCCCGATCTTGAGCGCGATGACCCCCGCCACCGCCCCCGCTGCATCGCGCACGGGCGAGGCGAAGTAATAGCCCCGCACGCCGGACGTGGTGCCAAGCGCGAAGAACCGCCCCTTGCCGCCGGCAAGCGCACTGGTGAAATAGGGCCGGTAGGCAAAGTTCTGGCCGACAAAGCTGTCGGGCCGGTCATGGTTCGACGCGGCCAGGGTCGTGCCCTGCCGGTCGATCACATAGATTTCCGAGGCCCCGACCGTGGCATTCGTGGCCTTGAGCCACCCGTTCACGTCGTCGGTCAGCGCGGGATCGTCGGGACTGTCCAGCAGGCGGCGCAGGTCCGGCTGGTCGGTCAGCAGTTCGGGCAGCGCCTCGTACCGTTGCAGATGCCCCTCCAGCGCCTGCGTGGTCAGCCGCAGTGTGGTGGCGGCGCGGGCCTCGGCTTCGGCCAGATAGGACACCTGCAGGGCGGCAGACACCAGATAGGTCAGCAGAAGGGCCCCGAGGCCAAGCACGGTGCCGATGATCGCCTGCCTGCCGCGCCGCGACATTGCCACCTGCCCCCCTGACGGCCGACGCCACGATGCGCCTGCAACGTCAGCAATACAGCCGCCGCACGGGTTCGGCCAACCGCAATCCGACATGGCGCCTGCCGCGCAGCCTCAGCGCGGATTGCGGGCGGTGACGACGGCGCGCAGCCCTTCCAGCGTGGTGGTGTAGTGTTCGGCCAGCAGACGGCAGGCGCGGTCGGCGTCGCGGTCCAAGGCGGCCTGCAGCAGCGCCTCGTGTTCCGCCGCCGCCCCTTCGCGGCGCAGCAGGCTGGGGTGGACGTTCATCGACAGGCTGCGGTAGCGCACCGCCTGGTCCATCATGTTCGAGCAGAAGCCGGACAGCCAGCTTGACCCGCAGCGGTCCAGAAGCAGCATGTGGAAGTCCTTGTGATGCCGCTCCCATTCTTCGGACACGTCGCGACCGGCTTCGGCGGGCAGGCGACGCTGGGTGCGGGCCAGGCGGTGGCACGACAGGACAAGCTGTTCCTCCCATGCCTCGTCGCCGTGCTGGATCGATTCGCGCAGGGCCAGGGTTTCCAGCCAGATGCGCGTCTTGACCAGTTCCTCGAGCGAGGTCATCGAGATCTCGGTCACGAAGAACCCACGCTGGCTTTTCCGCGTCACCAGTCCCTCGGACGACAGCCGGTTCAGCGCCTCGCGCACCGGGGCCACGCCGATGCCGTAGCGTTCCGAGATGGCCTCGATCTGCAGCTTGTCGCCGGGAAACAGCTCGCCGTTCAGGATGTCGCGGCGGATGTGGAAATGGGCCTGCTCGGACAGGTTGCGCGTCTCGCCCAACACATTGTCAGAGGCATTCATCCCTAGCCCACCCCACCCGGCCGGTCGGCCTTGTTCCAGAACACCAGGCGTTTCTGCGCCCAGGCGACCAGAAAGAAAAGCGTCAACCCCAGCAGGCTGAGATAGATGATCAGCGCAAAGACGCGCGGCGTGTCCATGGTGCTGGCCGATTGCCGGATCAGCGCGCCGAAGCCTTGGCCCCCGCCAAGGAACTCGCCCGTGATCGCGCCAGCCATGACCCCCACGGCGGCGATCTTCAGCCCCGTGAAGATGTGCGGCAGGCCTGTGGGCAGTTTCAGTTGCACCAGCGTCTGCCACCGCGTGGCGCCGATGGACTTGAACAGCATGCGTTCGTTCTCGGACGCGGCGTAGAGGCCCGCAGCGGTGGCGACGACGATGGGGAAGGTCGCGATGAAGGCGGCAAGCGCCACTTTCGATGCGATGTCGAACCCCAGCCAGGCGATGAACAGCGGCGCGAAGGCGACCTTGGGCATGGCGTCGATGGCCACCAGATAGGGCATCACCGCGCGTTCGCCGAACCGCGTCTCGCCGACCAGCACACCCAGCGAAAACCCGATGGCCGCCGCGATGACAAAGGCCCAGAGCACGGTGCGCGTCGTGGTCCACAGCGCCCCCAGCATGTAGTCGCCGGTGATCAGGTTGTGGCCGACATGGCCCAGGTCGCGCAGCGTTTCCATCGGCGTCGGCAGGATGATCGCCGACACCCAGCCGCTGCGCGTGGCCAGGTCCCAGATCCCCACGACCACCACGAACAGGATCAGCATGGCCAGCCAGCGGGGCATGCTGTCGATCAGGCTTTCGCGCTCGACCCAGACCGTGCTGCGCAGGCGCGGGCGGGCGGCAGTGGCGGATGCGTCGGTCACAGGAAGGCCTCCTTGCCCAGAAGGTCGCGGATATGGGCGACGATGCGCCCGAACTCGGGGGTGTTGATCATTTCCAGGTCACGCGGGCGGGGCAGGTCGATCACCACCTCCTCGACGATCCGCCCCGGCCGCGGCTTCATCACCAGGATGCGGTCCGACAGGATCACGGCCTCGGCCAGCGAATGGGTGACGAGGAAGGCCGTCGCATGTGTCTCGGCGCAGATGCGCTGCAACTCCATGTTCATGAAATCGCGGGTCAGTTCGTCCAGCGCGCTGAACGGTTCGTCCAGCAGAAGGACGGCGGGTTCCGAGATCAGCATCCGGCAGATCGAGGCGCGCTGCGCCATCCCGCCCGACAACTCGCCCGGATAGACATGGGCGAAATCGCCGAGGCCGACGAGTTGCAGAAGCTTCAGCGCTCGTTCCCTGGCCACCTTGACCGCCGCACCGCCCTGCCGGATCGACACCGGCAGGACGATGTTTTCCAGCGTGGTCTTCCACGGCAGCAGGGTGGCCTGCTGGAACATCATGCCGATGTCGTCGCGCGGACCCATGACAGGCTCGCCCTCCAGCATCACGGCGCCTTCGGTGGGTGGCAGAAGCCCCGCCATGATCTTGAGCAGCGTCGACTTCCCGCAGCCCGACGACCCGATGACCGACACGAACTCGCCCGCCCTTAGGGTCAGGTTCACGTCGGTCAGGGCCACCAGGCTGTTGCGGGCATAGGTTTTCGACAGGCCCTCGATTTCGTAGACGGGCCGCGAAGCCGCGGCACCGTCCACCGTGACAAGGCGGGGCTTCGCCGGGCTCATCAGGCATTCCAGCCCGCCACGAATTCGTTCGTGTACACTGCCGAGAGGTCGGGAAGGGCGGCCTCGAGCGCACCCGAGGCGACCGCCGAGTCGTGGATCTTCTGCCAGTGCTCGGGCGGCTGATAGCCGTGGCCCTGGGCGATGAACGCCTCGGTCGGGGTCATGCGGTTGAGCACGCCGTCATAGAGCGAAGGCGCATAGTCCTGCTCGCCCTCCTGCCGGTTGCCGGCGGCGCAGTGGGCAAGGGCCTTTTCCTTGTTGGCCGGATCGGCGGCAAACCGCGTGCCGCGGACCAGGGCCTTGCCGAACCTGGGGGCCAGGTCGGGCGTGGCGGCCATCTGGCTTTCCAGCATCGCGATGCCGTTGCCGAAGAAGCCCAGATACGCCTCGGGCGTGATTTCGCGCAAGGTCAGGCCGCGCGCGGCCAGGATCGCCGCATCCGACACGGCCCCGGCATAGGACCCCACGTCGTCGCGCAGGAACGCCACCGCCGCCGTGCCGCCGTCGCCGATCGGCAGGAAGGTATAGTCGGTGCCGTCCGTCATCCCCAGATCGGTCATGATCGCCTTGGTGAACGACACTTCCGCGCCGTCCGCCGTGCCGACCCCGATCACCGTGCCCTTCAGGTCGGCGGGCGACTTGTAGGCGCTTTCCTCTTTGACCAGCAGGCCGAACACCGACTTTGGGTACAGGTTGTACAGGAATTTCACGTCGATGCCGCGCGACCGTGCCCCCAGCGTCGGCCCCGGCCCCGGCGCGCCGATCTGCGCCTGCCCCGCCGTCATCGCCTGCAGCACGGCGGACGATCCGTCGATGGCCTCAAGCCGCAGATCCAGCCCTTCTTCGGCAAAGTAGCCTTCGCCGACCGCCACCCAATAGGGCAGCCAGGTCAGCGCGGAGGGGTTCGGCACCGCAAAGGTCACCGCCGTCTGCGCGCGCAGGATCGACGGCGCGCCAAGCGCAAAGGCCGCCGCGCCCCCCGCCGTCACAAGGCCGAAGTCGCGGCGGGTCAGTCTGGTTCTGCTGGTCATTCCGATCATCCTCCCTGGTTTGCGGCCAACCCACACCTTTCCGGGCATGTGACGGGCCCTGAAGCAACGCTATACGATTCGCGGGGTAATGCAAAAAAATATATGAAACGTCGTGCGACGGCATTTCGTATCTTGATCTGCCGCCCGAACCGCTAAATCCTGCACCGAGCCAAGACTCGCAGCGCAGGGGCATCCGTCCCGGCCACAGAAGGAGACCCCGCATGGCAGCCTTTGCCCTGACCCCGCCCGCCCAGGCGCATCTGGACATCACCGGCTCGGACGAAAAGTTCCCGGTCCGCCGCATCTACTGCATCGGCAAGAACTATGTCGCCCACATCATCGAGATGAAGCAGGACGAACGCGATCCGCCGGTCATCTTCATGAAGCCCGCCGATGCCATCGTGAAGAACGGCGGCGAGATTCCCTATCCCGTGTTCACCACCAACTTCCACTACGAATGCGAACTGGTGGTGGCGCTGAAATCCGGGGGCTACAACATTCCGGTGGCCGAGGCGGAACGCCACATCTTCGGCTATGCCGTGGGTCTGGACATGACGCGCCGCGACCACCAGGCGCAGGCCCTGGCCAAGGGGCTGCCGTGGGAGGTCACGAAATCCTTCGACCACTCCGCGCCGGTCGGGCCGGTCACGCGGGTCGAGGATTGCGGCATCCTGAAGACCGGGCATGTGCGGTTCTCGGTCAACGGGCAGGTGAAGCAGGACGCCGACATTTCGCTGATGATCTGGAAGATCGACGAGATCATCGCCAAGCTGTCCGAACAGCACCGGCTGATGGCGGGCGACATCATCATGACCGGCACGCCGGCCGGTGTGGGCGCGGTGGTCACGGGCGATGTGCTGGATTGCCATGTGGACGGGTTGCAGCCGATGCAGGTGCGCATCGGGGCCAAGGCGGCGTGACCGGACCGGCGGACGGAGGAAATCGCACATGACGCAGACCATCGGCATCGCCGGCACCGGGCGGATGGGCACAGCCTTTGCCCGCCGCCTGATCGAGACCGGGCACAGCGTGCAGGTGTGGAACCGCAGCCCTGAGCGGATGGCGGCAGCCGTGGCGGCGGGGGCGCAGGCCGTGGACCTTTCCGTGATCGCCGCTTGTGACGCAGTGCTGCTGTCGCTGACCGATGCCGCAGCCTCTCGGGCCGTTCTGGGGGACCTATCCCGCGCGGGACTGACCGGGCGGCTGGTCGTCGAGATGTCCACGCTGCTTCCCGCCGGGGCCGAGGCGATTGGCGAGATGGCCGCCGAAGCGGGGGCCGACTTCGTGCATTGCCCCGTCGGCGGGACCGTTGCGCCCGCGCTCAAGGGGCAGCTTCTGGGTCTGGCCGGGGGGACGCGTGCCGCCGTTGGCCGTGCGAGACACGTGCTGGACCAGCTTTGCCGCCGGGTCGAACATCTGGGAACACCGGGCGCTGCCGCACGGATGAAGCTGGCAGTGAACCTGCCGCTTGCGCTGTATTGGCAGACGCTGGGGGAAAGCCTGGCCCTCTTGCGCGGGGCGGGCGTCCCGCATGACCTGGCCATCAGCCTGATCGCCGACAGTTCCGCCGGGCCGACCGTGCTGAAGAACCGCGCGCAGGTGGTGGTGGACACGCTGGCGGGCACCGACCAGCCCGGCACCTTCGACATCGAAGGGCTGTTGAAGGACCTGCGGCTGGCATTGACGCTGGCGGTTGCCGAGGGGGCGGCCCTGCCCCTGGCCGTCGCCGCCGAACCGCGCTACCGCGCCGCGCTGGACGCAGGGCTTGGCGGCTTCGACGGGGCCAGTCTGGCCCGCCTGGCGGCGCAGGGCTGATGGACCTGACCGATCCTGCGACGTTGTTGACGCTGGTGGCCGCCCTTGCCCTGGCCGGGGCGCTGATCGGCTTTCTGGCCGGGCTGTTCGGCATCGGCGGCGGGGCCATCTCGGTGCCGGTGTTCTTCGAGGTGTTCGAGAGCCTTGGCCATGCCCCTGATCTGGCGATGCCGATGGCGGTCGGCACCTCGCTTGCCGTCATCATCCCGACCTCGATCCAGTCGGCGCGCGGGCACTACGGTCGCGGCACGGTGGACATGGACCTGTTGCGCGCCTGGGCCCTGCCGGTGCTGGCGGGCGTGATCGTCGGCGCGGCCATCGCCCGCACAGCACCCCCGCAGGTGTTCCAGATGGCCTTTGTCATCGTCGCCGCCGTGAATGCGGCCAAGCTGCTGGCCGGGGGGGCGGGCTGGCGGGTGCGCGACAGTCTGCCCGCGCGCGGCGTGCTGCGGCTGTACGGTGCGGGGGTCGGGCTGGTCTCGGCCCTGATGGGCATCGGCGGGGGGGCCGTGTCGACCCTGATCCTCACGCTGCACAACTTTCCGATCCACCGCGCGGTATCGACCTCGGCGGGGGTGGGCGTGCTGATCGCCATACCGGGAACCATCGGCTACATGATCGCGGGCCACGGGCGGCCCGGCCTGCCGCCCGATGCCCTGGGGTTCGTGTCGCTGGCCACGTTCGCGCTGACGATCCCCACGTCGGTCCTGACCACGCGGTTCGGCGTGGCCCTGGCGCACAAGCTGTCGCGCCAGCACCTGGAGCGGGCCTTCGGGCTGTTCCTGCTGGCCGTCTGCCTGCGGTTCCTCTGGGCGATCCTGTTCCCCTGACCGGACGTTCAGACCAGCAGCGCCTGCGCCTCGGCCGGGGGCAGCGCGGCGGGGCGGGTGCAGGTGGTCTGCAGCGTCACGAACTGCCCCGTCTCGCCCGATTGCAGCACCGCTGTCATCACCTCGACCCCGTGCAGCACGCGGTCCAGCGAACAGCGCTGGTCGCGCCCGTCGGCCAGGGCCGCCACCATGTCGGCCAGACCGGCAGCGCGATAGTTCGCCTGCGGCTGGCCCTGGTTGCTGGTCTGGTTGGCGCGGCCAAAGGGATGGTCCCAGGGGGTGACCGGGGCAATCGCGCCGTCCGGTCCTGCCAGTTCCACGCTGCCGCCGAAGAAGTTGGGGTCGGGCACGTAGAGCGACCCTTCGGTGCCGTAAAGCTCCATATGCCCGCGCCGGTGCGACCACACGTCCCAGCTGGTGGACAGGTTCACCGTGGCCCCGTTGGCAAAGGCCAGCAGGGCGTGGATGTTGGTCGGGGTCCTGACCGGGATGGTCTGACCCTTGCGCGGTTCCGACAGGATGGTGCGCGTGTCGCTGGCCGACGAAGTCAGCGCGGCCACGCGGGCCACGGGGCCAAGCAGGTTGATCAGGTTGGCGATGTAATAGGGGCCAAGGTCCAGCATCGGCCCGCCGCCGGGCAAAAAGAAGAAGTCGGGATTGGGGTGCCAATGCTCCATCCCGTGGTTCATCACCGCCGCGCCCCCGGCAGTGATCGTGCCGATCCGCCCATCGTCGACCAGGGCGCGGGCGTGCTGGTGCGCGCCGCCGAGGAACGTGTCGGGCGCGCAGCCGACGCGCAGGTTCCGGGCCGTCGCCAGATCGCGCAGGGCAAGGCCGTCGGCCAGGCTGAGCGTCAGCGGCTTTTCCGAGTAGACGTGCTTGCCCGACTGCAGGATCGCCTGCGACACGGCGAAATGGGCGTCGGGGATGGTCAGGTTGATGACCACGTCGATGGCGGGGTTGGCCAGCAGGTCCTCGACCGATTGCGCCTTGACGTCGAACTCGGCGGCGCGGGCCGTGGCGGCGGCCATGTTCGCATCCGCCACGGCGCGGACTTCCAGGCCCTTGAACAGCGGCGCAAGCCCCAGATAGGCCGCCGAGATGTTGCCGCATCCGATGATGCCGATGCCGAAGGTGTCCATGATCAAAGCGCCCTTGCCGCCGCCAGCGAGCGCGTCGCAAAGCGGACGTGGTCAGCCGGATTGTCGTGTTCCATGATGAAGTTGGCGCAGGGTGTCTGGCGCAGCGCGGCCATGATGGCAGGCCAGTCGACGGTGCCATGGCCGACGTCGGACCAGCCATCCTCGGCCGTGTTCTCGCCCGTGGGGGCGATGTCCTTGACGTGGGCGGCGGTGATGCGATCGGCGTACCGGGCGATCCAGGCCAGCGGATCGGCCCCGCCCCGGATGACCCAGGCCACGTCAATCTCCCATTCCAGATCGGGGCCGCCCTGGAAGATCAGGTCCTGCGGTACCTGGCCGTCGGGCTGGGCGCGCAGTTCGAAATCATGGTTGTGCCAGCCGAAGCCGAGGCCGGCATCGCGGAACGGCTGGCCTGCCGCCTGCAACCTTGCGCCGAAGGCGTGCCAGCCGGCGGCATCGGCGGGGCGGTCGTCGGGCATCAGGTAGGGGCAGTAGATGCGCCGGACCCCCAGCGCGCCTGCGATGACCAGCACCTTGGCCGGTTCGGATTCAAGCTGGCCGAGGTTGAAATGCGCAGTCGGCATCACCAGCCCGCTGGCCCCCAGATGCGCGGTCAGGTCGGCCACCAGGGCGTCATCGGCATAAAGCGCGCCATAGCCTTCGACCCCTTCGTAGCCGAGCGAGGCCAGCATGCGCAGCGTGTCGGCCAGCGGCGGGAAGTTGCGGGAAGAGTAGAGTTGGTAGGACAGCATCGGAACCTCGGGGATGGGTGAAGGGGCGCGGGTCAGACCCGCTGTTCGGTGGTTGCGTCGAAGAGGGATGCCTTGGTCAGATCAAGCTGCAGGTGCACCTCTGTGCCCGGCTCCAGCCGCCGCTCGACCGGCACGCGCACCGACACCTGGTGCCCGGCGGCGGTCAGCCAGACCAGGCTGTCGGCCCCCATCGGCTCGTCGATCTCCACGACGGCGGGCAGCGAGGTGCCGGGGCGCGGTTCGGCCCCAAGGGTGATGTGTTCGGGGCGCAGGCCGAGGATGGCCTTGGGGCGATCCAGCACTGCACCGCCGTCATAGCCTGCAAGGTCGATCCGGTACTCGCCCAGCCGGAAGGTGCGGCCGCTGTCGGTCGTCGCCCCTGGTAGGAAGTTCATGGCGGGCGACCCGATGAACCCCGCCACGAACAGGTTGGCGGGGCGGTTGTAGATGACCTGCGGCGCGTCAAGCTGCTGGATCACCCCGCCCTTCATCACCGCGATGCGGTCGGCCAGCGTCAGCGCCTCGATCTGGTCGTGGGTCACATAGACCATGGTATTGTTCAGCCGGGCATGCAGGCGCTTGATTTCCACGCGCAACTCGCTGCGCAGCTTGGCGTCCAGGTTCGACAGGGGTTCGTCGAACAGGAACACGTCCACGTCGCGCACCAGGGCCCGCCCGATGGCCACGCGCTGCCGCTGGCCGCCCGACAGGGCACCCGGCTTGCGGTCCAGCAGCGGTTCGATCTGCAGGATTTTCGCGGCGCGGGCGACCCGTTCGTCGATCTGCGCGCGGGGCATCCGGGCGTTCTTCAGCCCGAACGACAGGTTCCCCCGCACCGTCATCTGCGGGTAAAGCGCATAGCTCTGGAACACCATGCCGATGCCGCGCTCGCTGGGTTCGGCCCAGGTGACATTCTTGCCCTTGATCCATATCTGGCCGTCGGTGATGTCCAGCAGGCCCGCGATGCAGTTCAGAAGCGTGGACTTGCCGCAGCCGGACGGCCCGAGCAGCACCACGAACTCGCCCTCGGCCACGTCGAGGTTCATCGTCTTGAGCACCGCATGAGAACCGAAGGACAGGGTCAGGTCGCGGACGGAGATGGAATGCATGGGCTACCCCTTGACCGCGCCGGCAGCGATGCCGCGCACGAAAAGTTTGCCCGAGACGAAGTAGATGACCAGCGGCACAAGGCCGGTCAGCAGCGTCGCGGCCATGTTGACGTTGTATTCCTTGACCCCCTGCACCGAGTTGACGATGTTGTTCAGCTGCACCGTCATCGGATAGGTGTCGGGCCGGGTGTAGATCACGCCGAACAGGAAGTCGTTCCAGATGCCCGTGACTTGCAGGATCAGGGCCACGACGAAGATCGGCAGGCTCATCGGCACCATGATGCGCAGGAAGATGCCCCAGAACCCCGCGCCGTCGACCCTTGCGGCCTTGAACAACTCCTCGGGGACCGAGGCGAAGTAGTTGCGGAACAGCAGCGTCAGGATCGGCATGCCGAAGATCGTGTGCACCAGAATCAGCCCCCAGAGCGTGCCGTAGATGCCGATCTCGCGCAGGATGATGACGATGGGATAGATCATCACCTGATAGGGGATGAACGCGCCCACGATCAGGATGGCAAAGAACGTGTCCGCGCCGCGGAACTTCCACAGCGACAGCGCATAGCCGTTCACGGCAGCGACGGCGATGGACAGGATCACGCTTGGCACCGTGATCTGCACAGAATTCCAGAAGCCGCGTGACAGCCCGTCGCAGTTGAGGCCCGTGCAGGCCTGCGACCAGGCCTTGACCCAGGGCTCGAAGGTGATCTCGACGGGGGGCGAAAAGATGTTGCCAAGGCGGATCTCGGGCATCCCTTTCAGCGAGGTCACGACCATGACGTAGAGCGGCAGCAGGTAGTAGACCGACACCACGAACAGCGTGCCATAGAGCATGATGTTGCGGCGCGAGAAGGTGGGGCGCGGTCGGGCCCCGCGCGGGCCATCGGACAGGTCAGCCACGTTTCCGGCCCCCGAATTCGAGATAGGCCCAGGGGATCACGATGATGACGACCGAGACCAGCATCATGGTGGACGCGGCGAACCCCTGCCCCAGGTTCTGCGCCAGGAACATGAAGTCGTAGACGTACTTTGCCGGCACCTCGGACGCCGTGCCCGGTCCGCCGCCGGTCTGCGCCACGACCAGGTCGTAGAGCTTGACGATGCCCGACATGATGATCACCAGCGTGGTCACGAACACCGGCCGCATCATCGGGATGACGATGAAGATGTAGGTCTTCCAGGTCGGGATGCCGTCGATGCGAGCGGCCTTCCAGATATCCTCGTCGATGCCGCGCAGGCCCGCGAGCATCAGGCACATGATGAACCCGGTCCCCTGCCACAGGCCCGCGAACAGCACGCCGTAGATCACGATGTCGGGGTCGTACAGCGGATCGAAGGTAAAGCTCGTGAATCCGAACGACCGCACGATGTTCTGCACGCCGAAATCGGGGTTGAGGATCCACTGCCAGACCAGCCCCGTCACCACGAAGGACAGCGCGAACGGGTACAGCAGGATGGTGCGGAACGTGTCCTCGAAGCGGATCTTCTGGTCCAAGAGCACGGCCAGAAGGAACCCGATCACCAAACTGAAGATCAGCGACAGGCTGCCGTAGATCGCGAGGTTCTCGATCGACACCAGCCAGCGGTCGGTGGACCACAGGCGTTCGTACTGATCGAGGCCGACAAAACGCATGCGGGGCAGCAGTTTCGAGTCGGTGAAGGAGTAGAGGACGGTCCACGCCGTGCCGCCGACAAAGACCACCAGCGCCGTCAGGATCATCGGCACCGACGCGATCTTGGCGCTGAGGTTGCGGAACAGCCGGTTGGGGCGCGTGCTGGCGGTCATGCGGGGTTTTCGGGCAAGGCATATTCAGCGGCCAGGCCCCCCCTCCCCATCCCTCCCCCACAAGGGGGGAGGGAGGCACTCGCGACACCGATCTCGCCGGAATGCCTGCGTCCCGCTGCGGCAAACCGTTGTGCCAAGAACCTCCCCTCCCCCTTGTGGGGAGGGGATGGGGGTGGGGGGTGCGCCATCTGCAATCGGCTCCGGGCTTTCAGGGGAGATTATCCGCCGTGCCGGGGGCGCGGCGGACGGGTGCGTCACTCGGCCTGGGCGATGATCTCGGCAAACCGGGCCTGGGCATCGGCGACAGTGATCGAGGGATCGTTGAAGAACGAACTCATCAAGTCGTTGATCTGGGTGGTGGTGTCGGGGGTGATCAGTTCGTCCGTGCCCTGGATCACGTTTCCGGCGGCCAGAATCTCGAGGCCCCGCTTCATGCAGTCATTGGCGGTGGACAGGTCGATGTCGCCCCGCACCGGCAGCGACCCCTTCTTGAGGTTGAAGGCCACCTGCGTCGCCTGCGCCATCATGGTGGAGGCCAGCACCTCTTGTGCCGCCGTGATCTCGGCATCGTCCACGACCGGGAAATAGAACGCATCGCCGCCGGTCGAGATGATCTCGTTCATCCCCAGTCCGGGCAGACAGGTATAATCGGTGCCCGCCACCTGCCCCGCGATCTGGAACTCGCCCTGCGCCCAGTCACCCATGATCTGGCCGCCGGCCTTGCCGGTGATCACCATGTTGGTGGCCTGGTTCCAGTCCTGCACCTTGGAATTCGCGGCCATCCGGCGCGCGTCGTCGATGGCCTGGAACACCGGCGCGATGTCGGGCCCGCCCGCCACGGCCTCGTCCTTGTCGCCGTAGACCTTCATGAACAGGTCGCGCCCGGCAATCGCCACCATCAGCACGTTGAAGGCACCTGCGTTCTGCCAGGCCTGCTGTCCCATGGCCAGTGGCGTGATCCCCTTGGCCTCCAGCGCGGGGGCAGCGGCGACGAATTCGGTCCAGTTGGTCGGGACCGGCACGCCTGCGTCGGCAAAGGCCTTGTTCGACAGCCACAGCCACTGCCACGAGTGGATGTTCACCGGCACGCAGTAGATCTTGCCGTCCAGCGTGCAGTTCGCCAGCAGGCTGGGCGGATTGACCAGGGTGGCCCAGCCTTCTTTTTCGGCCACCGCCGACAGGTCGCGCATCAGCCCCGCCTCGACCAGCTCCTGCGCCTGCCGCCCGTGATTGAACTGCGTCGCCGCCATCGGATCGCCGCCGGTGATCCGGCTGACCATGATCGGCCGCGCGGTGTCGCCCGACCCGGCGATGGCCCCGTCGATCCACTTGTTCCCGGTGGCATCGAAGGCCTTGGCGAACTCGGCCACGGCGGCCGCCTCGCCGCCCGAGGTCCACCAGTGGGTGACCTCCAGTTCGGTCGAGAACGCAGCCGAAGGCAGGGCGACCGAGGCCATCAGCCCCAGTGCCAGTGCCAGTGCCAGTTTGACGGATTTCATGCGAGTCCTCCCAGACTATATCGTTGTAGTTCGATCCTATAACGTTATAGTTTTTTCAATCAAGCCCATCTTTTCGCTTGTGGCGATGCTTTTGCAGGTGACCGGACGGTCGTCTGTGGTTTGAAAAGGTTGCTGTCGATATGCCCAAGAAGCCTGTGGGACCGTCCGCCGCGCGACACAACCTTGGCGTGCAAGTGGTTCTGCGGCTTGGCCTTTTCGGCAATGGCCGTGAGTGCTATCAACCGTGCGCCCCGCGATCCGGCGGACGGGCGGCAACAACGTTGGGAACCGGTGCAGGCGATGGATGACGCGAATCACGATGCCGACGCGGCGCGCCCGACGCTGAAGACCATCGCCGCCCTGGCGGGCCTGTCGGTCGCCACCGTGGGCCGCGCGCTGAAGGACGCCCCCGATATCGGCGAGGACACCAAGCGCCGGGTGCGCGACCTCGCGCGGCAGGTCGGCTACAGCCCGAACCGCGCGGGCGTGCGCCTGCGCACCGGCAAGACCAATGTCATCGCGCTCGTCCGGTCGGTCGAAGAGGACGTGATGAACCACACCTCGCAGATGATCAACGGCATCGCGGGGGCGCTGCGCGGCACGCCCTATCACATGATCCTGATGCCCTATTTTCCCGAGGAAGATCCGATCTCGCCGATCCGCTATCTGGTCGAGACGGGGGCGGCGGACGGCGTCATCATCCACCAGACGGTGCCCGACGACGCCCGCGTCCGTTACATGCAGGGGCGCGGATTTGCCTTTGCCGCGCACGGGCGCACCGCCATGGGGATCGAGCATCCCTATTTCGACTTCGACAACGAGGCTTTCGCTTGCATCGTGGTGCAGAGCCTGGTGTCGCGGGGGCGGCGCAACCTGCTGCTCGTGGCACCACCCCGGACGCAGAGCTATTCGCTGCACATGGTCAAGGGGTTCGTCCAGACAGCGGCGCGCCTGGGCGTCGCGGCGCTGGTGCTCGACGGCATCAGCAGCGACAGCCCGCCGCTGGCGATCGAGGCCGCCGCCGCCGAGGTCCTGTCGGCACCCGACCGCCCAGACGGCATCGTCGTCGGCTCGGCTACGGGGTCGATGGCCGTCGTGACGGGGGGCGAATCGCGCGGGCTGGTCCTTGGCCGTGACTTCGACGTCGGTGCCAAGGATTCGGTCAATTTCCTGCGCAGGTTCCGGTCGGAGATGCTGGTCGTGCGCGAGGATATCCGCCTGGCCGGCGACTATCTGGCGCGGTCGGTGATTGCGGCCATCGACCGTCAGGCGACACCGGCCCATTTTCAGTTCCTCGACGTGCCGGTGCAGCTGCAGCAGGGCTGACGCAGGCCGCCGCTGGTCCGACCGGTCAGTCCACCTCCCACTGGTCGTCGTCGCGAAGCGTGCCGATGGCCGTCCACTCGGCCCGCACCCGTGCCACGCGGGTGTCGCCCCAGGTGCGGAAGACGATGTCAAAGCCGGCCGTCGTCACCTGATCGGCCAGGATTTCGGTCCGGGTGTTGGTGGTGTGGTCGAGGTCCATCAGCGAGATGCCGACGATCACGGCCGGGGGGCTGCGGAACGCATCCGGGAAGGTGATGGGCGTGCGGCTTTCGCGGTGGCCCTGGGCGGTCCACATCGGGCCGCCGTCGGCAAAGTCGGAGAACAGCAGGCGCGAGCCCTGGGCGATGCCGATGGGTCCGGTGAGGCGCTTCATCTGGGGTTCCGAAGTCACGTTGTCGCAACGTTGCAAGGAAAAGCGGCGGAACCAAGGAAAATCGCGGCAAGAAAGTCGGGAAAGGGAAAGGCTGCGGCAGCCATCCTGAACCGGTCGCCCCGGCGCAGGCCGGGCCCCGGCTATCGGTGCGGCAACGTCGGGCACCGCAGCACTGGACCCCGGACTGCTCCGGGGCGACCAGGTCTTCGGGGAAGGGCCGTTACTGACCGACCGCCGCCTTGAGCGCCAGCATGTCGGCGACCAGCTTTTCGGCGGTATCGCGGAATTCCGGGGCAGCCTTGGCGGCGGCCTCGCGCGCCTCGGTCACCAGACCGTCCACCATCGTCGCCGACGCCTCGGCCACCGGCACGGCGCGTTCGGCCAGGACAGAAACCGAACCTGCGGTGATTTCGGCAAAGCCGCCGGTCACGACATAGGCCGTCGTCCCCTCGGGTGCCACGGCACGCAGGATGCCGGGGCGCAGGGTGGTGATGGTGGGGGTGTGCCCCTCCATCGCCGTCAGGTCGCCGTCGGCACCCGGGATCTGCACCTCGGTGGCCTTGAGCGAGGCAAGGCGGCGCTCGGGGGCGACCAGATCGAATTGGACCGGCATCTGTGCCTCCTCAGGCCGCTGCTGCGGCGAGTTTCGCGGCCTTGGCCTTCACGTCCTCGATGTCGCCGACCATGTAGAAGGCGGCTTCGGGCAGGTGGTCATACTCACCCGCAACCACCGCCTTGAACGACGCGATGGTCTTTTCCAGCGGCACCTGCACGCCGGGCGAACCGGTGAACACCTGCGCCACGTCAAAGGGTTGCGACAGGAAGCGCTGGATCTTGCGGGCGCGCGACACGGTCAGCTTGTCGTCCTCGCTCAGCTCGTCCATGCCGAGGATGGCGATGATGTCCTGCAAGCTTTTGTAGCGCTGCAGGATGCCCTGCACCGAACGGGCCACGTTGTAATGTTCCTCGCCCAGGACCTGCGGGTCCATCAGGCGCGAGGTGCTGTCGAGCGGGTCCACCGCCGGATAGATGCCCAGTTCCGAGATCGCGCGCGACAGGGTGGTCGTGGCATCGAGGTGGGCGAAGGAGGTGGCGGGCGCGGGGTCGGTCAGGTCGTCGGCGGGCACGTAGATCGCCTGAACGCTTGTGATGGACCCCGCCTTGGTCGAGGTGATGCGCTCCTGAAGCGCACCCATGTCGGTGGCCAGCGTCGGCTGATAGCCCACGGCGGACGGGATGCGGCCGAGAAGTGCGGACACTTCGGAACCCGCCTGGGTGAAGCGGAAGATGTTGTCGACGAAGAACAGCACATCCGTGCCCGACTGATCGCGGAACTGTTCGGCCAGGGTCAGGCCGGTCAGGGCCACGCGGGCCCGCGCCCCCGGCGGTTCGTTCATCTGGCCATAAACGAGGGCCACCTTGGACTTGGTCAGGTCATTGATGTTGATGACGTTGGATTCGATGAATTCGTGGTAGAGGTCGTTCCCCTCGCGCGTCCGCTCGCCCACGCCTGCGAACACCGAATAGCCCGAGTGCACCTTGGCGATGTTGTTGATCAGTTCCTGGATCAGAACGGTCTTGCCCACGCCCGCACCGCCGAACAACCCGATCTTGCCGCCCTTGGAATAGGGGGCGAGAAGGTCGATCACCTTGATGCCGGTGACAAGGATCGAGGACGAGGTGGCCTGTTCCGCAAACGACGGGGCCGGGCGGTGGATCGCGCGCTTTTCGGTGTGGGTGACCGGGCCCTTTTCGTCGATCGGGTCGCCGATGACGTTGATGATCCGGCCAAGCGTGCCGTCGCCGACAGGCACCGAGATGGGCGTGCCCGTATCGGACACGCGTTCACCGCGCACCAGCCCCTCGGTCGCGTCCATGGCAATCGTGCGCACGGTGCCCTCGCCCAGGTGCTGCGCGACCTCGAGGATCAGGCGCTTGCCGTTGTTCAAGGTTTCCAGCGCGTTCAGGATCGCGGGCAGCGCGCCGTCGAACTGCACGTCCACCACGGCGCCAATCACCTGCGTGACCTTGCCAGTCGAAGTTGCCATCGTGTTCTCTCCGTTCGGGTCAGAGCGCCTCGGCGCCCGAAATGATTTCGATCAGTTCCTTGGTGATCGCGGCCTGACGCGAACGGTTGTAGACGATGGTCAGGCGGTTGATCATGTCGCCCGCGTTGCGGGTCGCGTTGTCCATGGCGCTCATCCGTGCACCTTGTTCGGACGCGCCGTTTTCCAGAAGCGCGGTGAACACCTGCGTCGCCACGCCACGCGGCAGAAGGTCGGCCAGGATCGCCTCTTCGCCCGGTTCGTAGTCGTAGAGCGGGGTGACGCCCGTGGTCTCGAACTTCGCGGGGATCACCTGCAGCGCGGTCGGCGTCTGGCTGATGACCGACTGGAAGCGGCTGAAGAACAGGGTCGCCACGTCGAAATCGCCCGCCGTGAAGCGGGACAGGATTTCATGGCCGACCTTGAGCGCCTCGGCGTAGCCGATGCGCTTGACGTCGGACAGATCGATGTGGCCGACGAACAGGTGGGCGAGATCGCGCTTGAGCTGTTCGCGGCCCTTCTTGCCGACCGTCAGGATCCTGACCGTCTTGCCCTGCGCCAGCAGGGCATTGGCATGGACCCGCGCCAGGCGCGCGATGGACGAGTTGAAGCCGCCGCAGAGGCCGCGTTCGGCGGTCATCACCACCAGCAGATGCACGTTGTCGGCACCCGTGCCCGCCAGCAGGCGCGGGGCCGACGCCGACCCCGCCACCGACGACGACAGCGCCGCGATCACCGACCCCATGCGTTCGGCATAGGGACGGGCAGCTTCGGCCGATTCCTGCGCGCGGCGCAGTTTGGCGGCGGCCACCATCTGCATGGCCTTGGTGATCTTGCGCGTGTTCTTGACGCTGCCGATCCGGTTCTTGAGGTCCTTGAGGCTGGGCACAGGCCGTCTCCTTCAGGATGCTCAGGCGAAGTCTTTAGCGAAAGCGTCGAGGGCCGCGCGGATTTTCTTCTCCAGATCGCCCGCGACCTTGCGGTCGTTCTTGGTGATGTCTTCCAGAAGGTCCGCCGCGTTGCCGCGCAGGTGTTTCAGCAGGCCCTGCTCGAACCGGCCCACGTCCTTGACCGGCACCTTGTCGAGGTAGCCGTTGGTCCCCGCGAAGATCACGCAGACGATCTCGGCGTTGGTCAGGGGCGAATACTGCGGCTGCTTCATCAGTTCGGTCAGGCGCGCGCCACGGTTCAGCAACTGCTGGGTCGAGGCGTCAAGGTCGGACCCGAATTGCGCGAAGGCCGCCATTTCGCGGTACTGCGCCAGTTCCAGCTTTACCTTGCCGGCCACCGATTTCATCGCTGACGTTTGCGCCGACGAGCCCACCCGCGACACCGACAGGCCGGTGTTCACGGCAGGGCGGACACCCTGGTAGAACAGTTCGGTTTCCAGGAAGATCTGCCCGTCGGTGATCGAGATCACGTTCGTCGGGATATAGGCCGACACGTCGCCCGCCTGCGTCTCGATGATCGGCAGGGCGGTCAGCGACCCCGCGCCGAAATCCTCGTTCAGCTTGGCCGACCGCTCCAGCAGGCGCGAGTGCAGATAGAACACGTCGCCGGGATAGGCCTCGCGCCCCGGCGGGCGGCGCAGCAAGAGCGACATCTGGCGATAGGCCACGGCCTGTTTGGACAGGTCATCATAGATGATCAGGGCATGGCGACCGTTGTCGCGGAAGAACTCGGCCATGGCGGTGGCCGAATAGGGGGCGAGGAACTGCATCGGCGCGGGATCGGACGCGGTGGCGGCGACCACGATGGTGTATTCGATGGCACCCGTCTCTTCCAGCTTCTTCACCAGCTGCGCCACGGTCGAGCGTTTCTGCCCGATGGCGACATAGATGCAGTAGAGCTTCTTTGATTCGTCGGTGCCGGCGGCCTTGTTGTAGGCGCGCTGGTTTAGGATGGTGTCCAGCGCCACGGCGGTCTTGCCGGTCTGGCGGTCACCGATGATCAGCTCGCGCTGGCCACGGCCCACGGGGATCATCGCGTCGATGGCCTTCAGCCCCGTCGCCATGGGTTCGTGCACCGACTTGCGCGGGATGATGCCCGGCGCCTTGACGTCGGCGATGCGGCGTTCGGAGCCCGCAATGGCTCCCTTGCCGTCGATGGGGTTGCCGAGCGCATCCACCACGCGGCCCAGAAGGCCGTCACCGGCGGGCACGTCCACGATGGACTTGGTCCGCTTGACGACGTCGCCTTCCTTGATGTCCTGGTCGGACCCGAAGATCACGATGCCGACGTTGTCGACCTCGAGGTTCAGCGCCATGCCCCGGATGCCGCCGGGAAACTCGACCATCTCGCCGGCCTGGACATTGTCCAGGCCGTGGACGCGCGCGATCCCGTCGCCGACCGACAGCACGCGGCCCACTTCGGCCACCTCGGCATCCTGACCGAAGTTCTTGATCTGCTCTTTCAGGATGGCAGAGATTTCAGCGGCTTGGATACCCATTTATCCGACCTCTTTCATGGCATTCTGGAGGGAGGCGAGCTTGGCACGGATCGAGGTGTCGATCATCGTGGAGCCGACCTTGACGACAAGGCCACCGATAAGCGTTTCATCGACGGCAGTTTTCAGTTTCACATCTTTTCCGACGCGCGCCTTGATCGTGTCCGACAGGGCAGCGGCCTGGGCGGGGGTCAGGGGCGTGGCCGAGGTGACTTCGGCGGTCACCTCGCCCTTTTCCTCGGCGATCAGGGCGCGCAGCTGCGCGATCAGTTGCGGCAGCACGAACAGGCGGCGCTTCTGTGCCATCAGGGCCAGGGTGTTGGCCATGGTGGGCGACAGGCCCAGTTTCGCGGCAACCGCACCCAGGGCTGCGCCCTGTTCTGCGCGCGTCAGCAGGGGCGAGGCGATGACGCCGCGCAGGTCGGCGCTGACATCAAGGGCGGATTCCAGGGCATCGGTGTCGGTTTCCAGGACTGCCAGGGCCTTCCCCTCGCGCGCCAGATCGAACACGGCGGTGGCATAGCGGGCAGCGATTCCGGCAGAGATCGAGGCTGATTCCGACACGGTTTCCCCTTCCCGTTGGTCCGGTCCGGCCTGTTCCCAAAGCGCTTCGGGCACAACCGGACTGGCGCGCGTTTCGCGCGGTGCGTCACAAGTTGGGCTGCCATTAGCAGAGGCGCTGCGGTGCCGCAACCGTGAAGACGGCGGAAGTGTGGCGGGGGCCTGCGGCATTCCGGGGCAGGTCCCGCAGGGCGGTGCGACGGTGGCCGCCAGGTGGCGTCGGACCCGGCAGGTGCCAAGCCTGACGCCGCTGCCGTGCGAGGACATCGGGCGTCGCCGGTTCCTGTTTGTTTCTGTTCTGGAAACGACATTGGCCAGTTTTCGATTGCCAGGCGACGCCAACAATTGAACTCTGCAAATCGGGTGCAATGCGATTGGGGGCGTTTCATGGAAGTCCTGCTGCTGCTTGGAATCGGGCTTGTGGCCGCCGGGTTCGGTTTCTCCGGCGGATCGGACGATGACGACGGCGACGATCCCCTCGAGCCGACAGTCTCCGGTACATCTGACGACGACAACCTGTCCGGCGACGGCAATGCCCTGGTGCGCGGCTATGGCGGGAACGACATCCTGCTGCTTGACGACGACGCGCGCGGGACCGGAGATCGCGGCAACGACCTTATCGAGATGGCGGGCAATTCGCAGGGCTTTGGCGGCGAGGGTGAAGACGAACTGACCGCCACCGGGAATGCGCAGGCCTATGGCGGCGCGGGCGACGACAACCTGGTCGGGACGGGCACCCTGTACGGCGACGGGGGGCGCGACCTGATCTTTGCGGCGCAGGGGGCCGATGCCTATGGCGGCAACGGGAACGACATCTTCAACATGCGCGAGGACAGCCGCGCGACCGGCGGGGCGGGCCGCGACCTGTTCGCCATCTATGCGCAACAAGCCCTCTTTCAGGCCGGCGATCCCTTTGCCGAGATGACGGTGACGGATTTCGACACGGGCGAGGACCGCCTGGTGATTTCCGCCAACGGCCCAATCACCGAACTGACGCTGCGCGAAGAGGACGGCGACACCGTGATCGAGGCCAGCTATGACGCGGCTGCGCTGACCGGCGGCCAGAGCCAGGGCGCGGGGGGCGTCTCGGTCCGGCTGGAGGGCGTGACGGGCATGCGGATCGAGGATGTCGGCATCGGCGCGGACAATGTCCTTGGGGCCGGTGATCGCGGCTTCTTCTTTGCCCCCGACATCCGGGGCAGCGGCGACGACGACGTGGTCCTGTCGGACGCGGCGACCTGGCTGGATGCGGGCCAGGGCGACGATCTGGTCGAGGCGGGAGCCGGATCCTATCACGCGATCCTGACGGGGGACGGGAACGACACCATCCGGTCGTCGTCGTTCGGCAGGATCGTCGCAGGCGACGGCGACGATCTGATCGAAATCGAAACGCCGCGCCTTGTCACGGACGACGAGGCACCGCCCGAACTGTTGACGGCAGGGGACATCGTCATCCACGGCGGGGCAGGCAACGACACGATCCTGATCGCGGACCGGGTGCCATCCTCGGGCGCGTCGCCGGTCTGGGCCGACGGGGGCAGCGGCGACGATACCATCACCGTCGACCGCTCCGTGCGGCAGGGCTACGCCGTCAGCGGGGGGGCAGGGTCGGATGAGATCACGGCGTGGAGCAGCCCAGGGTCCTCCATCTTTGTCGGCCCTGACGACGACAGCGTCGATACGGTCATCCTGAACGTCGAGCAGCCGCTGGCCCCCACGGGATCATCGACCAGTATCCGCCTGGACGACGACCCGCTGGACCGGGTCGAGATCCGCGTCGACGCCGGGTTCACCGGCGACGTTCGATGGCAGATTTTCCAGCCCGATCAGGACCCGTTCTTCGACTTTACGATCCTTTCCGTCGGCGGGGTAAACGTCGCTGTGTTCCAGGGCAGCGGCGACTGGCAGAACGATCCGCGCATCACCATCGTCCGCGAAGGCGCCACCTGATCACCGCAGCCTTCGCGCGGGCTCGGGCATGGCACCGCCCCCCACCCCCTCGAGCACGCGCAAGGGGCGGCGGACGGTCGCGCCCAGGCCGCCGCGCGTGGGGGCATAGACCTGTTTCGACGCCTCGACCATCAGCACGCCGCCGCGCAGCCAGGGCAGGCGGCGGCCCGTCCGTTCCCAGAAATCGGCGGTGCGCAGCCAGAACCGGCCCTGCGCGGGCGGGGCATACAGCGCCGACAGGCTGCGCTCGGGGGTGAACCCGTGGCGGCGCAGCTGCGCGTCCATCTGCGCCGCCGTGTAGGGCCGACCAAAACCGAAGGGCGTGCCGTCACGCCGCGCCCACAGGCCCGCACGCGCGGGCACGATGAACAGCACGCGACCACCGGGGGCCAGCACGCGGGCGGCCTCGTCCAGCACCTGGCTGGGGCGCTCCGAGGTTTCAAGGCCATGCATCAGCACCAGCTTCTCGACGCTTCCCGTCGCCAGCGGCCACTGGGTTTCCTCGCACAGGACCGACACGTTCTCCATCCCCGCAGGCCAGGGCATCACCCCCTGCGGCGCGGGCATCAGGGCGACCACGCGGCGTGCGTCGGCCAGATAGGGCCGCAAGAGCGGCACGGCAAAGCCGAAGCCTGCCACGTTTTCCCCGGTCGCCGTAGGCCACAGCGCCACCACCTTGTCACGGATGGCCCGCTGCGCCACGCGGCCCAACTGCGTGCGGTAATAGAAATTCCGCAGGTCCAGCACATCAAGATGCATTGCGGCTCGGTCCGGTTCCAGTGAAGCTGACGCGCAATGTAGCGACGACAGGGGACCAAGACCATGGCGATGCGGCTCGAGACCATCCCCTGCCTGACGGACAACTTCGCCTTCCTGGTCCACGACGCCGCCAGCGGGGCCACCGCCTGCATCGACGTGCCCGACGCCGCGCCGATCCGGGCGGCGCTTGACCGCACCGGGTGGCGGCTGTCGCACATCCTGCTGACCCACCACCATGCCGACCATGTCCAGGGCGTCGATGCGTTGCGGTCGGCGACGGGGGCGCAGGTCTGGGGTGCAGCGGCGGATGCGCACCGCCTGCCCGCGCTGGACCGGGCACTGCTGCCGGGCGAGACCTTCGACGTGGGGTCCGGGACCGGCCATGTGATCGAGGTGTCCGGCCACACCGTCGGGCACGTCGCCTTTCACTTTCCCGCATCAGCCATGGTGTTCACGGGCGACAGCCTGATGGCCGCCGGATGCGGGCGGCTGTTCGAAGGGACGCCCGCGCAGATGTGGCAGTCGCTGCGCCGCCTGATGGCCCTGCCGCCCGAAACGCAGGTCGGTTCGGGGCATGACTATCTGACGGGCAACCTGGCGTTTGCGGCAACGCTTGAACCGGAAAATTCCGCGCTTATGTCACGCATCGACCGGCTGTCCCAGATGCGGCGCGAGGGCCGGTTGCCGATGCCGTCACGGCTGTCGGAAGAGCTTGCGACGAACCCGTTTCTGCGCGCCGCCGAACCCGCGTTGAAGGCCCGCCTGGGCCTTCCCGATGCCCCCGATGCCGAAGTTTTTGCCGCGATCCGTGCGGCAAAGGACAAATTCTGAACCCGCCCGCAACACCCGTCCGCGAAAATCGCGGCGAACCCCCCGGAAAACGTGATCCGCCCTAAAAAACACTTGAAGCCGGGGGAAGAACACCGAAGTTTAATTTCTACGAGACCATGATCCGTTCTGGGCCAGGGCGCGCGCCCCGAGGATCAGCAGGATAGGAGCACCACCAAGTGCCATCGTTCTCAACCACGCTCGAGCAGGCCATCCATGGCGCGCTGGCCCTGGCCAATGCACGCCGCCACGAACTTGCAACGCTGGAGCATCTGCTTCTGGCGCTGATCGACGAACCCGATGCCGTCCGGGTGATGAAGGCGTGCTCGGTCAACCTGACCGACCTGCGCAAGACGCTGGTCGATTTCATCGACGACGACCTGTTGACCCTGGTGACGGATGTCGAGGGGTCCGAGGCGGTGCCGACCGCCGCCTTCCAGCGCGTGATCCAGCGTGCGGCGATCCATGTGCAGTCGTCGGGCCGCACCGAGGTGACCGGCGCGAACGTGCTGGTCGCGATCTTTGCCGAACGCGAATCGAACGCGGCCTATTTCCTGCAGGAACAGGACATGACGCGCTATGACGCGGTGAACTTCATCGCACACGGCGTGGCCAAGGACCCCTCGTTCGGCGAAACCCGGCCCGTGACCGGGGCCGACGAGCCGGCCGAAACGCCCAAGGCCGAGGCGGGCGAGGCCAAGGAATCGGCGCTGTCCAAGTACTGTGTCGACCTGAACCTCAAGGCGCGCAAGGGCGACGTGGACCCCCTGATCGGCCGCGATGCCGAGGTCGAGCGCTGCATCCAGGTGCTGTGCCGCCGCCGCAAGAACAACCCGCTTCTGGTGGGCGATCCCGGCGTGGGCAAGACCGCGATTGCCGAAGGTCTGGCGTGGAAGATCGTCAAGGGCGAGACGCCCGAGATCCTTGCCGGTGCCACGATCTTTTCGCTCGACATGGGGGCGCTGCTGGCGGGCACCCGCTATCGCGGCGACTTCGAGGAGCGGCTCAAGGCCGTGGTCAAGGAGATGGAGGATCACCCCGACGCGATCCTGTTCATCGACGAGATCCACACCGTGATCGGGGCCGGGGCCACGTCGGGCGGCGCAATGGACGCGTCGAACCTGCTGAAGCCCGCGCTTCAGGGCGGCAAGCTGCGCTGCATGGGCTCGACCACCTACAAGGAGTTCCGCCAGCACTTCGAAAAGGACCGCGCCCTGTCGCGGCGTTTCCAGAAGATCGACGTGAACGAACCCTCGGTCGAGGATTCGATCAAGATCCTGATGGGCCTGAAGCCCTACTTCGAGGAACACCACGACCTGCGCTATACCGCCGATGCGATCAAGTCGGCGGTCGAACTGGCCGCACGCTACATCCACGACCGCAAGCTGCCCGACAAGGCCATCGACGTGATCGACGAGGCGGGCGCGGCGCAGCATCTGGTGACCGAATCCAAGCGGCGGAAGACCATCGGCACGAAAGAGATCGAGGCGGTCGTCGCCAAGATCGCGCGCATCCCGCCCAAGACCGTCAGCAAGGACGACGCCGAAACGCTGCGTGACCTGGAAAAGACGCTGAAACGGGTGGTGTTCGGGCAGGACAAGGCGGTGGAATCGCTGTGCAGCGCCATCAAGCTGGCGCGCGCAGGGCTTCGCGAGCCCGAAAAACCCATCGGCAACTACCTGTTCGCTGGGCCGACCGGGGTGGGCAAGACCGAGGTGGCCAAGCAGCTGGCGCTGTCGCTGGGTGTGGAACTGATCCGCTTCGACATGTCGGAATACATGGAGAAGCATGCGGTTTCGCGGCTGATCGGCGCGCCCCCCGGCTATGTGGGCTTCGACCAGGGCGGCATGCTGACCGACGGCGTCGACCAGCACCCGCATTGCGTGCTGCTGCTGGACGAGATGGAAAAGGCGCACCCGGACGTCTACAACATCCTGCTGCAGGTGATGGACCACGGCAAGCTGACCGACCACAACGGTCGTCAGATCGATTTCCGCAACGTGATCCTGATCATGACGTCGAATGCAGGTGCCCGCGAACAGTCGCAGTCGGCCATCGGTTTCGGCCGCGAACGGCGGACGGGCGAAGATACGGCAGCCATTGAACGCCTGTTCACGCCCGAATTCCGCAACCGTCTGGATGCCGTGATTTCCTTTGCCGCGCTTGGCAAGGAGATCATCATGCAGGTGGTCGAGAAGTTCGTGCTGCAGCTGGAGGCGCAGCTTCTGGACCGGGGCGTGCATATCGAGCTGACCCCCGAGGCGGCTCTCTGGCTGGGCGAAAAGGGCTATGACGACAAGATGGGCGCGCGTCCCCTGGGCCGCGTGATCCAGGAACACATCAAGAAGCCGCTGGCCGAGGAACTGCTGTTCGGCAAGCTGCAGAAAGGAGGCGTCGTGCGTGTGGTCCTGAAGGACGACGGCATCGCGCTGGACATCGAGGAGCCCAAGAAACCGGCGCTGACCAAGGCCAAGCCGCCGCTTCTGACGGCGGGGTGAAAGGGTTCCTTCTTGCCGTGCTGACATGGGCCCCCGTGCAAGCGGGGGCCTTTGACTTGCGGTTTCCGGTGGGTTGCACCCTGGGAACCGATTGCTTCATCCAGCAGTATCCCGATCGCGACGACGGCCCCGGCGCGCGCGATTTCACCTGCGGGCCGCTGTCCTATGACGGCCACGACGGCACCGACATTGCGGTCCCGACCGCGCAGGACATGATGGCGGGGGTTCCGGTTCTGGCTGCGGCCGCAGGTCGGGTCCTGCGCGTGCGCGACGGTGTCGCCGACGTCACCACCGCCGGGGCCGAACCGCAGTTTCCGGCCGGGCAGGACTGCGGAAACGGCGTGGTGATCGACCACGGCGGCGGGTGGGAGACGATGTATTGCCACTTGCGCCAGGGCCGGATCACCGTGCGTCCCGGCGAACAGGTGGCGGCGGGCCAGGGGATCGGCCAGGTCGGGCAGTCCGGCAATGCCGCATTCCCGCATGTGCATTTCATGGTGCGCAGGGATGGTGCCATCGTCGACCCCTTTGCCCCTGCCCTGCCGTCCGGTGCCTGCGCGGCGGACGGCGCGGCGCAGACGCTGTGGTCCGAAGCGGTCGCGTACCAGCCCGGCGGCATCCTTGGCATCGGTTTTGCCGACCAGGTCCCCGCCTTCGACGCGATCAAGCAGGGCCTTGCGCCATCGCCCCTGACCGACCGTTCCCCGGCCATCGTGCTGTGGGTGCATCTGTTCGGGCATCGCGCAGGGGACGAATTGCGCCTGTCGATCACCGGGCCGGACGGCCCCTTTGCCGACCAGACCGAAACGCTCGACCGCACCCAGGCCCGCGCCTTTCGGGCCATCGGGCGCAAGATCGCAGAGCGTCCGCGCTGGCCGGCCGGGCGGTACCGGGCCGAGGCGGTGCTGCTGCGGGCGGGGGGCGAGGTCGACCGGCAGGAAAGCCAGATCGACATCCCTTGAAGGCGGCAAGGTTATAGGATACCCCCCTATCCTATGACCCAGACCAACCACCCCGCCCTGATGGCCCGCATCCGCCGCCTGAAGGGCCAGGTCGAGGCCATCGAACGCGCGCTCGAGGCGCGCGCCCCCTGCGGCGACATCCTGAACCTCGCGGCCTCGGTCCGGGGCGCGTTCAACGGGCTGGTGGGCGAACTGATCGCCGACCACATCCGCAACCATGTCAGCGACCCCGCGACCGACCCCGACCCCGACCGCGCACAGCGTGCGGCGGAACTGATCGACATTGTGGGAAGGTACCTGAAATGACCGACACCGCCCTGCCCGGATCGCACCGGCATCTCTACCTGGGCGAGGCCCACGCGCGGAACGAGCGTCGCACCTGAATCGTCGTCGCCATCACCACGGCGATGATGGTGGCCGAAATCGTTGCAGGCACGGTGTTCGGCTCGCTCGCCCTGATGGCCGACGGCTGGCACATGTTCACCCATGCCTCGGCCCTGATGATCGCCGCCCTGGCCTATCGCTTTGCCCGGACGCAGGCCGACGATCCCCGGTTCAGGTTTGGCACGGGCAAACTGGGGGACCTTGCGGCCTTTGCCAGTGCGGTGGTGCTGGCGGTGATCGCGCTGCTGATCGCCTGGGAATCGGTGCAGCGCCTGGCTGCGCCGGTCGCCATCGACTATGACGCGGCAATCCTGGTGGCGGTCCTGGGGCTGGTGATGAACCTGGTCTGCGCCCTGGTGCTGCACGACGGCCCGCACCACGGGCATGCACACGGGCATGCGCACGGGCACCACGGACACGGCCATGCGCACCACGATTATGACCACCCGCATGACCATGACCACCCCCGCCACGACCACCCTGCCACCGACAACAACCTGCGCGGGGCCTACCTGCACGTGATGGCCGATGCGCTGACCTCGGTGCTGGCCATCGGTGCGCTGGTGCTGGGCCGTCTTTGGGGGGCACCCTGGCTCGATCCGGTGATCGGGTTGGTCGGCGGGCTGGTCATCGCGCGCTGGTCCCTGGCCCTGATGCGCGACGAGGGGCGGGTGCTGGTGGATGCCGCGCCCGATCCGGGCCTGATCCGCACCATCCGCGCCGTCATCGAAACCGGCGGCGACCGGATCAGCGACCTGCACGTCTGGCAGCTTGGCCCCGGCCACCACGGCGCGATCCTGTCGGTGGTCAGCGGCGCGCCCCAGCCCTGCGCCGTCTATCGCGACCGGCTGTCGGCCTTGCCCGGCATCAGCCACATCACGGTCGAGGTGCACCGCAGCCCTGCCTGAGACGCCGCAATTCGTGATCCGGTCGCGCCGCGCCGCATGGTAACATTCGCGCGATCACGCAAGGGCCGCGCACATGGATGCCATCGACCGTCGCAGTTTCCACGCAGGACTGGCCGCCGCGGCCCTGGCCACGGCCCTGCCCCGCGCGGCGCGCGCCGACTACCCCGGGCCGAACGTCATCCTCGTGCGCTTCGGCGGCGGGGTGCGGCGGGCCGAGACGGTTCAGGCGGCCACGACCTATGCCCCGTTCCTGGCGCACGACCTGATCCCGCGCGGGGCCTATGTGCCCGACATGACCATCGCGCAACTGGACGGGGTCGAGACCAGCCACGCCGAAGGGACGCTGAACCTGCTGACCGGGCGCTATCTGGCCTATCGCGATGCGGGGTCTGCGGTGCTGTCGGACCGGCTGGAACCGGTGGAGCCGACGCTGTTCGAATATCTGCGCGACACCTATCGCATCCCCAGCCACCAGGCGCTGCTGGTCAACGGCGAGGACCGCCCGCAGGAAGAGTTCTTCACCTACGGCGTCCACGACCACTACGGCATCACCGTCCGGGCCGAGATGCTGAGCCTGTATCGCTTCAAGCTGTACAAGTTCGCCGAGATCCTGCGCGAGGGGCACCTGCCCGAGGATCGCCTGCTGGCCGCCGCCGCCGAGCTTGACCGCCTGAAGACCGCCGATCCCCGCGCCATGCAGGCGGACCAGTCGCCCGAGGTCACGGCATTCTGGGAACGCTGGCGCGCGCGGCACGGGGATGACGGGTTCCGCAATGCGCGCGGCGACCGGCTGCTGACCGCCCTGGCGCTGGAAGCGATGGCCACACTGCAGCCGCGGCTGATGATGGTGAACTATCAGGACACCGACTATGTCCACTGGGGCAACCCGAGCCATTACACGCGCGCGATCCAGATCATCGACGACGGGCTGCGCCAGATCGTGGGGGCAATGGACAGCTTGCCGTTCTACCGCGAAAACACCGTGGTCGTGGTGACACCCGATTGCGGACGCGATGCCAACCCCCTGATGGGCGTCCCGTTCCAGCACCATTTCAACACCGCAAGCGCGCGTGAGGTCTGGGCGGTGCTCGCAGGCCCCGGCGTGGCGAAAGGCCGGGTGCTGGACCGGCCTGCCGACCAGTCCGCCATCGCGCCGACGATTGCCGCCCTGATGGGGTTCCGCGCGGGCCGCTCCGAAGGCGACGCCCTGGCGGTGCTGGCATGACGGCGACCGTCTCGCTGGCCCCGTCGCGTCTGGGGCGGGCGCTGCGCGGGCTGCTCGACCTGGCCATCGGCGGGCTCTTGTGCGCAACGCCGGTCACGTCAGTTCTCGCCCTGGGGTGGATCACGCGGTGGATGGCGGCAGTCCACCATGGCGGGGCCCGGCCCGGCTGGGTGATGGGGCCGCGCGGCAGCGGGGCTGTCGTGCGGCTGCTGGGGGGCCTCGGGGCCAACATCAGCGCAGGGGTGCGGACGCTGGCGGGGCTGGCGATCTGGACCCTGCCCTTCACGCTGCTGTGGCTCGGGGCCTGGTGGGCCGGGTGGGAAAATTCGTTCAACAAGGGGTACGAGCAGGCCGGGGTCGGGCCTGCGGTGTTCCTGGCAGGCACGGTGCTGGCGCTGCCGCTGCTGACCTTGCTGCCCTATGCCATGGTGCGCTCGGCATCACAGGGTCGGCTGGCCGCCTTCCTGGACCTGCGCCGCATCCTGCACCTGGCGCGGGGGGCCGGGTGGCGGGGGGTCCTGCTGGCGCTCATGTCGGTCATGGCGGCGATGCCGCTGTTTGGCCTTGCTGCCCTGCCGGTGTTCATCGAGGAAATGGTGCCCGGCTTTGCCACCCTGCCCGCGCCGGAACAGGCCGGGATCGCCGACCTGTTCCATCTGTCCGCCGCCGCCTATGGCTTTGCCGCGCTGTGGTTCCTGCGCCACCGTGCGGCCCGCATCTGCCGAGGCGACCGCACCCCTGCCCGGCTGTCGTATCTGTGGCTGGTCCTGTCGGGGGTTTTCTGGGGCGGGCTGATGGTGCTGATCGCGGTGGGGCAGTTCATGAACTACGACGCGATCCGCTGGATCAGCCATCCTTTGTACCTGCTGCCCTGGCCGGGCTGATCAGCGTTCGGTCAGCTTCAGCTCGATCCGCCGGTTCAGCGCGCGGGCATAGTCGCTGTCCCCCAGGGCCACGGGCCGCCATTCGCCGAACCCCGTCGCCGCCAGCCGGTCGGGCGGAAATCCCAGGCTGCCCTGCATGTAGCGCACCACCGACAGCGCGCGGGCCTGGCTGAGTTCCCAGTTGTCGGCAAACGCCCCGGTTCCCGACAGGGGCACGTCATCGGTATGCCCGTCGACCCGGATGATCCAGTCGATGCCGGGCGGGATCGCCGCCGCGATCTCGTTCAAGGTCGCCACCACGCCCGCGATCTGGGCCTGACCCTCGGGGGCCAGGTCGGCGCTGCCTGCCGTGAACAGCACCTCGGACGAGAACACAAAGCGGTCGCCGACGATCCGCACGCCGTCACGACCTGCCAGCAACTGGCTGAGTTCGCCAAAGAATTCCGACCGGAACCGTTCCAGATCCTGCTTTTCGGCCTCGAGCCTCCGGCGTTCGGCTTCTTCGAGGTCGGCGCGGCGGCGTTCCTCGGCGGCGACCTGGGCAAGTGCCGCGTTCAGCCGCCCGCCCAGCACCTCGAGCTGCACGTTCGCCGCCGCGTCGCGTTCGGCACTGGCATCCAGAAGCGCCTGCAACGTCCCCAGCTCCGACCGCAAGGCCGCGATCTGCTGGTTCAGCGCCGCGACCTTGCGCCGCTCGGACAGGATCATCGCGTCCTTCTCGGTCAGCACCTTGCGCGAGGCGTCCAGCAGCCCCGCCTTGATCTTGGCCTCGTTCTCCGCCGTCTGGCCCACCGTCTCGGCGGCGGCCAGCAGGGTCAGCGTGTCCTCTGCGCGCTTGCGTTCCTCTTCCAGCGCCAGCGTCATCGCCGTCAGTTCGGCATCGGCATCGGCGAGCCTCGCGCGCAGGGCCTCGGCGGCGGCGGCGTCGGCCAGCCGTGTCTTCTCGGCCTCGGTCAGGGCACCCTGGCTGTCCGCCAGCCTTGCCCGCAGCGCCTCGGCCGCCGCCGCCTCGGACAGGCGGGCCTTTTCCTCGGCGGTCAGGGCCGCCTCGACCTCGGCCAGCCGGGCGCGCACCGCCGCCACATCGGTCTCGACCCCGGCCTTGTCCGCCTGCAGCGCCGCGATCTGGGCCGCCAGGTCGGCGCGGGCGGCCTCGGCTGCCGCCGCCTCGGACAAGCGGCCTCTTTCCTCGGCCGTCAGCGCGGCTTCGACCTCGGCCAGCCGGGCGCGCACCGCAGCCACATCGGTCTCGACCCCGGCCTTGTCCGCCTGCAACGCCGCGATCTGGGCCGCCAGGTCGGCGCGCGTGGCCTCGGCTGCCGCCGCCGCCGCCAGCCGCGCCTTCTCGGCCTCGGTCAGCGAGGCTTCGACAGCGGCCAGCCGGTTGCGCAGGCCGGCGATGTCGCTGTCTGCCGTCGCCTTTGCCGCCTCGAGCACCGCCGTCGCGGCGGCAAGGCGCGCCTGTTCCTCGGTCAGCCCCCTGGCCCGCGCGTCGGTGGCGGACAGCGCGGCAAGGGTCTTTGCCAGATCCACCGCCCCCGCCGCCACGTCGTTGCGCGCCTTGGCCAACAGCCCCTCCAGCGCCTCGCGCCGGGCGGCGGCCAGGCGTGCGGCCTCGGTCGCGGCGTCGATCTCGGTGCGGGCGGCAGCAAGAGCCAGGGTCAGCGCATCGGTTTCGCTGCGCAGGGCGACCTCGGCGGCCTGGGATGCCGTGAGGTCGGCGGCCAGCCGCGCCCCTTCGCCCCGCGCGGCGTCGCGTTCGGCGAGAAGGCTGGCCACCTGCGCCTCGAACCCGGTGATGGACAGGCGCGCCTCGGCCAGTTCCCCTTCGCGCGCCGCCAGTTGCCCGGACAATGCGGCGATCAGCGCGGCCTGCTCGGTGCCTTCCGCCCGCGCCGCCGCCAGATCACCGCCCAGGCGGGCCACGTCCGCCTCGAGCCCCTCGGTGCGGGTCTGCTCGAGGCCAAGCGCCTCCGCCAGCCCGGCCACCTGGGCCGACAGCGCGTCAAGTTTGGACCCCTGGGCGTCGATGGTGTCGCGCAGGACCGACTGCACGACCACAAAGATCGTCAGCACGAACATCAGCACCAGAAGCAGCGTCGTCAGCGCATCGACGAAGCCAGACCAGACCGGGGGTTCCGCGCGCCGTCCGCCGTGCCGCGACAGGGCCATCTAGCGCACCCCCGCCCCGCGCCCCAACTGCCGGATGGCGGCGGTCAGGGCGGCGAGGTCTGCGCGCAGGTCGCTGATGCTTTCCTGCCGACCGGCCGAGATTTCCTCGAGGATGCGCAGAAGCTGCACGTCGATGGACCGCAGGCGCATGCGGCTTTCGGCATCGACATGCGGGCCGCCTTCGGGCGCGGCCAGAACCGCCAGGGCCGCCGCCGCCGCCTCTTGCCCCGCCGCGATGCGGTCCAGGGCCGCGCTTTGTGCTGCGGCAGCCTGCTGCTGGCCCGCCACCACGTCCGGGGCCTGCCGGCCGTCGGCCTCCAGCCGGGCCGCCAGCCGGTCGATGGTGCCGATCAGTGCCACCACGCGCGCATCCGATGCCGCCCGTGCGGCTTCGCCCCGTTCCACCACGGCGGCAAGGGCCTCGATCTGCTCCGACAGCACACCGCTGCCCGCCGTCCCCTCGCCCTCGCCGCCGGTGTCGGACGGCGACAGGCCGACGCGGGTGATGGTGGACGACCATTCTTCAAGCTCGCGGAAGAACCGGTTCTGGCCATGTCCCGCGAACAGGTCGAGCAGGCCCACCACCAGCGACCCCGCCAGCCCCAGAAGCGAGGACGAAAACGCCGTGCCCATGCCGCCAAGCTGCGACTCAAGCCCCACGATCAGCTTGGCAAAGACATCGACGCCGCTTTCGCCCTCTGCCGGGGCCAGGTTGCGGATGGTCTCGACCATGGCCGGAATGGTCGTGGCCAGGCCATAGAAGGTGCCCAGAAGCCCCAGGAAGATGAGAAGGTTGCCCAGGTAGCGCGTGATCTCGCGTGCCTCGTCCAGCCGGGTCGCCACGGAATCGAGGATCGACCGCTGCGAGATCGTCGAGATCTGCATCCGGTTGGTGCGATGTGCCAGAAGGGCTGCCAGCGGGGCCAAGAGTTGCGGGGCCGACCGCGCGTCATAGCCTGCGCGCCGCCCCACGAACCCCTTGATCCACACCACCGACCGCGCCAGTTGCGCCAGTTGCCAGAAACAGGTGACCACCCCCAGCAGGAAGACAAGGGCGATGAACCCGTTCAGCCAGGGGTTCACCGCCAGGATGCCAAAGATCACCTCGCGCCCGATCCAGACGCCGGCGGTCACCAGCCCCAGCACCGCCAGCATCGACACGATCGGGCGAAGGGGCTGCGAAAAGGACGGCCCGGAGGATTGGCTGGTTCTGTCCATCAGGCGTCACGGACCCTTGTGCCTTACGCGGCGGACCATAGGATGCGGCAGCGGCCCCCGGCAACCGCCAAGGGGTCAGTCCCCCGCGATTTCACGCACCCGTGCGGCCAGGGCCGCAAGTTCGGCGTCGGCGATACCAAGCCCGGCCAGATGCGCGACAGTGGCATACAGGTAGTCGCGGTTCGGCCCCCGGACGCCGTGCGAGGCGGCGATGATCGAAGCCTGATCCTCGGGGGTCAGGCGGCCGCAGTACTGGTCGTTTGCCTGGTTGATGACAAAGGAAACCGCCATCACCTCGGGCCCGTCCTGCAGCACGCAGGGCAGCGTCGTCTCGAGATAGGCATAGGAGATCAGTTCGCGTTCGCGCAGATAGGCCAGCGTCGCCTCTTCGGCCCCCGCAGGCACCCGCAGCGCGACGCCGTCGCAGGATGCCCCCTCGGCCCGGTCCAGCGCCAGGACCAGCCCCGGTGCCGTGGCGCTGCCACGGTAGTGGACCGAGCGCATGCAGAAGCTGCGGTGCCAGCCTCGCACGCGCGCAACCCGCCGTTCGGCCACGGCAAAGCCCGGGTCCCAGATCAGCGAGCCATAGCCGAACACCCACATCGCCGCCTGCGTCATCGGTTCGCACATTCCCATCGTCGCGCCGACGCCCTAGATAGCAGCGGACGGGCCAGGCGGAAGGGGCGGCGATGCGGCGTTTGCTGGGGGTGGTGCTGGCGCTGTCGGCCCTGTGGGGCGGATACTGGTTCGTGGGCGCGACGGTGCTGGAACGCGGCGTGCGCGACTGGCTGGCGGCGCAGGCCCCCCAGGTGCAGGCGGCAGGGGCCGATGTCGCGGGGTTTCCCAACCGGTTCGACCTGACGCTGACCGACCTGGCGGTCGGAGAGGGGGGGCCGATGGTCTGGCGCGCGCCCTTCCTGCAGGTCTTCGCGCTCAGCTACAAGCCCTGGCACCTGATCGCGGCCTTTCCGCCGGACCAGAGCCTTGTGATGGCCGACGGCGGCGAACTGGGCCTGACGGCGGACAAGCTGCAGGCAAGTGTTGTGGCCAGCCCCAGCCGGGCGCTGACGCTGGACCGGATCGTGGTCGCGGGCGAGGGCCTTGCGCTGCGGTTGGCGATGATGCCGGTGGTGCAGGTCGGGGAACTGCGCCTTGGCACGCGGCGCGACCCGTCGCGCAAGGACACCCATGACATCGGACTGGACCTCGTGGGACTGCGCCCCGATCCCGCCCTGAACGCGGCCAGTGCAGGCCTGCGCCTGCCGCAGGGCGACGCGACAGTGCATGTCGAAGCCAGCATTGCCTTCAGCGCACCGGTCGACCGTTTCGCCGGTCAGACGCAGCCGACGCCCGAGGTCATCGAGATCACGGCGATGCAACTTGTCTGGGGCGAGATCGAGATCGACGGAACGGGTCGGCTGACCCCCGACGAGAACGGTTTCGCGGCGGGCCAGATCGATCTGACCCTGTCGGGATGGGACCAGGCGCTGGACATCGCAGTGTCGGCGGGTGCGATGCAGCCCGGCATTGCGGCGACCTGGGCCGAGTTCGCCCGGAGGAAGGCCGAAACCTCGGGCCAGCCGGGCCGCGCATCGTTGCCGCTGGTGATGAAAGGGGGCGAGGTCTGGCTTGATTTCTTTTCCCTGGGACCTGCCCCGCGCCTGCGGTCCTGACGGCGGGCGCGTCCCGTCCGCCTTGGGATAAAGGCGTGACGGCCCTCAGGGGCGGCCCTTGGCGCGCCATGCGCCCTTCGCGCGGATGGCGGACGAGGACAGGGCCACCATCGGCAGGTTGACAAAGCTCCAGGCCGGGGCGGGCTTGTGCCCCAGCGTGATCGCGGAGGACTGGCGCAGGCGCGCGGCGGCGAACATGCGCGGGGCGGGGGCCAGGCGTGCCCGCGCGGCCCCGCCGGGACGGGCCAGCACGCCCACGGGCACCGTCGCCAGGATGCGCTGCCAGCGGTCCCAGCGGTGGAACTGCGCCAGATTGTCGGCCCCCATCAGCCAGACAAAGCGGACACCGGGATAAATCGCCTGCAGCCGCGCCAGCGTTTCAGCGGTGTACCGCGTACCAAGCTGCGCCTCGATGCCGGTCACGGCGACGCGCGGGTGCACCATCACCCGGCGCGCCTGATCCAGCCGCGCAGACAGCGGCGCGGGACCCCGGGGTTTCAGCGGGTTGCCCGGCGTCACCAGCCACCAGACCCGGTCCAGCCGGAACCGCTTCAGCGCCTCGCGCGTAATGTGGACGTGGCCCGCGTGGGCCGGGTCGAACGACCCCCCCAGAAGCCCCACCACCATGCCGCGCGTGGCGACCGGGAAACCGTTCCGCATCTGTCCGCCTGCCCCATTGTCGCTGGCGACGTTGGCACCGCCGCCGATCCGCCGTCAAGCAAGCGACCGCGCGCGGGACCCTGCTTGCACCGGGGCCCGGCCTGACGCAGGCTGTCGGCCATGACCGTGATCGCCCTGACCGACCCGGCCCTGCCTGCGGCGCACGCCGCACTTGCGGCCTATTTCGCCGAACTCGACGCCCGTTTTCCGGGCGGTTTCGACCCCGGTCCGCCCGCCGATCCCGCACTCTACCGCCCGCCGCAGGGCGCGTTCCTGCTGGCCATGGCCGATGCCCCGATGGGATGCGTCGCCCTGACCCGCGACGGCCCGGTGCGGGGCGAGGTGAAACGCCTGTGGGTCGCCCCCGCCGCGCGCGGCCAGGGTCTGGCGCGGCACCTGATGCAGGCGGTGGAGGCCGAAGCCCAAAGGATGGGACTGACCCACCTGCGCCTGGACACCAACGCCACGCTGACCGAGGCCGTGGCGCTGTACACCCGCCTCGGCTGGACGCCGGTTGCGCGCTACAACGACAATTCCTATGCCCATCACTGGTTTGCCAGGACACTGGCCTAGCGGTCGCTGTTCATCCGCCGGACCACCACGATGCGGGGGCCGGGATAGTTGCTGTGCAGGTTCCAGAACTGGCTGCGCACCGGGTCGAGCGGGCGTTCCGGCGACCCCGGCAGCGCGCCGGTGCGCAAGGTGAGCACCACATCCGACAGCACCGCCGGGTTGTCGCGGAAATAGGCGTGGCCCACCCGGCCCCCCGCCGCCTCGACATTGATGAAGTGCACGTTGGGGATCTGCCCCAGTTCCGCCCATTCCTTTTCGGTCAGCTTCTCGGGCGACAGCCGCCCGATGCGCGTGCCCGTCGCCAGGGCCTGCGCCACCCCCAAAGCCCCGTCGCGCGGGTTGATGTAGATGTAGGCCTGCCCGATCACCGCCGCCGCATTCTCGGCCGCAAGCCGCTGGCGCACCACGCCGAAATCAAGATCGGGCGCGGCCAGGATCAGCGTCTCGATCTTGAGCGTCCGGCGCGGATCGCGGCCAGCGCCGTGTTCGAAGATGGCCAGTTCGCGCAGCGCCGTCGTGGTGACATCCGCCCCCCGCGAATGGGCGATGATGTGCACCTTTTCCAGCCCCGGCACACCCGCAAGCGCACGCAGGAACTCTTTCAGATGGAAGATCGAGAACTCGCCCGATTCGCGGTCCTTGATATAGGCCGTGACCCCCTTGTTGCCCGCCGGCCAGGAATAGCTGATCGGCACCCCGATGCGGCCCGCAAAGTGCCACAGGCTGGCCGCCGTCGCCAGGCCGTCGTCGAGTTCGTTGTTGAAGCCATGGATGAACACGATGGCCTCCTTGCGGTCCGTCTGGGCCAGCCGCGCGGCCACTTCACCCCGGAAAGCCGCGACACTGCCCGCGTATTCGGCCGCCGCCACAGGGTCGGGTCCCGCCACCCCGTTGCGCACGACCGGCGGCAGCGGCGTCTCGGGAAAGCGCAGGCGTTCCTCGTAGCTGTCGGTGGTCAGGCTTTCGCGTCGGCGTTCGCGCGTGTCGGCCCGCGCCAGCAGGTCAGTCCAGCTGGCAAAGTCGCCGAACCGCACCCGCGCCACGCCAAAGGCCATCGACTCCGACCGCTCGTGGCCATAGCCCACATGCTGGCCGTCCCGGGTCACGGGCTTGCGGTCGGTGACATACAGGATCTCGGGGTTCACGCTGCGCAGGGGCGGGGGCACCTCGGCCATCGAAAAGCCCAGGCCCATGCGGTACAGCGTCGGCGTCTCGGCCAGCTTGATCGGCACGTCGCAGGCCGCCAGCCCCAGGCACAGCGCCGCTGCAAGCCACCCCGTACCCCGCCGCTTGCCCACCCTGTCCCTCGCCAAGACCACCTGCCCCACCCTTAGCCAAGCCCCGTTGAAGGCTTCATGAAATCCCTCTATTCAGACGCCACTTTCCCACCAGCCCCGAAGGAACGCGCGCATGGCCAGCTATCAGTATGTCTATCACATGGATGGCGTGTCCAAGGCCTATCCCGGCGGCAAGAAGGTGTTCGAGAACATCCGCCTGAATTTCCTGCCCGGCGTCAAGATCGGCGTCGTCGGCGTGAACGGCTCGGGCAAGTCGTCGCTTCTGCGGATCATGGCGGGCCAGGACACCGACTTCAAGGGCGAGGCCTGGGCGGCCAAGGGGGCCCGCGTGGGCTATCTGCCGCAAGAGCCCTGGCTTGATCCGACGTTGGACGTGAAGGGCAACGTCATGCTGGGCGTGGCCGACAAGACCGCGATCCTGGAGCGCTACAACGAACTGGCGATGAACTATTCCGACGAGACGGCAGACGAGATGGCCGCCCTGCAGGACCAGATCGACGCAGGCAATCTGTGGGAACTTGAGGCTTCGGTGGGCGTCGCCATGGACGCCCTGCGCTGCCCGCCCGACGATGCGGACGTGGACAGCCTGTCAGGCGGGGAACGCCGCCGCGTGGCGCTGACCAAGCTGCTGCTCGAGGCCCCCGACATGCTGCTTCTGGACGAACCGACCAACCACCTGGATGCCGAATCCATCGCCTGGCTGCAGAAGCACCTGATCGACTACAAGGGCACCATCCTGATCGTTACCCACGACCGCTATTTCCTGGACGACATCACGTCGTGGATCCTGGAACTGGACCGTGGCCGGGGCATTCCCTACGAGGGCAACTATACCGCCTGGCTGGAGCAGAAGGCCAAGCGCATGCAGCAGGAGGCGCGCGAAGACAAGTCCAAGCAGAAGGTGCTGGAGAAAGAGCTTGAATGGATCCGCGCCGGGGCCAAGGCGCGGCAGGCCAAGTCCAAGGCGCGGATTTCCAAGTACAACGAGATGGCGTCGCAGACCGTGCGCGAACGGGCCTCGGTCAGCCAGATCATCATCCCCAACGGTGAGCGTCTGGGCGGCAAGGTGATCGAGGTCACCGGTCTGAAGAAACACATGGGCGACAAGCTGCTGATCGAGGACCTGACCTTCACCGTGCCGCCCGGTGCCATCGTGGGCGTGATCGGCCCCAATGGTGCCGGCAAGTCCACCCTGTTCCGCATGATCACCGGGCAGGAGACGCCCGACGAGGGGTCGATTGTCCTCGGCACCACGGTGCAACTGGCCTACGTCGACCAATCCCGCGATGCCCTCGACCCTGCGAAAACCGCATGGGAGGAAATCTCGGGCGGGGCCGAGGTGATCCATCTCGGCGACATGGACGTGAACAGCCGCGTCTACGCCGGCGCCTTCAACTTCAAGGGCACCGACCAGCAGAAGAAGGTCGGCGTCCTGTCGGGCGGCGAGCGCAACCGCGTCCACATGGCGAAACTGCTGCGCTCCGGCGGCAACGTTTTGCTCCTCGACGAGCCGACCAACGACCTGGACGTCGAAACCCTGCAGGCCCTTGAGGCCGCCATCGAGGATTTCGCCGGCTGCGCCATCATCATCAGCCACGACCGATTCTTCCTGGACCGGCTTTGTACCCACATTCTCGCGTTCGAAGGGGACGCGCATGTGGAATGGTTCGAGGGGAACTTCGAGGCCTATGAGGAGGACAAGATCAGGCGGTTGGGGCCGGACTCGGTGGAACCGAAGCGGGTGAAGTACAAGAGGTTTGCGAGGTAAATTGTTCGTAGTGCTTTGGGCTTTCGGGATGAGACTTGGTTCATCGAAGGGAGATCGACGGGATGCCGAAGCGAAAGAAAGCCAAACGCAAGAAGGGCGGACTTGGGTCGAGAAAGAAGGCGAACCCAAACGGTGCGCCAGGAAGGTGGGATTTGAGCCCGGAGCCTCCACTTTTACATCCAGAGCCGCCAAATAGCCTAATCCCTGCCGGTGAAACAGCCGAAGATCAGCGCGAAAGGACGTTGCGCTGCGGATTCTCGAGGAAGGACATCAATGACATCGATTGGAACTCAACATAGCAAGGCCGGGTGGCAACCCACGGCTCCGCCTTTTCAACCGAAAACAACGGTGGGTTTCACCCACCCTACTCCCCGAATTCGCCGTCCGGCACGACGGTCGACCACTCCGGTTCGACCTGCCCCAACCTGATATCCCGATGGATCGACGAATATGGCCAATCCGCAGCCTTCTCGACAAACCCGTGTTTCACCGGATTTCCCCAGCAATACCGGACATGCGCGGCAAAGTCCGCTTCATCCCGGATATGATGCTCCCAGAACCGCCGTTGCCAGATTGCGACCTCACGCTTCCCCTCGCGTAGGCCGGGCTTCAGCCCGGCATATCTTCCCGAACGCACCACCGGATATGAAGATGGCGGGCTGAAGCCCGCCCTACGTAGACCCATCGTGAACTGCGCCTTGATGCCGCTCCACCGAACCGAATAGTCCGCGTCGCCCTCTGGCAATGTGCAGACGGCGTGCAAATGATCGGGCAAAACCACCCAAGCGTTGACGACAAAAGGTCTTTCGGCCCGCACCTTCGCCACCGATTCCCGCAACCGCCCGATTTCATCAACCAGCAAACGAGAACCACGATCAGCCAAGGCCACCGTGAAAAACACAGAGGCACCTTTCACCTTCGGTCGGATGTAGCCTGACATCTCCCGAAACTGCCACTACAGCGTTAACGAAGCGTTGCCGCCATACGACCCCTCACAACCCCTCCGACTGCGGCATCCCCAGCACGTGGTACCCACCGTCGACATGCACCACCTCGCCGGTGGTACAGGCCCCGTAGCCGGAACACAGCCACACCGCCGTGCCGCCGATGGCCTCGAGCGTCGCGTTCCGCCGCAGGGGCGCGTTCGCCTCGGTGTGGCGGAACGTCGCCCGCGCGCCGCCGATGGCGGCCCCCGCCAGCGTCTTCATCGGGCCGGGCGAGATCGCGTTGACGCGGATCTGCTGGGGGCCGAGGTCGTTCGCCAGATAGCGCGTGGCGCTTTCCAGCGCGGCCTTGGCCACGCCCATCACGTTGTAGTTGGGCGTCACCCGGTTCGAGCCGTTGTAGGTCAGGGTGATCAGCGACCCGCCAGAAGGCATCAGCGCCGCCGCCCGCCGCGACACGTCGATGAACGAAAAGCACGAGATCGCCAGCGAGTTCGAGAAATTCGCGCGGCTGGTGTTGATGAACCGCCCCGTCAGTTCCGCCTTGTCCGAAAACGCGATGGCGTGGATGACGAAGTCCAGGGTCCCCCACCGCTCGGCCAGCGCCGCGAAGCAGGTGTCCATCGAGGCGTCGTTGGTCACGTCCACATCGACCAGAAAATCCGACCCGACCGAGGCCGCCAGCGGCTCCACCCGTTTGCCGAACGCCTCGCCCTGATAGGAAAACGCCAGCGATGCCCCTTCGCGCGCGAGGGCCGAGGCGATGCCCCAGGCGATGGAGCGGTCGTTCGCCACGCCCATCACCAGCCCGCGCTTGCCCGTCATCAAGTCCGCCATGGGATCACCCGAGGTACCGGCTCATCACGAGCGTTGCATTGGTGCCGCCAAAGCCGAAGCTGTTCGACAGCACAGAGTCCAGCTTCACCCCCGTCCGCGTCTCGGTCACGATCTCGGACGGGTCGAGTGCCGGGTCCAGCGTCACCACGTTGGCCGAGGCGGCGATGAAGTCGCCGTTCAGCATGAGCAGCGCATAGATCGCCTCGTGCACCCCCGCCGCCCCCAGCGAATGCCCCGTCAGCGACTTGGTCGAGGCGACGGGCGGGGTCATGCCTTTGCCGAAGACGCGGCGGATCGCCATCATCTCGGTCACGTCGCCCACCGGGGTGCTGGTCCCGTGGCTGTTGATGTAGTCGATGGTCCGCCCCTCGGGCAGGGTCGCGACCGCCAGTTTCATCGACCGCTCGCCCCCTTCGCCGCTTGGGGCCACCATGTCGTGCCCGTCCGAGGTGGCACCATAGCCCGTCACCTCGGCATAGATCTTTGCGCCGCGCGCCAGGGCATGGGACAACTCCTCCAGCACCACCACGCCCCCGCCGCCCGCAATGACAAAGCCGTCGCGCGTGGCGTCATAGGTGCGGGATGCGGTCGCGGGCGCGTCGTTGTACTTGGACGACATCGCCCCCATCGCGTCGAACAGGCAGGACAGCGTCCAGTCAAGTTCCTCGCCGCCCCCGGCAAAGACGATGTCCTGCTTGCCCATCTGGATCAGTTCGGTGCCGTTGCCGATGCAATGGGCCGAAGTGCTGCAGGCCGAGGTGATCGAATAGTTCACGCCCTTGATCCTGAACGGCGTGGCGAGACAGGCCGAGGTGGTCGAGGACATGCCCTTGGTCACGCCGAAGGGGCCGATCCGCTTGGGGCTGCCGGTTTCGCGCACGATGCTGTGCGCCTTGAAGAAGGCCTTGGTCGAGGGCCCGCCCGAGCCCACGATGATGCCCGTCCGCTCGTTCGAGACGTCCGAGGGATCAAGCCCGCTGTCCTTCACCGCCTGGTCCATGGCGATGAAGTTGTAGGCCGCGCCGTCGCCCATGAAGCGCAGGTCGCGTTTGTCGATGTGATCCTCGAAGGTGATGTTCGGCTGGCCATGGACACGGCAGCGGAACCCGTGTTCGGCATAGTCTGGGGCGAAGACGATGCCCGATCGACCCGCCCGCAAGGCCGCCTCGACCTCAGTCGCGCTGTTGCCGATGGACGAGACGATGCCGATCCCGGTAATGACGACGCGGCGCATGGTCCTACTCCTTCAACTCAGGTCGCGGACAGGGCGACCTTCATGTCCTTGACCAGATAGATCGTTTCGCCGTCCGCCTCGACCCTGCCATCGGCCACGCCCATGGTCAGGCGGCGGGTCTGCAGGGCCTTGGTGAAATCCACGAAGTAGGTCAGGCGCTTGCGGTCGGGCCGCACCATGCCGGTCAGCTTGACCTCGCCCACGCCAAGGGCATAGCCCCGCCCCTGCCAGCCGCGCCAGCCCAGGTTGAACCCGGTCAGTTGCCACAGGCCGTCGAGGCCGAGGCACCCCGGCATGATCGGGTTGCCCGGAAAGTGGCAGGCAAAGAACCACAGGTCGGGGTGCACGTCGAATTCGGCCACGACGTGGCCCTTGCCATGCGGGCCGCCATCCGCGGAGATGTCGGTGATGCGGTCCATCATCAGCATCGGGGGTTCGGGCAGCTGCGCGTTGCCGGGGCCGAACAGCTCGCCCCGGGCGCAAGACAGCAGGGCCTCGCGGTCGAAAGTGCGCGGAAAATCCGCCATATGGCCCCGTCTCCCCGATTGTCCCGGCGCGGCGCGACCCTTCGGTCACGCCCGGTTTCACCCTGTAACATCCGGCCTTCGCCGCTGGCAAGGGCGGGGGTCCAGGCACGCGGTTTCCCGGCGTCCCGATGGCCTGTTGAAATCCGGGACCTGCCCGCCCTATATTCACCCAAAGCGCCAGGGTCGGAGCGATGACGGCAAAAGCGAGCGGGATCAGCGCCAGCGAACGGGCGACGGCGTGGCTGGCGGGTGCCGGGCTGCGGCCGACGCGACAGCGCCTGTCGCTGGCCGCCCTGCTTGTCGGCGACGGGGTGGACCGCCACGTGACCGCCGAAAGCCTGCACGCCGCCGCCGCCCGCACCGGCGAGGGGGTCAGCCTGGCCACGGTCTACAACACGCTGCGCGCGTTCTGCGAAGCCGGACTGATGAACGAGGTGGTGGTCGACGGCTCGAAAAGCCATTTCGACACGCGGACCGACGATCATCCGCATTTCTACTGGGAAGACAGCCACAGCCTGACCGACGCTCCGGCGGAAGAGCTGGAGTTTGCACGGCTGCCGAAATTGCCCGAGGGGACGGAACTGGACCGGGTCGACGTCGTTATCCGTCTGCGCAGGCTGTGACGCCTGCGGGCGACAGGGGCTGCATGTGCGGTCCCTGCCCTGCATCAAAAGGCGGACACCCTTGCTGATCCGGTTCGGATACGACATCCAGATTTCCTGCGCCCAGGACACGCCGCTGATCTGTCTGCTGGCGATCCGCGACGAACGGCGCGATGACCTGCAGCGGCAGGGCGAGGTGCAGACCTGGCCGCGGGTGCCGGTGACGCGTTATCATGACCTGTTCGGCAACGTTTGCCTGCGGATGACGGCCCCCGCCGGGCCGTTCCGGCTGTCGCAGGATGCGGCGATCCGCGACAGCGGTCTGGTCGAGGAACGCTTTCCCCACCTGCAGGAAACCCCGATCCCCGACCTGCCCGACGACACGCTCATCTACCTGCTGGGCAGCCGCTATTGCGAAACCGACACCCTGTCGCAGACCGCATGGAACCTGTTCGGCCACATGCCGCGCGGCTGGGCGCGGGTCCAGGGCATCTGCGATTTCGTGCACGGGCACATCCGGTTCAACTATCAGAACGCGCGCTTCACCCGCACCGCCGCCGAGACCTATGCCGAGGCGACCGGCGTCTGCCGTGATTTCGCGCATCTGTTCATCGCGCTGTGCCGCTGCATGAACGTGCCCGCGCGATATGTGAACGGCTACATCGGCGACATCGGTGTGCCGGTGGTCGACCCCATGGACTTTGCCGCCTGGGTCGAAGTGTTTCTGGAGGGGCGGTGGGTGACGTTCGATCCGCGCAACAACAGGGCGCGGATCGGGCGCATCAAGGTGGCGCACGGGCGGGATGCGGCGGATGTTCCGCTGATCCATTCCTTCGGGCCGCACCTGCTGAACGTGTTCAACGTGTGGTGCTATGACCTTGGCAACCCGCCGCCGAACCGGCCTGCCGACATGGAGCAGTGAAGACTGCCCCCGGCGCAGAGGATTGCCGGGGGCCTGGCGCGCGGCCCCTACTTGGGAACAAGCACCGCATTGACGACGTGGATCACGCCGTTCGACTGGTCGACATCGCCGATGGTGATCGTGCCGATGTTGCGCGACTCGCTGTAGACCATTGCCTTGTCGCCCCGGAACTTCACCGACAGCGCGTCGCCCGACAGGGTGCGCAGGTTGGCATAGCCGTCCTTGCCCACCATCTTGCGCAGATCGGCCAGCTTGAGGTCGCCCGCCACCACATGCGCGGTCAGCACCTTGGTCAGCATGTCCTTGTTCTCGGGCTTCAGCAGCGTGTCCACGGTTCCGGCGGGCAGTGCGGCGAAGGCATCGTTCACCGGGGCGAAAACGGTGAAGGGCCCCGGCCCCATGAGGGCATCGACCAGCCCGGCGGCCTTGACCGCAGCCACCAGCGTGGTGTGGTCGGCCGAGTTCACGGCATTCTCGACGATGTTCTTCTCTTCGAACATCGGCGCGCCGCCGACATCGGGGTTCTTGGCCTGCGCCGTGGCAGCAGCAAGCGACAGGATTGCGGCAAGGGCGGTGGCAGCACGATTCATCTTTTTCTCCCTGAATCCGGGCAGGACATTCCGGCCCGGTTGGCGGGAAAACGGCACTTTTGTCGGCGAAGTTTCGCCGTCACGCAGGTGTGATCATAGGCCCCGGACCCGCGCCCGCACCGCTTCGGTCAGAACCACTGCCCCGGCTCCATCAGGCCGAGGTCCATCAGCTGCTGCGACTTCCACTCGAACCGGGTCGAGTTTCGCCAGCGGAAGTCGGGAATGTCGAATTTCGACCCCGGATTGGTGCGCAGCGCCTTGGCGGTGCGGAAACTCATGATCGCGGTGGTGATGTTGTTGTGCCAGGGGCAGGCGTAGGTGTTCATCTCTTCGTCGGACAGGGTGTAGTCCTGGCGCAGCCTTAGCCCCGGCCTGGCCCGGAACAGCGCGATCCGGTCGATCTTGCGGCGGTGTTCGGGCACGTGTTCCTCGAACCGCCATCGCAGGCCGCCGAAGAAGTCCAGTTGCCGCTGGCGCGGATGGCCATGGTTGCCGGGGTCGGCGCGCCCCAGGGCATAGTATCCCGAACGGTCCAGCATCGCCTCGTCGCGCGACACCGCGTTCGGGAACCGGTCCAGGTCGCCCGCGTAAAGGTCGATGACATAGCTCAGCAAGGCGTCGCGGCGTTCCTCGGCGTGGAACACGGTCAGTTCGCGGACATTGCGCACCTCGCAGAACGGATGGAACAGGTATTCCCCGTTGTAGCAGTAGTACAGCCACAGGCCCGGCAGCGCCTCGATCAGCGCGTTCATGGCGGTGACCAGCGCGCCCTCGGCAAAGACGTCGTGGCGGACCACCTGCACCCGGTCCGCGAGTGAGGGGGACGGATCGATGCCTTCGGCGGCCAGCAGGATCACGTCGCGAAAACCGGCGTCAAGGTGATGGGTCAGCGTGCTGTCGACCTCGACCCGGTCCTCGGCCATGACCACGGCCACCGGCCCCTTCGTGGGTCGGGCGGTCTTGTCGGCCAGGAATTCGTCTATCGACCCGTGCACCACGCCCATACCCCGGCACCATCCGAACGCCGATGCGCAGACTCGGTGAACAAAGCCGCCATTGCAATCGCCGATGTCGGTTCCCGGCGGCACGCGGCCTGCGGCGCGCCGATACTCGAGGCGACACGAAGGGGGGAAACGCCGATGACGGACCACCATGGAGGCTGCCAGTGCGGCAAGGTGCGTTTTGTCGCGTCCGGTCCGTTGCGCGAGGTGGTCTTCTGCCATTGTTCGCAATGCCGCCGCCAGACCGGCCTCTACATCGCCGCCACCGCCGTCGACATCGCGAACCTGGACATCACGGGTGTCGGCGCGCTGACATGGTACGCCTCGTCGCCCCACGCCGACCGCGCCTTCTGCGGCACCTGCGGATCGCCCTTGTTCTGGCGGCCGGCATCGCGGGCCTACATCTCGATCCTGGCGGGCTCTTTCGACGACTCTTCCGTACTGACACCCGGCTATCATATCTGCACCGACGGACGCGCCACGTTCTACGCCATCACTGACGGCCTGCCGCAGCATCCGCACTCTGCCCCCGGCCTTGCCACCGCGCCACAAGGTTGAAGCGGCGACCCTTTTGGCCTAGGACGCTGGCAGGAGGCACCCTGCCCATGTCCACCCCGGTTCCCACCCCGAAAAAGCTGTTCATCAAGACCTACGGCTGCCAGATGAACGTGCACGACAGCGAACGCATGGCCGAGGTCCTGGGGGCCGAGGGCTATGTCGCCACCGACGTGCCCGAGGGTGCCGACATGGTGCTCTTGAACACCTGCCACATCCGCGAGAAGGCGTCGGAAAAGCTGTTCTCCGACCTGGGTCGGCTGCGGCCCCTGAAGGCCGCCCATCCGGGGATGAAGATCGCCGTCGCGGGCTGCGTGGCCCAGGCCGAGGGCGACGAGATCATCCGCCGCATGCCGCTGGTCGACCTGGTGGTGGGACCGCAAAGCTATCACCGGCTGCCCGCGATGCTGCAGACGGGCGGTCGCGCGGTGGACACCGATTTCCCGCCCGAGGACAAGTTCGACCACCTGCCCGCGCGCAAGGGCGCGCGCGGACCGACCGCATTCCTGACCGTGCAGGAAGGCTGCGACAAGTTCTGCGCCTTCTGCGTGGTGCCCTATACCCGCGGGTCCGAGGTCAGCCGCCCCGCCGCCCGCATCCTGGCCGAGGCGCGCGACCTGGTGGACCGGGGTGTCCGCGAGATCACCCTTCTGGGCCAGAACGTGAACGCCTGGCACGGCGCGGCGGGGGGGCTTGGCGGCTTGATTCGCGACCTGGCGGCGATCCCCGGCCTCGCCCGCATCCGCTATACCACCAGCCACCCCAACGACATGTCCGACGACCTGATCGCCGCCCATGCCGAGGTGCCGCAACTCATGCCCTATCTGCATCTGCCGGTGCAGTCGGGCAGCGACCGCATCTTGAAGGCCATGAACCGCAAGCACACCGCCGCGCAGTACCTGCGGCTGGTCGACCGCATCCGGGCGATGCGGCCCGACATCCTGCTGTCCTCGGACTTCATCGCCGGATTTCCCGGCGAGACCGATGCCGACTTCGAGGCGACGCTGGCGCTGGTCCGCACCGTCGGCTTTGGCGCGGCGTTCAGTTTCCTCTACTCACCACGCCCCGGCACGCCTGCCGCGCTGAAGCCCGCCGTGCCGGGCGAGGTCGGTGCCGAACGCCTGCAGAGGTTGCAGGCGCTGATCACGCAACAGCAGCGCGCCGCGCAAGAGGCAATGGTCGGGCGCGAGACGACGGTGCTGTATGAAAAGCCGGGCCGGATGCCGGGGCAATGGATGGGCAAGTCGGAACACCTGCAGGCGGTGCATGTCGCCGATCCCGGCGGCAGGACGGGCCTGATCGTTTCGGTGCGTATCAGCGCGTCGTCGGCCAACTCGCTTGCGGGAGAGCGCCTGGCCTGACGATGGCCTTCTCCGCAAGCGAAACAATCCCGTATCTTGGCGCATCTTGTCCGCGTTCCCACAACAGATGGGGTCGGCGGGAGTTTTTCTGTACGACAGGGGGCTTTACAAGCAGGTGAACGCAATGCAATGCTTTTTCACCGAAATGTTGCCTTGCGATGCCCGGGGGGGTGCTGCTGTGAAGACACTGATTTATAGGGGGCTTCGGTCTGCCGTTGTGGCGGCCATGGCCCTGGGACTGGCGGGCCTGACCCCCGCATTCGCGCAAACCAAGCCGCGACAGGTCGGCGTGATCGAATGGGGTGCCTGGATCGACGACGACGGCTGCATGCACTGGTGGGCCGATGGCGGCCTCGAGGGCTACATGGTGCCGCGCCGCAACCCCAAGACAGGCAAGCCGGTCTGCCTGAAGAAGAACACCTGCGCGGTGATGAACACCGACACGCTGTTCCCCACGGATGGCCACAACCTGACCGCCAGCGGCAGGAAGCGGCTGACGGACTTCTTCCAGCAGTCGGGTGCCTTCGGCTATGCGATCTACGGCCATACCGACAGCCGCGCCTCGGATGAATACAACATCCGCCTGTCGCAGCGCCGTGCGGCCTCGGTCGCCGCCGTCGCCCGGTCGGTGGGCGCGCCGGTCGAGCGCGAGATCGGCTATGGTGAGCGTCAGCCGATCGCCACGAACGGGACCGCCGCAGGGATGCAGCAGAACCGTCGCGTCGAAATCGTCTGCTACCGGTGGTGATCAAGATGAACATGCGCCTGACCCTGCCTGCCCTGATCGCCGCCGCGCTGCTGTCCGCCTGCGAAGGTGGCGGACTGGTGCGTTACACCGAAAGCCCGAACACGGTGATCGCCACCGCAGCCGACACCGGCCGCGACAACATCAGCCTGCGCAATGGCGGCTTCGCCATCGCCTATGACCCGGACGGATGCCAGAACTGGATCGCCGACGACGGCGTCGAAGGGTATTCCACGCCCCGCTTCGACCCGGTCTCGGGCCTGCCGGTCTGCAACAACCAGTTCCCGCCGGGGGCCGTGGTCAAGGACTACCAGACCCGCGACGCAGGGATCGAGGACTACGTTCCGGGCAGCCGCGTCCGGCGGCAGTGACATCAACTCCACTCCTGCCGAAAGGCCCCGTCCGAAAGGGCGGGGCCTTTTGCATTTCATGGCCGATGCCCGATCTGTCATCGCATCGGCACAATTCTGCGCCAGTCTGGACCGACCACGGCCAAGGGCCTTGCCAGACACCGGCCTGCGGCGCAGACTTTGAACCAGTCATCTGCAGAAGGAGACCCCGTTGGGCATCAGCGCGCTGACCCCCCCGCAAACCCCCGAAGACGTGATCGAAACGCTTCTGGAATTCCCCGACAACCGGTTGCTCATCGGCCTGTGTGGCGAGTTTGACCGGAACCTGGCGCAGGTCGAGCACCAGATGGGGGTCCACATCCTGCGGCGGGGCAACCGGCTGGCGGTGATCGGGGACAAGGGCGCGCGCGAGGCGGCGGCGGCGATCCTGCGGTCACTCTATGCGCGGCTGGAAGGCGGACGCACGGTCAGCGCGGGCGACATCGACGGCGCGATCCGCACCGGGCGGATGGCCCCTGCCGCCGAGTCCGAACAGATCGAGATGTTCACCGGCGGGCGCTATGAATTGCGCACCCGGCGCAAGGGGGTCGAGCCGCGGACCGAGGCGCAGAAGGCCTATGTCAAGAACCTGTTCGACAACGAGCTCGGCTTTGGCATCGGGCCTGCGGGCACCGGCAAGACCTATCTTGCCGTGGCGGTCGGCGTGACCATGCTGATCACGGGCGCGGTCGAAAAGATGATCCTGTCGCGCCCGGCGGTCGAGGCGGGCGAACGGCTGGGCTTCCTGCCCGGCGACATGAAGGAAAAGATCGACCCCTACATGCAGCCGCTGTACGACGCGCTGAACGATTTCTTCCCCGGCAAGCACGTCGAAAAGCTGATGACCGAGAAGCGGATCGAGATCGCGCCCCTGGCCTTCATGCGCGGGCGCACGCTGTCGAATGCGTACGTCGTGCTGGACGAGGCGCAGAATGCGACGACCATGCAGATGAAGATGATCCTGACCCGCCTGGGCGAGGGGTCGCGGATGGTGATCACCGGCGACCGCACGCAGGTCGACCTGCCGCGCGGCACCGCCAGCGGGCTGGCCGATGCCGAACGCATCCTGAAGGGGGTCAAGGGCGTCAGCTTCAACTACTTCACCTCCAAGGACGTGGTGCGCCATCCCCTTGTCGCCCGGATCATCGAGGCCTATGAGGCCGACGATGGAGCCGCTGGTTGAAACGCTGATCGAGGATGACCGCTGGCTTGCGCTCGACCTGCCCGCCCTTGCCGAACGGGCGGGTCAGGCAGCGCTGAAGGGCGCGGGCGTCGCGCCGCGGGGGTTCAGCCTTTGCCTGATGGCCTGCGACGATGCCCGAATCGCCGTGCTGAACGCGCAGTTCCGGGGCAGGGAGACACCGACCAACGTGCTGTCCTGGCCGTCGCAGGACCGCAGCAGCGACACCTCCGGCGGTCACCCGCCCCAGCCCGAACCTGGAAACGATGACGATCCGGCGCATCTGGGCGACGTGGCCCTGGCCTTTGACACCTGCGCGCGCGAGGCTGCGGACCAACAAAAATCCCTGTCCGACCATGCCTGTCATCTGATCGTGCATGGAACCCTGCATCTTCTGGGCTTCGACCACGAGGATGACGCGGACGCGAGGTTGATGGAGCAGATCGAGATCGACGCTCTTGCAACCCTGGGGATCGCGAATCCATACTAGGCAATGGTGCCCGGACGGGCACGTCACTTTGGAAAAGGAACGATGGGCAGTAGAAACGACGGGCCGGCCGATACCCGGCAGGCCCCGACGGCCACCGCCGACACGGGCGAAGGCGCGACCGACACCCAGCCACGAAGTGGCGTCATGCAGCGCCTGATCCGGGTGCTGCGGTCGCGCCGTGCCGACGCCTCCGGCCCCGTCGGCTCCACCGCCCCCCACGCCAGCATCGCCCACCCCGCCATCGGGCACGGCATGGCCAACCTGCGCAAGCTGCGCGTCGATGACGTGTCGGTGCCCAAGATCGACATCGTCTCGGTCCCCACCGACATCGGCCGCGACGACCTGGTCGCGGTGTTCCGCCAGCACGGGTTCAGCCGCGTGCCCGTGTACAAGGGCACCCTGGACCATCCGCAGGGCCTGATCCTGCTCAAGGACCTGGCACTGCAGCACGGCTTCGGTGCGACGGGCCGGTTCTCGCTGCGCAAGCTGATCCGCCCGCTGATCTATGTGCCGCCGTCGATGCCGGTCGGGGTGCTGCTGCAGAAGATGCAGCGCGAGCGGGTCCACATGGCGCTGGTGATCGACGAATACGGCGGCGTGGACGGCCTGGTGACCATCGAGGACCTGATCGAGACGGTCATCGGCGAGATCGAGGACGAACACGACGAAGTCGGCGGCACCCTTTGGAAAGAGGAGGCCCCCGGCGTGTTCCTGGCCCAGGCCATGGCCCCGCTGGCCGATTTCGAGGCCGCCATCGGCCTGCGCCTGCGCAGCGATGATGACGATGACGACATCGACACGCTGGGGGGCATCGTCTTTCTGCGCACGGGCCGCGTGCCCGCGCGGGGCGAGGTCGTGCCGCATGAAAGCGGGGTCGAGTTCGAGGTGGTCGAAGCCGACCCGCGCCGCATCAAGCGCCTGCGCGTCCGCCTGCCGACGGCGCGCGTCGCCGATGTGGTGGCCGAAGCCGAAACGACGCCTGCGAAATGACATCGCTCTGGTCTGCCCTGCTGGCCCTGTCGGACTGGCGCGCGCGTGCGCTGTCCGCCGTGGCAGGGCTTCTGGCCGCCAGCGGACAGGCCCCGCTGGGGCTGTGGTGGCTGGCTTTGGCCGGTTTCGCGCTGCTGGCCGCCACGGTCGCCGCCGCCCCTGGCGCACGCGAGGGGGGCATGCGCGCCTTCTGGGGCGGGGCCGCGCATTTTGTCCTGTCCCTGTCCTGGATCGTCGAGCCGTTCCTGGTGGATGCCCCGCGTCACGGCTGGATGGCCCCCTTTGCGCTGCTGTTCATGTCCTTCGGCCTGGCGCTGTTCTGGGCCGCCGCAGGGGCACTTGCGCACCGGGGCCGCCCGGTGACCCTGGCCTTCGCCGTGGCCCTTGCCGCTACCGAGTACCTGCGCGGCCACATCCTGACCGGATTTCCCTGGGCCGTCCCCGGCCAGATCTGGACCGACACGCCCGTCGCCATGGGCGCTGCGGTGATCGGAGCCGACGGGCTGACGCTGCTGACCCTGCTGATCGCAGGCTGTGCAGCGGCAGGCCGGATCGGCGGGCTGCAGGTGGCCGTCATCCTGTGGGGTCTGTCCTGGGGGGCCGGTCAGGGCCGTCTGGGCAGCGAAGAGCCGCCCGACCGCGCGGTGACCCTGCGGCTGGTCCAACCGAACACCCCCCAGGACATCAAGTGGGACGCAGACATCGCCCGCAGCCTGTTCGACACGCTGCTGGCGATGACCGCCGCTCCCGGCACCGGCCCCCGCCCCGACCTGGTGATCTGGCCCGAGACCTCCGTGCCCTATCTGCTGGACACCGCCCCCCGGGCCGTCGCCGAGGTCGGCGCGGCGGGTGGCGGGGTCCCGGTCGCCGTGGGCATCCAGCGGTCGGATGGTGCCTTGCGCTATTTCAACTCGCTGGCCGTCATCGACCCCGGCGGACAGGTGGCGGCGCTCTACGACAAGCACCACCTTGTGCCCTTTGGCGAATACATGCCCTTCGGCGACACCCTGCGCGACTGGTTCGGCATCACCGGCCTGGCTGCGGCCGAGGGGTTCGGCTATTCGGCAGGTCCCGGCCCACGCGTGATCGACCTCGGGCCGACGTTGGGCCGCGTGCTGCCGCTGATCTGCTACGAGGCGGTGTTTCCCGGCATTCCGCGTGCGGTGCCCGAACGCCCGGAATGGATGTTGCAGGTGACCAACGACGCCTGGTTCGGCACACTGTCGGGTCCCTACCAGCATCTGGCACAGGCCCGCCTGCGCGCCATCGAGATGGGGCTGCCGCTGATCCGGGTGGCCAACACCGGCGTGTCGGCGGTGATCGATGCCAAGGGCCGCATCCGCGCCTCGATGGCCCTGGGAACGGCGGGCGTGCTGGACCATGCCCTGCCCGCGGCCCTGGCCCCCACGCCCTTTGCCCGCTGGGGGGATATGCCGCTGTTCTTGTTGCTGGCAGGTCTCGGAACCCTGCTTGTCATGCGGCGCAGGACCGCGCGCCCTTGACGCCGGATGGTGCAGCGCGTAGCGCGGGCTTCATTCCACCGTCACAACGGCTTCCTGGCGTGGCGGATCACCCCAACGGAGCACCTGCCCCATGAGCCGCAAGAACTACGTCTTCACCTCCGAGTCCGTCTCGGAGGGCCATCCCGACAAGCTGTGCGACCGCATTTCGGACGCCGTGTTGGACGCGTTCCTGACCGAGGAACCGAATGCCCGCGTCGCCTGCGAAACCTTTGCCACCACCAACCGCGTGGTGGTCGGCGGCGAGGTCGGCCTGTCCACCAAAGAGGCGACCGCCGCGATGATGGCACGTATCGACGGCATCGTGCGCGCCTGCGTCAAGGACATCGGGTACGAGCAGAAGAAATTCCACTGGGACAAGATCAAGATCCACAACTACCTGCACGAACAGTCGGCGCATATCGCGCAAGGCGTCGACCGCGACGGTGCGGGCGATCAGGGCATCATGTTCGGCTATGCCACGCGCGAGACGCCCGACTACATGCCCGCCCCCATCCAGTACGCCCACGCCATCCTGCGCCGCCTGGCCGAGGCCCGGAAATCGGGCGCGGAACCCACGCTCGGGCCCGATGCGAAAAGCCAGCTGACCCTGCGCTACGCCGACGGCAAGCCGGTCGAGGTGATGTCGATCGTGCTGTCCACCCAGCACACCAGCAAGCGCCAGACCTCCAAGGTCATCCGCAAGATCGTCGAACCCTACATCCGCGAAGTGCTGCCCGAGGGCTGGCTGACACGCAAGACCGAATGGCACGTGAACCCCACCGGCACCTTCGTGATCGGCGGTCCTGACGGGGATGCCGGCCTGACGGGCCGCAAGATCATCGTCGACACCTACGGCGGCGCGGCCCCGCACGGCGGCGGTGCCTTCAGCGGCAAGGACCCGACCAAGGTCGACCGCTCGGCCGCCTATGCCGCGCGCTATCTGGCCAAGAACGTGGTCGCGGCGGGCCTCGCCGACCGTTGCACGCTGCAGGTCAGCTATGCCATCGGCGTGGCCAAGCCGCTGTCGATCTATGTCGATACCCACGGCACGGGCCAGGTCGACGCCGCGCGCATCGAGATTGCCGTGGCGCAGTGCATGGACCTGACCCCGCGCGGCATCCGCGAGCATCTGGGCCTGAACCGGCCCGTCTACGCCCGCACCAGTGCCTACGGCCACTTCGGTCGTGCGCCCGAAGCGGACGGCGGGTTCAGCTGGGAACGCACCGACCTGACCGAAGCGCTGAAGGCGGCGGTCTGACGGCCATGCTGCGCGATGCGGGCGTCATGCTGGCGGCGGGGATCGGCGTGCCGATCCTTGCCGCGATCAGCGCCCAGCTTGGGGCGCGCATCGGCGCGCCGCTGGCGGCAGGCGCGGTCGCGCTGTGCGTTGCTCTTGCGCTTGCGGCGGTGGCGGCGGTGGCGACCGGGCAGGCCCGCGCCCTTTGGGCGCTGCCCGCACAGCCGCTCTGGCTGTGGTCAGGCGGGGCCTTCATGGCCTTCTATCTGCTGACGATCACCTGGGTCGCACCGCGCTTCGGCCTGGGCAACGCGGTGTTCTGCGTGCTTCTGGGCCAGATGGTCGCCGCTGCCGTCATCGACCATTTCGGCCTGTTCGGGGCGCGGCCCCAACCCTTGAACCTGCAACGACTGGCGGGCCTTGCGGCCATGGCCGGGGGCCTCGCCCTGATCCAGCGGGCCTGACACCCCGACCTTTCTTCTGTCCCCAGATATCCTCGGGGGTCCGGGGGCAGACAGCCCCCGGCCCTGGTCACAAGGCGCGCGCCTTTACAGGAAGCGCCACTCCTCGGGCACCCAGGCATAGGCATCGCCCTTGGCCTCGACATGGCCCAACCCGGGGAAGGGCAGGTGCGAGCCGGCCACCGCGATCCGGTCGGCTGCGACCATCGCGAGCACCGCCCTGCGCGTCACCGCCGCCGCCGCGCTGTCGGCGTCAAAGGTGATGCCGACATCGACATGGGCGAATTGCAGCGCGGCAATCGCCGTGCTGTCGCCCCAGATGATCACCTGATCCGCCCCCGACGACACGCGATACCCGGTATGGCCCGGCGTATGCCCCGGCATGGCGATGGCGCTGAGTCCACCGCCCAGATCGGCATCGCCGTCGAAGGGCATCACCCGCGCGCCATAGGCCGTGGCGACCGAGGCGGCCAGCGCGAAGAACGGCTTGACGCCATCGGGCACGCTGGCCGCAATGGCGGCATCGGTCCAGAAGGCCAGTTCGGGGGCCGCGACATGCAGCGTCGCATTGGTGAAGACGGCCCCCGCCTCGGTCACCAGCCCGCCGATATGGTCGGGATGCATATGCGTCAAGACGATGCGCGTCACCGCCTCGGGTGCTACCCCGGCGGCGGCCAGCGCCGCCAGATGCCGCCCGGCGGTCGGTCCAAAAGCGCCGCCCGCCCCGGCATCGACCAGCGTGACATCGCTGCCCGCGCGGATCAGATGGGTGCTGACCGGCACCGGAAAAGGCCCGGCGGGATCCAGATAGGCCGCATTCATCGCCGCCTGCACCAGGGCCGGATCTGCGTTCACCAGCATCTCCTGCCCCAGGGCCAGATGGCCGTCGAGCAGCGTCGTGAGCATCAGATCGCCCACCTTGCGGTCATAGATCACCGGGCGGGGGCCTTCGGCGGCTGCCGTTTCGGCCCGCGCCAGCCGCGGTACGCCGACCGAGGCCAGAGCCGCACCGGCGGCGGCGGCGGCGATCAGGCCGCGCCGCGACAGGAGGGGCGACAGGGGAAAGGGGGAAACTTGGGGGGTCATCGTTTGCTCCTTGGTGACAGATACCGGCCAGCGGCGGCAGGATGCACAGGAAGCAACCGTCGGCAACCTGCCAATTCGTGGCATGCCCGTCCCACCCGCCTGCCGCTCCTTGCGGCGACAACCGCGGCCCGGCCCGGTCGCCAGCGACAGGGCACCGCTTGACGCAGGCACCCGGCGGGACTACGCCCCCCCGGTCATGACCGCCGAACGCCCCCACCCCCTGCCGTCGCCCGCGCCCGAGCGCCGCAACTTCTATGGCCGCATCCGCGGCAAGACCTTGCGCAGCAGTCAGAAAACCTGGCTGGCCGAGGATCTCGACCGCTATGCGCTGCGCGGCGTGACCCGTTCCGACAACCCCGACCGTCGCCCCCTCGACCTGGGCGATGGCCCGCTTTGGCTGGAGGTCGGCTTTGGCGGGGGCGAGCATCTGGTGCATATGGCCGAGCTTCATCCGGACTGTCGCATCCTGGGCGCTGAACCATTTGTGAACGGCATCGCAATGCTTCTGGGCAAGCTGCGGACGGCGGGGCTGGACAATCTGGCCCTGCACCCCGGCGATGTGCGCGACCTGTTCGAGGTGCTGCCCGACGCCTGCCTGTCCCGCGTTTTTCTCAACTACCCCGACCCCTGGCCCAAGGCCCGCCACCACCGCCGCCGCTTTGTGACGCCGGAGTATCTGGGTGCCCTCGCCCGTGTCACCGCGCCGGGGGGACAGTTCCGCGTGGCGACCGACATCCCCGACTATGTGCGCCAGGCGCTGGAAGAGGTGCCGAAGGCGGGGTTCACGCTTGTCGAACAGGGTGGCACGGCGTGGGACGACTGGCCGTCCACCCGCTATGAACAGAAGGCCCTGCGCGAGGGCCGCGTGCCGCACTACCTGACCTTCCGGCGCGACTGACACCCGGTGGACCCCGCACGCCGCCTGCGCTATCAGCCCTGCGACGGATTTCAGGAGACGCCGCGCATGTCTGGCCACGCCACGCCCCAACCGATGACCGCCCATCCTTCGGGTCCGCTGAGCGGCGTGGCGGCGGTGCCGGGCGACAAGTCGATCAGCCACCGCGCGCTGATCCTGGGGGCGATGGCCGTGGGGCAGACGACGGTCACCGGCCTGCTGGAGGGTCAGGACGTGCTGGACACCGCCGCCGCGATGCGCGCCTTCGGGGCCGAGGTGACGCAGACGGGGCCAGGGGCCTGGACGGTGCATGGCGTCGGGGTCGGGGGCTTTCGCGAACCGGCCGACATGATCGACTGCGGCAATTCGGGCACCGGGGTGCGGCTGATCATGGGGACGATGGCCACGACCCCGATCACGGCCACCTTCACCGGCGACGCAAGTTTGCGCAAGCGCCCGATGGGCCGCGTCACCGATCCGCTGTCGCTGTTCGGGACGCGCGCCTGGGGGCGGCAGGGGGGACGGCTGCCGATGACGGTGGTGGGGGCCGAGGCCCCGGTGCCGGTGCGCTACACCCTGCCCGTCGCCAGTGCGCAGGTGAAATCCGCGATCCTGCTGGCGGGCCTGAATGCCCCCGGCGAGACGGTGGTGATCGAGCGCGAACCCACGCGCGACCATTCCGAGCGGATGCTGACCGGGTTCGGGGCGCAGGTGCATGTCGAGAAGACGCACGAGGGCCATGTCATCACCCTGACCGGCCAGCCCGAACTGCGCCCGCAGACCGTGGCCGTGCCGCGCGACCCGTCATCCGCCGCCTTCCCGGTCTGCGCGGCCCTGATCGTGCCGGGGTCGGACATCCGCGTGCCCGGCGTCAGCCAGAACACCACGCGCAACGGGCTTTACCTTACGCTGGTGGAAATGGGGGCCGACATCGCCTTTGAGAACCCGCGCGAAGAGGGCGGCGAGCCGGTCGCCGACCTGTGCGTCCGCTTCACCGGCGCGATGCGGGGCATCGAGGTGCCCGCCAGTCGCGCGCCCTCGATGATCGACGAGTATCCCATCCTGTCGGTCGTCGCCGCCTGTTCGGATGGGGTCACGGTGATGCGCGGCATCAAGGAGTTGCGCGTCAAGGAAAGCGACCGCATCGACGCCGTGGCACGCGGCCTGCGCGCCTGCGGCGTGCGGGTCGAGGAAGATGCGGATACGATGACCGTCCACGGCCTGGGCGCAAGCGGCGTCCCCGGCGGGGCCACCTGCGCCACCCACCTCGACCACCGCATCGCGATGAGCTTCCTGGTGCTGGGGATGGCCGCCAAGGCCCCCGTCACGGTTGACGATGCCTCGCCGATCGCCACGTCCTTTCCGGTGTTCGAGCGCTTGATGCGGGGGCTGGGGGCGGACTTGCGGGGGGTGGAGGACGCGGATTGACGGTGCGATGCCGAATGACCTGGTGACCCGCCGCGCGGCGGGGATTGAAAAACGCGGACCGGTCCGCCATCTTACGATAGTGCCATAAAGAGCATGTTGAGTCGGCTTCACCTGTCAATCGGCCCGCTCATGTGGATGGTGAACCTGTCAGGGGGTTCATTTGCAGGACACGTCAGGGTGGTTCCCGACACCTAAGAGCTAAGGGAACGTTGCTACTGCGAGCACGACGTCAGCGCACGGTCCCCACGCGGGTTCCGTGCGTTTTCGTTCCCGAGAAGGCCGTGACGACCGACCAGATCGGTCCGTCACGCCGGTCGAGATACTCAAGGATCGTTGTGCCCTCTGCGGTTCTCACAGCAAGCAGGCGCGTTCTTCGAAAAGACGCGCCCTCGAAGTACAGCGGTGTGCCTGCCCTGACAAGTTTCGCGACGTAGTCGGGCACTTTGTCCGCCGAGCGAAAGCCGTAGCGGGCCATTTCGGCCGCATGTTCCGCCCAGATGTGTTGCGCCCCATACCCCCTGTTCGGTCCAATGTGCCGACCTGCAAACAGCAGGATCGGTGCAGTCTCATAGTCCAATCCGGCCAACCGCAGAGCATATACACGGCCAAACTCAGAGCCCCCTGTCAACGGGTTGAGGATTGGACGCGAAGTCATGCCGCTATATGCCCGTCCCCCCCGCCTTCACCATCTGCCGGTACCGGTGCAGCAGCGGCTCGGTATACCCCGACGGCTGGTCCCGCCCCTTGAACACCAGATCGCACGCCGCCTGGAACGCCACGCCCTGATACCCCGGTGCCATCGGGATATAGGCGGCATCCCCTGCGTTCTGGCGGTCGACCACCACGGCCATGCGGCGCATGGCGTCCATCACCGCCTCGCGCGACACCACGCTGTGGTGCATCCAGTTGGCGAGGGCCTGGCTCGAAATCCGGCACGTCGCGCGGTCCTCCATCAGCCCGATGTCGTTGATGTCGGGCACCTTGGAACAGCCCACCCCTTGGTCGATCCAGCGCACGACGTAACCCAGGATCCCTTGGGCGTTGTTCTCGACCTCGCGCAGGACCTGTGCGGGCGACCACCGCCGCCAGGTCGCCGTCGGGATGTCCAGCACCGCGTCCACATGCGCCCGCCGCCCCCCGGCCGCCAGCCGCCGCTGCACGGCGAAGACATCGACCTTGTGGTAGTGCAGCGCATGCAGCGTGGCCGCCGTGGGCGAGGGAACCCAGGCGCAGTTGGCCCCGGCCTTGGGGTGTTCGATCTTGGTCTCGACCATGGCTGCCATCAGGTCGGGCATCGCCCACATGCCCTTGCCGATCTGCGCCCGCCCCGACAGGCCGCATTCCAGCCCGATATCGACGTTGCGGTTCTCGTAGGCCCCGATCCAGCCCTTGCGCTTGATGAAATCCTTGCGGCTGAACGGCCCGGCCTCCATCGAGGTGTGGATCTCGTCGCCGGTGCGGTCGAGGAAACCGGTGTTGATGAAGGCCACGCGGTGGCGCGCCGCATGGATGCACTGCTTGAGGTTGACCGAAGTGCGGCGTTCCTCGTCCATGATGCCCAGCTTGACGGTATGGCGGGGCAGCCCCAGCACATCTTCGACCCGGTCGAAGGTGTCGCAGGCAAAGGCCACCTCGTCGGGGCCGTGCATCTTGGGCTTGACCACATAGACCGACCCCATGGCCGAATTGCGCGGGCCTTCGGTCCTGGACAGATCGTGCATTGCAATCAGCGTGGTGATCATCGCATCCATCAACCCCTCGGGCACCTCCTGTCCCTGCGGGTCGAGAATGGCGGGCGTGGTCATCAAGTGACCCACGTTGCGCACCCACATCAGCGCGCGGCCCTTGACCGTCAGGTGGCTGCCGTCGGGCGCGATGAAATCGCGGTCGGGGTTCAGGCGGCGCGTCATGGTGCGGCCGCCCTTGGCGACCTCGGCCGACAGGTCGCCCTGCATCAGGCCCAGCCAGTTGGCATAGGCCGCGACCTTGTCCTCGGCATCGACGCAGGCGACCGAATCCTCGCAGTCCATGATCGCCGAGACCGCGCTTTCCAGCACCACGTCGGCCAGGCAGGCCTGGTCGCGGCTGCCGATGAAATGCGCCCGGTCGAACACCAGTTCCACATGCAGGCCGTGGTTGCAGAGCAGCACCGAATCCGGCGCACGGGGGTTGCCGCGATAGCCCGCGAACTTTGCCGGGTCCTCCAGCGGCAGGTCGTCGACCAGCAAAGCGCCATCCTTTACCTGATAGCGGCGCACATCGGCGTGGCTGGCCCCCCTGATCGGAAACGTCTCGTCCAGGAACACCCGCGCGCGGGCCACCACGCGGGCACCCCTGCCCCGCTCGTACCCGCCCGACGGCGGTGGCGACCCCATGGCGTCGGTGCCATACAGGCCATCGTACAGGCTGCCCCAGCGGGCGTTGGCCGCGTTCAGCGCATAGCGCGCGTTGGTCACCGGCACCACCAGTTGCGGGCCGGGAACAAGGGCGATCTCGGGGTCGACATTGGCGGTGTCGATGGTGAAGTCGGGAGCTTCGGGCAGCAGGTACCCGATCTCTTCCAGAAAGGCGTGATAGGCGTCGCGGTCATGGGGCGTGTCGCGACGGTCGATATGCCAGGCGTCGATCCGGCCCTGCATGTGGTCTCGGATGGCCAGCAGGTCGCGGTTCCTCGGGGCCAGTTCGGCGATCAGGGCGGCAAAGCCCGACCAGAACTGGGCGGGGTCCACGCCGGTGCCGGGCAGGGCGCGCGTGTCGACAAAATCAGCCAGCATCGCGTCCACCTGCAGACCGTTCCGATCCGTCCGTGCCATCTTGCGACCCCCCTTGCATGCCATTGCACACCAAGGGATAGGGCGACGCAGGGGACGCTGCAATGCGTCACGGCTGGCGGGATGCGTGATCTTCCCGGCATAGTCGGTACCGCCTCCCCCAGCGGATCGGTGACCCCATGTGCAATCTCTACAGCCACACCCGCGCCGTCGATGCGATGCGCCAGCTGTTTGCGCCCGATTTGCTTGATGCGGGCGGGCGCAATCTGGAACCGCAGCCCGCCATCTATCCCGACCAGACCGCGCCTGTCGTCGTGCGCGCGGGCGACGGCCTGCGGCTGGACATGGCCCGCTGGGGCCTGCCCACACCGCAGACCTATCTGGCGGGCAAGCGGACCGACCGGGGCGTGACGAACGTGCGCAATCCGCGGTCGCCGCACTGTCGGGCGTGGCTGGGCCCTGCGAACCGCTGTCTCGTGCCGTTCGACCGTTTCGCCGAGCCGGTGCCGGTTGGCAACGCCTGGTTCACCATGGCGGACGCGCGCCCGGCCTTCTTTGCCGGGATCGTGGTGCGCGGATGGACTTCGGTGCGCAAGCTGGCCGAAGGGCCGGTGACGCCGAACCTGTTCGCATTTCTGGCCACCGAGGCAAATGCGGTCGTGGGTGCCGACCTGCGCCAACAGGCCGACCTGCAGTGCCTGATCACGCGGTTCGGCGAGGACAGCCTTCAGGTGGCCCGCGCCCGGCGCGAAGCCGACCGGGCCGTCTATGAGGCGCTGGCCCTGCAGCGTGACGTTTCGGCAGACCTCAGGGCCGAGCTGATGGCGGCCTGGGATGCTGTCAACAAGATCGGCGGCATCAACCTGGCGCAGCATCTGGGCCTGGCGTTCGATGTTGCCCAGCTGCTTTCGGCCGACCTGGTCGCCGCCTGGAACGCCGCGACGGGCATCGCGGGCACGAACATCGCCGGGCCGATCTCGGCGGCGGCGGGGGCGGGCCGGGGGGCGGGACCGGGGGGACCCGACCTCGACCCCCATGGCTTCCGGGGCCAGATCACCGCGCAGATGAACTGGAAGCCGCCGAAGGTCGGTGCTGCGGGCGGCTCCGGTGGCGGCGGCGGGGCCGCCGCGCGCGACGAGGCTGATGGGGTCGAGGAACTGATCGCCCGTCTGCGCGGCGAGATCGAGATCAAGCGCGAAGCTGATCCGGTCCAGCGCGAACTGCTGGAACTGCGCGAGGAACTGGCCGGTGCGACAGCTTCGCAGCGCGCCGAGGTCGAAGAACTGATCCGCACGGGGTTGCGCGAGGCGGAGACCATGGAAATGCTGACCTATGTGAGGAAACAGGCGGGCGACGCGCTGATCGACGCGCTGATGGGCGGCCGCGATGCGGGCGAGCAGCTGATCCGCACGCTGAGCCGCGCTGTGCTGCAGGCCGCCCTTCTGGGCGAGGGGCCGCTGGCCGCGCTGTTCGGCGGGCGGGGCATCTTCGGGGCGACGCCCGGCGGCGGGGGCATCCTGGGGGCGATCCTGGGCACCGTCCTGCGCCCGTCGCGCGCGCTGGCCGACGGCGCGGCGGCGCAGGTGATCAACGGCGACGGCCCGCGTTTCGCCAAGGCTGCCGCCACCGGGCCAGCGGGCGCGGCGGGCGGGCCGGGCGGCACCACATCGACCATCAAGATCGACCTCGGCCCGGGCCTCGAGGCCGCGATCCTGGAGCGCGCGCGCGGCCAGTCGATCGAGATCGCGCAGGCCGGGATCGAGGCCTACGACCGCGACGCGCTGCCGCTGCGCGTCAAGCAGGTCAGCGGCGACCCCCGGCGGAGAGGCTGACCGATGGCCCTGACCTTTCCCCTGGCGCTCGCCTCCTTCGTCGACCTGCTGCCGGTCGCGTCCTGCGCGATGGACCTCGGCGAGGCCGTGCAGATGGACGAGACGGGCGGCGGCGAGCCGCTGATGTCGGCATTGGGCAGCCGGTTGTGGGCCGGGCGCTATGCCCTGTCTCCGATGACCTACGACGAGGCGACGGCGGCGCAGGCGCTGATCGACCTGGTCCGTGCGCCGGGCGGGTCCTTTCTGGCGGCCGACCTGCGCCAGTGGGGGCCGAGGGGCGATCCGGCGGGCGCGGGTCTGTCGGGCTTCACCCCGGCGCTGTCCGCAATCTCGACCGGCGGGCGCGAGATCGCGATCTCTGGCGCACCGCCCGGCTATGCCCTGGCGCGGGGCGACATGCTGTCCTTCGGCTATGGCACCGGGGCGGCGCGCCGGGCGCTGCACCGGGTGGTCCGGGCCCTGCTGCCCGCCGATGGCGGCGGCGTGATTCCGTCGATCGAGGTGATCCCGGCGGTCCGCGCGGGCACCGGTCTTCTGCCCCCGGTCGCGCTGGTCCGCCCGGTGATGAAGGCGGTGATCGTGCCGGGCTCGTTCGAAGAGGGCGAGTGGTCGAACCGCCTGGTGCGCGGGATGGCGTTCCGGTTTTCGCAGTCGCTGGCGGGGTAGGGCCATGCGCGACATCGATCCCGACCTGATCGACCTGTTCCGCGAACGGCGCGGCGTCACGGTGCATCTCTTGTTGTGGATCGTGGGGCGCGACCGCACGACCGGGGCGGCGGTGCCCCTGGGCTTCACGAGCGCCGACGAGGATCTGACCGTCACCATCGGCGGCAGCGCCCGCACCTATGCCGCCGACGGCCGCCTGGGCGCCGACCCGATCGTCGCCGAGACCGGCCTGTCGGTCAGGATGCAGACCGTGCGCCTCTCGGGCGTGGCGGCCGAGGTCGAGGCGGCCCTTCGCGGGGCCGATCCGCGCCTGGCCCCGGCCGAGCTGCACCGCATCGTCCTTGACCCCGCGACCGGGGCCATCGTGGGCGGGGTGCAGCTTCTGTTCCGGGGCACGGTCGATGCCGCCCCGATCCGCACGCCCGAAAAGGGCGGCACCGTCACGGTCAGCCTGACGCTGGCCTCGGCCGCGCGCGAGATGACCCGGACCCTGACGCTCAAATGGTCGGACGAAAGCCAGCAGCGGCGCGGCGGCGACCGGTTCCTGCGCTACGCCGATGTCTCGGGCGAGGTCGACGTGTGGTGGGGGGGGCAGCGCCTGGTGCCGCGCATCGCCCCGCCCCAGCCGCCGGGCGTGGGCAGCAGGCCAAACCCGCAGCCCCCCGACGGGAGCGGCTGGCAATGACCGGGGGGGCGATGACGCGGCTGGCCGACTGGCGCGGGCGGCTGGCGGCGCATCTGGCCGACAGCGCGCGCCTGCCCTTCGCCTGGGGCCGCCACGACTGCGCGCTGTTCGCGGCCGGCTGCCTGGCGGCGATGACCGGCAGCGATCCGGGCGCACCCTGCCGGGGCCGGTACCGCACCTTCCGGGGCGGCCGGCGGGTGCTGGGGGCGGCGGGGTTTGCCGATCACTTCGCGCTGGCCAGCGCCCGGCTGGCCGAGGTGCCGCCCGCGTTTGCCCAGGCCGGCGACCTGGCCCATGTGCCGGGCGGCGACGGCCCGGTGATGGGCGTGGTGCAGGGCCATCGCATCTATGTGCTGCGTCCCGAGGGCCTCGCAACGGTCGACCTTCTGGCCGCGACGCGGGCCTGGCGGGTGCCGTCATGATCCGCGCCGCGAGGCTTGCCGCGCTGCTCCTGGTCCTGCTGGCCGGGCCCGCCGAGGCCGGGCCGCTGTTCCTGGCCGTGCTGTCGGCGGGCGGGTCGTTCGGCGCGGCCTTTGCCGCGACGGCGCTGGGCGGGTTCCTGTCGACGACCATCGGGCGGCTCTTGATCAGCGTGGCGGTCAGCGCCCTGCAGCGCGCCCTGGTCGAGACGCCGCGCGATCCGGGGCTGCAGACGCGGGTCACGCTGTCGGGGGGGACGAACCCGCTGTCCTTCGTCCTCGGGCGCTATGCCACGGCGGGCGTGGCCGCCTGCCCGCCGATGAGCCACGACGACAGCAACAAGTACCTGACCTACGTCATCAGCCTGTCCGCCCTGCCGATCACCGGCCTGTCGCGCGTGTCGGTCGACGGCGAGTATGTGGCGATCGGCCCGACCCCGGACGCCGATGGCTTCCGCCCCTTCCTCGGGCGGCTGGCGGGGGGCCTGGCGCGGATCAAGGTCTACGACGGGACCCAGACCGTGGCCGACCCCTGGCTGCTGGCGACCTATGGCAGTTACCCCGAGCGGCCCTGGTCATCGGACATGGTGGGCACGGGCATCGCCTATGCGATCCTCGATTTCCACTTCAACCGCGAGGTCTTCCAGGGCCTGCCCGAGGTCCGCTTCGAGATCGACGGGGCGAAGCTGTACGATCCGCGCGCGGACAGTTCGGTCGGCGGGTCGGGCGCGCAGCGCTGGGCCGACCGCACGACCTGGACCTTCACGCAGAACCCTGCGGTGATGCTGTACAACATCCGGCGCGGGGTGACGCTGGCGGACGGGTCGGTCTGGGGCGGCCTCTCGCCCGTCACCCTGCCGCTGTCGTCGTGGTTCGCGGCGATGAACGAGTGCGACGCGGGCGTCCCGCTGACCGGCGGCGGCACCGAACCGCAGTTCCGCGCAGGCTTCGAAGCCTCGGTCGACGACGAGCCCGCCTCGGTCTTCGAGGAGCTCTTGCGCGCGGCGCAGGGCGCGGTGGCCGAACAGGGCGACACCTGCCGCATCCGCGTAGGGCCGCCCGGCCTGCCCGTCCAGGTCATCACCGACGACGACGTGGTCGTGACCCGGCCGCAGGACTTCGACCCGTTTCCGGGCCTCGACGCCACCTACAACGGCATCCAGGCCAGCCACCCCTCGCCCGACGCGCTGTGGGAGGCGACCGATGCCCCGCCGCTGTTCGATGCGGGCCTCGAGGCGCTGGACGGCGGCCGCCGCCTGGTGGCCGAACTGTCGCTGCCCGCAGCACCCTTTGCGGGCCAGGTCCAGCGGATCATGCGCGCGGCGCTGCTGGATCACCGCCGGATGCGCCGCCACACGATCAGCCTGCCGCCCGAGGCGCTGGTGCTGGAGCCGCTCGACACTTTGTCCTGGACCAGCGCGCGGAACGGCTATGCGGCCAAGCTGTTCGACGTGGGCTCGCAGACCGACGAGACGCTGAGCGTGATCCAGACTGTCGCGCTGCGCGAGGTGGACCCGGCCGATTACGACTGGCTGCCCGGCTATGCCGTGGCGGTCACCACGCCCTCGGTCGCGGTCGTGGCTCCGGGGGCGACGGCGGTGCCGGGATGGACCGTGACCGGCGGGGCCGTGGGCGACGGCACGACCGACCGCCGCCCGGCGCTGATGCTGGCCTGGACCGGGGCGGCGCTGGCGTCGGCGCGCGGCCTGTCCTGGGAGGTGCGGCTGGCGGGCGGGGCCACGGTGCTGCGCGGCGATGTCCTGGACGTGGCGGCGGGCGGGGTGACGCTGGTCGAGGGCATCCTGTCGGGCCAGGCCTACGAGGTGCGCGCGCGGCCGCTGATGGCCACGCCCACCACCTGGACGGCCTGGACGGCTGCGACGGCAGGGACCGTGCTGCTCGGCCCGGCGGATGTGGCCGAGGGCGTGCTGTCGCTGCGCCATGCGGGCCGTCTGGCCGACCGGCTGGTCGACAGTTTCGAGGCGTCGAACGGGGGGGCATTCCTCGGCTTCGTGGTCGCGCCCTATGCCTATGCCTATCCGGGCGGGTCGCCCGAGGCGGTCAATCCGGTGGCCCTGACGGTGACCGGCGCGGTGCGGACGCTGGGCGACTATGCAACGGTCGCCGTGCTGCGGCTGTCACGCGCGCCTGCGGGCGGGGGGGCCTGGACCTACCTGCGCGACTGGGACATCGGGGCGGGGCCCGGCCTGTCGCATGTCCACCTCGTCAGCGTCGGCGACGACGTGTTCCTGGCCGGTTCGGGATACCAGTACCGGCTGACCGCCTGGCTGCCGCCCGGCGCGCTGCCGGTCAAGCTGTACGACCTGACGCTGCACCTGCGCCAGGAGAGCGGCTGATGCTGCATGATTTCGACAGCGCGAGGCTGCGCAAAAGCCGGTCCTGGCAGGCGGTCGAGGGCTCGACCGGCGGCACGGCCAGCGGCGGTTTCCGCAACATCGCGATGGCGGGCGGCACCGCGACCGCCGTGGCCTTTTCGGCCGCGACCCGCACCGGGCGGCTGCACCGGGTGAGCTGGGTCACGGCGGCGACCGCCGGGGTGATCGTGACCCTGCGCAACACGGTGGCCGAATACGGCCTGAGCGACGGCTTCAGCGTGGGCTACCGGTTCAAGATCAGCGATGCGGCGGATGTCGCGGGCGCGCGGATGTTCCTGGGGGTGCGCGTCAACGACGCCGCGCTGACCAACGTCGATCCGGGCGGGCTGATCAACGTGGCGGGCATCGGCCACAATTCGGGCGAGACCACGCTGCGTGTCTATGGCGCGGACGGCACGCCCGCGACCCCGGTCGACCTCGGCTCCGACTTCCCGGCGCTGGGGTCGGTCGCGGGGGTCCACGACTTCATGATCCACGGCTGCGGCGCGGACGGCGTGTTCTGGCGCGCCGAGGCCTGGGCCGACGCCGTCGACGGCGAACCCCTGGCCACGGCCAGCGGCCAGTTCGCGCGCTATCCGGCGCTGACCAGCGGGGTCACGGCACTGATGGCGATGCGCACCAACAACGCCACCGCCAGCGCCGTCGCGCTGGACCTGGCATCCGTCTACATCTCGAGCCTTTGAAGGGGGTTTCATGGTCGATCTCTGCACCCTGACCGGCACCATGAAGCGGCCCGACGGGTCGGCCTTCGGGTCGGGCCAGCTGGTTCTCCAGGCCGAGCCGCGCGATGTCGTGGCGCGCGGCGGCCACGTTACGGTCCCGACCCGAACCGTGATCGAGACGGCGGCGAACGGGCAGGCCGTGATCGCACTGGCACCGGGCCTCTATCGCGGGCAGGGCATCACGGCGGCCGAGCGGTTCGACTTCTTGCTGGGCGTCCCCGACCAGGCCACGGGCAGGATCGAGGACTGGCTCGGGCGCGACCCCGAGGTCGTGTCGAACGCCGAGGCCGCGCGCGACCAGACGCTGGTGGCGCTGGCGGCGGCGTCCGGGGCCGCGCAGACCTCGACCGCGCAGGCGATCATCGCGGCGGCGCAGGCCCTGGCTGCCGCCGCCTCCGCCGACGCGGCCGCCGCGCTGGCGCTGCTGGCGGGGCTCAAGGACGACACCGGTCAAGGCATCGCCACGACCAGCGTCGGCCAGACCTTTGCCGTCGCGGTCGAGGGCGGCATCACCGTCTATCGACACGACGCGGGCGGGATCGCCACCGCCTTCAGGACCCTGCCCGACACGACCCGCGTCACAGGGATCGAGGCGGCGCTGGGCATCGGCCCGCGCAGCAAGGACTTCCCGTATGTCGCGGCCATCGGCGACAGCCTGGCGCAGGGCCTGCGCAAGCTGTGGATGACCTTCGGCTGGCGCGGCGAGGTCGGGGTCAACGACCTGGTGTTCTTCCGCAAGCGGCGGGGGGGCCGCGATTTCCCGCTGCGGCTCGACTTCACCGACGGGCAGGGCCGGTCGGCGGGCGGCATCCTGCAGTCGGGGCTGTGGGACATCCTGCGCCGGGGCGAGCGGCGCATCGACACGCGCAAGGGCGACTGGCCGCTGCGCTATCTCTGGGCGCTGACCGACCTCATGGGCAAGCGCGCGGCGCTCTACGTGCTGCAGGACGGCACCGTGGGCTTCGTGCCGGACACCAAGACCCTGGCGCGCATCGCCGCCGGGATCGGGGCCGGAACCCTGGTGCCCGCACTGTCGGCGATCCCGACCCTGCTGATCCCCTGGAACGTGGGCGCGGTCTGGGCCGCAGGCAGCAACATGATCCGCGTCGCGGCCGAGCGGGCAGGGATCACGCGGTTCTACCTCGGCCGCGCCGTGGCACCCGGATGCTTTGTCGAGGACGGGCGCACGCCCATCGACTGGATCGCCGCAACCGGCGACAGCACCTCGCACGGATCGGCAGGCGACAACGACGTGGTCACCACCGGCACGCCCGAACCCAACACCTGCCTGATGCTGTCGACCGGCATCCGGGGCGTCGCCGACGCGGTCTTCGCGCCGGGGGCGGTGACCGATTTCGTGCCCGCCGAGGACGTGGTCGGCGCGCAGCCGCACCTGGGCGAGACCGGCTGGGCATCCTTCGGGCGACTGCGCGCGATCTTGCAGACCGGCGCCATGGGCCTGCGCAGCCCCTGCGTGGTGCGCACCAGCGGCCAGGGCGGGCTGCGCCTGGACGAGCTGCTGTCCGGCTCGGTGTTCCACGCCAACATGCTGGCCGAGGCGGCGCGCGGGCGCGAGATTGCCCTGGCCTACGGGCGGGCGATGGTCTGCCGGGGCCTCTGGCTGCGCTGTGGCACCAACGACCGCAGCGCGGGCCGGACGCTGGCCGCCTACCTGGCCGACCTGATGTCCTTGCAGGCCAGCGCCACGACAGGCCTGAACGGGGTCTTCGGGCAGACCGGTCCGCTTGACCTCTGGCAAAGCCAGATCGCCGCCCCGATCTCCCCCAATGCCGCCGGAATCGAGATCGCGACGGCCCAGCTCGAGGCCGCCGAGCAGAACCCCAACATCCTGCTCTACACCCCCGAATACGCCATGCCCTTCGCCAACAACGTCCACGGGACGGCGGAAAAATACGCCTGGATGGGTGAACTGGCGGCGGTGGCCGATTTCCGGCGGCAGCGGTTCGGCGCGACGGTGTTCGTGCCGATGCCGCGCCGGTCGCTGATCAGCGTTTCGGGCAACGTGGTGACGGTGCCCTTCAGCCTGGTGTCGGACGACGCGGGTGGCTGGCACGGCCTGACCTTCTCGACCGCCGACCGGGTGCTGGCCACGCAGAAGGGGTTCCGCATCACCGGGGCGGCGCAGACCGTCACGGGTGCCGAGATCGTTGAACCGAACGACGGCGCGGGCCAGGGGTTCATCGAAGTGACGCTGTCGGGCGCGCCGTCGCCCGGCGCAACCCTGGAATACGCCACCGAAGAGGTGGTCACCGGCCAGAACCTGTCCTGCGCCTGGGGCAACCTGGCCGACCTCAACCCCCGCCAGGGCGCACTCGGGCGCGTGCTGCGCGGCTATTCCCCCGTTTTCAGAAGGACCCTCGCATGACCGGAGTCACCAACATCACGCTCGACGGGATTTTCACCAACCCCGACGTCGAGGTCAGCGCCAGCTACGACGAGCTGATCGGGGACGATCCCCGCATCGTCGGCTTCTGGTCCGCGAACGCGGGCGGCCTGGCCACCCAGGCCATCGGCGGCGGCACCGGCGTGTCGATGATGCCGAACCGCAAGGCCGGCTCGCCCCTGGTGCTGCAGCAGGCGGCCCCCGGCGCGATGCCCTTCCTTCTGGAGGGCGTCGGGCCGCAGGGCCGCGACGTGATCGAGCTGAACAACGCGGGCGGCGACAACATGGCTGCCTCGGCTCCCGATGCGCTGCCCCTGGGCGACCGCTGCTGGGTCGCGGTCTTCCGCGCGCCGCCCGCGACGGCCAACACCTACATCGTCTGGTCGGGGTCGGCGACAGGCGGTTACTTCGCCCTGCTCCTGGCCACGCCGGACGGCGGCACGCGGATCATCGGGCGGATCGGCACGGCGGGGGCGCTGGCCGAGGTCACGGGCAACTTCGTGCCGAACACCTGGCAGGTGGCGATCCTGAGCTACAACGCGGCATCCAAGACGCTGCGCCTGAAGATGAATGCAGGGGCCTTCGCGGCCTCGCCGCCCGCCGATCCGGTGATCGACCAGACCACGCTGGTCATCGGCGGCGGTGCCCTGAACGCGCTGCGGATGTCCGACCTGATCGTCGGCGTCTGCGACCTGGTCGAGCCCGACAATGCAGAGCTGACGGACGACATCCTGGGTTACGTCCGCGACGTGCTGGGCCTCGCGGCCTGAGAGGGGCCGGGGGGCGCGGACACGCCCCCCGACAGCGCTGGCTGAGAGAGGCCCCGACGCCTTGTTGAAGAGGTCTTAAACCCGCCTTCAAACCGCGCCGATCACGCGCCGTTTCGAAAATCGCTCCGCTGCCAACTCTGGTGTCAATCCCTGCCAACTCTGGTGGCGAGCCACAACCAACGCGCCGACTTCTCCACAACTTCCTTGCGCAGAAATCGCTTTACAGGGTTCCGGTGCCCGCTCACTATGGATAGTAGGGATGGCGTCGGGCAAACGCTGTACCTTGCCAGACACCCAGCCACTTGGGGTCATCAAGGCTCCGGTGGCTCAATAATGAGGCCGGGCATGTCGCTTTCCGAAGATCTGATGGCCACCGACGAAGGCCACCCCATCGACATCGTCGAAACCTTGGCCGAACACCATGCGTGGGAGTTCGACCGCGTCACCGACGACCAGATCGCCATGGCGGTCGAGGGGCAGTGGCGGACCTATTCGCTGACCCTGGCCTGGTGCCCCAAGGACGAGACGCTGCGCCTGATCTGCACCTTCGAGATGGAGCCGCCCGAAGGCCGTCTGTCCGAACTCTACGACGTGCTGAACCGCTGCAACGACATGGTCTGGACCGGGGCCTTCACCTGGTGGTCTGAGCAGAAGCTGATGGTCTGGCGCTATGGCCTGTGCCTGGCGGGCGGGCAGATCGCCACGGCGGAACAGATCGACCGGCTGATCGGGGCGGCGGTGATGGCGGCCGAGCGGTTCTATCCGGCGTTCCAGATGGTGGCCTGGGCCGACCACGACCCCGCCACCGCGATGAAGGTCGCCATCGCCGAGGCCTACGGGCGCGCCTAGAGCCGCTCGCGTTCACTCTGGTTCATCCCACGACCTGTCGCCCCGGCGATGGCCGGGGTCCCGATGGTCGGCGCGCAAGGGATCGAAGTCCCGGCGCGGGTGTTGTGTTTCGTCTGATTGCAGAGAGCGTCGAGCGGCGCCCTGTTGGCGATGCATCGGAGCCCGGTGCGGTTGTCGGCGTCTGCGAAGGCGGCGATGAAGCGGGCGCGGTCGGCGTGGGTTTCGAACCTGTTCTTTCCGGCGTTGGTGGCGGGGTTCGGTTGCTGGCGGATCGCCTCGGCCGGGCGGCGG
>JBQTJI010000004.1:0-52333 GCA_052387255.1 Gemmobacter sp. | reverse complement strand
CCCCCGATGCGCCCCGTATCGAAACATGCGGTGACCTTCGTCATCATCACCGTGTTCCTCGACATGGTGGGCTTCGGCATGATCATGCCGGTGCTGCCCGCGCTGATCGGGGATGTGTCGCAGATGTCGCTGGCCGAGGCCACCATCATCGGCGGCTGGATGTATTTCGCCTTTGCCTTCGCGCAGTTCATGTTCTCGCCGCTGATGGGCAACCTGTCCGACCGCTATGGCCGCAGGCCCTTGCTGCTGCTGGCGGTGTTCGGGCTGGGGATCGACTACATCGTCTCGGCACTGGCCCCCTCGCTGTTCTGGCTGTTCGTGGGGCGCGCCATCGCGGGCCTGTGCGGGTCGTCCTATGTCATCGCCAATGCCTATATCGCCGACGTGACCGTGCCCGAGGATCGGGCCAAGGCCTTCGGCCTGATCGGGGCAGCCTTCGGCGTGGGCTTTGTCGCGGGACCGGCCATCGGGGGCATGCTGGGCGAATTCGGGCCGCGCGTGCCGTTCTGGGCGGCGGCGGCGATCTCTCTTCTGAACTTCGCCTACGGCTGGTTCGTGCTGCCCGAGACGCTGACCGAGGGCAAGCGCCGCCCGTTCGAGTGGCGCCGCGCCAACCCCTTCGGCACGCTCAAGGTGTTCCGCACCTATCCCGGCGTGTTGCCGCTGTGTCTGGTGCTGTTCCTCTACATGTTCGCCAGTTCGGTCTATCCGGCGGTCTGGCCGTTCTGGGGCATCGCCAAGTTCGACTGGTCGCCCTACATGGTCGGGTTGTCGCTGGCCGCTTTCGGGCTGGTGACCGCGATCTGCCAGGGCACGCTGACCGGCCCCGCCGTGGCGCGCTGGGGCGAGGTGCGGGTCTGCCTGATCGGGCTGGTCGCGGCGGTGCTGGGGCTGGTGGGCTATGGCCTCGCCACCGGCATGGTCATGGTGGTGCTGTTCATGCTGGTCCACGCGCCCGAGGGGTTCGTGCATCCGATGCTGACCGCGATCATGTCACGCGCGGTGCCCGAGGATGCCCAAGGGGAATTGCAGGGCGGCATCAGTTCGGTGATGAACCTGGCGATGCTCTGCGGCACGGTGTTCTTCGCGCAAGTCTTCGGGTTCTTCCTGTCGCCCGCGGCCCCGTTCCAATCGCCCGACATGGCCTATTTCATCGCCGCCGCCGTGATTGCGGTGCCGATGCTGCTGTTCCTGACCTATGCCCGCGCGCGGCCCGTGGCCGCCTGATGGAGCGTTTCACCGGCAGTTTCACCCAGCAGGAACCCATCCCGGACGAAGGGATCGAGGCCGCCATCGCGGTGCTGCGCCACGGACGGCTGCACCGCTACAACACGGCACCGGGCGAGGTGGCCGAAACCGCCCTTCTGGAACAGGAATTCGCCGCGCTGACCGGCGCGCGCTATGCCCTTGCCGTCGCCTCGGGCGGCTACGCGATGGCGACCGCCTTGCGCGCGATGGGGGTGGGGCAGGGCGAGCGCGTGCTGTCGAACGCCTTCACCCTGGCCCCGGTGCCCGGCGCGATTGTCGCTGTCGGTGCGGTGCCGGTGTTCGTCGAGGTGACGGAAAGCCTGACCATCGACCTTGACCACCTGTCGGCCTGCATTGCGTCATCGGGGGCGAAGGTGCTGCTGCTCAGCCACATGCGCGGCCATGTCTGCGACATGGACCGGCTGATGGCGTTCTGCACGGCGGCGGGCGTGCGCGTGGTCGAGGATTGCGCCCATACCATGGGCGCGCACTGGCGCGAGGTTCCGTCCGGGCGGCACGGCGCGATGGCCTGCTATTCGATGCAGACCTACAAGCATGTGAACAGCGGCGAGGGCGGCTTTGTCACCTCGGACGACGCTGACCTGATGGCGCGGGCCGTGCTGCTTTCGGGCAGCTACATGCTTTACGCCCGCCACAGCGCCGCGCCACCTCCCGAAGCATTCGACGAACTGCGCCTGCACACGCCCAACATCTCGGGCCGCATGGACAACCTGCGCGCCGCCATCCTGCGCCCGCAACTGCGCCTGCTGCCCGACCGCGTGGCGCGGTGGAAGGCCTTGTACCGGACGCTTGAGGAGGGCCTGCGCCTGGCCCCCGGCGTGGCAGTGATCGACCGGCCCGACCATGAATCCTATGTCGGATCGTCCTTCCAGTTCCTGCTGCCGGGATGGGACGGGCCCCGCGTCGCGTCGTTCGTCGCCCGCTGTGCCGCGCGGGGGGTCGAGATGAAATGGTTCGGGGCGTCCGATCCGGTCGGCTTCACCTCGCGCTACACGCATTGGGCCTATGCCGCGCCGGTGCCGCTGCCCGCGACCGACCGCATCCTCGCGGGCCTGATCGACCTGCGCCTGCCCCTGACCTTTTCGCAGGACGACGCCGCCCTGATCGCCCGCATCATCGCCGCCGAAGCGGTCGCCAACGACCGGACCGAAGCGGGGGCGCTGCCCGCCAACGACTGAGGCCGGCTGCGGGGAAAGGCTTGCCAAATCGTTAGCGCGCCACAGAAAACAAAGCATTTTCAGTGGTTTGCCGATCCTAACACATGTGTTAGGATCGGCACCTACACCCGCTCTGTTTCCTGGGGGAGGCAACCATGTTCCTGAAATCCATGGCTTTCGATCTGGGCGAAGACATCGCCGCCCTGCGCGACATGGTCCATGACTGGGCGCAGGAACGGGTCAAGCCGCTGGCCGCCGAGGTGGATCGCACCAATACCTTTCCCGCCGCCCTCTGGCGCGAAATGGGCGACCTCGGCCTGCTGGGGGTGACCGTGGCGGAAGACTATGGCGGCGCAGGAATGGGCTATCTTGCCCACGTCGTCGCGGTCGAGGAGATCGCCCGCGCCTCCGCCTCTGTCGCCCTGTCCTACGGCGCGCACTCGAACCTCTGCGTGAACCAGATCGCCCTGAACGGCACCCCCGACCAGAAGGCGCGCTACCTGCCCGACCTCGTGTCGGGGAGAAAGGTCGGCGCGCTGGCGATGTCCGAGGCGGGGGCGGGGTCGGATGTCGTGGGCATGTCCCTGCGCGCCGACAAGCGGAACGATGGCTATGTCCTGAACGGCTCGAAGTACTGGATCACCAACGGCCCCGATGCCGATACCCTGGTGGTCTATGCCAAGACCGATCCGGCAGCAGGATCGCGCGGCATCACCGCGTTCCTGGTGGAACGGGGGATGGCCGGTTTCACCACCGGCCCGCATTTCGACAAGCTGGGGATGCGCGGGTCGAACACGGGCGAGCTTGTCTTCGCCGACTGCCAAGTGCCCTTCCACAACGTGCTGGGGGCCGAGGGGCGGGGCGTGGCGGTGCTGATGTCGGGCCTCGACTACGAACGGGTGGTGCTGTCGGGGATCGGCCTTGGCATCATGGCCGCCGGTCTGGACGAGGTGCTGCCCTACATCCGCGACCGCCGCCAGTTCGGGCAGCGGATCGGGGATTTCCAGCTGATGCAGGGCAAGATCGCCGACATGTACGTCGCGATGAATTCGGCCCGCGCCTATGTCTATGCCGTGGCCGCCGCCTGCGACCGGGGCCAGGTGACGCGGGCCGACGCGGCGGGCTGCGTGCTGTACGCCAGCGAACAGGCCATGGCGCAGGCGCATCAGGCGGTGCAGGCCCTTGGCGGCGCAGGGTTTCTGGCGGATGCCCCCGTAGCCCGGCTGTTCCGGGATGCCAAGCTGATGGAGATCGGGGCGGGCACCAGCGAAATCCGGCGGATGCTGATCGGGCGGGAGCTCATGGGGTGAGGCTGACGATGCCCGACAGCGGCGAAGCGAATTGACGGCTCAATGGAAATCTGTCATTGTGGTGCCGTACTGTCGGATTTCTCAGGGATGTCAACATGACTGGGTTTGCGGATGCGGCGGAGCCTTTCGGTGCAAGGCCGACCACCACCGTTCGCCTCAAGGTCGGGCCGGACGGTCGGGTGCTGATCCCGGCCGATCTGCGCAAGGCAGCCGGAATCGTGCCCGGCGACACGGTGCTGGCCGAGCTTCGCGACGGCGCGGTCGAGATCGCCACCTTCGCCACCCGCATCCGCCGGGTGCAGGAACTGCTGGCCCCCTACAAGAAGCCGGGCGTCAGCATCGTGGACGAGTTCATCGCCGAGAAACGGGCGATGTGGGGTGAGGAGTGATCGTCGTCCTGGACGCATCGGCCATTCTTGCCGTGATTCTGGTCGAACCCGGACGGGAAAGGGTGATTTCTGCGCTGCCCCATGCTGCCATCGCCGCACCGAACCTGGCCGAAGTCCTGACGATCCTTGAGGATCGCGGCTTTGCGCCGGAACGCATGGCGGCTACGGTCGAGGGGCTGCGCCCCCTGGCGCGGGACTTTACTGTCGCGCAGGCCGAAACGGCAGCACTTCTGCGTGGACGGACGCGGCACAAGGGCCTGTCGCTGGGCGACCGCTGTTGCCTTGCCCTGGCGATCGCTCTCAACGGGGCGGTGATGACGGCGGATCGTGCCTGGGCCGGGCTGGATGTCGGCGTGCCGGTCGAGGTGATCCGGTAGGGGGAGGGGTGCGATGCGGTGTCTTCTGGTCTGCGTGGTCGCGGTGGGAACGGCGGGGGTCGCTGCGGCGCAGGATCTGTCCTTCGACCCGGCGGCCACCCAGACCTGCCTGGACGAGGCCGACTGGACGGAGGGCCCGCCCTATGACTGCGTGGGCGAGGCGGCCAACGCGTGCATGTCCACCACCGACGGCAGCACGACGGTCGGCATGGGGTTCTGCCTGGATGCCGAATGGCAGTGGTGGGATGCCCGGCTGAACCGGGTGTATGCCGACCTGATGGCGCAGGACAAGGCGGCGGACGACGCGATGGCCGAGGCGGGGACCACCGTGCCCTCGCTGGCCGACAACCTGCGGGCGATGCAGCGCGCCTGGATCCCGTTCCGCGACGCCGCCTGCGACTACGAGATGGCGCAATGGGGCGGCGGCACGGGGCAGGGGCCGGCGCTGGTCGGCTGCCTGATGATGGAGACCGGGCGGCAGACCCTGTCGATGGAGGCAAGGTTGGGCGGATGACGGGGAGGTCATTCTGGATGCAGATGAAGCTCAGCTGCTACGGATGACCTGGCGGCCTTCGGCAAGCGTCCGCCGCGCGGCATCGGCAAGCGTTTCGTCCATCCACTGGTTGATCGACTTGGCACGGGCTGCCGCCGCTTCGGAGATCAGGCGGTGGTGATCCGGCGAGGTGCGGAAGGCGAGCTTGCCGGAATAGGGTTTTTCCGCAACACGGCCCTGCTTGGCGCACCAGTCGAGATAGACGTCGACGCTGTCGTGGAAGGCCGTTTCCAGTTCCTGAACTGACTGGCCCGAAAAATGGATCGTGTCACGGAGGTCTTCGACCAACCCGTGGAACATTCGATCCTCCGTTTCCAGCCAGATCGTTGCGGCATATCCTTTGTAGGGTTTCATGGTGAGATACCAGCCTCGATCAGAAACTTCCGCACTGCGACAACGGCACCCTTGTCGGTCTCGGGTCTTGGATGCGGTCGATGAAAGACAGCGACCTTTCCACTCAGTTCCAACACCACACGCGAACCCGCCCCTTCCGATACCGTCCCACCAAGCGCTGCATTGAGGGTCTCGATGTCGTGCCAGTGAATGCTTGCACGGACCGGTGTGGCAAAGATTGCGGCAAGGGTACGCTTGTGCTTTGACGAAACCATTGGACGTGATCCTCTTCATGCGGGATGAAGACGACCACACGTCCTGTGCGTTCGCCGATGCGACGGAGATAGTATCAGAATCCGCTACTGTCAAGGGCAACACCCCATGCGCCTGACCTCGACCGCCATCCCCTCCTCGGAAACGTTCCGCGCCAACCGCGCGGCGCATCTGGCGCTGCTGGACACCGTGGCGCAGGCGGCGGCGTTGGCTGCCGCCGGGGGCGGTCACAAGGCGCAGGAGCGTCACACCTCGCGCGGCAAGATGGGCCCGCGAACCCGTGTGGCGAACCTGCTGGATGCAGGGTCGCCGTTCCTCGAGATCGGGGCGGTGGCGGCGCACGGCATGTACGACGGCGCGGCCCCGGGGGCGGGGGTGATCGCGGGGATCGGGCGGGTGCATGGCCATCAGGTGATGGTCGTCTGCAACGACGCCACGGTGAAGGGCGGCACCTACTATCCCATGACCGTCAAGAAACACCTGCGCGCGCAGGAGATTGCGGCCGAGAACCGGCTGCCCTGCATCTATCTGGTCGATTCGGGCGGCGCGAACCTGCCGAACCAGGACGAGGTGTTCCCCGACCGCGACCATTTCGGCCGCATCTTCTTCAACCAGGCGCGGATGAGCGCCCAGGGCATCGCGCAGATTGCCGTGGTCATGGGGTCCTGCACCGCCGGGGGGGCCTATGTGCCCGCGATGTCGGATGTGGCGATCATCGTGAAGGGGCAGGGGACGATCTTCCTTGCCGGGCCGCCGCTGGTGAAGGCCGCAACCGGGGAAATCGTGACCGCCGAGGATCTGGGCGGCGGCGACGTGCACACCCGGCTGTCGGGCGTGGCGGATTACCTGGCCGAGGATGACGCCCATGCCCTGGCCCTGGCGCGCGAGGCGGTGCGGCATCTGAACCTGTCCACGTCGTCGGTGACCACCGGAGAAGACCCCGCCTATGACCCCGACGAGATTCTCGGCGTCGTTCCCGCCGACCTGCGCACCCCCTATGACATCCGCGAGGTCATCGCGCGGGTGGTGGACGGATCGCGTCTGGACGAGTTCAAGGCCCGCTTCGGCGAGACGCTGGTGACCGGGTTCGCCCATGTCATGGGCATGCCCGTCGGCATCGTCGCCAACAATGGCGTGCTGTTCAGCGAGGCCGCACAGAAGGGCGCGCATTTCGTCGAACTGTGCAGCCAGCGGGGCATCCCCCTGGTGTTCCTGCAGAACATCACCGGCTTCATGGTGGGCCGCCGCTACGAGAACGAGGGGATCGCCCGCCATGGGGCCAAGATGGTGACGGCGGTGGCGACAACGGCGGTGCCCAAGATCACCCTGCTGGTCGGCGGATCGTTCGGGGCGGGGAACTATGGCATGGCGGGGCGCGCCTATGGCCCCCGGTTCCTGTGGACCTGGCCCAATTCGCGCATCTCGGTGATGGGCGGCGAACAGGCCGCGGGTGTGCTCGCCACCGTGAGGCGCGAGGGGATCGAGCGGTCCGGGGGCATATGGTCGCCCGAGGAGGAGGCAGCCTTCAAGGCCCCCACCATCGCCATGTTCGACCGCCAGTCGCATCCGTTGTATGCTTCGGCGCGGCTGTGGGACGACGGGATCGTGGACCCGCGCAAGACGCGCGCCGTTCTGGCGCTGTCGCTGATGGCGGCGCTGAACGCGCCGGTGGGCGAGACCAGGTTCGGGGTGTTCCGGATGTAGGGGGGAAGATGCCGGGCTTGCGCCATATCCAGATCGGGGCCTTCGTGCTGGTGGCCGGGCTGGTCGTGGCCGTCTTTGCCTGGCGCGGCGGCTATGTCGTGGGGGTGGCGCTGTTTGCCGCCGTGGCGATCGCGGGGGCGGTCGAGGCGGCGACGGGCCTGATGCAGTGGCGGGGCTACCGGGGCCGCGTCCGCCGTGTGCAGGTGTCGCATCGCGCCAGGGCCGATTTCGATTTGCTGATCAGCGCCATGGTCACGGTCGCCGCCGCCGACGGCCACTTTGCCGAAGGGGAGTTCTCGATGATCGAGGATGTCTCGGCGGGCCTTCTGGGCGCGCCCGTGCCCCGCGCCAGGGTCGAGAAGGCGCGCAGGCGGATGCAGGGCAAGGCCCCGCTGGAAGAGATCGCCCGGATGGCCCAGGATGCCACGTCCGAGGGGCGCGAGATGGCGGTGAAGGGCGCGGTCTGGGCGGGCCGCGCCGACGGCGCGCTGAGCGGGGCCGAGACGCAGGCGGTCGAGGCGCTGGCGGCGGCCCTGGGGGTCGAGGGGTGGCGGCTGCAGACCTGCATCGCCGAGGCGGATCATGTGTATGACCGGCTTGCCGCGCATGAAGACAAGGAAGGACGTGACTGATGTTCCGCCGTATCCTGATTGCCAACCGGGGCGAGATTGCCTGCCGCATCGTTGCCACCTGCCGGCGGCTGGGGGTGGAGACCGTGGCGGTTCACTCGACAGCCGATGCGGGTTCGCGCCATGTGGCGCTGGCCGCGCGGGCGGAGGCCATCGGCGATCCCGCGCCCGCCGACAGCTATCTGCGCGGCGACCGGATCATTGCGGCGGCGCTGGAGACGGGGGCGCAGGCGATCCATCCCGGCTATGGCTTTCTGTCCGAGAACCCCGATTTCGTGGATCAGGTGGTGCAGGCGGGGCTGGTGTTCATCGGCCCCTCTGCCGCCGCCATCCGCGCCATGGGGCTGAAGGACGCGGCCAAGCGCCTGATGTCGCAGGCGGGCGTGCCGGTGGTGCCGGGCTATCACGGTGCCGACCAGTCGCCCGACCGGCTGGCCTCCGAGGCGGCAGCCGTCGGCTATCCCGTCCTCATCAAGGCGGTGGCCGGGGGTGGGGGCAAGGGAATGCGGCGCATCGACGCCCCACAGGATTTCGCGGCCGGGTTGGCGAGCGCGCAAGCCGAGGCGGCGAACGCCTTCGGCAATCCCGACGTGCTGGTCGAGAAGTACATCGAACGCCCGCGCCACATCGAGATGCAGGTGTTCGGCGACGGCACCGACGCCATCCACCTGTACGAACGCGACTGTTCCCTGCAGCGCCGCCACCAGAAGGTGATCGAAGAGGCACCGGCCCCCGGCATGACGCCTGGGGTGCGCGCGGCGATGGGGGAGGCGGCGGTCCGGGCGGCGAAGGCCATCGGCTATGCCGGGGCGGGCACGGTCGAGTTCATCGTGGATGGCGCGGGGGGGCTGCGTCCGGACGGCTTCTGGTTCATGGAGATGAACACCCGGCTGCAGGTGGAGCATCCGGTGACCGAGGCGGTGACGGGCCTTGACCTGGTCGAATGGCAGTTGCGCGTGGCGGCCGGCGAACCCCTGCCCCTGCGGCAGGATCAGGTGCCCCTGACCGGCCATGCCTTCGAGGCGCGCCTTTATGCCGAGGATGTGCCTGCGGGGTTCCTTCCGGCGACGGGCACGCTGGCGCACCTGGCCTTTCCGCCCGGCATCCGTGCCGACACCGGCGTCCGGGCGGGCGACCGGATCAGCCCCTGGTACGACCCGATGATCGCCAAGATCGTCACCCACGGCCCCACCCGTGCCATCGCCCTGTCGCGCCTGGCCCGCGCGCTGGACGAGACAGAGGTGGCGGGGACGGTGACGAACCTGGCCTTCCTGGGCGCGCTCGCCCGGCATCCGGGGTTTGCGGCGGGCGAGGTCGATACCGGCCTGATCGCGCGTGATCTGGACCGCCTGGCCACCCCGCCCGATACCGGCCCTGAGGTGGTGGTTGCGGCTGCGATGGCGGCGGCGGACAGTCCCTTGCCGATGTCAGGGTTCGCGCTGTGGCAGCCGCTGGTGCGGACGGTCCCGCTCGACGGCCCCCTTGGCCGGGTCGCGCCGACGGTGGCCTTCCACGGGTCCGACCACGCCGAGGTGGTGCTGGACGGCACGGCCCACGCCGTCCGCCGTCAGGGCGGGGGATGGGTGACAGACGGCCCGCCGGTTCGTCGCGTGATCCGGCAGGGCGGCACGATCCACATCTTCCCCCCCGGCCCCGCCGCCGGGGCGCTGACATTCCGCCTTCCCGACCTGCTGGACCGTGCCCCCGCCGCGACCGTCGCCGACCGCATCACCCGCTCGCCCATGCCGGGCCTGGTGCGCGAAGTGGCGGTGGTGCCCGGCGACGTCGTGGCCAGGGGCGACCGGCTGGCGGTGATCGAGGCGATGAAGATGCAGCACGTGCTGACCGCCACCCGCGATGGCCGCGTGGCCGAGGTGCTGGTGGCGGCGGGGGCGCAGGTCGAGGCCGGGGCGGCGCTGGTGGCGCTGGAGGCCCAGGAATGATCAGCCTTCGCGGAACTTTCCCTGCACCACTGCCGCGGCGTTCAGGGCCGCGCCCCGATCATGCGCCATGAAAAGCTCGCTTGCGGTCGAGATCGTCGAGGTCGGCCCCCGCGACGGGTTGCAGAACGAGGCGCGGCTGATCCCGACGCCCGCCAAGATCGCGCTGATCGACCTGCTGTCCACGGCAGGGTTCCGGCGGATCGAGGCAGCCAGTTTCGTCAGCCCGAAATGGGTGCCGCAGATGGCCGACGGGGCGGCGGTCATGGCAGGGATCGCGCGGGCACCGGGCGTGCGCTATGCGGCGCTTGCCCCGAACCTGCAGGGCTATGCGGCGGCACGGGCGGCGGGGGTGGACGAGGTGGCGATCTTCGTCTCGGCGTCCGAGGGGTTTTCGCGCGCGAACCTCAACGCGACGATTGCCGACAGCATGGACCGCCTGCGCCCGGTGGCCGAGGCGGCCTTGCACGACGGCGTGGCCCTGCGCGGCTACGTGTCGTGTGTGACCGACTGCCCCTTCGACGGGCCGGTACCGCCCGCGCAGGTCGCCCGCGTGGCGGGGCTGTTGCGCGACATGGGGGTGGCCGAGGTGTCGCTGGGCGACACCATCGGACGGGGCACGCCGCAAGCGGTCGACGCGATGCTGCGGGCGGTTCTGGGCGAATTGCCGCCCGACCGCCTGGCCGGGCATTTCCACGACACCGGGGGGCGGGCCATCGACAACATCGCCGTGGCGCTGGACCATGGCCTGCGGGTGTTCGATGCCTCGGTCGGCGGCCTCGGCGGCTGTCCCTATGCGCCGGGGGCAGCCGGGAACATGGCGACCGAGGCCGTGGCGCACTGGCTCGCGGGGCAGGGGTGGGTGACGGGGCTGGACGCGGGCGTGCTGGCGCAGGCTGCGGTGATGGCGCGCGGGCTGCGGGGCGGCTAGGATCTGCTGCATCGGAGCCTGACCGGTCGCCCCGGCGAAGGCCGGGGCCTCGGGCCCGTGGTGCAAGGTGGATCGAGGTCCCGGCCTGCGCCGGGACGACCGGTCAAGGCGATGTGCCTTGCCGATAGCGGGGCGTGGGAGGAGCGATTGGAGCCGACGGTCAAGGTCACGGTGGACGGGCAGGGCATTGCGCGGATGATCCTGAGCCGGGCGGACAAGCACAACGCGCTCGACGCCGGGATGATGGATGCGCTGACGCAGGCCGCAGGTACGCTGGGGGCCAACCCGGAGGTGCGCGCGGTGATCCTGTGTGCCGAGGGGCCGACGTTCTGCGCGGGCGGCGATCTGGCCTGGATGCGGGCGCAGGTGCAGGCCGACGGGTCCACCCGCGCGCGCGAGGCGCGGCGGCTGGCAGGGATGCTGGGCGCGCTGAACACCCTGCCGAAGCCGCTGATCGGCTGCGTGCAGGGCAATGCCTTTGGCGGCGGCGTGGGGCTGATGGCGGTCTGCGATACCGTCGTGGTCGCCGATCACGCGACCTTCGGGCTGACCGAGACCAAGCTGGGCCTGATCCCCGCCACCATCGGCCCCTATGTCGTGGCGCGGATGGGCGAGGCGCGGGCGCGGTCGGTGTTCTTCTCGGCGCGCCTGTTCGGCGCGGATGAGGCGGTGCGGCTGGGCCTTGCCACGCGCGCGGTTCCCGCCGGCGACCTGGCCGCAGCCGTCGAGGCGGAAGCGATGCCCTATCTCACCTGTGCCCCAGGTGCGGTTGCCGAGGGCAAGGCCCTGATCGCGGCCCTGTCCCGCCCGGTCACGCCCGAGATGGTCGAGACGAGCATCGCGGCCCTTGTCGCCCGGTGGGAGCATCCAGAGGCCGCCGAGGGAATCGCGGCCTTCCTCGCGCGGCGCAAGCCGCATTGGGCACGCTGAACACCCTGCGCAATCAGCGTGCGGCCTTGCGCAGTCCCGCATCGAGGCGCTTGACGATGACCGCGACCGATTTGCCGACGCTCTCGTAGTGGTCCTCGTAGCGGCGCAGCATCTTCTGCACCGACTCCTTTGTTTTTGCATCCACCCGCGGGTTCTTCGCCAGTTCCGCAAGCTCCGTCCGGATCATCACGAACTTGCTGTTGACCTGCTTCATCCGCTCGGTCGCGCCGTCCCAGATCTCGACCTTGCCCTCGGCATTGGCAACATAGCGTTTCGACAGCATGTCCCATACCTTCCGCTGGTGCGCCGGGGGCAGCAAGGCCCATTTGTCGGACGCCAGGGCATCGGCACAGTCGAGCATGCTTGCGAACTTCTTCGCGTGCCCGATGTTGGCTCCGGTCGCTTCCACCAGCTTTGGCAGCGGGTTCTTCATCCGGGCAAGCACCTTGTTGATCGTGTCGAGCCGTGACTGGCCGTCGTACTGGCGGGCCTGCGCCTCGACCGCGTCGATGATCTCGTACATGCGCCTCAGTTCGGATTTATCCTTGAGGTTCTTCAGCAGCGCGCGGACTTCGTTGTGCGGGTAGCCCGCATAGATCACGGCACAGTTCGGAATCGGAAGGATAGCCTTCTTGTTCCGGTGTAGCCAGTTTCGGAACTCCCTCCAGTTGAGGGCCTGCAATTCCTCTGTCGAAGGTTCTTTGGGACCGGCCACGGTCAACCTCGCTGCGTCCGGAAGGGGCTGGCAAAACATCCGGTATCGCCGGGCCGCGAGTCAAGCGGTCCGCGAGGACTGTCGCGGCGGCCTGGGCCACGGGTCGGCAAGGGATGCCGGGATCGCCGCTGCACCACTTTGCTGCAACGCGGCATCACCGCTTCGGGATGCGAAGTTCCTTGGCATACGATCCTGATTTCCAAGCTGTTCGCCGTGTCCCGCCAGCCCGTCGGTTGACCCCGAAGGGGAGGCGGGGTATGGATCGGCGCATGGTTCAAGCGGTCCGGACGAGACAGCAGACCCGTCGCCAGCCGAAGGAGCCCGCGCGTGGACGCACTTCTGTCAGACTATCTTCCGATCCTGATGTTCCTCGCGATTGCCATCGGCCTGGGGCTGGTGCTGCTGTTGTCCGCTGCCGTGCTGGCCGTCCGAAACCCCGACCCCGAAAAGGTCAGCGCCTACGAATGCGGCTTCAACGCCTTTGACGATGCCCGCATGAAGTTCGACGTGCGGTTTTATCTGGTGTCGATCCTGTTCATCATCTTCGATCTGGAAGTGGCGTTCCTGTTCCCCTGGGCCGTCGCCTTTGGCGAGATCAGCATGGTGGCCTTCTGGTCGATGATGGTGTTCCTGGCCGTGCTGACCGTGGGCTTTGCCTATGAATGGAAGAAGGGGGCGCTCGAATGGGAGTGATGACGGGTGCCAACACGGCAGGCGCGGACCATGACACCACGGTGCAGGCGCTGAACCGCGACCTGCAGGACAAGGGGTTCCTGCTGACATCGACCGAGGACATCATCAACTGGGCGCGCATCGGCAGCTTGCACTGGATGACCTTCGGCCTGGCCTGCTGCGCGGTCGAGATGATGCACACCTCGATGCCGCGCTATGACCTGGAACGCTTCGGCACCGCACCCCGCGCATCCCCGCGCCAGTCGGACCTGATGATCGTCGCCGGCACCCTGACCAACAAGATGGCCCCGGCCCTGCGCAAGGTCTATGACCAGATGCCGGAACCCCGCTATGTGATCAGCATGGGGTCCTGCGCCAATGGCGGGGGCTACTATCACTACAGCTATTCCGTGGTGCGGGGCTGCGACAGGATCGTGCCGGTCGACATCTACGTGCCCGGATGCCCGCCCACGGCCGAGGCGCTCTTGTACGGCATCCTGCAACTGCAACGGAAGATCCGCCGCACCGGCACGCTGGTGCGCTAGGGGGGACGGGAATGACCGAGGCCTTGAACGAGCTTGCTGCGCATCTGGAACTGCGGCGCGGGGATGCGGTGGTGTCCGCCGTGGTGGCCCATGACGAGCTGACCGTGGTCGTGCAACTGGCGCATGTCCTGTCGTTTGCCGAGTTCCTGAAGACCGACGCCGCCTGCCGGTTCACCACGCTGATCGACATCACCGCCATCGACCATCCGCAGGCGGCAGACCGGTTCGAGGTGGTCTATCACTTCCTGTCGATGTACCGGAACCACCGCATCCGGGTGAAGACCTGGGTGGACGAGGCGGCCATGGTCCCCTCGCTGATCCCCGTCCATCCGGCGGCCAACTGGTTCGAGCGCGAGGTGTTCGACATGTTCGGCATCCTGTTCAGTGGCCACCCCGACCTGCGCCGCATCCTGACCGACTACGGCTTTCGCGGGCATCCGTTGCGCAAGGATTTCCCGACCACCGGCTACACCGAAGTGCGCTATGACGAGGCGCTGAAGCGGGTGGTGTATGAGCCCGTGTCGCTGGTGCAGGAATACCGGCAGTTCGATTTTCTTTCCCCGTGGGAAGGCGCGAAGTACGTCCTGCCGGGTGACCAAAAGGCGGATTCGAAGTGACGGGTGACATGGCGGCATTCTTTGGCGGTCTAGTAGCATCAATGATCCATCAGTTGACGCTGATGGTTGGTATCGTTGGGGGGGGTATCGCTGGTGCCGCGCGATCCAAATTACTTCTTGTGGCCGTTGGTTTGGTAAATGCGATTGGGATGGAATACTTCTTTCTTGCTCCGATGCGAGAGTACTTGAGCATACCCGGCGGGCCAAGTCTGTATGATGGTTTCAAAGATTTCTTGGCCGCGTTCCTTATTGCGGGAGCATTGTTTCTGTTCATTAGGTCGCGTCAATCGAGGGTAGGAGCCAAATAATGGACGGCGACATCCGGCGGAACACCTATGACGACGGCAGCCGCGACCTGGAGACGGGCGAGCAGCGCATCCGCAACTTCAACATCAACTTCGGCCCGCAACACCCTGCGGCGCATGGGGTTCTGCGTCTGGTGCTTGAACTGGACGGCGAGATCGTGGAACGCTGCGACCCGCATATCGGCCTCTTGCACCGCGGCACCGAAAAGCTGATGGAATCAAGGACCTATCTGCAGAACCTGCCATACTTCGACCGGCTGGACTATGTCGCGCCCATGAACCAGGAACATGCCTGGTGTCTGGCCATCGAGCGGCTGACCGGCACGCCCGTGCCGCGCCGCGCCCAGATCATCCGCGTGCTGTTCTGCGAGATCGGGCGGGTGCTGAACCACCTTCTGAACGTCACCACGCAGGCGATGGATGTGGGCGCGCTGACGCCGCCCCTGTGGGGGTTCGAGGAGTGCGAAAAGCTGATGGTGTTCTATGAACGAGCATCGGGTGCGCGGTTGCATGCCGCGTATTTCCGCCCTGGCGGCGTGCATGTGGACCTGCCGGATCAGCTGGTCGAGGACATCGACCAGTGGGCGGTGGAATTCCCCCGTGTCGTTGACGACATCGACACCCTGCTGACCGAAAACCGCATCTTCAAGCAGCGCAATGCCGACATCGGCGTGATCAGCGAAGACGACATCCAGACCTGGGGTTTCTCGGGCGTGATGGTGCGGGGGTCGGGCCTGGCCTGGGACCTGCGCCGCGCGCAACCCTATGAGTGCTATGACGAATTCGACTTCAAGATTCCAGTGGGCAAGAACGGCGACTGCTATGACCGCTACCTGTGCCGCATGGCCGAGATGCGCGAGTCGACGTCGATCATCCGCCAGGCCTGCGCCAAGCTGCGGGTCGAAAAGGGCGATGTCCTCGCGCGCGGCAAGATCACGCCTCCGAAACGCGCCGAGATGAAGACGTCGATGGAGGCGCTGATCCATCACTTCAAGCTCTATACCGAGGGCTTCCATGTGCCGGCGGGCGAGGTCTATGCGGCGGTCGAGGCCCCCAAGGGTGAGTTCGGCGTCTACCTCGTGGCCGACGGCACCAATAAACCCTACCGCGCCAAGATCCGCGCGCCCGGCTTCCTGCACCTGCAGGCGATAGATTTCATGTGCAAGGGGCATCAGCTGGCGGATGTGAGCGCGATCATCGGGACAATGGATGTCGTGTTCGGGGAGATCGACCGGTGACATGCCCGTTCTTGCGCGCCTGCAATACTGTCTGATCGCGATGTACGCGAACGACCACAATCCGCCGCATTTTCACATCCTCGGCCACGATGGGCGCGAGGCGGAGGTGACGTTGCGCGACTTTGTTGTAAAGAAAGGGACCATCGACCGACGTGCGGTGCGCGAGGCGCTTGATTGGGCCGGGCAGAACCGGGTGCTGCTGCAGGAGACATGGAATGACCTCCAGAACCTCTGAAGTCTACGACCCTTTCGCGGTATCCGAGTTCCTGCGCATCCTGCGTGCGGATGTTGTGCGAACGCCGGTCTTGCGTGTTGTCTTCGATGATGGGGAAGAGCGCGAGATAGACTTCTCATCCGTGATTGAAAAATCGAAGTGGTTCCGCACTCTGTCGATCCCCACCACATTCGAGACGGTCGAAGTCATCCACAACGGTCGGGCGCTGCAGTGGATCACCGGGGCGGACTATTGCGCCGACGCGCTGCGGATGCTTGGCGATGAGCAGCGGATTGCACGAGAGACATCACCTTGACCGGAACCCTTGCCACGCTGCTGGCCATCCTCTGCCTGACCCTGACCGGCGGCTTCGGCATCCTGTTCCTGATGAACCCCGCCCGTGGCCTGGCGTTGGCCAGTCACCGCCTTGAACAACTGCCCCTCGTGATGTCCGACCGCTACATCGGCACGGCGTTCCTGCTGCTGGGCGTCCTGTTGTTCGGCGACTTTCGCCTGCTGGCGTGGTTTGCGGCGGTCGTAGGGATCGCGGGGCTGGGGGATGTGCTGATCTATGCCCGCGCCCGTGCCCCCATCCTGCCGCATCTGGTTGCGGCGTTGCTTTATGGTTCGGCGGCGACGTTCGCCTGGATCGCCCATCTGAACGGAACCCCCTGATGCTGCGCCGCCTGCACCCCCACCAACCCGCGACCTTTGCCTTCACCCCGGCCAATCACGCCTGGGCGCGGGCGCAGATGACCAAGTATCCCGAGGGGCGGCAGGCCAGTGCTATCATCCCGCTTTTGTGGCGCGCGCAGGAGCAGGAGGGGTGGCTGTCGCGCCCGGCCATCGAGCATGTCGCGGACATGCTGGGCATGGCCTATATCCGGGCGTTGGAGGTGGCGACGTTCTACTTCATGTTCCAGCTGCAACCCGTTGGATCGGTGGCCCATATCCAGATCTGCGGCACCACGTCCTGCATGATCTGCGGGGCCGAAGACCTGGTCGCGGTGTGCAAGGAGATGATTGCGGCGAAACCCTATGCCCTGTCGCCGGACGGCAGGTTCAGTTGGGAAGAGGTCGAATGTCTGGGGGCCTGCGCCAATGCGCCGATGGCGCAGATCGGCAAGGACTATTACGAGGACCTGACGGCGGATATCCTGCGCGACCTGATCGCGCGCTTCGGCCGCGGCGAGGTGCCGGTGCCGGGGCCGCAGAACGGGCGCTATGCGGCGGAACCGCTGGCGGGGCTGACCAGCCTCAAGGACTTCGACAGCGGGCGGCGGCAGTACAATGCCAGTGCCCAGGCGGCGGTGGACCTGAAGGATACGGTGCGCCGCATCGACGGCACCGAGGTGCCGCTGCTGACGCCGTGGCAGGGCCGGGCGGAACCGGCCACCCCGGCCCAACGTCGGCCGGTCGAGCCGAAACCCGGCGCGGGCCGTCCCGCCGATGCCACCGGCGCGACTGTGCAGGAGGCCCCGGCCGAAGCCACCGGCAAGCCCGAGCCGGACGGCACCCTTGCCGCTGCGACGCCCGAGGCCAGGGCCCCGGCAGGCGTGCGCCCGGCGGGACTGGACGCGGCGCGGGACGGCAAGCCGGACGACCTGACCATCATCAAGGGCATCGGGCCGAAACTGGCGGCGCTGTGCCACCGGCTGGGCTATTATCACTTTGACCAGATTGCGGCCTGGACCCCGGCCGAGGTGGCCTGGGTCGACGACAATCTGGAAGGGTTCAAGGGACGGGTCACGCGCGACGACTGGGTGGCGCAGGCGCGCGCCCTTGCGAAGACGGACATAGGCTGACGGCAGCGACCAACCGGCAACGGGGACCTGTCCCCCGCGCCCTGCAAGCGGAGGATCGAGATGGACGAAGTTCCGGCAAAGAATGCGCCCTCGTTCGGGGGCTGGTTCATGGCGGCGGGGGTGGGGCTGGTGACGGTCGGCGTCGCCATGGTGATCTTCGGCTTCAACGTGCCGCAGGCCACGGGCGTGGCGGCGGTGCTGTTCCTGGTGACCGGCTTGATCCTGGGCCAGCCCGACCGCCCGATGCCGTCGCCCCGGCAGTCGGCGCGGGGCGAGGGGGGAGACGTGCCCTGGCCCGCTGCCATGCCCGCGCCGGTGATGTCCGCCGCCCCGGTCGTCGGCACGAAACCCGAGGGACTGGCGGCGGCGAGGGGCGGGATGCCGGATGATCTCAAGATCATCAAGGGCATCGGCCCGCAGCTTGAAAAACTGTGTCATTCGCTGGGCTACTATCACTTCGACCAGATCGCGGGCTGGACGGCGGAAGAGATTGCCTGGGTCGATGACAACCTGGAAGGGTTCAAGGGACGCGTGACACGCGACCGGTGGGTCGCTCAGGCAAAGGTCCTGGCGGCGGGCGGCAGCGTCGCATGACCCCCGGCCCGTCGCCCGAGGCGCGCGCCCGCGCGGCGCAGGCGCGGCTGGCCGCCGTCGTGCTGGCGGGCACGATGGTGGCCTGGATGGCGGCGCAATGGGCGGGCGGGCGGTTCGGATGGGAGGCGCGCTATGTCTTCCTGTTCGACCTGATGGCGATCGCGGCTTTCGTCTGGACGATGGCCGTGACATGGCGGCTCTGGCGTTCGCGCCAGTAGCCGGGAAGAAAAGGGATCAGCGATGCTGAAGGATCAGGACCGCATCTTCACCAACCTGTACGGGATGCACGACCGCAGCCTGGCCGGCGCGCGCAAGCGCGGGCACTGGGACGGCACGGCGGGCCTGATCGCCCTTGGCCGCGACAGGCTGGTCGAGATCGTCAAGGCATCCGGTTTGCGGGGCCGGGGCGGCGCGGGCTTCCCGACCGGGCTGAAGTGGTCTTTCATGCCGAAAGCATCGGACGGGCGGCCCAGCTACCTGGTGGTGAACGCCGACGAATCCGAACCCGGCACCTGCAAGGACCGCGAGATCATGCGGCACGACCCCCACACGCTGATCGAGGGGTGCCTGATCGCCAGTTTCGCGATGGGGGCGCATGCCTGCTACATCTACATCCGGGGCGAATACATCCGCGAACGCGAGGCGCTGCAGGCAGCACTTGACGAATGCTATGATGCGGGGTTGCTTGGAAAAAACGCGGCCCAGTCGGGCTGGGATTTCGACTGCTACCTGCACCACGGTGCGGGGGCCTATATCTGCGGCGAGGAAACCGCCCTTCTGGAAAGCCTGGAGGGCAAGAAGGGCATGCCCCGGATGAAGCCGCCGTTCCCGGCGGGGTCGGGCCTGTACGGCTGCCCCACCACGGTGAATAACGTCGAAAGCATCGCGGTGGTGCCAACCATCCTGCGGCGCGGGGCCGAGTGGTTCGCGGGGTTCGGGCGGCCCAACAACGCAGGCACCAAGCTGTTTGCCATCAGCGGCCACGTCGCGAACCCCTGCGTGGTGGAAGAGGCGATGTCGATCACGCTGAAGGAATTGCTCGACCGCCATTGCGGCGGCGTGCGCGGCGGGTGGAAGAACCTCAAGGCGGTGATCCCCGGCGGGTCGTCGGTGCCGATGCTCAACGCCAGCCAGTGCGACGATGCCATCATGGATTTCGACTGGCTGCGCGAGCAGAAGTCGGGCCTTGGCACGGCGGCGGTGATCGTGATGGACCAGTCGACGGACGTGATCAAGGCGATCTGGCGGCTGTCGAAGTTCTACAAGCACGAGTCGTGCGGCCAGTGCACGCCCTGCCGTGAGGGCACGGGCTGGATGATGCGGGTCATGGACCGGCTGGTGCGGGGCGAGGCGGAGCTTGAGGAAATCGACATGCTGCTGAGCGTGACGAAGCAGGTCGAGGGCCACACGATCTGTGCCCTGGGCGACGCGGCGGCCTGGCCGATCCAGGGTCTGGTGCGCCAGTTCCGCGACGAGATCGAGGACCGGATCAAGGCAAGGAAAACCGGGCGCATGGGCGCGATGGCGGCGGAGTGATCGTGAACGCACATGCAGAACGCATTGATCTGGGTGCCATTCCTGTCGCTGGCGGCGGTCTGTCTGGCGCTGGCGCGGATCGGGCGCAGGGACGGGCATGGGCTGCTGTGGCGGGTTGGTGCGCTGGCGGCGGCGGTGCCGCCCGTCGTGCTGGTGCTGCTGGTGGCGCTCAGTCCGGTAAGAGGCGTATCCGAACAGGTGTTCTTGGCGGCCTTTCTGGGATCGGTCTATCTGTCGGCACCGCTGGCGGCAGTGATGGCCTGGGTTGTGGCGGTGGCGCGGTGAAGCTTCGTCTGATCGCGGGAATGGCGTTGTGCGCGACGCTGGCCGCCTGTGCTGCGGCACCGCGTGGCCCCGAGGTGGGGCGTTCGGCCCCTGTCATCGTGACCGGCGCGGACCTGCCGTTTTCGCTAGCCGACGGTGCGGCGGCCAAGCAAGTGGCCGATGCGCAATGCAGGCCAAATGGTGTGCGCACGTCGATCTACGACAGCTTTGACGCGGCACGTTCGGCCTGGGTCTATCCGGAGGGATGCGCATGAAACCGGTTGTCCTGATCGCCATGCTGCTGCTGGCCACGGCCTGCCAGAAGCGCGAGGTGCTGTACCTGTTCGACGGCATCGATTTCCGCACCGACACCGACGCGCCGCGCGGCAACCGGGCCGCTTTCGTGACCGAGGTGCGCGATGCCGGGCAGAACGTGGCGGCGGCGCAATCTGCCGGCCGCTATTCCGCGACCGAGCATTGCGTGCGCCATTTCGGCGTATCCCAGATCGACTGGGCGGCAGCCAGTGCGGGTGCGCCCGAAACCCTGGGCCTGACCGAGGACGGTCGGCTGATCCTGACCGGGACCTGTGTGAAGCGATGAGCGACGGGATGCACCTTGCCGAACTGAACGTGGGCCGCCTGCTGGCCCCGACCGACGACCCGCGCGTGGCCGAGTTCATGAACGCGCTCGATCGTGTGAACGGTCTGGGCAAGCGGATGCCGGGCTTTGTGTGGATGATGGAGGGGTCGGGCGAACCCGGCACCGGCAACACCGAGGCCAAGATCGACGGCGATCCGCAGTATGTGTCGAACCTGACGGTCTGGGAAAGCGTGGAAACGCTGGAGAATTTCGTCTGGAACACCGTCCACCGCGCGTTTTATGAGCGGCGGCAGGAATGGTTTCAGGTGCTGGGCAAGATGCACTTCGTGATGTGGTGGGTGCCTGCGGGCCACCAGCCCACGCTGGGCGAGGCGCTCGAGCGGCTGGAGCATCTGCGGGTGCACGGGGATAGTGACCGGGCGTTTGGGTGGACGTGGCTGAAAGAGGCGAAGGCCTACCGGCAGCACCAGTGCGCCCGCGTGGCGGCGGAGTAGGGGCGATGGCGGACGAACAGGACAATCTGGTGCTGCGCTTGCTGAGAGAAATTCGCGAAAAGCAGATTGACGACGGTTTGCGACTGCGAAATGTCGAGCGTACCGTCGAGGAAATCAAGGACAGCGTGGCCGTTGCCATGGGGGTGGCGGCCTATTCATCGACGGCCTCCGAACGCCATGGGCAGGACATGGATGCGCTGCAGGAGAAAGTTGCCCTGCTGGAGCGGCGGCTGCTGGCACTGGAGAGTCGGACATGACCGCAAACCTCAAGAAGATCAGCATCGACGGCCACATCGTCGAGGTCGACGGCGCGATGACGATCATCCAGGCGGCCGAGGTCGCGGGCGTGGAAATCCCGCGCTTCTGCTACCATGAGCGGCTGACCATCGCGGGCAACTGCCGGATGTGTCTGGTCGAGGTGGTGGGCGGCCCGCCGAAGCCGGCGGCCAGTTGCGCCATGCAGGTGCGCGACCTGCGCCCCGGCCCGAACGGCGAGCCGCCCTTGGTCAAGACCAACAGCCCCATGGTGAAAAAGGCGCGCGAGGGGGTGATGGAGTTCCTGCTGATCAACCACCCGCTCGACTGCCCCATCTGCGACCAGGGCGGCGAGTGCGATCTGCAGGACCAGGCAATGGCCTACGGGGTGGACTTCAGCCGCTACCGCGAGCCGAAGCGGGCGTCCGAGGACCTGAACCTGGGGCCGCTGGTCGAGACCAAGATGACCCGCTGCATCAGCTGCACCCGCTGCGTACGCTTCACCACCGAGGTCGCGGGCATCCACCAGATGGGCCAGACCGGGCGCGGCGAGGATGCCGAGATCACGTCCTACCTGAACGAGACCCTCAGTTCCAACTTGCAGGGCAACATCATCGACCTGTGCCCGGTCGGTGCCTTGACGTCCAAACCTTATGCCTTCACCGCTCGGCCTTGGGAGCTGACCAAGACCGAAACCATCGACGTGATGGATGCTTTGGGCAGCAACATCCGCGTCGATACCAAGGGCCGCGAAGTGATGCGCATCCTGCCGCGCAACCATGACGGCGTGAACGAGGAGTGGATCAGCGACAAGACCCGCTTCGTCTGGGACGGGCTGCGGCGGCAGCGGCTGGACACCCCCTATCTCCGCGAGAATGGCCGTTTGCGCCGGGCGACCTGGCCCGAGGCGCTGGCGGCGGCAGCCAAGGCGATGACGGGGGCGAAGGTGGCGGGCCTGGTCGGCGACCTGGCCCCGGTCGAGGCCGCGTACAGCCTGAAGATGATCGTGGAAGCGCTTGGCGGCAAGGTGGAATCCCGCATCGACGGGGCGGCGCTGCCGGTGGGCAACCGCAGCGGTTATGTGGGCAACGCGCGGATCGAGGACATCGACACGGCGAAGTCGATCCTGCTGGTCGGCACCAACCCGCGCGACGAGGCTGCCGTGCTGAACGCGCGCATCCGCAAGGCCTGGTCGCTGGGGGCGCAAGTCACGGTGGTCGGTCCGGCAGCGGACCTGACCTATGACACCCGTCACGCGGGCACCGACCGCGCCGCCCTGGCCCGGCTGCTGGCCGAGGCGCAGGGGCGCGAACCGGACGGCAAGGCGTGCGTCGTGATCCTGGGGCAGGGCGCGCTGACCGGGCCGGACGGAGCGGCGGTGCTGGGCCAAGTGATGGCGCTGTGCGGGGCGACGGGTGCGGGCCTTCTGGTGCTGCACACGGCGGCGGCGCGCGTCGGCGCGCTGGACGTGGGCTGTGCAACCGAGGGTGGCCTGGCGGCGGCGCTGGAGGGCGCGCAGGCGGTCTACAGCCTGGGCGCGGACGAGGCCGAGATTCCGGCGGGGCCGACGGTGATCTACCAGGGCAGCCATGGCGACCGTGGCGCGCACCGCGCCGACATCATCCTGCCGGGGGCTGCCTACACCGAGGAGAACGGCCTGTTCGTGAACACCGAGGGCCGCCCGCAACTGGCGCTGCGTGCCGGTTTCGCACCGGGCGAGGCGAAAGAGAACTGGGCGATCCTGCGCGCGCTGTCGGGCGAGATGGGGGCCGCCTTGCCCTGGGATTCGCTGGCGGCGCTGCGCCGCGCGCTGGTTGCCGCGCATCCGCACCTGGGGGCCCTCGACGAGGTGCCGGTCAACGCCTGGACGCCGCTGCCGCCGGCCGAGATGGGCGGCGGCGACTTCCGCCCCGCGCTCCGCGACTTCTACCTGACGAACCCGGTCGCGCGCGCCTCGTCGCTCATGGCCGAGTTGTCGCGGCTGGCGGCGGAGCGGGCGCAGGTTCCGATGGCGGCGGAGTGATGGGGATGGCGCGCGCCCTGACCCTGGCCGCGATGGTGCCGGCTTTGGCCGCCTGCGGGGCCGTGGCGGGGCGGGGCGACTTTTCGCCCGTCTATGGCGGGATCGGGACGCAGCTTCTGGACGGCGACCTTGTCGGCTTCAAGGTCACGATGCGGGGCGCGCGCGACCGGGCGGATGTCGATGCCTATGCCCGCTGCGCCGCAGCGCAATATGCGCTGATCCGGGGCTTCGGGTTCGCGCGCCATGTGCGAACCACGGTTGACCGGACGGGTGGCGTCTGGCACGGCGATGCTGTCTACACCATCTCGTCCGCCCTGCCGCAGGGTCTGCGCACGCTGGATGCCGAGGTGGTGGTGCGCGACTGCGGGGCGCAGGGGATACCGACGGTATGAGGATCCGATGAACGACTTCTTCAACTCCGGGGCAGGCATCGCGCTGGTGATCGCGGCGCAGAGCCTGCTGGTCATCGGGTTCGTCATGATCTCGCTGATCTTCCTCGTTTATGGCGACCGCAAGATCTGGGCGGCGGTGCAGATGCGCCGGGGGCCGAACGTGGTGGGGCCCTGGGGCCTGTTGCAGACCTTTGCCGATGCGCTGAAGTACGTGGTCAAGGAAATCGTCGTACCCGCCGGGGTGGACCGGCCGGTGTTCTTCCTGGCGCCGATGCTGTCCTTCGTGCTGGCGGTGCTGGCCTGGGCGGTGATCCCGTTCAACGCAGGCTGGGTGCTGGCCGACATCAACGTGGCGATCCTGTTCGTCTTTGCCGTGTCCAGCCTTGAGGTTTACGGCGTGATCATGGGCGGCTGGGCGTCGAACTCGAAATACGCCTTCCTCGGGTCGTTACGTTCCGCCGCGCAGATGATTTCCTATGAGGTGTCGCTGGGGCTGATCATCATCGGGATCATCATCTCGACCGGGTCGATGAACCTGTCGGCCATCGTGGCGGCGCAGGACGGGGATTTCGGCCTGTTCAACTGGTACTGGCTGCCGCACTTCCCGATGGTGTTCCTGTTCTTCATCAGTGCTTTGGCCGAAACCAACCGCCCGCCGTTCGACCTGCCCGAGGCCGAGTCGGAACTGGTGGCGGGGTTCATGGTGGAATACTCGTCCACGCCGTACCTGTTGTTCATGGCCGGCGAATACATCGCCATCTGGCTGATGTGTGCGCTGATGACGCTTCTGTTCTTCGGCGGCTGGCTGTCGCCGATTCCGGGCCTGCCCGACGGGGCCATCTGGTTCGTGCTGAAGCTCGGCTTCTTCTTCTTCCTCTTCGCCATGGTGAAGGCCATCGTGCCCCGCTACCGCTATGACCAGCTGATGCGGATCGGCTGGAAGGTGTTCCTGCCGATGTCGCTGGCCTGGGTGGTGATCGTGGCCTTCCTGGCGAAGTTCGAGGTGTTCGGCGGGTTCTGGGCGCGCTGGATGGTGGGGGGGTGAGATGAGCGAGAAGGTCGAGAACCTCATGCTGGAACAACTGCGCTTGATCCGCGAGGATTTGCGCCGGATGGACGGACGGATGACCGAAATGGAAGGCCGTCTGACTGGCAGGATCGAGGGCATCGAAGGCAGTCTGCAATCGGTCGAAGGCGTCTTGTTGGGTCTGGGTGGATACATTCGCGGCATCGACAAGCGCGTCGAACACATAGAAGCAAAACTGGGGATCGAGTGATGGCGAACATCGACTGGAACCGCGCCACCCGCTATTTCCTGCTGCAGGATTTCATCAAGGGCTTTGCGCTCGGGATGAAGTACTTCTTCGCCCCCAAGGCCACGCTGAACTACCCGCACGAGAAGGGGCCGCTATCCCCTCGCTTCCGCGGCGAACACGCGCTGCGCCGCTATCCGAACGGCGAGGAACGCTGCATCGCCTGCAAGCTGTGCGAGGCGATCTGCCCGGCGCAGGCCATCACCATCGACGCCGAACCGCGCGATGACGGGTCACGCCGCACCACCCGCTATGACATCGACATGACCAAGTGCATCTACTGCGGCTTTTGCCAAGAGGCCTGCCCGGTCGATGCCATCGTCGAAGGCCCGAACTTCGAGTTCAGCGCCGAGACGCGGGAAGAGCTGTTCTACAACAAGGACAAGCTTCTGGCCAACGGCGACCGCTGGGAGGCCGAGATCGCCCGCAACCTCGAAATCGATGCGCCGTACCGCTAGGAGGATGCCATGAACGAGAATGTGGAAAACCTGATCCTCGTGCAGATGCGCGAGATGCGCGCCGAGATGGCCGCCATGCGCGGGGACCTTGCGGATGTGAAGCGTGACGTTGCCGGACTGCGGACCGACGTTCGCTCGGAAATGGCGGATGTGAACCAGAAGGTCGATGGTCTTTCATTGATGATGACCATGCTGATGGGCCACGTCGCCCACCTGGGAGAGCGCGTCGAAAGCCTGGAGGAGAAGGTCCATTGAGCGACGCCTGGACCCAGATGATGACCGCCATGATGGCGCAGGGGCAGGAGATGGCCAAGGCCTTCGCGCCTGCGCTGGAGGGGATCGACGTCAAGGGCTTCGAGAAACTCTTCCCGACGATGCCGAAAGAGATGCTCGAGGCGTGGTTCGGCAAGACCTTCAACCCCGAAGGCCTGGATGCCCGTACCCGCCTGCTGGTGACGATCGCGGCACTAACGGTACTGGGCGCGCAGGCGGATGCGCAGTTGCGGCTGACCATCCGGCAGGCGCTGTCCGCCGGGGCCACGAAACGCGAGATTGCCGAAGTCATCTGGCAGATGTCGATGTTCGGCGGCCTGCCCGCCATGCAGAAGGCGCTGGAGATTGCGCAGTCCGTCTTTGCCGAAGGAGACACCGCATGACCGTGGCCGATTATGCCTTCTACGCCTTTGCCATCACCGCCGTCACGGCGGGCCTTCTGGTGACCATCAGCCGCAACCCGGTGCATTCGGTCTTGTGGCTGATCCTGACCTTCCTGTCGGCGGCGGGGCTCTTCGTGCTGATGGGGGCCGAGTTCGCGGCGATGCTCTTGGTCATCGTCTATGTCGGTGCGGTGGCGGTGCTGTTCCTGTTCGTGGTGATGATGCTGGACGTCGATTTCGCCGAACTGAAGGGCGAGATGGCGCGCTACATGCCGCTGGCGCTGCTGATCGGGGTGGTGATCCTGATGCAGTTCGCCATGGCCTATGGGGCCTGGGTGCAGGCAGACGGAGCCTTGGCGATGCGCGGGGCGGCGACGCCCGAACCCGCGCAGATCGAGAACACCCGCGCTTTGGGCCTCTTGCTCTACGACAAGTACATCCTGCTGTTCCAGCTGGCGGGCATGATCCTGCTGGTGGCGATGATCGGGGCGATCCTTCTGACCCTGCGCCACCGGAAAGATATCAAGCGCCAGAACGTGCTGCACCAGATGTGGCGCGACCCGGCCAAGGCGATGGAACTGAAAGATGTGAAGCCTGGGCAGGGGTTGTGATGTTGCGTTTTTTCCTGATCCTTGTCTCCGGACTGACGTCAGGTTTGGCGATCGAAGCAGAGGCGTGCACAGTCCTTCAGAGGGGATACTACGATACAGAGGTGGCGGTTCCTGCCTATGGCCCGTCCTGTTCTGTCGAGTTGCAAGCTCGGAACCGATTGTATGTGTTCTCAGTTCCCCGCGTGGTGGCCAACGACGTGGTTGCGCTGGACTTCCATACTAACCACGCGTGCACGAGGTTGAAGGGTGCCTTCTATCTTGATTGCACCACAGGACGCTCCGTTGCCGTTTTCGATGGTGAAAGTGTACACAGCAATCCCCCCGGAATGCCGCTTGTTGCCGATGTGCTGGCTGGGGTTGAGCAGGACGTGGGTAGCTTCGACCAGATCGTTGATCGGGCGGAGAAGTTGCGATTGCCGGACCATTCCTCGATTTCGCACGAGCAGCGATTGAAATTGCTGGCGTCACCGGTCCGGTTCATGGATGTGACAGACGGGCCTGCGTTCCTTGCGGCCCAAGACATCCTGCCAGAACATCTGCGCGCCCCTTGCGGATGCCAGATGCTGTTTCCTGCTTCCCAGTTGGCGGCCGAGTTTGGCTCCATGGGACCGCCGCCCGTTGTCGCCACGCCGAACTTTATCAAGGAACCTCCAAGTAAGAAATCAGAAGGCGCCAAGACGCGGCTCAGGACGTTGTTTGGTGTTGGTTCCTTCTGATGCGCGAGATTTCAGCCTGGCCGACGAACAGTGCGGCCAGTAGCTGGCGGGCACCCTTGAACGAGGCAGAGCGATCCGCGACAGATGACAACGGGCGACCGAGACCCGGAGGAAAAAGACGATGACGACAGTAGGGCTTGAACATTACCTCACCGTGGCGGCGGCGCTGTTCGTCATCGGGATCTTCGGCATCTTCCTGAACCGCAAGAACGTCATCGTCATTCTGATGTCGATCGAGCTGATGCTGCTGGCGGTCAACATCAACCTTGTCGCATTTTCGATGCACCTGGGTGATCTGGTGGGACAGGTGTTCACCATGTTCGTGCTGACCGTGGCCGCGGCCGAGGCCGCCATCGGGCTGGCCATCCTGGTCGTGTTCTTCCGCACGCGGGGCAGCATCGACGTCGAAGACGCCAACGTGATGAAGGGGTAGCCGCATGGCCACGATCATCTTCTTTGCGCCGCTGATCGGCGCGCTGATCTGCGGCTTCGGCTGGCGTCTGATCGGCGAGCGGGCGGCGCAGATTGTCGCCACGTCGCTGATCTTTCTTGCCGCCTTCCTGTCCTGGCTCATCTTCCTGACCTTCGACGGCGAGTTGCAGCAGATCGTCCTGCTGCGCTGGATCGAAAGCGGGTCGTTTGCCGCCGAATGGGCAATCCGGCTGGACCGGCTGACGGCGATCATGCTGGTGGTGATCAACACCGTCTCGGCGCTCGTGCACCTCTATTCCTTCGGCTACATGGCGCATGACGACAACTGGAAGCATGGCGAAAGCTACAAGGCGCGCTTTTTTGCGTACCTGTCGTTCTTCACCTTCGCCATGCTGGCGCTGGTGACCGCCGACAACCTGGTGCAGATGTTCTTCGGCTGGGAAGGGGTGGGCGTCGCGTCCTATCTGCTGATCGGGTTCTACTACCGGAAACCGAGCGCGAACGCCGCCGCGATCAAGGCGTTTGTGGTCAACCGGGTGGGCGACTTCGGCTTTTCGCTGGGGATGTTCACGCTGTTCATCATGACGGATTCGGTCCAGTTCGACGTGATCTTCGGGGCGGCACCGGAACTCGCCAAGACGACGTTCAACTTCCTCGGCTGGGATTTCAACGCGGCCAACATCATCGCGGTGTTCCTGTTCATCGGGGCCATGGGCAAATCGGCACAACTGTTCCTGCACACCTGGCTGCCCGACGCGATGGAGGGGCCGACGCCGGTCAGTGCGCTGATCCATGCGGCCACCATGGTGACCGCCGGCGTGTTCCTGGTCTGCCGCATGTCGCCCTTGATGGAATACGCGCCCGAGGCGATGGCCTTCGTCACCTTCATCGGGGCCTCGACGGCGTTTTTCGCCGCGACCGTCGGCCTGGTGCAGAACGACATCAAGCGGGTGATCGCCTATTCGACCTGTTCGCAGCTTGGCTACATGTTCGTGGCTGCCGGGGTGGGGGCCTATCCGGTGGCGATGTTCCACCTGTTCACCCATGCCTTCTTCAAGGCGATGCTGTTCCTCGGGGCCGGGTCGGTGATCCACGCCACGCACCACGAACAGGACATGCGCAACTACGGCGGCCTGCGCAAACATATCCCGATGACCTTCTGGGCGATGATGATCGGCACGCTGGCCATCACCGGGGTGGGCATCCCGCTGACCGGCATCGGCTTTGCCGGGTTCCTGTCGAAGGACGCGGTGATCGAGAGTGCGTTTGTGGGGTCATCCTATGCCTTCACGCTTCTGGTGCTGTCGGCGTTCATGACCAGCTTCTATTCCTGGCGGCTGATGTTCATGACCTTCTACGGCAAGCCTCGCTGGGGCGGGCAAGGGCATGGCCATGATCACGGACATGGCCACGGCCAGGATGACCACGGACACGGCCACGCCCGCGAACCCCATGAAAGCCCGCGCACGATGCTGGTCCCGCTGGCGGTGCTGGGGGTGGGGGCGGTGTTCTCGGGGATGCTGTGGTATTCGGTGTTCTTCGGCGACGAGGAGAAACTGCGCCCCTGGTTCGGCATGGAAACCGAGGTTGCGGCAGCCGAGGGGCATGGCGAAACCAACGGCGAGGCAGCCGAAGGCGCCGCGACGGACCATGCGGCGTCAACGACCACGGACGGAGCTGTGGTCGATCATGCGGCCACGACGGCCACCGGGGACGAGGCGACCGGCACCGCGACCCCCGCCGCCGGGGATCACGGCAGCGAGGTTCAGCTGGCCGAGGCCGCCGGTGGCGACATCGTGCAGAACACCGTGCAGGCCGGGCCTCCGCCCACGGGTGCGATCCTGATGCTGCCCTATTCCCCCGAGGAACAGGCCGCCGTCGAGGCCCGGATCGGCTATGTCGCGAAAGAGGGGGGGCACGCGCCATCCACCGTGATCGCCGCCGCGCATGCGGTGCCGAAATGGGTAAAGGTGTCGCCCTTCGTCGCCATGGTGCTGGGCTTCCTGCTCGCGTACCTGTTCTACATCCGCCGCCCCGACCTGCCCGGCAAGCTCGCCACGCAGCAGCGCCCGCTGTACCTGTTCCTGCTGAACAAGTGGTACTTCGATGAGATCTTCAACGCGATCTTCGTCCGTCCCGCCGTCTGGCTGGCCGGGTTCCTGTGGAAGAAGGGCGATGGCGCGGTGATCGACGGCACCATCAACGGCGTCGCCATGGGGATCGTGCCGGTGCTGACCCGCGCGGTGAACCGTGCGCAGTCGGGCTACATCTTCACCTACGCCTTCGCCATGGTGATCGGGATCGCGATCCTGGTCACCTGGATGACGCTCGGGGGGGCCGAGTAGATGGACAACGTGCTTTCCGTCATCACCTTCCTGCCCGGCGTCGCGGCGGCGATCCTGGCGCTGTTCTCGCGCGGGGACGATCCGGCGGCGCAGCGCAATGCCAAGTGGGTGGCGATGGCCGCGACCAGCCTGACCTTCGTCATCTCGCTGTTCGTCTATTTCGGGTTCGATCCCGCCGACACCGGGTTCCAGTTCGTCGAGGACTACGACTGGATCATGGGCCTGCGCTACAAGATGGGCATCGACGGCATTTCGGTGCTGCTGCTGATGCTGACCACGTTCCTGATGCCGATCACCATCGCCGCCTGCTGGACGGTCCAGACGCGGGTCAAGGAATACATGATCGCGTTCCTGCTGCTGGAAACGCTGATGCTGGGCGTGTTCTGCGCGCTGGACCTGGTGCTGTTCTACCTGTTCTTCGAGGCCGGGCTGATCCCGATGTTCCTCATCATCGGCATCTGGGGCGGCAAGGACCGCATCTATGCCTCGTTCAAGTTCTTCCTCTACACCTTTCTAGGCTCGGTGCTCATGCTGGTGGCGATGGTGGCGATGTATGTCGAGGCCGGCACCACCGACATGGTGGTGCTGCTGGACTACACCTTCGCCTCGGACACGCTGCATTTCCTGGGGTTCTCCATCCCCGGCGGGTTCCAGACGCTGCTGTTCCTGGCCTTCTTCGCCAGCTTCGCCGTGAAGATGCCGATGTGGCCGGTCCATACCTGGCTGCCCGATGCCCACGTCCAGGCCCCGACCGCCGGGTCGGTGATCCTTGCTGCGGTGCTCTTGAAGATGGGAGGCTACGGGTTCCTGCGGTTCAACGTGCCGATGTTCCCGGTGGGCACCGACATCATGGCCGACTTCCTGCTGTGGCTGTCCGCCATCGCCATCGTCTACACCTCCTTTGTCGCCCTCGCACAAGAGGACATGAAGAAACTGATCGCCTACTGGTCGGTCGCGCACATGGGATATGTCACCATGGGCATCTTCGCGGTCAACCAGCAGGGCATCGACGGGGCGATGTTCCAGATGATCAGCCACGGCCTGATCTCGGGCGCGCTCTTCATCTGCGTGGGCGTGGTCTATGACCGGATGCACACGCGAGAGATCGCGGCCTATGGTGGTCTTGTCATCCGCATGCCCGCCTATGCCCTTCTGTTCATGTACTTCACCATGGCCAACGTCGGCCTGCCCGGCACCAGCGGTTTCGTGGGCGAGTTCCTGTCGCTGATGGGGGTGTTCCAGGTGAACACGCTGGTCGGTGTGGTCGCGGCGACGGGGGTGGTGCTGTCGCCCGCCTATGCGCTGTGGCTGTACCGGCGGGTGATCTTCGGCGACATGGTGCGCGATGCGCTGAAGTCGATCACCGACATGGACCGGCGCGAAAAGGCGATGCTGGCCCCGCTTGTGGTGCTGACGCTGCTGCTCGGCGTCTACCCGGCGCTGGTGACCGACGTGATCGGCCCCTCGGTCGGTGCCATGGTCACGCAATACGAGGCCGCCCTGCCGGTCGCCGACCCCACCGCGTTCGCCGCGAACTGAGGGACCAACATGACCCCCGCCGATTTCAACACCATCCTGCCCGAGGTGATGCTGGCGATCTTCGCCATGGCGGCCCTGCTGGGGGGCGTCTACACCACCAAGGACAAGGCGGCCCCCCTGATCCTGTGGCTGACCGCCGCCGTCATGGTCGTGCTGGCCGCCTGGATCGGCCTCGGCGGCAATGGCGAACGCAGCGCCTTCGGCGGCATGTTCATCGACGACCCGTTCGCGCGCTTTGCCAAGGTGACCATCCTTTTGTCCGCCGCCGCGATCCTGATCGTGGGCCAGGACCACCTGGAACGCCGGGGCCTGCTGCGCTTCGAATACCCGATCCTTGTGGCCCTGTCGGTGCTCGGCATGATGGTCATGGTCTCGGCGGGCGACCTGATCGCGCTGTACATGGGGCTGGAACTGCAATCCCTTGCACTTTACGTCATCGCCGCCATGCGCCGCGACAGCGTGAAGTCCACCGAGGCGGGGTTGAAGTACTTCGTCCTCGGGTCGCTGTCGTCGGGTCTGTTCCTCTATGGCGCGTCGCTGACCTATGGCTATGCGGGCACGACGGTGATGTCGGGCATCCTGGAAAGCCTGGACCACGATGCCCCGCTCGGCCTCTTGTTCGGCCTCGTGTTCATGATCTCGGCGCTTGCCTTCAAGGTCTCGGCCGCGCCCTTCCACATGTGGACGCCCGACGTTTACGAAGGTGCCCCCACCCCCGTCACCGCATTCTTCGCGACCGCCCCCAAGATGGCCGCGATGGCGCTTCTGGGCCGCCTGATGCTGGACGCCTTCGGCACGATCCCCGCCGACTGGGGGCAGGTCATCGCGGCGCTGTCGGTGGTGTCGATGTTCGTGGGGGCCATCGCCGCCATCGGGCAGCGCGACATCAAGCGGCTGATGGCCTATTCGTCCATCGCGCACATGGGGTTCGCCCTGATGGGCCTGGCCGCCGCGTCCGGTGCCACGCCCGAGGTTGCGGCGCAGGGGGTGCAGGCGATGCTTCTCTACATGGCGATCTATGTCGCCATGAACATCGGCACCTTCGCCTTCATCCTGTCGATGGAGCGTGAGGGGCGCGCGGTGTCCGACATCGGCAGCCTGAACATGCTGTCGAAACGCGCGCCGACGACGGCCCTGGCCCTGCTGGTCCTGATGTTCAGCCTGGCGGGCGTGCCGCCGATGCTGGGCTTCTTCGCCAAGTTCGCGGTGCTCGAGGCGGCGGTCAAGGCCGACATGGCCTGGCTCGCCACCGCCGGAGTCATTGCCTCGGTCATCGGAGCCTTCTACTATCTGCGCATCGTGTACTTCATGTACTTCGGGGCCGAGACCGCCCCCCTCGATACCCGCATGGCCCCGGCCCCCTGGCTGGCGCTGGTCGCCTCGGCCATCGTGATGCTGGCGGGCATCGTCAACCTCTTCGGCGTGGAAGGGGCGGCGGCGGTGGCCGCCGAGGCGCTTGTCCGCTGAGCCCCCCCCCTGGCCCCCCGGCACCTGTCGGGTGGTCCTGGGAACGGTCGACAGCACCAATGCCGAGGCCGCCCGCCGCGCCCCCGGTCTGACCGGGCCGCTGTGGATCCTGGCCGGTGAACAGACCGGGGGCCGCGGCCGCCGGGGCCGCGCCTGGGCCAGCCCGCGCGGCAATTTCCATGCGACGCTGGTGATGCGTCCCGCCGATCCGCCGGCAAAGGTCGCCCTGCGCAGCTTTGCGGCGGCCCTGGCATTGCGCGAGGCGCTGGTCGCGCTGACCGGCCTGCCTGCGTCCTTCGCGCTCAAGTGGCCGAACGACGTGCTCTGCAACGGCGGCAAGATCGCGGGCATCCTGCTGGAAAGCGCGGGGCAGGGGGACGGCGTCTCCCATCTGGCCATCGGCATCGGCGTCAACCTGATCGCCGCGCCGGACCCCGCCCTGCTCGACCCCGATGCGCTGCCGCCGGTGACGCTGCTTGCCGAAACCGGCAAGCGCATCGCCCCCGAAACCCTGCTCGCCCACCTCGCCCCCGCCTTCGCCACCTGGGAAACCTGCCTTGCCACCGAAGGCTTCGCCCCCCTCCGCGCGGCCTGGCTGTCCCATGCCGCGCGCCTGGGCGAAACCATCCGCGCCCGCACCGGCACGACCAGCCGCGAAGGGCGCTTCGACACCATCGACAGCGACGGAGCCCTGGTCCTGACCACCGCCACCGACCGCCATACCATCCCCGCCGCCGAGGTGTTCTTCTGATCCCCCTTCATCTGTTCCCAAATATCCCACGGGGGGTCCGGGGGGTGTGAAACCCCCCGGTCCTGCCGGTCCAGCGAGGCGCGCCATGCTTCTGACCATCGACTGCGGCACCACCAACACCGTCTTCGCCATCTGGGACGGCGCGCGGTTTCTGGCCACCTGGCGCATCGCGACCGACCACAAGCGGACGGCGGACGAATACTTCGTCTGGCTGACCACGCTGATGACGCTGAACAAGGTCAGCGTCACCATCACCGACACGGTCATCTCCTCGACCGTGCCGCGCGTGGTGTTCAACCTGCGGGTCCTGTGCAACCGCTATTTCGACACGCGGCCGCTGGTCGTCGGCCGCCCCGACTGCCGCCTGCCGGTGCCGCCGCGCATCGATCAGGGCACGACGGTCGGCCCCGACCGCCTGGTCAACACCGTGGGCGCGCATGACCGCCATGGCGGCGACCTGATCGTCGTCGATTTCGGCACGGCGACCACGCTGGACGTGGTCGATCACGACGGGGCCTATATCGGCGGCGTCATCGCCCCCGGCGTGAACCTGTCGCTCGAGGCGCTGCACATGGCCGCCGCCGCCCTGCCGCATGTCGACATCTCGAAACCGCAACGGGTGATCGGCACGAATACGGTGGCCTGCATGCAGTCGGGCGTGTATTGGGGCTACATCGGTCTGGTCGAGGGGATCGTGGCGCGCATCCGGGCCGAACGGGCCCGCCCCATGAAGGTGATTGCCACCGGGGGCCTTGCCCCCCTGTTCGACCAGGACACGCCTGTATTCGACGCGGTCGAGGATGATCTGACCATGCATGGTCTCGTCCTGATCCACCGCTTCAACCCATAGCCTGCGGGGGGCCTGCCCCGCCGACGACGCGAAGGACGGAACGATGAAACGCGAAAGACTGATCTACCTGCCCCTTGGGGGCGCGGGCGAAGTGGGCATGAATGCCTATGTCTACGGCTATGGCCCCGAGGATCGCGAACGCCTGATCCTGGTCGATCTGGGCGTGACATTCCCCGACATGGACACGACGCCGGGGGTGGACCTGATCCTGCCCGACATGTCCTGGCTGGTCGCACGCGCCGACCGGATCGAGGCCATCTTCATCACCCACGCGCACGAGGACCACATCGGTGCCCTGGCCCATATCTGGCCGCGCCTGAAATCGAAGATCTATGCGCGCAAGTTCACGGCGACGCTCGGGCGGCTCAAGTTCGACGAACACGGGCATGCGCGCGACGCCTTCACCGTGGTCGAACCCCGCCCCCAGGTGATCGAGGCCGGCCCCTTCCGGGTGCAGTTCGTGCCGGTCAGCCACTCGATCCCCGAAAGCGCCGCCCTGGTCATCGACACGCCCGCCGGGCGCATCGTCCACAGCGGCGACTTCAAGCTGGATCCGTCGCCCCTGGTGGGCGAGCCCTGGTCGCCCGAGACCTTTGCCGCCATCGCCGCCGAGACGCCGGTCAAGGCGCTGATGTGCGACTCGACCAACGTCTTCTCGCCCCATCCGGGCCGCTCGGAATCGACGCTGCGCCAGCCCCTCACCGATCTGGTGTCGGGCGCGCGCGGCATGGTCGTGGCCACGACATTCGCCTCGAACGTCGCCCGCCTGCGCACGCTGGCCGAAGCTGCCGTGGCAGCCGGCCGGTCGGTCTGCCTGCTGGGCCGCGCCATGCAGAAGATGGTCAAGGCCGCCGAGGAATCGGGCGTTCTCAAGGACTTTCCCAGGACAATTCCGGTCGAGCAGGCGGTCGAGGTGCCGCGCCAGAACCTGATGCTGATCGTCACCGGCAGCCAGGGCGAACGCCGCGCGGCGTCGGCGCAGCTGTCACGCGGCAAGTATCTGGGGCTGGAGATGAAGGAAGGCGACATGTTCCTGTTCTCGTCCCGCGTCATTCCGGGCAACGAGCGGGGTGTCTTGTCCATCGTCAATGCCTTCAGCGAGATGGGCGTCGATGTGGTGGACGAATCGAACGGCCTTTACCACGTCTCGGGCCACGCCAACCGCCCCGACCTGCAGACGGTGCATTCCATCCTGAAACCGTCGATGGTGATCCCCATGCACGGCGAGCACCGTCACCTGCGGGAACATGCGAAGCTTGCCATGGCCGCCGGCTTGGCGTCGGAGATTGCGACGAACGGCATGATGCTGGACATCACCGGCGACGCGCCCGAGGTGGCCGAGTACATCGAGACGGGGCGCATCTACCTGGACGGCTCGGTCCTGATCGGGGCACGCGACGGCGTGGTGCGCGACCGCATCCGCATGGCGCTGAACGGGCACGCCCTGGCGACCGTGATCCTGGACGAAGAGGATGCGCCCATGGGCGAGGCCTGGGTCGAACTGATGGGCCTGCCGCCCAAGGGCCGCAGCGGCGCGCCGCTGTCCGATGCGCTGGAACGGGAACTGACGGCGTTCCTCGACACCGCCCCCGCCAAGCTGATGCGCGACGACGACAAGCTGGACGAGGCGATCCGCCGCGTGGTCCGCCAGGTCGCCATGGAAGAGATCGGCAAGAAGCCCGAGGTGACGGTGGTGGTCAGCCGGCTGGCCGAGGGGTAGGCGGGGACCGTAGGGTGCGTGCTTGCACGCACCGACTGTCGCGAACGGTGCGTGCAAGCACGCACCCAACCGCGTTCACCCCTCGGTGCCCGTCGCCTGAACCTCGTCGTCCACCTCGTCCGTCGCAGGTGCCGCAATGGCAAAGCTGCGCAGGATGAAGTCGGGCACATGGTCGCCCATGCCGACCACCCGGTCCTCGCGCCCATAGCTGCGCCGGTCGTAGCTGCGGTCATCGCGGCGGCGTTCATCCGGGCGGCGGTCATCGGTCCGCGCGGTTTCGCGGCGATCATCGCGGCGGGGGGCGGCGGCGGCGGCAGGTGCGACCGCAGCCTGTTCGACAACGACGGGTGCCGCCTCGAGCTTGGGTTCCCGACGGTCTTCGCTGCGACCCGACCCACCGCTGCGAGACCGGCTGCTGCTGCCGGAGGACCGCCCCGAAGAACGCTCACCAGAAGAACGCTCGCCCGACGAACGCTCGGACGTGCGGCTGGACGTCCGCCCGCCACCGACGCCGCCCTCATCCTCGGTCGGCATCACGAACCCCTCGGGCAGCGACCCGCGCGGGATCGGGCGCTTCACCAGATGCTCGATGGCATTGATGTACTTGTCGTCCGAAGTGGTGGCGATGGTGAACGCCTTGCCCGCCCGCCCGGCCCGACCGGTGCGGCCGATGCGGTGGACGTAATCCTCGGGGTGCGAGGGCACGTCAAAGTTGAACACATGGCTGACCGCCGGAATGTCCAGCCCCCGCGCCGCCACGTCGGACGCGACCAGAAGGTGCAGCGTCCCCTCGCGGAACCCGTCCAGCGTTTTCGTCCGCACCGACTGGTCAAGGTCGCCGTGGATGGGCGATGCGTTGAACCCGTGCTGTTTCATCGACTTGGCCACCACGTCCACATCCATCTTGCGGTTGCAGAAGATGATCGCGTTGGTGCAGGCCTCGCCCTCGGCCCGGATCAGGGCGCGCAGGACGGCGCGCTTCTCCGTAAACGATCTGTCGCGGCGCGAGGGGGCGAACTGGATCAGCGCCTGTTCGATGGTCTCGGACGCCGTGGCCTGGCGGGCCACCTCGATCTTGACGGCGGAGGACAGGAAGGCGTTGGTGATCCGCTCGATCTCGGGGGCCATCGTGGCCGAGTAGAAGAAGGTCTGCCGGGTGGGGGGCGTCAGGCTGAAGATACGCTCGATATCGGGGATGAACCCCATGTCCAGCATGCGGTCGGCCTCGTCCACCACCATGATCTGGACGCCGTTCAAGAGCAGCTTGCCGCGTTCGAAATGGTCCAGCAACCGGCCCGGCGTCGCGATCAGCACGTCGACGCCCCGGTCGATCAGCTTGTCCTGTTCACCGAACGACACGCCGCCGATCAGCAGCGCCTTGGTCAGCTTGGTATGCTTGGCATAGGTCTCGAAGTTCTCGGCCACCTGGGCGGCCAGTTCCCGCGTGGGGGCCAGCACGAGGCTCCGCGGCATCCGGGCGCGGGCGCGGCCCTGGCCCAGGATGGTGATCATCGGCAGCACGAAGCTGGCGGTCTTGCCGGTGCCGGTCTGGGCGATGCCCAGCACGTCGCGGCCTTCCAGCGCATGGGGGATCGCCTGCGCCTGGATCGGCGTCGGGATTTCATAGCCCGCTTCCGCGACGGCCTGAAGAACGCGCGGGTCCAGCGCGAGGTCGGAAAATTTCGTCATATGCGTCCTGTTCGGGCGGCATCGGGCCGCTGGCATGAAGGGGACGCTGATTGACCGGGCGTCCCGGCGTCTTTGCAGGGCCGCATGCCCCGCTTGCCCGCGCCTATCGGATATTGCGCGGATCGTCAAGTTTCGGTCGTGCTGTCCATGCGTCTGCGTTTCTTCTCGCGCATCGCCTGCAGCCGGGCAAAGACCGTCCCGTGATCGGTGTTCAGCCGGTGCAGCAGGTCGCAGGCCAGCGGGCCCATCACCGGCTCGTCCAGCGCCCTTTGCCACAAGGGGGCCAGCAGGTTGATATCGAGGCCCCCGGTGGCCAGCGAGAACGGCTCCATCCCCATCGGCATGTCTGCCCCGGCGCGACGCCCCAGGCGAAACGGCTGGTCCGGGGCCTGGCCCGAGAACAGCCGCTCGAATTCATAGAGCTTCATCGCCGAGAACAGCATTCCCATCTCGCGGCCAAGGCTCCGCTCCCCCTCGGTCGCGCCGTGTTCGCCAAAGGTGATGACGGCCGAGATCAGCCAGCGGGTGGACAGGCCCGCGCGCAGGGCATCGGGGTGCTCGGTCCACAGGCGGCGGAACAGGGCGGGGGCCTGGTCGGGGAAGCGGCGCTTGCGCAGATGGGCGATCAGCAGGGCGTGCAGGTGGAACAGCATGGATCGACCGGCGAACTCGGGGGCAATCTCCTCCGCCTTGCGGGCATGGCCGCTGGCATCGGGCGGCAGGGCGGGCCAGTCCGGTGGAACCACCTCGCGCGCGATGGCGTCAAGGTCGGCCTCCAGCGGCGGCAGGGATTCGCCCGGCCCGAACCCCAACGCGCCCCGGCGCCTCTGCCAGTGCTCGATCAGGCTGTCGGGCGCGCCGGGATGGACGGGATCGGGCATCAGGGGGCCTCGGCTGTGGGGTGCATCAGCGGAGCATAGCCTGCGGCAAGCGTCGCCACCATGGGGGCCGGGGTCAGGACGGTGACGCTGGCGTCGGGCCGGGGCAGGGGGGGCAGGTAGGCGGCGGGGGTGAAGGGGTGCATCTGGCGCGCGCGCACCAGATGCGGGGTACCCTTCCACAGGATGAAGGTTCCGTCGGGCAGGGCGTCAAGCGGTGACTGATGCCGCACCTGACGCCGGTCGCGGGTGACGCGCGCGGCATGCAGGGCGCGGTCGATGGTCGGGGCATCGGTCGAAAGACCCGTGCCCCGCGCCCATGCGCCCTGAAACGCCCGGAATTCGGGCCTGCGACACAACGCACAAGGCCGGTGCCCCGCCGCCAACGCCACCGCCTCGTCGAGGAAGAACAGTTCGGTCCAGGTGCCGGGGGACATGGGGGTGCGGCGGGTGTTCTTCCAGTCGAGGGTGCAGGAAATCCAGTGGGGGTGCCGCCACCGGGCGGAGCCGAGGTGGCGATGGTCGTCATGCAGGATGCCGCGATTGCCGGTCAGCGTGCCGCGCGCGGGGTCGGCGACGATGTCGCCGGTGGGGAGGACGCGGTTTTGCACGGGCATTTTGCGAATGCTACAGGTCGGCGGCCGGAAGTGCGGCTGCGCGATCCAGTTCATGATCCGGAGCCCGCGCGCCAAGCACCCTTCTCCAAACTTCGCTCTCGTCCTGACCTTGCGACCAGACACCGCTGAGTGCAAAACGGAACCGGGACGATGACTGGGCCAGCATCTCGATCCGCTCGATGACCTGTTGGCCGTGCATCGAAATCACCTGCTCCAGCGGACCAGCAGCGATCATTCCGACTTCGTCGATCGTCGTCGCCTGGCGCAAGCACTCAATCACCACATCAAGAGTAATCTCAGGGTGCTGCAACCCCAGCGACCAGATGCAGGAAAAGCTCCAATCCAACTCGGAGTCCCTGTGACCATCTTCTGGCGTACAGTTGTTGGCCAGATAGGCCGAAGCGACCGAGGCAACGTCAAGACGACCGTCCGTTCGGCAGGGATGATCTCTGTCCCCGAACGCGCAATCGATGCATTCCGGCGCTGCCGTCACACCATCATCTCCTTCGTCGCCGTCAGCCGCACCTTCGGATAGTCGCGCTCGACCCGGTCGATGTCCCACTTGAGCCTTGTGAGATACACCATGTCGCCATCGGAATCCTGCGCGATGTGGCCCTTGTTGACGTTGACGAAGGCCTCGACCTCGGGCTTCGGGCCGTTCACCCAGCGGGCGGAGGTGAAGGCCGACGGCTCGAACCGCACCGGCAGGGCGTATTCCTGCTCGATGCGGCTGGCGAGGACGTCGAATTGCAGGGCACCGACCACGCCCACGATGAACCCCGACCCGATCATCGGCTTGAACACCTTGGCGGCCCCTTCCTCGGCAAACTGCATCAGGGCCTTGTCCAGATGCTTGGCCTTCATCGGGTCCATCGCGCGGACCGATTGCAGAAGCTCCGGCGCGAAGGACGGAATGCCGGTGAAGCGCAGCGATTCCCCTTCCGTCAGAGCGTCGCCGATCCGCAATTGCCCGTGGTTCGGGATGCCGATGATGTCGCCGGCCCAGGCCTCTTCCGCCAGTTCGCGGTCGGCGGCCAGGAACATGACCGGGTTCGCCACCGCCATCGGTTTCTTCGTGCGCACATGGGTCAGCTTCATGCCGCGCTGGAAATGGCCACTTGCCAGACGGACAAAGGCCACGCGGTCGCGGTGTTTGGGGTCCATGTTCGCCTGAACCTTGAAGACAAAGCCGGAAACCGTTGGTTCTTCAGGGGAAACCTGCCGTTCTGCGGCCTTCTGCACCTGCGGCTCGGGCCCGTGTTCGCCCATCCCGCTCATCAGTTCCCTGACCCCGAAGGAATTGATGGCCGAGCCGAACCAGATCGGCGTCATGTGCCCCTCAAGGAACGACTGCCGGTTGAAGGCGGGCAGCAGTTCGAAGGCCATTTCAAGCTCTTCCAGCAGCTTCTTCAGAAGGTCCGCCGGGATGTGCTCGGCCAGCCGGGGGTCGCCAAGCCCGTCGATCTTGATCGACTGCGCCACCCGGTTCCGGTCGGCACGGTCCATCAGGTCAAGCCGGTCGTGCAGGATGTCGTAGGCCCCCAGGAAATCGCGCCCCATGCCGATGGGCCAGCTTGCCGGGGCCACGTCGATGGCCAGGTTTTCCTGAATCTCGTCGATGATCTCGAACGTGTCGCGGCTTTCGCGGTCCATCTTGTTGCAGAAGGTCAGGATCGGCAGATCGCGCAGGCGGCACACCTCGAACAGCTTGCGCGTCTGGCTCTCCACCCCCTTGGCCCCGTCGATCACCATGATCGCAGCATCGACGGCGGTCAGCGTGCGGTAGGTGTCCTCGGAAAAGTCGCTGTGGCCGGGGGTGTCGACCAGGTTGAAGCGGTAGGGGCCATAGTCGAAGGACATGGCGGAGGCTGACACGGAAATCCCGCGCTCCTGCTCCAGCTTCATGAAGTCTGACCGCGTCCGCCGCGCCTCGCCCTTGGCGCGGACCTGTCCGGCCATCTGGATGGCACCCCCGAACAGCAGGAACTTTTCGGTCAGCGTGGTTTTCCCGGCGTCGGGGTGCGAGATGATCGCAAAGGTCCGGCGGCGGGCGATTTCGGGGGGCAGGGGGGCGCGGTTGGTCATGGCGTGCGACATAACCTGCGGCACGCGCGCCGTAAACCGCCGTCCACCGCCGGGCAAGGAAAGTGTTGACCGGCCCGGTCGATGTGCGGACACTTTGCGCATCCATTTTTCTGGGTGAGATTCGCATGCCCGTCGCAACCAGCATCCCCGATTTCGTTGTCAACACCGGGTTCCAGGGCGGTAGCCAGATCAACTCGCGCACGGTCGGGCTTGCCAATGGCGGCACGGCGGTGCTGTGGCAGGACAGCCTTTCCGCCAGCCAGATCTACATCCGCATCTTTGACGGTCTTGGCAACGCCACGGGCGGCCCCACGGCCGTGGTGGTCGGCAACCTGGCCGACGTGATCGAAACGGTGGACGGGCGCATCGCGGTCGCGTCTATCTCTGCGGGCGGCGCGACGATGCAGGTCAACTTCCTGAGCGCCACCACCGGCGTATCGCAGGGATCTGCCAGCGGCTTGCCGATCGGGGGAGGCAGCGTCTCGGGTGTGCAGATCGTGGCGGCGGCAGACGGGGGCGTGACGGGCCTTGCGACATCGTCGGTCACAGGGACGTCGCGGTTCGAGGTCGATGTCGGCAATCCCAACTTCCTGAACCAGGCTGTCGTCAGCGCCAACGGCACCGGCTCCCCGGTCCGCGAGGTGCTGGATGTCGGCGGCGGCGTGATGTTCGGCCTTCTCCAAGGGGATACGTTGGTGTCGTCTCCGTCGGGGGCCACATCGATCGGTGGTCTCGGCCTGAACGACCTGATCCAGGTCGAGCCGGGATTCTTCATCGCGATCGCGGATTCCAACACCGTCACCAATACGCCGATCCTGATCGGCGTGACGGGCGAGACGCTGAACGCGCAGGACTATGGTGCCGGCCCGCCCATCTCGGGGGCGGTCACCGGTGGCTCGGTCCAGACCGGTGCGACAACCTATGACCATCAGCTGGTCAACCTTGGGGACGGGCGGATCCTTCTGGTGTTCGCCTCGTTCGCCGGGGCCGCCGGTAGTGCCAGCTCGGGCATCTATGCGTCGGTCTACAACCGGCTGACCGGCGCAGCCGAGGGGTTTGCCACGCTGCTGCGCGGCATCGGGTCGATGACCGACCTGACGAACCTGCGCCTTTCAGCCGAGCTGATGGCCGATGGACGGGTGGCGGTGACCTATTCGGCCCCGAACGGCATCGGCGCGTTCGACATCTTCCACACCATGCTCGACACGCGTGAGGACGGCATCGCCGTCGCGGGGTCGGCGGCGGCGGATGCCTATGTCGGGACCGCGTTCGACGATACCTTCACCTCGATCAACTTCAACGACCGCATCTTCGGCGGCAACGGCAACGACACGGTGGTGCTGTCCGGGTCCAACCCGCGCACGGTGGACCTGGCCGACCCCGATGCGTTTGCGGGCCTCGGGCCATTCCTTGACGGGATCGAGAATGTGACCGGCACCTCGGCGACCGACACGTTCTATGGCAATGCCCTGGCCAACCGGCTGGACGGCGGCAATGGCAACGACGTGCTGGTCGGGCGCGCGGGCGACGACGTCCTGCTGGGCGGGGTGGGGGATGACACGCTGGACGGCGGGGCGGACAACGACCGGCTGGACGGCGGCAGCAACGACGACCGCCTGCTGGGGCGCGACGGCAACGACTCGCTCTATGGCGGCACAGGCGACGACCAGGTCCTGGCCGGGACCGGCGATGACCTTGTCCAGGGCGGTGACGGCAACGATGTGCTGAACGGCGGTACGGGCAACGACACCATCCTCGGCGGCATCGGCAACGACACCATCGTCACCGGCGCTGGCGACGATCTGGTGCAGGCGGGTGACGGCAACGATTTGATCCACATCGACAGTCTGGGGGCGCACCTGATCCTGGGCGAAGGCGGCATCGACACGGTCAGCTTCGCCCGGCTGCCGTCGGGATCGACAGGGCCGGTCGTGCATGTCGATCTCGCGGGCCTTGTGGATCCGCTGGCGTCGGCTTTCGGGTTCGACGAACCGGTGGCCAGCTTCAGCGGCGTCGAGAACGTGATCGGCAGCGCTGTCGGCGATTTCATCGCCGGCGACGGCGCGGCGAACCGGCTGTCGGGCGGGTCGGGCAACGACGTGGTGGTCGGGCGCGGGGGGGCCGATACGCTGACCGGCGGGGAGGGCGCGGATACCTTCGTCTTCAACGCCCCCGGCGACGGGGCTGACAGCCTGCGCGATTTCACCGTGGGCGAGGATGTGATCGCCCTGGTCCTGGGCGGCTTCGGCGACATCGACGCGGGCAACATCGCCACGCGCTTTGTGCCAAGTGCGGCACCGTCACCGGCGGCCAATTCCAGTGCGCAGCTGCTGTTCGACAACTCTGGCGCGGGCGCGGGGCGGCTGTTGTTCGACGCCGACGGCAACGGGGCGGGGGTGGCCGTTCTGGTCGCGACGCTGACCTTTGCGACGCCGGGGGGCTTGGCGGCATTCGGCGCGGCGGACTTCATCTTCGTCTGACGCAGGTCCGGACGGCGAATTGTCTTCCAGCTGTCGCACTCCTGTGCCAAGATGTGAACATATCATGAACACATGGAGGATTCGCATGACCCTTTCCGAAGTCGCCAACGAACTGGTCGCAGGCTGCCGCGAGAACCGGGCCCGCGCCAACCTGAAGGCGCTGTATGCCGCCGATGCCGTCTCGGTCGAGTCGATCGACATGGGCGGCGGTCGCGAGGCGCACGGGCTGGACGCCATCGACGCCAAGCACCAGTGGTGGGAAGACAACAACACGGTCACCGGCGGCGCGGTCGAGGGGCCGTTCCTGCATGGCGACGACCGCTTTGCCGTGTACTTCACGGTGCAGGGCACGTCGAAGCCCGACGACAAGCCGTTCTCGATGGCCGAGGTCGGGGTCTACCACGTGAAGGACGGCGAGATCGTGCGCGAAGAGTTCTTCTATACCTGACGGCTACAGGATCGCGTCGGCGGCATCGAACAGGGCCAGCGTCATGCCGGCCACCAGCACGGTGCCGCCGCCGATCCCCGTGAGGTCCAGCAACAGCCCGCCTGCGCGGTTCTGCGCCAGGCCCGACAGCGCGGCAAAGTTTGCCAGGTTGAAGGCCGACACGTCGATCTGGTCCAGCCCGTTCTGGAAATCCGCGATGCGGTCGTCTTCGGTGCGGCGGGCAAAGACGAAATCGTCGCGCCCGGTGCCGCCGTACAGGATGTCGTCGCCCGCGTCACCGCGCAGCACGTCGTCATCCCTGCCGCCGTACAGCGTGTCGTCGCCCGCCCAGCCCCGCAGCGTGTCATTGCCGTCGTCGCCCCGGGCGACATCGTCGCCGCTGCCGCTGGCGATGAAGTCGCTGCCAAGACCGCCGTAGATTTCGCCCTGCACAAACCCGTGCCGTCCGCGAAACGTGTCGTTGCTGCCGCCCAGCAGCACGTCGCCCAGGATGTCGCCCGTGTTGGTGATCGTCTCGGATGACGCGCTGCCGTTGATCGCGGTCTGCGGGGCCTCGATCCGGCCCGTGTTGCGGATGACGTTGGCCCCGATGCCCGCCCCCGCGCTGATGCCAAATCCGCCCGCGTCGGTGGCAACGATGCTGCCGGTGTTCAGGATCGAGGCATAGGATTCGAACAGCTCGATCCCGCTTTCGCCGCGGATCGTGCCGCTGTTGGTGATCGTGACCGAGTTCGAGAACACCGCGCTGATGGCGGCGCTGTCGATCCCGGTCACGGTGCCGCCGTTGGTGATGCTGCCGAACAGCATCGAGTCGATGCCGATCCCGTTCCTGCCGCTGACCTGCCCGTCGTTGATGATCCGCTGGAACGCGCCGACCATCTCGATTCCGTTGTCCACCACGGTGCCATGCACCGCGCCGGTCGCCCCGATGACGATGGTGTCGGACGGGCTGCCGGACGACGCGGTCAAGGCAACCGCTGTGCTTCCCGAACACAGGACGGTCCCGTCGATCCGCAGGAATGAGGCGTTGACCCCGCCAACCTCGTCGATGGTCGAGTCAAAGTCGCTGCGGATCGTGACGCCTTCCAGAAGGAAGACATCGCCGGTGATGCTGTAGGCAACCAATTGGGACGTGGTGATGAACAGGGCCATGACTATCGACTCCCATCAAATGATGGCATCGACCCTGCGCCGAATCGCCTGACCGAGTCGAGCGTGCCGTCACCCGCCCCGCCGCGGCGGCCGCAGGCTGCCTACCGCATCCAGCAACTGCCGCCCGGCCTCGGTGCCGAAGTGCTGCACCTGGCTCAGGCCGGGAAAGCGCGCCTGCACCTCGGCGGCAATGGCGGGGGGCAGGCGCGTCACGGTCGCCTCGTTCACCATCAGGCTTTCGACGGGAATCCCTTCGGCATAGATGATCTCGTGGTGGTCGAAGACCAGGCTGAAATAGTCGACGAACCCGCCCTCGCGCTGCCACACCGACTGGCCGTCGACCAGATGCTTGGCCTGCACCAAGAGTTCCGACGTCTCGATCCCCGGCAGGCGCTGGCGCTGGTACAGGAAGATGCGGTGGTGCTGGCTGACCACCAGGTCGCCCGCATTCCCCAGCGTTCCCTTGCCGATCACCACCGGGGCAAAGGCCCCCACGGCGCGCAGCGTGGCCTGCCCCACCCAGCGGACCGGCTGACGGCCCCGGTCGCGGGTCAGCACCATGTCGCCCGCGCGCAGAGCCTCGATCGGGTGCTGGCGCCCGTCGCCCAGCGTGATCATCGTGCCGCGCGCGAAGGACACGCACAGAAGGTCGGCCAGCAGCACCGCCTCGGGGGCCGCTTCGACCGCGACCAATGTGTAGTCCGACCGCGCGTCGAGCGGCGACAGCGGCAGCATGCACAGCCCCCCCGACCCGGCGCGCAGCAGCAGGATTTCGACCGCCTCGCCCAGGGGGCTCATCATGCGGTAGCGGACGACCAGATCGACGCGGTCGCCAGCATCCCCGATCTGGCTGCCCGGCCCCACGCACTGTCCGTCGGCATCGCGCCCGATGACCAGCCGCAGGGGGGCGGCCTCGGCCTCGAGCACATAGATGTCGCCGGCGCAGACCTCGTCGGGCGGGCCCAGCCCCTCGCCCTGGTTGACGCCCACGGTCACATAGAAATCATGCGCGGCGAAGACCTGGCAGGTTTGTGTCGGCAGATGGGACCGGTCGGAGACGGCAGGTTCGGGTGTCATCATCCTCGTCCGGAACAGGGGGGGCCAGGTCGGCGCGACCGGCCACCATCTTCGGTGAACCGGGTTAACAGATTGTTTTCTCTCGCGTCAATCGACCTGACCCGGCGCGCGCGGGGGAACACGTCGTCCCCTTTCCCCCGGACCCCGCCGGTTTCGCGCCAGGGTTGCCGCCGCCGGGCCTTTTCGGGGCCGGACGGGGCTGCTACCGCTTGGGTCTGGCAGGGAAACGGGGGGCGGATGATGGATCTGGGCATTCGGGGCAGGCGGGCGCTGGTATCGGCGGGGTCGAAGGGCCTGGGGCGCGGGGTGGCCGAGGCGCTGGCGGCGGCAGGGGTCGAGATCGTGCTGAACGCACGGGGGGGCGAGGTGCTGGCAACGGCCGCACAGGCGATCCGCGACCGGCACGGCGTGCGCGTCACCGCCGTGGCCGCCGACATCACCACGTCGGACGGTCGGGCCGAGGTTCTGGCGGCGGCCGGTGACATCGACATCCTGATCACCAACGCAGGCGGCCCGCCCCCCGGCCTGTGGTCCGACTGGACGCGCGACGACTTCATCCGCGCGCTGGAAGCGAACATGCTGACCCCCATCGCGCTGATGCAGGCCACGCTGCCCGGCATGATCGCGCGGGGCTGGGGCCGCGTCGTCAACATCACCTCGCAGTCGGTCAAGGCCCCCATCGCGACGCTGGGCCTGTCGAACGCCGCGCGCACCGGGCTGACCGGGTTCGTCGCCGGGACGGCCCGGCAGGTGGCCCCGCATGGCGTGACGATCAATAACCTCTTGCCGGGCATCCACGACACCGACCGCGCAACGTCGCTCGACGCCGCAGCCGCCCGCGCCGCCAACACCACGCCCGAAGACGCCCGAAGCACACGCGAGGCCACGATCCCCGCCCGCCGCTATGGCACGGCGGCCGAATTTGGCGCGACCGCGGCCTTCCTGTGTTCGCAGCACGCGGGCTACATCGTCGGGCAGAACATCCTGCTGGACGGCGGGGCGATCAACGCGACGCTGTAGCCGGGTGCGCGTTGTGCCCTGGGGCATGGGCGTTCCAGCTTGCTTTTCAGCGGTTCGGGCGTAGCGTTGCGGCCAGGATTTCTGCGCCCGGACATTTCACCGAAAGGACTTCGCCATGACCGCCTTCGTTCCGACCTCCAGCACCATCGGCCCCGCAATCGCCTTTTCCTCGGTCGCTGCGGGCGACAGCGTCACCTTGCTGCAGCCCTTCACCTTTTTCAACACAGGGGGCACCGGCGTCAGCATCCAGCATGCCAACCATGACGTCTTCAACATGACCACCGTCATCGGGGGCGGCGCGCACGGGCTGGTGGTGAACTCGGTCAGTGACTGCAACATCACCAACGCAGCCACGGGAACCATCGCAAGCCTGGACAACTCGGGAGGACTTGCCGGTGTGATCATGCTGGGCAACCGCAACGTGCTGCGCAACCAGGGCGAGATCACCTCGACCAACGGGACCGGGGTGGATTTCAGCGGCACAGGCAGCGTCGTCGACAACAGCGGCACGATCTTTGGCGGCAGCAACGGAATTGTTGCCGGGTCAGGGAACTATTCGATCCTGAACAGCGGCACGATCTCGGCAGGGGCCGCCACGTTTTCGGTCGGGGTGTATCTGGCGGGCAGCGGGGCCAGCAGGACGCTGGTCAATGCGGGGACGATCCAGACCACGGCCACCGACAGTGGTGCGGCGATCGAGATCGTGGCCAACGGCGTGACCACGATCCGCAACAGCGGCACGATCCTGTCGGTGGGAGGCCTTGCCCTGGATGCCAGCCTTGCGAGCGGGTCCATCCAGCTGACCAATTCCGGCACGATGACGGGAACCGAGGCCCTGGGACTGGCCATCGCGGGCACGAACCTGTCCGACACGATCATCAACACCGGGCACATCAACCGCTCGGTCAGCCTGGGCGGCGGCGACGACCTGTTCGACGGCAGGGGCGGCACGGTCGGCGGCACCGTCCTTGGCAACGACGGCAACGACACCTACCGCATCTCCGACACGCTGGCCGCGATCTTCGAGGGGGCGGGCGAAGGCACGGCGGACCGCGTGGAGTCGACCGTCAGCTTTGCCCTGGCACAGGGCAGCGAGATCGAGCAACTGACCCTGCTTGGCACCGCCATGGACGGCACCGGCAACGAGTACAACAACATCCTCACCGGCAACGGCATGGACAACCGGCTGTCCGGGGGGGCGGTCTGGACACCCTTTACGGCAACGCAGGCAACGACAGCCTGCGCGGCGATACTGCCGACGACCAGGTCTACGGCGGCGACGGCGAGGACCTTTTGCGCGGCGGGGCGGCGGCGGACAATCTCTATGGCGGCGAGGGTGACGACACGCTGTGGGGCGATGTCGCCGCCGACCGGCTGTTCGGCGACGCGGGCGAGGATGTACTGGTCGGCGGCGCGGGGCGCGACACGCTGTACGGGGGCGCGGATGCGGACACGTTCGTGTTCCGCGGCGTGGCCGACAGTGCGGCGGGATCGTCGCTGCGCGACATCATCTCGGGGTTCGAGGCGGGGCTCGACCTGATCGACCTGACCCGCATCGACGCCAATGCGATCCTCAACGGCAACCAGGCCTTCACCTTCATCGGCACGGCGGCCTTCGGCAGCGTCGCGGGCCAGTTGCGCGCCATCCACAGTGCCAGCAGCGTGCTGCAGGCGGATGTGAACGGCGACGGGGTGGCCGATTTCGAGCTGCAGTTGAACGGCATCGCCACGATCAGCGTGAACGACATCCTGCTTTGACCCCTTCCGCCGCGCCTTGCATGCGCGGGGGCGGCCTGTTACCCCGCCCCAATCCTTAGCGTTTTCGTGGGGTTCGGGTGGAGCGGGACAGACCTGCGGTACGGCTGGAGGTTGCGGGCCTGACGCGGCGCTTTGGCGGCGCGCCCGTGGTCGATGACCTGTCGCTGACCGTCGCGGCGGGGCAGGTCACCTGCCTCTTGGGTCCGTCGGGCTGTGGCAAGTCCACCACCCTGCGCATGATTGCGGGCGTCGAGCGGCCCGACCTCGGCACGGTGACGATTGACGGTCGCGCGGTCAGCGGCCCGGGCCTGTTCGTCCCCCCCGAGGCGCGCTCGGTCGGCCTGATGTTCCAGGACTTTGCGCTGTTCCCGCACCTGACCGTGGCGCAGAACGTGGGCTTCGGGCTGTCGGGCGACAAGGCCCTGCGCGCTGCGCGGGTGGCCGAACTGCTCGACCGGGTGAACCTGTCCGGCTTCGCCGCCAGCTACCCCCATGCCCTGTCGGGGGGCGAGCAGCAGCGCGTGGCCCTGGCCCGCGCCCTGGCCCCCCGGCCCCGCGTCATGCTGATGGACGAGCCGTTCTCGGGCCTCGACAACCGCCTGCGCGACGGCATCCGCGACACCACGCTGGAGATCCTCAAGGACGAGGGCACGGCGGTGCTGCTGGTGACCCACGAGCCCGACGAGGCGATGCGCATGGGCGACGAGATCGCCCTGATGCGCAAGGGCCGCATCGTCCAGCGCGGGTCGCCCTACAACATCTACAACGCGCCGGTGGACCGGGCGTCGGCGGCGTTCTTTTCGGATGTGAACGTGATTCCGGGCGTCTCGCGGGGGGCCTTGACCGACACGCCCTTCGGCAGCTTCCTCACGCCGGGCCACGCCGACGGCACGCGGGTGGACATCGTGATCCGGCCGCAACACCTCAAGATCGACTTCGACCGGGCGGGACGCGGCCCCGACCCGACAGTGCAGGACGGCACGGCGGCACGGGGCCGCGTGCTGCGCGCGCGGTTCCTGGGGCGCGAGAGCCTGGTCGATTTCGCGATGGACGAGGGTGGGTTGCGGCTGACGGCGGCGGTGCCGGGGGTGTTCCTGCCGAGGCCCGGCACCGTGCTGTGGCTGATGCTGCGGCGGGACCGGTGTTTCGTCTTTGCCGTCGGCCCCTGATCGCGGGTAGGGCAGATGGCGTCAGGGCAGGACGTGCAGCCAGCCCCAGGTGGTGGCGAGGCACAGCGCCGTGCCGATCAGGACCGCCGAGGCCGACACCCTTTGCGCCGCGCCATAGAGGTGGGCATAGAGATAGGCGTTGACGCCGGGGGCCATGGCGGCGGTGACCACGGCCGAGCGCATGTGGTTGGTCGACAGGCCGAAGAGCGCGCCACTGGCAAAGGTCGCGGCGGGGTGCAGCACCAGCGAGATGGCGCAGACCATCAGGATCGCCCGCATGTCGCCCGCAGGGCGATAGCGGTTCAAGACGCCGCCGAGGCCGAACAGCGCGGCGGGGATCGCCGCCGACACCAGCATGTCCACCGCCGACCAGGCGACGGACGGCAGGGGCAGGCCGGTCAGGTTCACGGCCAGGCCGGCGATGATGCCGATGACCAGGGGTTGCGACATGAGCGCCCGCGCGATCTGGCGCGCCAGTGCCGTGGGCGACTTGCCCGCGCCCTGCGACCGCATCAGTTCCATCGCCGTGATCCCGAGCGCATAGAGCACCGGCGCATGGACCGAGATGATGGCATAGTTCCCGGCCAGGGCCGCCGTGCCGTACGCCCGTTCGGTGATCGGCAGGCCCAGCAGCAGCGTGTTCGAGAAGGCGGCGGTGAACCCCACCGAAAGCGCATCGACCGGCGTGCGCCCGAAGAACGCCCGCGCGCCCGCATAGCCCGCGACATAGGACGCAGCCACCCCCAGGTAGAAGGCCGCCATCAGCCCCGGATCATAGGCCCCCGACAGATCCAGCCGCGCCACGCCCCGGAACAAGAGGCAGGGCACCGCAAAGTTCTGTGCGAACCGCATCAGCCCGTCGATGGCCGCCTCGTCGAAGATCCGCGCCCGTGCGGCGGCATAGCCTGCGCCCAGGATCAGGAAGACCGGCAGGATGACGTCAAGGAGCGCCTGCATCGCGGCTAGACGCCGACCGCACAGGGCGATGCCGGTGCCGCCGCGCCCCCTCTCCCCCTGGGGGAGAGGGCCGGGGTGAG
>JBQTJI010000003.1:0-77381 GCA_052387255.1 Gemmobacter sp. | reverse complement strand
CGCATCGGCAGTACCGATCCGCGAAAGAACCCCGGACCACCCATCATCGGAAGAAATCTCATGCTTCATCCCAATGTTGAATCACGCAAAGCCTCCCCTGCCAACATTTAAGTTAGCGCATATGGGGATGGTCCCCCGCCTCCAAGACAGGAGCCAAACAGATGTCCCGCAAAGATGCTCACGCCTTCGCAGCCTCCCTCGCCGCAACGCTCATGGTCTCGATCGTCGTCTTCCAGGCAGGGGATGGAACCTTCGGTGCCGTCCCCGCCGATGAAATCGACGGCGACGAGGTTCAAGTGGTCGCTGAGGTCGACCCGTGGGCATGATGCCCACGGTTAGTGCCGAGGGCTCGGCGTCGGGACAGATGCCCCGATCCGGGCCTTTCCCTTGTCAACCGTTCCGGCTTCCCGGCGGGAGGAGACGACAAGTGGTCGGCGCGGCTGCCTTCAAAGCCGCTTGATCATCGAAGGCGTTCGTCGGAAGCTGACCAAGACGGTGCGGGGGCCGATGGAATGCTCTATAAAACATTGATTTCATTATACGGATCGTCGCTCGCGGGTAAGTCGGCTCCCAAAGACGACTTGATGTGGCACTTCGCACTGTCCGACGACCTGCGGCAGTTCCGAGCCTACGCGCTCTATGCGCTGCAGCAGGCCAAGGTGTTCCTGCTCGATCACCTAGCAGCCGCCTACACTGACACGCTTCACGATGCCGTCGCCAAACAGGCAGAGGAAGCTGGGGTTCCCGCCATGGCGATCCTCGGTGAGGTGAAGCTTCCCGGTCCCGTCGTTTGGGTCGAGTTTGACGATCGAGAGCTGGGCGTTGCACGATTTGAGCGTGCTTCACCTGTAACCAGGCACGATGACAAGCCTTTGGGCACGGGCCTGCGCGGCTACCTCCTTGACGACCGCAACGAGTGCCATCTGCGCATCACGATGTTCCACCGCCGCGAGAATTCGCGCGTCGTCGATCCTATCTGCGCACTGCTCGTCAAGCGGACACCGACAGGACAATTGAACCATGACGACGTTGAAGTCGAACTCAGTCGGTCTGTTGTCGATTTCCGCGTGCGGAGCGGCGATACGATGGAAATGATCCAAGGTAGGCGCACGGTGCACAAGGTTGAAACCGGGTATGACCTGTTCATTCCCTACGCTCTGTTTGCAATGCTGGTCTCACCGGATCTTGGCGGGATCATCCCAACGGAAACCGAAATCTTCACCGTCAAGGACACGAAGACTGCCCGGAAGTTTGGCAAGTCGTGGATCCTTGGCGCCCAGAAATCACATCTGACCATCCGTATCGGCCCGCAGGCCGCTGCGCACATGGCGGAAAGAACCGCTCGCCTCGAATTCGAGAGGCAAGCACTCGAGGCGCGGAACGGTCCCGTTCGTCATTGGGTGTCCGAGCATGAGCGGCACTACCGAAGCGGCAAAGTCGTTCTGGTCAAAGGGCATCACCGGGGCCAAGCACCTGACCCCAATCTGCCGACACGGGTGATGGGGCCGAAACTCGAGGAGTTCGAGTTTGACCTCCCCGAGGTCGTGCCATCAAAAACCTACTGATCCAGTCGTCGGCAACTTCATACGGCTAGATCGTCCTTCGACTTCCCACTAGCCAACGCCTCCACGAACCACTGTGGTTTGCGCCCACGACCGGACCAGGTGAGTGCCGGGTTCTCAGGGTGCCGGTATTTCGCCACGACGGGCGCGCGTGACGATTTCGTCTCGGTGCCGACAAGTTCGGCCAGAGAGTAGCCCAGTTCCCGGGCGAAAGCTTCCACCTTGGCGCGGGCCTCCGCCTTCTGCCGATCTTGATAGGTGGAAATCGCCTTGGCGACGTCCTTCTGCATTTTCTTCAGCTCGCGGAGCGACAGTGCCTCGAGTTCGTAATCAGCCATTGATGCGCTCCGTGTCCTGAATCTCCCGGTATCGATCGCCCGTAGCGGCAGGGAGCCGCAACTCCCGGAAGGCGGGGGCAGGGGTGGCAGAGGCTGGTGATCGCAGTTTTCGTCGCCAGTGAGGTGCTGGACTTGGGGGTCAGGCAGTCCCGATTGCCCGGATGACAGGGTCTGGCACGGGCTCCCCGCGCATCTCTGTCTCCTGGGCCATCCCTTCGACTGACAATCCCCTAATCCCGTTCGGTTGACTGCGCGCAACCCCGCGTCAGTCCGGGCCGTGTTGCCCTTTTCGGGCTGCCCGCTCCACCCCGGTCCTCTGGGGGTTTCCGGCGTCCGTTCCGTCCACCGTGCACGCGTCAAACGACGGGCTTTTTCCGGGTCTTGTCGAAGGGACGGTCCCGAAGACAGGACACACAGGAGCTTACCATGCAGAACATCGTCATCCTCGCCGGCAACATCGGTCAGACCCCCGAAGCCCGCACCACCCAGGGCGGCACCAAGATCACCAACTTCAGCCTCGCCACCTCCCGCCCCCGCCTCTCGGAAGGTCGCGTCCTGCGCGACGATAACGGCTACCGGATCATGGACACCGAATGGCACCGCATCACCTGCTTCAACGGTCTCGGCAAGACGGTCGCGGAGCATTGCGAAAAGGGCATGAAGGTCCTCGTCCACGGTCGCATCCACTACACCAAATGGATCGACAGCATGGGGAACGACCGCTACGGCTGCGAGATCATCGCCGAGAAGGTCGACTTCCTGAGCCGCCCGAAGTCGGCCGAGAACGAAAACCCCGAGCTGGTCGACCGCGACGACGAGATCCCGTTCTGAGAACGGGATTTCCCCCTCGGGCCCGGCGGGGAAACCCGCCGGGTTCGGTCGTTTTCGGCCCTTAGCCGCCGCTCGCGCCGAGCAGACGCTGCACTGCCGTATCACTGGAAGCCGACGCTCGACAGTTGTCGCAGCGCGACCAAGCGAAGGTTCACCTCTGGTTGGGTTTCATGAAATGATCGAAAGCGTCTTCCACCGGTTCTTCGGCAATCTCTGCAACAGGAGAAGCATTTTGGAGCAGAAGTAGCGACATGCCCAATTCGTATTGATCGATCACTAGCGGATATTCGAGCACTTCCTCATTCAACCAAGTACCAGGACGATGTCTGACCGGATTATCGATGTCCGCATAGTTCGGATTACATCTGATGGGTGATGCAAGGGGAACTGCTTTCGGCGAAAGACCAGCAGTCCTTATGAATGCCCCGGAGCGCAACGCAGGTCTGCTTGGTTTCGACCAGAGGATGAAATCATCCTTGGAAATAACTAGCAAAGCTCGTTTTTGTGTATAGCCAAGCCACCGTAGGGTCGCCGCAGTCAAGGAAACACCAAATTGTTGTGCTACTTCATTCAGGTCCGAGAACGTGGCATCCATACTGCCAGGAACGGCCCGACGAAAGGCATCAAGCGGCATGAGAAGCGATGCTGCGAAGAGGTTAGCTTCGGCTTCGACCCTGTTGTATTCGCTGTCCCAAATTGCAAGATCTTCTGCAGTGCATGAGACGCCATCTGGGTATTTCAGACGATGCACAAGATAGTGGCCAAATTCATGAGCGATGGTGAAGCGAATGCGTCCGCGTGACGTCATTCGTGTCGAATACCCAATCCGCCACCCTTCCCCCTGTCCCTTACCTTTCCGCAATATTCCGTCAAAGTCGGGAAAGTCCCGTGGTACAATTTTGGTGATGGGGTCGTTTGGAAACACGTTGTTCGAGTATTCAAAAGCCAAACGTTCCACATCGACAGGAAAACGATCTAGTCCCTGGACCGCGTTCAGCATGAGAGTAATCTTGTTAGCCCACCGCTCCGGGCCCATTTCTTCAGTCATCCCAAAGATCAATCATCTTGCGGATCGTATCCTGCTTCGCAGCATCAAGACCGCTAAACTTTCGAAAGAAAACTTTGTCTTCTGGCTTCAGATCGGCAACGTTGTTGATAGGCGTGCCGATTAGCACATCCACCGTTGTTCCAAGCACTTCCGCTATCGATGCCAGCTTGTCGGCTGAAGGTCTGGGTGGGTTCTTGTTCTCCAACTCCCAGATGTAGCTCTTGCTGCAGCCTGACTTTTCGGCAAGTTGATCTAGGGTCAAACCCTTACCTTTCCTTGCAGCATTGATCCTTTCACCCATGGGTGTGGCCAAGGTATTTCCTCCCGGAGTTCTTTGTTCAGGCTAGGCGCACTTTTCTTCCTTGACAAGCGTGGCGAGGAGTCGCATCGTGTTCAGAGTAGCGATATAATATGTTCTAACTTCTCGCGCTTCGGCCAGATGTTGGCGACCTTAGTGATCGCACCCCACCATGCAGCGTCTGAAACAGCCAGAAGGCGGAAAAGATGAACAAGCCAACCTACGGAAACTTTCGCCCGTTCGCCGTGATTGGTGAGCGCTTGCTCGCATCCACCGCTATCAAGATAGAGCTGCCGCCAAGTCAGCACGCCATGATGGTGCAACGGAAGGCAGCCATCGAAAAGCATCTTGAACGGGAGGGCAGCCTGTTGAAGGGGCTGATCCGCCTGTTCTACCAGCAAGGCTCAGTGGCGATAGGAGCAACGATCCGAGCGAAATTCCGGCAAGAGGGCTTCGACATCGACATCATCGTTGAACTGCTTGGAAGGGGCAGTCTGACGCCGGCCCAGGTCCTTGACCTCTTGTATGAAACCATGCGCGGCGAGCACGGTTCGCGTTACTATGATTGCACGGAACGCCAGAGCCGTTGCGTCACTGTGTACTACGCCGACGGCATGCATCTTGACCTTTCGCCAGCAGTTTTGCTGGACGAGCGGGATCCGCGCCGCAGCCATATCTTTCATTCCAAATTGGAAGAGCCGCGATGGAAGGATACGACAATCCTGACCAATTGCTTTGGGTTCGTCGCCTAGTACAATGCGCGATGCCCTATCGACCAGACCTTTTCTGAAGACTACGGCCGCTTGGTGCGAGATGCTGATTTGCAGATGCAAGTCATGGCAAAGGACGCTGACTCTGTCCCGGTCCCAGTCCATTCGACGTCTGTTGGCGGAAAATCTGCCGTAACCGTTGCGTTGCAACTGCTCAAGCGTAACCGCAACATCCGGTGGCTGCCTCGGAATCGTCGGATGCCGGCATCGGTAATGTTCAGTTGCCTATCACTGGAGGTCGCCGAAGCCGGAAGGACAATTGGACAGAATCTTGAAGTTATTGTCGAACACATTCTGGACCGTTTGATCCGGGCAAAAAGCGTCGGCGAGTTGCTTCGTGTCGAGAACCCCGTATGCCGTGGTGATGTTTTCACGGATCGGTGGCCAGTAGACCACACTGACCAAGACCTCCTGATTGGCGACATGCGCCTACTTTTGCGACAGTTGGCAGAGCTTTTCGATGATCGTCGGTCTTTCAAAGACCGATCCAAGACGCTGGAGGACATGTTCGGTGAAACGGTCGCCAAGCAGGTCGTTGATGAATTCGCAGTCGAAATGGGCCAATCCGTAAGATCGGGCAGCCACCTCTTGGGCGCAACTGGCGGAGTCCTTGCGGCACCAACCCTCGTCTCTGCCAAACCCGCGGCGCCCCGCAACACCTTCTACGGCACAAAATGGTCAAAAAGCTGAAATCCCTGCTGTCCCAGGTGCAGGACATAGCCCATGTTTGGCCGCAGTTTGAGGTGGCACTTGGCCCTGGCCCGAACTCTGTCGTCTGGTTCGGGCCGCTCAAGGGGCTCGATCGGCCGTTCACCCTGTCCATCGAATATGGTCTGCCAGTTTCAGGCCTTGTTCAGCGCCATCGCCTTTTCCCAGTTGTTCGCGTTCTGCGCCCATCTTTGGTCTTGAATTTCGACGCTGACGACGAGGCTCCTCTGCCCCATGTCTACTTCGAGGGACCAGATTACCGCCTTTCCCCGCTTTGCTTGTTCGACCCGATGGCCAACGAGTGGAACCCATCGATGTCGATTGCCAAAACCACCGTACCGTGGGCCGCAAGATGGCTGGCGTGTTACGAACTCTGGGAAGCCACTGGTCGTTGGCATGGCGGGGGAAGACATATGACTCAGGAGGCCCCGAACGATGTCGCGTGACAACGACTATGATCATACGGTTCCGCGTCGCTCGGATGGAACAAAGCAAACTCAGCGTGTTGCTCAGCCTTGGCCAGCCAACAAGCCATTCAAAATTCTGTCGATTGACGGCGGTGGCATCCTTGGTCTGCTGCCAACTTTAGTGCTGGCCGAAATTGAGAAAAGGTACCTTGGTGGCGAACCGATAGGTCAACATTTCGACCTTATCGCCGGTACTTCGACCGGTGGCATCATCGCTCTTGGCTTAGGTCACGGGATGTCCGCACAGGAAATCTCCAAGGTCTATATTGAGCGCGGTGAAATGATTTTTCCACAAGGCAATCGTTTGACCAGATGGCTTCGCCGCCTTCGGCAGCTGGCTATGTATGGGTATAATAGAACGGCACTGGAAAATGAACTTCGCCGTATTTTTCAGACCAACTTGCTGGGTTCATCGAAGGTGCCGCTCTGCATCCCCGCTTTTGAAGGCCGCTACGGCGAACCCTACATTTTCAAGACACCGCATCATCCGGATTACAAGCGAGACCAGTATGAGAAGTTGGTCGATGTCGGGGTGTCGACTGCCGCTGCGCCGACGTTTTTTTCGGCGATCAAACGCGATGGATATACATTCATCGATGGGGGGGTTTGGGCCAACAACCCCGTCATGGTCGCGCTCGTCGATGCCCTTGCGTGTTTTGACATTCAACGGCGTCAGGTCCGAATCGTGAGTTTAGGCACCGGGCAAACTAGGTTCAGGGCAAGCCGCCGCCTGCAGTTTGGTGGCCGTCTATTCTGGGCCTCTGGGTTCTACGCTGCTGCGATGCGATCCCAGTCGCACAACGCTCTGGGCCAAGCATATCTTTTGGTCGGGAAAGATCAGGTCCTTCGCCTGGACGCTCCAGAAACCGCAACTTGGATCGAAATGGACGATGTTCGGCGGGCTATAGATGAGTTGCCCGACATAGCAAGGTCGTTGGTGGAAAGTGCTGGGCATCATGTAGTGAAGGACTTCCTGGGCGTTGGTTCGGAAATATAGCGACAGGCTCCCTGATGTTCCGACTGTTGAGCGTGCGGTTTATGCTGTCGGTGATGGGTCGGCCGGGGTTCCGGCAAGATGTGCCGCAGTAAATTTCCCTACGCGACATACTTCGCTCTAGCCTGCATGACAGACCGCTTTTTCGGCGTCGCTGCGTCTGCCTTGCCGCAGTGCCGACAGACGGCTTTCTGCCATTTGCATTGTTGAGAGTCAGAGGAGTGCCGGTTTCCCGGTGACGGGTTGAGGGTTGGGAGGGTGGCTCCCGGCGCCTGTCATGGGAGATAGCCGATGGGCGTTGTGGAAGTTCTGGATCCGGTCGCACCGATGCGGGCTGGTGGCTTCAAAGTGGATGTAAGCCGGGGTGAGCGGAACGGGCGGGTGTCGTCCGAATGGTTCAACCGGCCCGACGATGAGCGGTATCTCTCGCTCGACGATCTCTGGGCATCGGTGAAGGGCCGGTCCGAGCGCAGCCGCAGCCGGGTGGTGCAGACGGCGGATATCCGGGTCGAGGCCGCGCGCGACAACCCCGAGCGTCTGCACCTGGTCCTGCCGAAAACCGAGGCACCCGTCGCGCCCACGCATTGGGCGTTCGGCCAGCTTGCCAGCATCGTCGGCGCCCCGGCGTCCTACCTGCGTCAGCTGCCCGCACCGCTGGCGGGGATCAACCTGCAATACGGCCTGACCAACCACCGCGCCGAGCAGGTGAAGACCTTCGAGACGGAAGACGGCCGCACCGAACTGCGCGCGGTGACTGGCCCCGACTATGGCCGGATCCACGACCATGAGTTGGTCGGAGCGGTGCAGCGCATCGCAGGCAATGGCACCGGCGACACGCGCTGGAAGGTCCCGGGGGTGCTCGACTGGTCGACCGGGGTCTACAACCCCGATGTCGAGATCAGCCGCGACACGACCACGCTCTATGCCTCGGACCGCGATGTCTTCCTGTTCCTGGTCGACGATCACAACCCGATCGAAGCGGGCCGGCTGCCCGACGGCTCGCCCGACCTCTATTTCCGGGGTTTCTACTGCTGGAACTCAGAGGTCGGGGCCAAGACCCTCGGGATGGCGAGCTTCTACCTGCGGGCGGTGTGCCAGAACCGCAATCTCTGGGGCGTCGAGGATTTCCAGGAGATCACCATCCGCCACTCGAAATACGCCGCCTCGCGCTTCGCGCATGAGGCGGCCCCGGCGCTGACGCGGTTTGCCAATTCCTCGCCGCAGGGCTTCGTGAATGGCATCAAGGCCGCGCGGCAGCAGATCGTTGCGCGCACGGATGAAGACCGGGATGACTTCATGAGGAAACGCGGCTTCTCTAAGCCCGAGTCCGCCAAGATCATCGAGAAGGTGCTGATGGAAGAGGGCCGCCCGCCGGAGTCGATCTTCGACTTCGTCCAAGGCATCACGCGGCTTGCGCGCGACAAGACCCAGCAGGACGCCCGCCTCGACATGGAAGGGCGCGCCAAGAAGCTCCTCGACCGGGTCGGCTGACGCCAAGCCCGACACAGCGACCGCCTGCATCCACGGCGGTCGCATTTCATTCCCACCCACATGCGCGCTTGGCCCGGCCCCGAGGGGGCAGGGGGTCTGATTGCGCGCAGTTCAGCGAGACCCCCATGACCCCCCAGGAAGAAACCGTTATCATTGAGGCCCGCGACATCCTCGGCCGCTACCTCAGTCAGAACCCGGTCATCGGCAGCTGGCAGGCGCTGCTGGACTATTGCGCGCTCACCGTCCGAGGTCCCATCGAGCGGTTCCACGTGCTCTATCTCGACCGCAAGAACCGCACCATCTCCGATGAGCTTCTCTCGACCGGCACGGTCGACCATGTCCCGGTCTATCCGCGCGAGGTGATCAAGCGGGCGCTGATGCTGAACGCCAGCGCCTTGATCCTGATCCACAACCACCCCTCGGGCGATCCGACGCCATCGGAGGCCGATCTCAGCATGACCAAGGATATCCAGAATGGGTGCAGGTATCTCGGCTTGACGCTGCACGACCACATCATCGTCGGGGCCGGGACCGAGCTGAGCCTGCGGGCCCTCGGCAAGCTCTGACGCGTCTTTCCGACCTGGCACCGCCGCCCCTTCGAGGAAGAGGGCGGCGGTTTGGTCTTTGACGGTTGAGGCGGGGAGAGGAGCTTTCCGCGCCGTCGGAGATACTCACATGTTTGACCTGCCCTTGCCCATCCACCCGACCGACTACGCGCGGGGCGTCCCACCGCATTTTCCGACCGGCGACGCTGACCCCAGTCACCCCTTCGCCCTTACCCTTTCGCGCCGCGCGCCGGCCGACCTTATGTCGGGCCGTGCCGCCCCGCTGGTCCTCGCCCGTTTTGCGACGCTGGCCGAGGCCATGCAGGGAGCGATCGAACATGCCGAGGGGATCGCCCCGGATGCCGCGCCCCAGCTTCTGGCGATTCTCGACCGCGACGAGCGTCTTGTGCTGGCCGGGGCCGCTAGCGACAGCGTTGTCGCGTGGTGCCACCCGGTGACCAGCGCGGCCGAGGCGCGGGGTGCAGTGACCGAGGCGAGCCAGCTGCGCGCGCAGGCAGGCCGCGCTGATACTTGGGGTGAGCCCGATTTGGCGCAGCGGCTGCGCCACTGTGCCGATCTTCTGGATGCGCGTCTCGTCGACCCGCTCTGGCGCGCTTTTGCCTCCCGGGCGCTGCAGGTCGCAACGTGACGCCCGAGAGACAGAGACGGGCAGGGGGGATTTGGAGCTGTTCCGGGGGAGAGAGATCGCCCGGACCGGCTCCGATCCCTTCCTCTTTCCGGAGACACCCGATGAACATGACTGAACCCACCCTCGCGCCCCCGATGGCGCCCTCAACCGTCGACATGGCGCAGATCTTCGCCGCTCATGCCGAGCGCGCGGCCCGGATCGAAGCGCTGCGCCCTGGCAACAAGGATCGCCTCTTCGATGGTCTCATGGCCGTCGGCATCACCCATGTCACCGTTACCTTCGACGGTGCTGGGGACAGCGGACAGATCGAGAGCATCAGCGCATGGTCCGGCGAGACTGCTATCGAATTCCCCGCGACCGAGATCGAATACGCGGCGCTGACCTGGGACGACCCCGAGGTCGAGATGCGGCAGCTCTCGCTGGAGGATGTCGTCGAGCAGCTCGCCTACGACTTCCTCTCCGACGCCCATGGCGGCTGGGAAAACAACGACGGCGCCTGGGGCGAGTTCTGCTTCGACGCCGCAGCCCGCTGCATCCATCTCGAGTTCAACGAACGTTTCACGTCGTCCGAACTCTACACGCATGATTTCTGAGGAGACGGAGATGGCACATCCCTATCACCACGCGCTGTCCTCGGTGAAGAAATGGGGCGGTACGGTCGACGACTTCATGGCGGTGCATGCCTGGTTCGATGCGAGCAAGGAGATCACTGCCGATTTTCGGCACAGGGCGCTGCGACACCATGCCGAGGGCATCTTCATGGCCGAGACGATTTTCGGGGCAACGCTCACGCTCTCGACCGGGCGGATCATTCCGACCCGCTGGGTCGGCGAACAGCATGTGAAGGAAGACCTCGGCTTCATCCCGAGCTTTGCCGACTGGGTGAAAGCCATCCGGCCCGAGCCCTGGATGGGCCGGACCGAACGGATCGAAGCGCTGGTCGATCTGCATCTCGCCTCGCCCGTGGTCGGCGTCATCTGACATGACTGATCCGGCCTATCAGCGCCTTGGCCTGCCAGTGACCGCTTCGCCCTATGCCGTCCTTCGTGCGGCAGTCCGTGCGCTGCACCCCGACACGCGCGCTGTTCGCGGCTTCCGGGCCGCGCGCAAACGCTTCTACCGACAGATGCTCTGCGCGCACACCGCGCGACAGGCGGCGGGCGACAAGCCGACCGGCTGATCGCAGCTATTCATCCCTTCATTCCGACACAGTGCCCGGCCTCTTGGCCGGGTCTTCCCCATCCAGGAGGTTCCTATGGCGGATTACTTAACCCATTTCTCATGCCTGCTCGACGTCGGCACCCCCGACAAGGCGGCCCGCGCGCTCGCCCTGTTCAAGGAACTCCGCGCCGCAGATCAGGACGCCGACGACCCGGAGGTCGCGGGCCTCACCCTCGTGCGCCAGGACGCGCACGAGGGCAGCACCCTATGGATCCATGACGATGACCACGGCGATGTCGAGGCCGTCATCCGCTTCGTGCTGCGCCTTGCCGAAGAGCTCGACCTCACCGGCCTCTGGGGGTTCCAGTATGCCCTGACCTGCTCCCGGCCGCGCCTCGACGCCTTCGGCGGCGGTGCGCATGTCCTCGATCTCGGGGCCCGCAAATCCATCGGCTGGACCAGCAGCCAGGAATGGCTGGTCGCCACGCTCAACGGGGAGGACGTCGATGCCTGAAGTCATCTGCACCACCGTCTACCAGTTCCTTGAACTGTCGGATGCGGCCATGGAAAAGGCGCGTAGCTGGTATCGCGAGCTCGGCCCCCACGAAGACTGGTGGGGCGCGGTTTATGAGGATTTTGAGCGGGTCTGCGAGATCCTTGGAATCCGCCTGAAGACCACCCCCGTCCGCCTGATGGGCGGCGGGACGCGGGCCAAGCCCTCTATCTGGTTCTCTGGCTTCTGGAGCCAGGGGGACGGGGCGTGCTTCGAGGGCTATTGGTCCCATGCCAAGGGCGCGGCCGCGCGCATCCGGGACTACGCCCCGAGCGACGCGACGCTGCACGGCATCGCCGACCGGCTGCAGGCCATCCAGCGGCGTAACTTCTACCAGCTCGCTGCCGAGGTCAGCCACCGCGGCCGCTACTACCACGAGTACACCATGTCGGTGGACGTCACGCGCGACAGCCCGACCTGGCAGCCGCCCACCGACGACGCGGAAGAGATCGTGACCGAGGCGCTGCGCGATCTGGCCCGCTGGCTCTACCGTCAGCTTGAGGCGGAATATGACCACCTCACCTCGGACGAAGCCATCGAAGAGGGGATCATCGTGAATGAGTACACGTTCACGGACGGAGGACGGCGGTTCGGGTGATCCCTGGATGTCTCACGCCACGGCTTGCAGAATATCCAGATTATCTGTATATTCTGCACAAACGGAGACCCCGAACATGCAAGAGCTTCCCGAGTTCAAGGCTGCCGACCTGACGCGGCACACGAGTGACTTGTTCGATGCGGCCATTCGATCGCCGGTCGCGATTACGAAGCATCGCAAGCCGAAGTTTGTCTTGATGAGCATGGATCAGTATCAGCAACTCGCGCGGGGGGCCACCCAGCGGGCCCACATGCTCGACGAGATGCCCGAGGATCTCAAAACGCTGATGATAGAAGGGCTCGAGCGGGACTTGACGCAGACGGATGAGTAAGCCGACCACTGGAGAGGTCTTCCGCTATCCGTTTCTCTGGAAACGCGAACAGTTGGCGGGCGAGACTGAGGGTCGCAAGAAGCGGCCGGTCTGTATCGCCGTGACGGTTGCCAGGTCCGGTGGTGAAACCGTGGTGTTCATTCTGCCGATCACCACGCAGCCGCCCTTGCCCTCGCGCAAATTCATCGAGGTGCCGCAGATCGAGTCCCAGCGGGTAGGGTTAGAGACCCATGTTCGTAAATGGGTCATGCTCGACGAGATCAACACCGACATCCTGGAGCGATCCTACGTCTGGGATGACCGCACCCCCATCGGCGCGTTCAGCTCGGCGTTCACTTCTAGGATCCAGACCGGCTTGCTCGCGCTTGCCAAGTCGGGTGGGGCATCCGTTGTTGATCGAATGAAGTAGTTCCGGTCAAGGCGGCGTTGCCCCCGCTTCACCTGTTCCCGTCGATCCACTTCGACATCAGGCCCTTGTCGCGGAAGCATTCATCCGGGACGGCGCGCCGTTTGATCCGGGCGAGCTTCTCCGCGAACGCCACCTGTTTCGACGACGGCAGCTGGTCGAGCGCGGAAATCGGCTTCAGCCTGGCCTGCGCATCGATCCAGGAACTCAAAGCCCGCCGGTCCTGCTGCACCTCCCAAGGCAGCAGCGTCTGGTTCTTGAGCGCCAGTGACCGCGCATAGGCGATCTGCTTCGGCGTGACGGGAATTGCAAAACTGGTGTCTTCCATTGGGGAAACTCCTTTGCTGCTTGATGTTCAAAAATAGAACATAACAGGAACAAAATCAACCGCTGCTCTGCGCAGAACCGAGGTCCGAGAGGCAGAGGCAGGCTGGGGCAGGGGGAGTTGGAAGGCTGCGCGAGAGCGCCTTCGGCTCTCCCGTTTTCCCAATCTGAGGTGTTCTGATGACGTTCCGACCGTTGATCCCGACCGTGCTGACGCCGGTCGGCGTTCCTGTCCTGCCTGATCCCGCCGCCGCGATCATGAGCGTCGCCGAAGCGCTTCAGCCCGATCTGGCGCAGGGGTTTCAGATCGATGCGCTGCGCCTGCGGCTCGAGATGGAGCGCGCTTTCGGTAGCTCCGATGCGACCGGCGCCTGGAAATGGAAGCTCGCCTATGAGGCGGGCGAGGTGGCGCTGATCCTCTTCCTGCGGAAATTCGGCCGCGCGTTGCTGGCCCGGGCTGGCTCGCCCGCAGCGCTGCTGCCCATCCTCGCCAAGGTGGCGGGCCTCTTGCCCACGCATACCCGGCGCTCGGAGGAGATGGAGCGCTTCCAGCAATTCTCGACGCCACTGCCCATGGGGCTCGTGGCCCTCGCGGCTGCGCAGATCACTCCCCGTGACCTGGTCCTCGAGCCGTCGGCCGGGACCGGGCTATTGGCGATCCTCGCCGAAATCGCGGGCGGCAGCCTCGCGCTGAACGAGTTGGCCGACACCCGCGCCGACCTTCTGCGCTTGCTGTTCCCGGGCTGCCCGGTCACTCGCTGTGACGCCGCGCAGATCGACGATCATCTCAACGCGGGCGTCCGCCCGAGCGTCATCCTGATGAACCCGCCCTTCTCGGTGGTTGCCAATGTCGATGGCCGCAATGCCGAAGCGACGGCGCGGCATCTGCGCTCGGCGCTTGCCCGGCTGGCCCCTGGTGGACGGCTGGTTGCCATCACGGGTGCCGGTTTCGCGCCAGATGCCCCGGCCTGGGCCGAGACCTTCGCCCGCCTGACGGAAACCGCACATCTCGTCTTCACCGGCGCAGTGTCGGGGGCGGCTTTCGCCAAGCATGGCACCACTTTCGAGACCCGGATTTTGGTCTTCAACAAATGCCGTGGTGGAGAGATGGGTGGCGTCACCGCTGACCTGCGCCAGCTGGTCTCTCCGGATGCAGCGCACCTCCTGTCCCGGATCACCACCGAAGTCCCGCCACGTCTAGTGTTGGATCAAACCGCAACGGCAAGTCGGGGCCGTTCTTCCGCTTTCCCGGGAAACCCTGCCACCTCCATACGCAATGCCATCGGCATCTCTCGCGCGACTCCTGTCGTCCGACCCGCGCAAGCCATCGCTACGATCGAGGCTGAGGATCTCGCCTACACCCTGCGCGAGGTGCGCAAGAACGATGATACCGCGCGTCTCTCGGATGCGATTTACGAGACATTCCGTCTGCAGGCCATCGACATCCCCTACGCAGCCCCGCACCCGACCAAGCTGGTGCAGTCTGCGGCCATGGCGTCCGTCTCGCCGCCGAAACCCACCTACCGCCCGAAACTCCCTGCTGCGGTGCTGCGCGACGGCCTGCTCTCCGATGCCCAACTTGAGACCGTGATCTACGCGGGCGAGGCCCACGGCGCCTATCTCGCCGGATCGTGGACCGTCGATGAAACCGGCGACATGGTCTCAGTCGTACACGACAATGCCGCAGACGCTGTCCGCTTCCGCCGCGGCTTCTTCCTTGGCGATGGCACCGGCGCGGGCAAGGGCCGTCAGTCGGCCGGGATTCTGCTCGACAACTGGTGTCAGGGCCGCCGCAAGGCGCTCTGGATCTCGAAGAGCGACAAGCTTCTCGAGGATGCACAGCGCGACTGGTCGGCGCTCAGTCAGGAGCGGCTGTTGGTGACACCCCTGTCGCGCTTCGCCCAGGGCCGCGACATCCCGCTCGCCGAGGGTATCCTCTTCACCACCTATGCGACGCTGCGGTCCGAGGAGCGGGGCGCCAAGAAGTCCCGCGTCGATCAAATCGTGGATTGGCTGGGGGAGGATTTCGACGGGGTGATCCTCTTCGACGAAAGCCATGCCATGGCCAATGCCGCAGGAAGCAAGGGTGAGCGCGGCGATACCGAGGCGTCGCAGCAGGGGAGGGCGGGCCTGCGACTGCAGCACAAGCTGCCCAATGCCCGCGTGGTCTATGTCTCGGCCACCGGTGCAACGACCGTCCACAACCTCGCCTATGCGCAGCGGCTCGGGCTCTGGGGTGGCGAAGACTTCCCGTTCGCGACCCGTGCCGAATTTGTCGAGGCCATTGAGGCGGGAGGGGTCGCCGCGATGGAAGTCCTCGCCCGCGACCTGCGGTCGCTGGGCCTCTATACCGCCCGGTCGCTGTCCTATGACGGCGTCGACTACGAGATGCTGGAGCACGCGCTGACCCCGGAGCAGCGCGGCATCTACGATGCCTATGCCGGGGCTTTCGCCATCATCCACAACAACCTCGCCGCTGCGATGGAGGCCGCCAACATCACGGGAGAGAACGGAACGCTGAACCGGCAGGCCAAGTCGGCCGCACGCTCGGCCTTCGAGTCCGCCAAGCAGCGTTTCTTCGGTCACCTTCTGACCTCGATGAAGACCCCCACGCTGATCGCGTCCATCGAGGCCGACCTCGCAGCGGGCCATGCCGCCGTCATCCAGATCGTCTCGACCGGCGAGGCGCTGATGGAACGTCGCCTCTCGGAAATCCCCACCGACGAGTGGAACGATATCCGCGTCGACATCACGCCTCGGGAATATGTCCTCGACTACCTCGCCCATTCCTTCCCGGTGCAGCTCTATGAGCCCTTCACCGACAGCGAGGGCAATCTGTCGTCGCGGCCTGTGGTGCGCGATGGCCAGCCGGTCGAATGTCGCGAGGCCGCCCGCCGGCGCGATGCGCTGATCGAGAAGCTGGCCTCGCTGCCGCCCGTGCCGGGGGCGCTTGATCAGATCGTCAAGCGCTTCGGGACTGACCTCGTGGCCGAAGTTACGGGCCGCTCGCGCCGCATCGTGCGGAAGGGCGAGGGTGCTGCTGCGCGCCTTGTCGTGGAAAGCCGGGCCGGATTGGCCAACCTCGCGGAAACTTCGGCCTTCATGGATGACCAGAAGCGCATCCTGATCTTCTCCGATGCCGGCGGCACCGGGCGCAGCTATCACGCCGACCTTGGTGCCAAGAACCAGCGACTGCGTGTTCACTACCTCCTGGAACCCGGCTGGAAGGCCGATGCCGCCATTCAGGGCTTGGGCCGCACCAATCGAACCAATCAGGCGCAGCCGCCGCTGTTCCGTCCGGTGGCCACCGATGTGAAGGCGGAGAAGCGGTTCCTCTCGACCATCGCGCGCCGTCTCGACACGCTGGGCGCGATCACGCGGGGTCAGCGCCAGACCGGTGGGCAGGGGCTGTTTCGGCCCGAGGACAACCTCGAGTCGCCCTATGCCCGCGACGCCCTGCGCCAGCTATACCGCCACCTCTATCGCGGCGATGTCGCGGGCTGTTCGCTCGGGGCCTTCGAGGATGCCACCGGCCTCAGCCTGACCGATGACAACGGTCTGAAGGACGAGTTGCCGCCGATCACTACTTTCCTCAATCGCTTGCTGGCGTTGACGATCGACATGCAGGCCGTGCTCTTCTCGGCCTTCGAGGAATTGCTCGACCAGCGGATCGAGGGCGCAATCGCCGCCGGGGTCTACGACCTCGGGCTCGAGACGCTGCGCGCCGAGAGCTTCCGCATCACGGATGCGCGGGTGATCTACACCCATCCTGGCTCCGGCGCGAAAACCCAGCTTCTGACCATCGCGGAGAAGCGGCGCAACACGCCGACGTCGCTCGCGGATGCTCTCGACTGGCTCGATGACCCCAAGGCGCGCCTTCTGGTCAACAGCCGCTCGGGCCGCGCCGCGCTGCAGGTGGCTGCCACCAGCCTGATGCTGGATGACGGCACGATCGAGCCCCGCCTGCGGCTGGTCCGGCCGATGGAGACCAGCACGGTGCCGACCAGGATGATGGAGGACACCCACTGGTTGGAGGCCGACCGCGCGGCGTTCGCTGCCGCCTGGACCGCGGAACTGGCCGAGGTGCCGGAGTTCAGCGAGTCCTCGCTCCACATCGTGGCCGGGCTGCTGCTGCCGATCTGGAAGCAGCTCCCCCAGGACGAAACCCGCGTCTACCGGCTGCAGACCGACGACGGTCAACGCATTATCGGCCGCCGGGTTTCGCCTGGCTGGGTCGCGACCACGCTTGCTGTCTACGCACCGAAGCTCACAGCGGCGCAGGTCCATGCCCTCGTTCTTGAGGGCAAATCCGTGGTGCAGCTTGCCGAGGGAATGGAGTTGCACCGGGCGCGCGTCATGGGCGTGAACCGGATCGAGCTGTCCGGCTTCTCCGAAGCCGCCAAAGACCGGCTGAAGGCCGATGGCTTCTTCTCGGAGATCATCAGCTGGAAGTTGCGGCTGTTCTGTCCGACCGATCCTGCCGGCATTGCCGTGCTGGATCGTCTGCTTGCACGTTGTCCTGTGACGGGACTACATGCACGCGGAGGTTGCTAAGCCATGTATTCCGAGACCGAAGATGTGATCCGCGCTTTGGCGGAGAATGCAGAGAACGTGTGTCGCCATTACCTTCCCGCCGGACGGCGGGAAGGGTCCTACTGGATCGTGGGCGATCTGCAGAACAATCCCGGTCGGTCGCTCTTCGTGCGGCTGACCGGGCCCAGGTCTGGGCCGGGCGCTGCTGGCAAGTTCACCGACGGCGCCACGGGTGAGCATGGCGATCTTCTCGACATCATCCGCGAGAGGACCGGGATCTCCCGCTTTCCCGATCTTCTGGCTGAAGCCCGGGCGCATCTGGGCCGTCCGCAGCCGGTTCTCCCGGATGCACCAGTGCCGAAGAAGGTCAAAGTCCCCAGTGGCACGCCAGCGGCGGCGACGCGATTGTTTGCAGCCTCGGTGCCGGTCGCAGGCACCCTTGCTGACACCTACCTCCGCTCCCGGTGCCTGACCCAAGGCGGCATGATGAGCGCCCTTCGCTTCCACCCGAAGTGCTGGCATCGGGATGAGGGCCAGACCCGGAGCCTCCCCAGACCGGCACTCATCGCGGCGGTCACCGATGGGGCAGGGGCCTTGCAGGGCGTGCATCGTACCTGGCTGGCGCCTGACGGAAAGGGAAAGGCGGCCGTCGAGACGCAGCGGCGGGCCATGGGTCACCTCCTCGGCAATGCTGTCAGGCTGACCCCGCATGACGACATCCTCGTGGTCGGCGAAGGCATCGAGACCATGCTGTCCCTCGTCGAAGCCGCACCCAGCCTTCCCGTCTGGGCAGCGCTTTCGTCCGGTCTCCTCGGGGCGGTCCTGCTGCCGGAGGGGGTGCAGCGCCTCTACATCGCCATCGACCGCGATCCGGCCGGGCAACGGGCGGCAGAGAGGTTGAGCGCCAGAGCCACTGAGGTTGGGATTGCCGTTCGGGTGCTTGAACCGAGGCTCGGGGATTTCAACGATGATCTCCGGGCGTACGGCAAGGACGCGCTGCGCCAGCATCTGGCAGGTCAGATCGGGCTCGAGGATCGGCAACGCCTGTTCGGCTGAGCTGCACCACGCGAGGGCGGTGGGGGACAGCGGGGCAGTAGTCACAGATCCCTGTCATGGCTGTGGACCGTCGCCTCGCCTCTTCCAGGGCAATCTCATCCACCCGTCCCCCGAGTGGCCTTCAAGAGATGGGCAGGCGGCCGTCAAAGGGGCCGCCCCTTCAAGGACGGGGGGCGACTGATTTCCGCCGGCGGGGACGAGCCCCGCCTTTGCATCGCGAAGCAAATCAGCCGCCCCCCGTCCTCCTCCACATGCGTTCCGGCCCCGAAAGGGGGTGAAAGGGCGTCCCGTCCCACGGCTTTCGCAGCCCATGAAGGCCGCGCGGATGTCGCGCGGAAGAGACAGGCCCGGAGGCAAGAAACCGATGACGATCCAGATCCACGACGACGCGTATGAACCCGCCCACACCGCATCCCAGACCGCCCATGCTCTCGACGAACTGCAGCTCTACGGCTACCGCCCCTTTGACGAGCCCGATCCGCGCCCGATGCCCGATGGGCAGCGCCTCGCGGTCGCCGTCGCCGACATCTTCGATGCCCTCGTCGCGACCCTGGAAGACACGCGCATGGAACCCGACCTCGAAGAGGTGCTCTGGAGCGAGGTCAACCTCTTCCACCGCGCGACGGCCCGGATCGAGCGGTCGCTCGACGAGAACGAGCAGGCGCAGCGCCGCCTCCAACGGGAACAGGACGGTTCCGAGGTGAAATCCACCGAACTCGAGCGCCTGACGGCCGAAGGCCTGACGCTGATCGAACGTCGGAACTGCATGGACATGATGCGCGATCACGCCGCCACTGAGTTTGTCCATCATACGGGTTCCACCTGGCGCCCCCGCACCGGCTCGATGGTGAACCGCCAGCAGATGACCGCTGCGCTGATCGACAGCCGCGACTTCCTGGCTGCCAAGCGCCGCGCGGAGACCGAGGTGATGCTTCCCGCAGGCCCCAAGGTCGCCCTCACCGGTGGGACCGACTTCAACGATCACCGCCTGATCTGGGGCAAGCTCGACCAAGTCCGGACCAAACACCCCGACATGGTCCTTCTGCACGGTGGCAGCCCCAAGGGTGCTGAACTCATCGCCGCCAAATGGGCCGAGGCCCGAGGCGTGACGCAGGTCGCTTTCAAACCTGACTGGACCAAGCACGCCAAGGCCGCGCCCTTCAAGCGCAACGACGCCATGCTCGACGTGCTGCCGGTGGGCGTTCTTGTCTTCCCGGGCAATGGCATCCAGGAAAACCTCGCCGACAAGGCCAGGAAGCTCGGCATCACGGTCATGAAGTTCGAGAAGGGGGCGTGAGCCCCCTTTCCTCCTCGCGGGGAAAACGAGGTGGAAGCGCAGACTACCACCTGATATTGTGAAGAGAACCTCAATCGATCACTACATGTACCACAGCCCGATCCAGCTCGATATCTTCCCGACCGATGTGCAGATGCGCCGGATCGATCCGGTGCGCAACATGCGCCGCTTCTATCGGCTGAGTTTGCAGCGCGACCTGTTCGGTCGCGCCAGCTTCCTTCGCGAATGGGGCCGGATCGGCTTCCGTAGCCAGATGATGGTCGAGACCCACCCGGACGAAGGCAAGGCCATAACGGCGTTGATGAAGCTGGCAGCAACGAAGAAGCGTCGCGGGTATGTCGACTGACCGCTGTGGACCTTCGCTTTGCTGTCAGTTCGATTTGGGATGCCTTCCTTGCTTGCGGCTGCTACCAAGGGGAAAAAGGCGGAGACGCAGCGTTGAGCATTGAGATTACAGGACAAGGGAGTCTTTTTTCGTCAGATTTCCTGACGGAAACCATTCGACAAACACCTGAATGGCAAACGCTTTCGTCCAGCGAATGTTTCAGCGTCGAAGGGAAACTCCGCTCCGAGTTCGACAAGTTTCCGATCAACCAGAACACAAATGAAAGTCAGACCGAGGATGATCTAATTTGGCCAGTGCTTTCTCTTCTCGGTTGGGCCGATGCTCTCCGCCAGCAGAATTTATCTGCCAAGGGTCGTGATGACGTTCCAGATGGGCTCTTGTTTCAAGGTGGTACGGCCAAAGAGAAAGCTAATAAACAAGCACAGGAGTGGAAGCGCTATTCATTTGGCGCCGCGATCGTAGAATCGAAGAGGTGGTTGCGTCCGCTCGACAGGCGATCAGGTAAACGCGGTGAGGAAACCGCCCCTTCCACGCAGATGCTTCGTTATCTGCGTCGCATCGACGACGTTACGTCCGGGTCCCTCCGTTGGGGAATACTGACAAACGGCGCAAAGTGGCGCCTCTACTTCTCTGGTGCTCGCTCAGTGTCAGAGCAGTTTCTTGAGTTAGACCTCGCGCAACTTCTGAACCTTCCGGGGCATAACGACGGATTGTTCAGGCTATCCGACGACGACCGCACTCACTGGTTGCGCGTTTTCATTCTGATGTTTCGTAGGGAAGCCTTTGCCTCAGGTGGCGTCGAGTCGAAGACGTTTCACGAGCGGGCCATTGCGGAGGGTAAATTTTACGAAGAGCGGGTGGCTGAAGACCTTTCGAACAAGGTATTCAAGGAAGTCTTTCCTGATCTGGCGCAAGCTATTGCCAGGGCAGCTCCCGATGCCGAGCTACAAGACGTCAGGCAAGGTGCCCTAATCCTTCTCTACCGGCTGCTTTTCATTCTTTATGCGGAAGATCGTGATCTTCTGCCGGTGAAAGACCACCGATACGACGATTACGGCCTGCGAAATCGAGTGCGGCTCGATGTCCGTGATCGGAAGGATCGTGGGGATGTCTTTTCGGACACAGCAGCACGCTACTGGTCAGCTATGTCAGACCTGTTTCTCGCAATCGACAAGGGCGATGCCTCAATTGGGTTGCCGCCGTATAATGGTGGTCTGTTCGATCAGGATCGGACACCAATACTGACCAAAGTTCGACTGCCAGATGATGTGATGGCGCGAGTGATTGACGCGCTCTCATTCGAGCGGACCGAAGACGGCCGCAAGTACATCAACTACCGCAACCTCTCTGTTCAACAGCTTGGTTCGATCTACGAACGACTTCTCGAATTCGATATTGCGCGGGATGGAGACAAGCTGACGGTCCGCCCCAACATCTTCGCGCGAAGAGGATCCGGCAGCTACTATACACCCGATGACCTCGTCCAGCTGATACTCGCTGAGACGCTCGAACCTCTGATCGCATCCCGCAAAGAGGCTTTTCGCGCCCGCATTGCAGAACTGGCGACGTCCGACTTGCTGCCACATCGAAAGATTGGCTCTCTCAAGGTAATCGATCCGGCGACTTCGCTTCTGGACCTGAAAGTGGTCGATCCGGCGATGGGATCCGGGCATTTCCTCGTAAGCCTTGTTGACTTCATGGCGGATCAAGTTATCGCCGCAATGGCCGAAGCCGAGGCAGAAGTACCCGAGGACTGGGGCGACTATGCTTCACCATTGGGCGAGCGGATCGACACGATCCGCAATACGATCTTGGCCAACGCCGAGGCGCGTAAGTGGGCGATTGACGAGCAGCAGCTCGATGATCGACACATTATTCGTCGCATGGTTCTCAAACGCTGCATCTACGGCGTCGACAAGAACTTCATGGCAGTCGAACTCGCCAAGGTGGCGCTGTGGTTGCATACCTTTACGGTCGGCGCGCCGCTGTCGTTCTTGGACCACCATCTGCGTTGCGGTGACAGCCTGTTCGGTTCTTGGGTTCGGGCAGGTATCTACAAGGCTGGAAAATGGGGCAGCCCGCTCTTGCTGCATGATCCCATCCAGCGCGCACTGCGGGCTGCATCCAAGATGCAGATCGTCGAAGGGCTGACCGATGCCGAGATCGCAGAGGCGCATCGCTCTGCAGACGTCTTCGCCGAGGTAAAGGACATGACAGCGCCGCTGGACGCGCTCCTGTCCTTCATTCATGCGCTGGAGTGGCTCAGCCTCAGGGGCAAGCCGGTTAATATGGCGCTCTCGGCCTTCTTCGACGGCGAGTTCGGGGACCCGATCGAAATTGTTATGGGCAAGCGCAGCCTGAAGCGGCCCAAGGAACTTGGAGCCGGCACGAAAAAGCAGATGAGCGCTGCCGAGAAGTTCGACCTGTTTGTAGGCATCTTTTCGCAAGCACAGGAACTTGTGCGCGAAGAGAACTTCCTTAATTGGCAGGTCGCATTCCCAGGCATCTGGTCGGACTGGGACGCCGAAGGTTTGACCGGCGGCTTCGATGCGGTCATCGGCAATCCGCCCTGGGATCGGATGAAACTCCAACAGGTCGAGTGGTTCGCTGCACGGCGGCCCGAGATCGCGATGGTGCAACACGCCGCCGACCGGGCCCGGATGATCAAGGCCCTGGAGGCGGTGGGCGATCCACTGGCCGCAGATTTCGCCAAGGCCAACGCGCGAGCAGAGGCCGCCAGTCAGATGGCTCGCAAAGGTGGCGACTATCCCTTGCTTTCGGGCGGGGACACCAACCTTAACTCGCTCTTCGTCGAGCGTGCTGCTCGCATCGTTTCGCCGGGTGGCGTTGTGGGCCACTTGATCCCGTCTGGCATCGCGACCGAGCAGACCTCTCAGGTCTTTTTCTCGCGCTTGATCGAGGGGAGGGCAGCGTCCTGCTACTTCGACTTCTTCAACAAACGCGCCAGCGGCCCGCTTTTCTTCCCGGATGTATACTACCGCTTCAAGTTCAGCGTGCTGGTGTTTTCGGGCGGCGAGCGGCATTTTCCGGAATGTCGTTTCGCGACCTTCGTGCGGGATATGGACGAACTGAACGATCCGGCCAAAGTCTTCACGATGGGTCTCGATCACTTCCGGCTCGTGAACCCCAACAGCATGACTGCACCAGTCTACAAGGCGAGCCGCGACCGCCAGATCGCTACCGCGCTCTACGAGCGCCTGCCGGTTCTCGTGAACCGGTCGGATGGCATTGAAGTGAAGACCTGGCCCGTGAAGTACGTTCGGATGTACGACATGGCCAACGATTCCAACCAATTCCGGACGGTCGAGGAGCTTCAGGAAAAGGAGGGCGCCTGGCCCGAAGGCGGTGGCAGATGGCGGAGCGCTGCCGGGGTTTGGGTGCCGCTGTTCGAGGGCAAGATGGTCCAAGCGTTCGATCATCGTGCTTCAGGCATCACTACGGTCGCCGAGAACCTCTATCGCAGCGGTCAAGCTGCGGTCACGTCTGACGAACAGCGCCACAATCCCGACCATGTTGCGGCTTCGCGGTACTATGTGCTGGACAAAGGCGACCTGAACATCGAGCTGGCGATCAAGGATGTCACGTCCACAACAAACAGCCGATCGCTGATTGCTTGTCTCGTTCCACCGGTCGGCGCGGGGCACACCCTGCCCGTGCTGCGGCTTGAGATTCCTGATGCCTTGGAGCGCGCAACGGCACAGGCCATTCTCGCGGCGACCTTGAACAGCACCGTGGTCGATTTTGTCGCGCGCACCAAAATCCTGAGCAACCACGCAAGTTGGTATGTGCTTGAACAGTTGCCTGTCGCGCCACCAGAGGTTTTTCAGAACACAAGGTTTGGAAACCTAACCGCTGCCGACATCATTCGTGACGCCGTGCTTGAGTTGACCTATACGGCTCACGATATGGCACCCTTCGCAAAGGACTTGGGCTATGTCGACAAAAGCGGCGACGTGCTTTCACCCTTCGTCTGGGATGATACCCGCCGCCAGATGTTAAGGGCGAAACTGGATGCCGTGTTCTTCCATCTTTACGGGATCACTGATCGTGACGACATCCGCTACATCTATTCGACCTTCCCAATCGTTGAGCGTGAAGAGATTGAAGCATTTAACGGCCAGTACCGCTCGCGTGATCTTTGTCTTGCTTGGATGAATGCTTTGGCCGCAGGGAATCCAGATGCCGAGATTCGCTTATAGATACACCGCTCGTCTAAATACCGCTCTATTGCTCCAGAGAGCATTCAATCGAGCAGAGCAACTGCCATCAGCGCGACAATGATCAACCGAACCGGACACCGAACAACCCTCCGGTCTCGATCTCGTCGGTCAACCGAGTTGGGTTTACAAAATTCTGAACGTCGAAGTCCTCACGAAAGCCGTCTTCAGGCACAACGTCAGAGTTCATGGTGACGATATACTGGAAACCGACGCTGGCTGCGTGGTCAGCACCAAGTTGCAGGGCCTTTGCGACCTGACGTTCATCCACCCCATCGAAGAGATGGCTGTCATGGATAAGGAATCCGGGGCCGATGCCCCTCCGGGTCGCCAGCTCGGCTAGCATCAGGTCAAAGCAAAAGATCTGCATGTTTGTGATGCCCTTGCTTCGTTGAGCATCAATTTTAACCTCAAAAGTGGGACCATTCGGTGTTGCTGCGATGGTCAGGCTTCCTGCTTGTTCGTAAAGGGCTTGTGATAGCCCCTCGAAGATCACGATGGCCTCGTTCACGATCTCGCTTCGTTCGTGAAGATCGTTCTGGAGTGCTTGACGAAGCCGGGCGCGCTCTATCTCAAGCTGGACCTTCGTGCTTTCGATCCGTTCAGCAATCTCAAGCTGTTGGCGAAGCCCTTCGACATTAGCCTCGGCGCGCCCAACCTCCTCCTGGAGCTTCGCATATTGCTCTAAAGCGCCACCAGATTGCAGGATGCCCATGAGCTGTCTGCGCCGCCTATCTAGGTCGGTGCGTTGAGCTTCCCGCGTCTTAATGCGGCGCTCGGCTGCTGAAATCTCAGACTCAAGATGGGCCTTGCGGTTCCGCACGATGGCTTCATGAAACTGCGAAACCTCCTCGAAACGACGCCCGACAGTGCCTGGAAGGACAACGCCTGATTCATTGTAAAGCTTTTCGATGTTGCTGATTGCGGGCGGAAGCTCGTCCTTCAGTGAAGATGCGAGCTGGAGAACCAGCTCGCGGTCGATCATGTTGTCGTCGTTGACGGCCGAAATTGTCCGAGTGATCTCGGAGGCTTCCTGTTCCATTACAGCATACTCTGGAACCACGTTAAATGTGGATAGCTGCTGCTGAAGCTGCCGGACCTTAGTTTCGGCGATTGCAAGCCGGGTTCGGAAATCGGCAGAATTGCCGTAGAATTTTCCCAGATTGCCTTCTTTCGCCGCTTTGCGAAGCTCGGACATTGCTGCTTCTTGGGCTCTGGTCTCCTGAAACTCCTGAGAGATGCCGGAATCTAGGCCAAGTAGGTAAGAGATCGCGACCTGTTGGTCCCACCCCCCCTGCTTGCTCGACTGCTGTTGTGGCTGAACAAGACCACCGCTGTTCTGGCGGCGGGCAAAATAAGAAAACAGGGAGCGGAACGTTGCGCTGAAGCGGCCATGAGCATCAGGGTCCGCGGGAAGACCGAACAGGAGTGTCCCAAGAACGGATTTCCAGTGTTCATTGGAAAGTATGAGGTCCCCGGTTTTGGCGTCCAGTGCTGGCTTGATAGGCCAGTGAGAGGTTTCTCCCTGTATTCGGATGCATGAGGGTTTCGACCCTGATCGTCCGGCTGAAACGGCATGGCCGCCGATGTCGACCTGCATTTCAAACGTGGATGCGATCAGCGCGTTGGCCCTGAAAATACTGTCGGGCTTGGCGTTGCCGCCAAACAGAAAATGAACCAGCTCAACAAAACTCGTTTTGCCCGCTCCATTGCGCGACTGTCGATCTGATGCGTCGGCGCTCTTTTCGGCAAGCAAAATGTTCAGGCCCGGCCCGAATGTCAGAAGTTTGAAACTGTCGAGATCGCTCGTGATCGAATAGATCATAATGCCGCCTTCCGCAGCACGCCGCTGTCGAAATCCACTGCCTTCACGATGAACAGCAGGTCGAGTGCTAAGATGAACCAATCGTATGTGATCGCGGACGGCTCTGCCGTCTCGCCACGCCGCTTGCGAAGCTCGTCCCAGACACGAGAGACGGTCATCGGCTCTCGCAGACAGCCCAGAACCTCCGCTCCGATAGTTAGAAGTGCACGCTCGGGTCTGATATGTTTGGTCGGCAGGATCATGTTCCCACGCCCCCCTCGACGTTATCCTCGAATATGTCGCACCGCTCAAAGAAGTAGGACATGACCGCTAGTACTGCCGCCTGGTGCGAAGGTGTCCCGTCCATGCCACCGGCGAAGGTTTGCAGTTCCGTGAAGATCCGGTCGGGCGATAGGCCTTCCATTTTCAACGCCTGATACCGTTCGCGGAACCCTTGGGCAATCTCTTCCCCGAGGCTCGGATCGGGCCAGTCATTGAAAAAACGCTCCACTAACGGCTCCCGACGGCGGCCCTGGCGCAATAGCTCGGCAGCATCGCCCGACAGATCGTTTGCACTGAGCTTGGCGGGAGAGGGGGCGGACAGAGGCGGGTTATCATCCGGGGTGAGCTTTTGAATCAGGGATACGACAGGGCGCAGCGCTTCGTAGTCCAGTTGGGCCATCGTGCGCTGTGACGGCACCGATCCGAACAGGTCTTTGATCTGCGAGACGGGAAGGGCCATGACGACCGCAAAGAGTTCTGGATAGCCGATCTGGTCAAGAATGACGGTCGGGTTTGCCGTGCCGAGGTCCACCAACTTTTGGATCGCGTCGGCGGGCAAGCCATCATCTTCGTTGTGAACGAAGGACCAGCGGCCCATACGCTCGCCCCAATGCGCGACCGCACCGTTGAAGTCCTCGTTCATCTTGGCGAGCAGGTTTGGGAGCTTCATGGCGGACGGCGCGTAACACTGAAAAACGGTCCTGTCGCTTACCCGATAGCCATCGCATTTGAGGTCGCCGCGATTTCCGTAGGGTCGCACGGCCTGAAAATCGCCGGGGGAAGCGTGGCCCATAATCTTCGAGAACAGATCCTCGAAAGCCTTCCCTTTGCGTTCAAGGAAGGCGATGCGGAACTTCATCTGAAAAAAGGCGCGTTGAAGGCTATCCATGCCCAAAGCGCCTCACAATGATGCTCCAAGCGCACGCTGGATGGTGCTGCGGTTCACGCCCAGAATTTCTGCCATGCCGGTGACGGTCTCGCCCTTGGTCGAGATCGCCGCCTTGGCGTGTGCAATCTGTGCCGGTGTCAGGGCAGGGGGGCGGCCAAGCCGCTTCCCACTCTTCTTCGCAGCCCGCAGGCCTGCCTTCGTCCGCTCCTGAATCAGACTGCGCTCGAACTCAGCCAAGGCTCCCATAATGTGAAACACCAGACGCCCGCCTGCGGTCGTCGTGTCGATCCCGTCTGTCAGGCTTCGGAACTCGACCCCGCGCTCCTCGAAGGTTATCAAAAGGTGGATCAGGTCCGCGATTGACCGACCGACACGATCCAGCTTCCACACGACGAGCTGGTCGCGGGAGCCAAGAAGGGCCATCGCCTCTGACAATCCGGGGCGGGCCTCGGCAGCCCGCAAACCGCTCTGCCCCTTGTCGGTAACGATCCGGTCGCATCCGGCAACGGTCAGCGCCTCGATCTGAAGATCGAGATCCTGCTCATCCATCGAGACCCTTGCATAGCCGATTTTCATGCGGTCTTTTTGCACGAGGTTTTTGCGGCAGTCCAGCCGGAAAGAAAATCGCCCAGACGGGGTGGCAAGAAAGAGCCGCATAAAGGCACAGTTTCTCTACAGCGCGCCCATCAGGTTGGTTCGTACCTACGTTTTTCCTGTTCCACGTCAGTGGCTTAGGCATATCGTAGATTTACCCGAGAATGCCTCAAGTGCAGTGAATGATTGCTTTGAGCCGAGTAGCGCTTCCGCACACAGATTACATAACAACTATTACCGGAGCGAATACCACGCCCCGCGCCCGGCCCCGTTCAGGGCCAGATGACCATCCCCGACAAGGGCCCTGAAGTGCTGCTTCAGGGTGTTCCGGTTTTCTCCGGTCAGCCGCTCCGCGTCGCCGATGGTCAGGCGGCCATGGTCCCGGACAAGATCCAGAAGTCGCGCCGAAACCTCCGGCAGGCTGCCCATCATCAGCTTTTCGCGCTCGACCTTCGCGCGCAACCGGCGCATCTGGCGCAGAAGCGCCGTCAGGAAATACGCAAGCCATGGTCCCCAGTCCGGATCATCCGACCTGATCGTGCCCTGGGTTTGCCTCAAGGCCAGATAGTAGGCTTCCTTGCTCTGCTCGATCACGCTTTCCAGCGAAGAGTACGGCACGTAGGCATAGCCTGCCCTGAGCAGCAGGAGCGTGGTCAAAACCCGGCTGAGGCGACCGTTGCCATCCTGAAACGGGTGGATCTCCAGAAAGACTACCACGAAGATGCCGATCAGAAGCAGCGGATGCAGCGTGCCGTCTTCGCTGGCCGCGTTGTACCACTCCACCAGTTCGGTCATCCGGGCGGGCGTGTCAAAGGGGCTGGCGGTTTCAAAGACAACGCCGATCTGCTTTCCAGTCTCGTCGAAGGCCGCGATCGCGTTTTCCGAGGTCTTCCATGCACCGCGATGCCGCGCGTCCTTGTCACTGTGGCGCAGCAGGTCCCGGTGCAGTTGGCGGATGTGGTTCAAGGTTATGTCGATGTCGCGCCAGGACGCGAAGATTGTGTCCATGACCTGCGCGTAACCTGCGACCTCCTGCTCATCACGGGTCTCAAACGTCGTGATTTCCAGGTTGGTCAGGAGGCGCTGAACCTCATGGTCCGAAAGCTTGCTGCCTTCGATACGGGTCGACGACCCGATGCTCTCGATTGTTGCAACGCGGCGCAACGCAGAGAGGCGTTCCGGGGCGAGGCTGCCCAAGGCCCGCCAGGCGCCCTTGAACTCATCGATTTCGGCGATGGCCGAGAGGACAGGCGGCGTGATGCGGATTGAATGGGTCTGGATCATGGGCCAATTCTATACCCATTTACACCCATTCTGTGCAACCCCGTTTTGGCACCCAATTGCACCCGTTTTCAACGGGCCAATCCTTCTTGAACTTGGCACACGCTACGCTTAGTGCGGTGCCCCGCAAGATTGCCCGGCGGGGGACGCCGCCGGGTCACGTCGGAGACGACCGGCGCCCGCGAAACGCTTGAGGGTTTCAAGGGGTTGCAAGGTAGCCGCGCGCCAGCTTTGACCGCACTGTCTTCCCGGCGCTGAGGCTTGCCGCTTCCGTCGTCGCGAAGGTCTCGAGTGTGGTGCGCCCGTAGCTGCCGATCCTGCCCCAAGATCGCACGACGCTGGCTTCCCCAAAGAGCGTCAGCCTGACGTCGACTTCATAGAATCGCGCCATGTTTTGCGCAGGGTCGCGTCGCTGCAAATGGGCATGGTCCATCCTGAGCCTCCCAGATCAGGATGATCCGGGCCGACTCCGGAAGTCCAATCAGTTTCCTGAATCGCTCTGGGCCGTCCGATTCAGTCCAGTGATGAAGCGGCGTCATCCTCGACGAGGATCTCGACCCAGAGGATACCCCGGACTTCGGCCTCGGGAATGTGCCAGACCACCCGGCGACCGTTCTGGTCGGAAACGCGCTCGGCAATTAGCACCCGTTCCGTTCCTCGGATTTCCCAGGCGCGCAGTTCGAGCACAGTAGTCCCATCGGCGACTTCATCATCGTGCATGATGACCACCTTCACTGATGGCCCTACCCGGATGCATGGACAGCAGACGCTGCAATGCATATGCACCGTTGTCGAAAGCGGTGATTTGCTGTCGCCGCGCCCCATTGGAAAGGTCTTCCCGTCCATGCACGTTACATCCCCCATCCTGAGCGCCTTCGCGCTCCTTGCGTTTTCCAATGCAGCAATGGCGCTGGACGCGTGGTCCGAAACCGTCGAGCGCGGCCTCCCGATCTTCACCCTTCAGACCGAGGCAGGAGGCCTGCGTCTCATCTGCGATCCCGACCGGGTTTTCGGCCCAACCTCGAACGGCGGCGTGGCAGTCGACTTTCCGAAGGATCCGGATCCGTCGATGATCGTCTTCCTTACCAAATCCGGCGAGCAGGCCCGTTTGCCGGTCAAAAGCGGCCTTGCGGCACAAGGTGCCGTCCAGCCCGCCGAATGGGCAAAGATGGTCGAGATCCTGCGCAACGGCGGCGCGTTTGCCGTGGTAACAAGCCTCGACAGCCTGACGATCGAAACCGCGCCGATGCCGGAGCTGTCCTGCGACTGACGCATTCTGCATGTTCCTGAGCATGGGTGCAGTTCAGCGCGCGAGGCGCGCCTCGATGAGGCTGGTCACAATCACGGCCAGATAGGTGCCGACCACTGTGGCCTTCGGTACCACTTTCCACGGATCGCCCACGGCCTCATGCATCGCATCGAGCGCCTGCGTATGCACATAGACGGTCATCGACTCGCCGACGGTCATCTCCCGGGACGGCATTGCCAGGAGGTCGCGCGCCGGTGCCGTCCATTGGTTGAGCTCGGGACCGCAACGCAAACCCCGCAGAACCGCCCTGCCCTCTTTTGCGAGAGCCTTCAGGACGTAGGCCTCACCAAGCTCCAGGGCCCGCGGGATCTTTGCGATCCGCGCTGTCGTGTCGACAGACAGCCGAAACAGGACGACGAGCTTCTGCTTCTCGGGGGCATGTGACGGACCGTGCCCCGGCTCAACTTGGTGCGCCCGCTCTTCCAGCGGAAGGTCGGGCATTGTTACCCCAGAAAAAGCGGTCGCTGACGCGATAGCCTCTTCAAGAGCCTCGGGCTGCACCACATCAATTCCAGCTTCGCCATCGGCAGCCCCCTTCGCCCTCCGGTCTTCCAGCAGCCGGGCCTGGGCGTCGCGGGACGAGCGGAGCCGCGCGGCCGCATTCTGCAGGCCGGGCTCACCTGCGGCCGGCGACGGTGCCACGCGGGGTGGCAATCGAAAGCGGGTCATCTCGAAACGACCTCGTCGACACCGGCCAAAACCAGCCGGGCGACATCGAGCTGACGGCCTATGGCTTCAGCCAGCAGTCTTCCTCCTGGGGACTTTGCGTTCGCTGCCCTTGCCGCCCCGAGCGGCCCGTGGAAACCGAACTGCTCGAGGATTTTCGAATGCGGCACAATGACGTCGAGATGGTCGAGGCGCAGGATTTCAAGAAGCACATCCTGATCGCGCTTCGGCAGCCCGGTAAGGCCGCCTTCCCGCGTTGCGGCGTCGATGATCTTCGGCCCGGCATCGAGAACCAGAACCCGAACCTCGGGAAACCGCTCGCCGACGGCGATCGATGCCCGCAGGTCATCCATCCAGAGGACGGCGCGATGCGTCATTTCCCATTCGGCAAAGACCGGCCGCGCCGGGATCAGCACGAGGTCCGAGATCAGGCAGAAATCTTCCGTGTCGGCATGCGTTCCCGGGCGCGTGTCGAGCACCACGAGATCGGTTCCGGCTGCCTCTTCCGCCTCGAGAAGGGCCAGGAGCCCGTCGACCGTGGCAGGTGGAGACATGATAACGAGGGCTTCTGGCCAGACAGGTTTTTGGACGGCCTCCCAGTTTGCCAACTCGTAGCTGTCGCGCCAGCGGCCCAACTGCGCGTTCACGTCGCCATCGATCAGGATCACGCGTCGTCCGGCGTCGAGTGCAGCGGAGGCGAGCAGCATTGCTGTCGTGGTCTTGCCCGACCCACCTTTGGTCTGGACGATGGTGATGACCTGCATGGAATGACACCTCCGCACTTGCTACGCCTCAGCTTGGGCACGACCGTGCGCGTCGTTGGTTGGCGCATCGGCGGAACGAACCCTTCAAACATGTGCATTCTGAGCGAAGCCACTGTATAGGCTCACTATTCGGTCACGCGTTCGGAGCGCGGTTTATGCACAAGGTTGTGTCGGCGTCAAACAGGTTGCGCCTCAGGTTGTGAGTCGTGAGCGCAAATGGCCCGGTTTCATGAGGAATTTCCACGTCGCCATGCCGCAATGCAGCATCACCGTTGCACCTTTTGGCCGCAGGAGGCTGGCAGCCAGCAATCGGACCCGTTTGCATGTTTGCATGTCTGCAAAGTTGCGTATCAGGCAGGGTGACAGGTCGCATCGCCGACCGAACCCCGGGTCGACACAGTGCGTTGTAAACCTTTAGCCCGTTGGCCCGCCTGCATGCCTGCCGGTTCGTTTTCTGTCCCGGCGGCCTCGTCCCAAGACACTGGTTGCTTTCCCACTTCTTTGCGGTGGGACGTCACCTTCCTTTGTCCGATCCCGGAAATGAAAGCCAGACTGATCTTGCCCTTTTCCCTTTCCGGCCCTGCAAAACCTTCCCGGTCGAGCAACAGCACCGGGTCAGATCTTGCCGCAGTACTTGGTCAATATCTGCCAGAAAACTCAACGCTTGCAGCAGCTTGATGCATTCAAGCTCATGCAGGTATTGGCCTTGCGGCCGGGCGCAGGGATCCCGTCGGCGGGCAAGCCGCCGACCCCTGACGCCATAATGAGTCCTCACCGGCTGTCCGGTTTCCGCACGCGGGCTCCTCTTTGGAGGAGCGGAAACCGGCCGGTGAGGACGGTTGGCAGGAACGGTGGTGTGTGGTACATGATGCGAAATGATCGCAATACGGATGTAATGCTGCAATGCCACGACTTCGTCTTTCCAAGGAGGAGATCGCCGCCATCGAGGCCCGCCTCGCGTCCGGCGACAGCGTCGCCTCGGTCGCTGCTTCGATGGGTCGCTCCCGGCAATCACTGGCCCGCATCAAGGGTGCGATGGATCGCCGGACGTCGTTGCGGCTTGACGTGAAGCTGAACATCCGGGTGACGGAAGGCGAGCGGGCCGCGCTCCAGGTGGTTGCTGAGGCAAGCGGGCTGACGGTGTCTGAGGCCGTCAGGCATCTGGTCAAGCAGGCAAACGGGCTGCTGGCTTTGCAGGCAGACGAGCTTGCGGGCATCGCTGCGGCAAGGCGGGAGCTTGCGGCGGTCGGCAGCAACCTCAACCAGCTCGCCCGGCTTGGCGCTGCGGGCAAGCTGAAGTGGAGCCCCGGTGACAGCGCGCTTGTCCGAAAGCTTGCAGGACGTGTCGATGATCTCTCTGAGGCGATTGTGGTGCTTCTGGCGGCAGTTGGCACCCACAAGGCGCTACGTGTCGAGGACGGATTATCGGCCCTCAGTCCGACGTCTGCGATATCGGCGGCGGTGTCGCGATGACGGATGCCAGCCAGTCGGGGACCAGCGTTGAAGACCTCGTTCTGGGCCATGTCCTCGACAGCAAGCGCTCGGGGCGTGGCGGTGGCGATGCGTCCGGGCGGCTTGGCTCGCCGAAGGAGCGGCGTACCCGCGGCCTCTTGCGGAACGCCGGGGCACCGCGCGGCTGGCAGTCCGTCGTCAAGCGCATCGCGGGTGGCAGTGCCCGCACGCCGCAGGAGTTGAAGCGGCTGCTGGACTACGTCGCTCGGGAGGACGGGGTACAGAGTACCTGGTGCAATCTTGCGGGCTACGAACGGGACTTCGATCCCGGCAAGACCGGCAAGCTCGCGGCAGCCTGGTCATCGACCTGGCGCGGAGCACCGAAGCGCGGCCATGCCGATCACATCGTCCTCAGTTTCCCACGCGGGGTTGACGGGGCGCAGGCCGAGGTGATCGCTCGCGAATGGGGTGAGGCTGTCTTTGGCTCGGGCGATCATGGCGATGTCTGGCGCTACGTTGGGGCGCTGCACAAGGACACCGATCACGTGCACGCGCATTTCGTGGTCGACAAACACGGCATCGACCACGGCTGGTTCCTGTCGATCTGCCGCTACTCCGCGCTGAACTTCGACGTGATGCGCGAACTGCATGCCGAGATTTCGCAGGCGCACGGACTGAATATCCTCGCCACATCGCGCCTGTCGCGCGGGCTCATCGAGAACCCGGCGCGGGATCGCGACGTCAATGCCGCCGCACATCGCCCGGACAAGACCGCGCCCCCGACGCCCCCGCCCCTGTCGGACGCCGAACGGACGCGGCGCCTCGAGGAGATGCAGGCGTTTGCCAGCGACTACGATGAGCTCGGCCGGATCGCCGGAATAGCCGCCGGGTCCGGCAAAGACACCGAGTCCGCCACCAACTTTTTCGCCCGACTGGCCCATGCCCTCGGGGCCTCGGCCGATGCTCTCAGACAAGGACTGCCCCTGATGCCCGATCTTTCCCTCCATACCGAAGGTGATGCCGCGTCGAAGATCGAGGCGGCCCGCGCGGGGATGGTCGCGGCGGCGTCCGACGCCTGGGAGGCGATCCGTGCCATGGAGCCATCGGCCGAGCGCGTCGACCTCGAGCGCAGCTTTGCCGATCAGGCCAGGGCGTCGCTGAAGCTCGCGCCTGAAAACCCGCTGCTGGCCGAACACGCCCGCGTGGTCAGTCGCGAGGAGGATCCCTACTTCCATCCCACGCTCGCCTCGCTCGCACGGCTCGACGCCGGAACGGCCGAGGGTGTTTCGCTCGATGCTGGTCTGCGCGAAACCCTGTCCCATGTCCGTGAAGAGATCGGCGAGCGCCTCACCGCCCTTTTCTCCTTGCGGGAAGACGATCTGCGCGCGGCGGGGACGACCGCCGAGGAAATGGTTGCGCGCTTTGTGGCACCGGAGCGAAGCCTAGGCCAGTTGGTCCAATGGTCATCGCAGGACGGTCCCGAGGCGAAGGTGCTCTGGATGGAGGCAGAACGTGATCTGACGCGCGAGGTCGGCCGCACGCTCGATACGCTGGAACTGACCCCGTCCCTGACCGAGGCCATCGCCAAGGACCAGCTTCTCTCGGCCGACCGGAATCTGCGCCTGTCGGACGTGCCCGCCCTGGAGGCCATCGTCGACCGGGTTCAGGAGAGCCTGCCCCGCGAAGATCTCGACCGTGTCCTGGCGGGAGACCTGGCCCTCTTGGCAGAGCAGGTGCGCGACCCCGCCCTGCGTGCGGCCGTGGCGCATGAGTTGAAGAACGAGGGTGATCTCGGTCCCGACGACGCTGTCGGACGATGGGCCGATCTTGCACGCAGCCAATCCCGTGCCGCCGAGCTTGGCCAGCGCGACCGGGTATCCGAGCGCGACCCCAGCCTCGAGCTCTGAAGGACACTCCATGCTTTCGAACCTCGACTCCGCCTGGCGGTATCCGGCCGCTCTCGCCCTCGGGCTGATGACCGGGCTCTACATCGGCGGCATGCTGGCGACGATCTATGTGATCGTCGCCTTCCGCGAGAACCTCGACACGCTCAGCCCCCTGGGACCGTGGTTCATCCGCTACCCTTGGGCCGTGCTCGCAGCCCGTCCGTCGGTCCTGCAAGGCGCGCTGATTATCACTGGGGCCGTCACCTTCGCCCTGACGCTCGTCGGGCTGGCGGGCGTCCATCGCGGGCGGCTGAACCAGTATGATGACGCGCATTTCCAGTCGCGGCGGGAGCTGAGGCGCAACCGCATGGTCGGGACCATGCAGCAGAACGGCTTCATCTTCGGCAAGCTCGGGCTCCCAAAATCCGATGCCCCCTTCGTCATGGCCCCGCCGGACCGTTTTCCCCATGCGATGATGATCGCCCCGACGGGCCGGGGCAAAGGCGTGGGCTTCGTCATCCCGAACCTGCTGCATTTCTCGGGCTCGGCCATCGTCCTCGACGTCAAGGGCGAGAACTTTGCCAAGACCTCCATCCATCGCCACCATGGCCTGAAGAATGGCATCTGGTATTTCTCGCCCTTCGACGAAGAGAAGGGCTCGCACCGCTTCAACCCCCTCGCGCGCATCGCCGCCCTGCCCTCGCCCGACAGCCAGTACACGGCACTGAACTCGATGGCCGATCTGTTCCTGATCCCCGAGGGCGAAAGCGCGCAGAGCTTCTTCAACGCGGGCAAGCGCTTGTTCATCGCGTCCTGCCTCTATGCCATCGAGCAGCGCCGTCCGACCCTGGGCTACGCGGGAGAAATCATGGCCGGGGGTGGCGACAAGAAGCGGAGTTACACGGGGATTGCCGAGACGACGCAGATCCCGATCGTCTCGCGCACTTTTCTCGAGATGAGCGACGTCCCCGAGAAAACCCTCGGCGCCTATGTCTCGGTCATTCAAGGATCCGGCCTCGAGCTCTGGAACGACCCGGCCGTGGACCGGGTGACCTCGGCCAGCGATTTTGACTTCTCGACGTTTCGCCGCACCGCGCAAAGCCTGTTCATCGTCGTCCAGCCGGAGCACCTCAAGACCCTCGCGCCGCTTGTGCGGCTTCTCTTCGCCGATGCGATTGCCTCGCTGCAGCGGCGCGAACCCGGGCTGGACGAGCCACATGCCGTGATGTTCCTGATGGACGAATTCGACCAGTTGGGGCGGCAGCCTATCGTTCTTTCCTCGATCAAGACGATCCGCAGCTTCGGAGGGCGGTTCTTCATCATCTCGCAGACCATACCCGGGCTGGATGACATCTATGGCGAGACCGGGCGGCGATCACTGCAGGGCGGTGCGGGGGTGCAGATCTACATGACGCCGCAGGACGACCGGACGGCGGATGTGCTGTCCAACGCGCTCGGGCGTTCGACCATCACCGCCGTCAGCGAAAGTCAGTCGCGGGTTCGGGGGCTGGACGACAGTGCCAATGTCAGTCGCCGATCAGAGGAACGCGCGCTCATTTCGGCGAATGAGCTGCTGCGCTTTCCACTGGATGAGGTGCTGGTCCTGCCGGAAGGGCAGTACCCGATCCGCGCACGGCATATCCGCTATTTCGAAGATCGGCACTTCGGGCCGATTGACCGCGCGCGCCAAAGAAAACAACTGCCGCTGGTTGCTCCGGGTGGCGCAACATCAACCGCGCCTTTGGCCGCAAGTCTGTCGACCCTCCGACCGCAGGGTGTGGGGGGAGAAGGACCAGCAACGATCGTGGCCGCGACGAACGCGTTTCAGGACATCGCGGCGCTGGCGTCAAAAAAGCGGCGTCTGCCGCAGCGGCAGTAGCGACGGCGCTCAGACCAGCCAGTTCTCGACCTTCAAGGCGTGGATTCGGGTAAACTCGCGCACATTCGCCGTAACCAGCACGGCATCCAGCGCATAGGCGTGTGCTGCGATCAAAAGGTCGTTCGGCCCGATGGGTTTGCCTGCGGCTTCCAGTTCGCTCCGGATGCCGCCATATTCGACGTCCGCCGGTACATCGAGCGCGAGCACCTGGACTCCGGCCAGGATCGCTTCGATCTGCGCCAGAAGCCGGGCCGACCCTTTCTTCGCACACCCGTAGCGCAGCTCGGCCGCGGTGATAATGCTGACGCAGATCGCGTCCGGTCCAACTGCGGCGATCCGCCTGGAGACCTGCCCTTGCGGGTCTTTTGCCAGTTCCGAAATGATGTTGGTGTCCAGCATATAAAGCGTGGTCAAAGGTCGATGTCCCTTGCCGCAAGCAGCGTGTCATCGACGTCCGGAAACTGGTCATCCGGCCCGAGCGGCTGCAGGCCTGCCAGAATCTCCAGCAGGTTTTTCCGGCGAACCGGTTCGAGGACCAGCTTCTCACCGTCGCGATGGATCATGACCCGGTCGCCGGGCATCTCGAAGTCGGCCGGAATGCGAACCGCCTGACTCTTGTTGTTGCGAAACAGCTTGGCTTCACGCGACGGCGTCTGGGTCGATGGTCTGGGTTGGGGCAAGGGCGGAGCCTCCGATGCATATGTTTTTGCATATACAGGATGTCTGCAGGGATTTCCAGTCCGGTATCCGTCGAACAGCTCCGCGACGCCAAGGTTGGTCCGTCTGGAAGTAACCGAGGAAACCTTGTCAGAGGCTCTCGATCCTTGCCTCCCCTCAACCGAGTGCCAGAACCTCCGCCACCCCTCTCTTTCCACCCTGCCGTGACAGCTGCACCACGAGATCGACACTTCCCTCACAGTAACGCTTCACCTCCTCGAACCCCATCCCGAGCCCTGCCGCCATCACCATGATCGCAAGGCGATCAATGGCTTTCCGCGCTGTATCGGCATGGATCGTCGTGAACGATCCGCCATGCCCGGTGTTGATGGCCTCAAGGAATGTCCGGCTTTCCTCGCCGCGCAACTCGCCAAGGATGATGCGGTCGGGCCGCATCCGCAGGGAGGCTTCGAGCAGGCGCGCGGGCGTCCGTTCGCCTTGTGCGTTTCGGTCGGCTTTCAGGGCGACGAGGTTCGGCTGCGTCGGAAACAGCTCATAGGCATCCTCGATAGTCAGCAGCCGCTCGGCGGGGTCCACCATGGCCAGAAGGGACCGGGCGAATGTCGTCTTGCCGGTCGAGGTTCCGCCCGAGATCAGGATGTTCATCCGGTCTTCGACACAGAGCCGCATGGCCTCAGCCAGGTTTGCTTCGTTTGCCAATCGCGTGACTTCCGACACGCGCTCTCTTTTGCGCGCATCGAGATCGACCAAACCGGCATGCAAAAGTTTGGGCTCGATCAGTTGATAAGCCAAAAGCTTGAAGGGCCGCAGCGTGATCGCCATCCCGCCTTCTACGATGGGCGGTGCGACGACTTGCGCCCGGATTGGCGTCGCACCCCAGATGATCTTACCCGAAACGGTTGGCTTCTTGTCCGAGAACTGGACGCCGACGGCGGAGGCGATGGCCTGCCCGAGGTTGGTCGAGAGGGACCGCTCGATGGTCAGATGTGCCATCTGCTCCATGTGAGCAGCACCCCTCCGTTCGAACCAGACTTTGCCGTCCGGATTGATCGCGACCTCGACCAGATCGTCGCGCAGAAGAAGCGGCACGAGCGGCGTCAGGTAGGTGCTGAGGAACGAGGGCGCGCCGTCCATCACCAGATTTCCAGGTCGCGGTCGACCATGACCGTGATCGCTGCACCAGGGGTCACGGTGATGATGGGCGGCAAGCTGGTGTAGGCCTCGACCGCCGAGCCCATGGTCGCGCTGAGGTCATCCCCGATGTTCTCGGCGGTGTCCGAACTGATATCGTCAGAATACTTGGATGCAGCAATGGCCGGGGCGGCCCCGAGCAGCGAAATCAGCGCCGCCGATCCGAACCGCTTGGCGAAGCGGGTATTGACCCTGCCGGTGATGCCGGAGCGTCCCTGGCCATCGCCGCCGAACGCTTCCATCTGGACGGACTGGCCGTCCGGGGTCACGAGCCGTGTCCACGCGACGAGGATGCGCCCCTGTCCGATGGCGACCTCGGACGAATAGTCTCCGAAGAGCCGGGATCCTGCGGGGATCAGCACTTGCGATTGATCGAAGGACCAGACAGGCCGTGTGACGATTGCGGTCAACTGCCCAGGCAAGCTTGAGTCGACGGCATTCTCCAGCGTTGCTTCGATGAGCGTGCCCTGAAGCACGGTGTTCGACGGATTGGCGATCACCTGGCTCACTTCGACATCGGTGGCATCTCGCCCGGACTGCACGAAGTCCCGGCCCGCCGCGTCACGCGAGTTTGAGTTGGACTCGTCAGGCATCTCCATGCCGACATCCCCTGCCCCATTGGTCCTGCCGTCGTCGAAGACGACCGAGGGCGAAGCCACACGGGCCGCGAGCTGCGCCTCGCGCTCGGCGCGCCTTGCGGCCAGGTCAGCTTCGCGATCGGCAGCTTGGGCATCGCCCGTCGCGGTTTCCGCCCTGAGGGCGGTGATCTCGCGGGTGAACTGCGCGCGTATTTCCTCGATCAGCGCGAGGTTCTGCGCCTGTGCTGCCTCGAGTGCAGCAGCGAGTTGTTTTGCGCTTTCGCCTTGCTCAGCATCGGCCCGGTTTGCGAGATCGGCAAGCTCAGTCTGCAACCGCCGGACTTCACCCTGCAACTCGGCATTCCGGGCTTCGAGGGCTTCCCGTTGCGACGCGAGTTCCCCCTCGATGTTGGCAAACCCATCGCTGTCGGGCACTGCGATCACTGCGCCGGGCTCGATCGCGCCGAAGGCCGATCCGCCCTCCTGCTGTTGGAACTCTTCGACAGCCGAGGTCTCGACCCTGGGCATGGACCTGCTGCCCGGCCAGACTGTCCAGATCGCCGCGATGGCAGCCCCGCTCAGAAGTGCGCCCATGCCCAGCCTCTGCCGCTGGGTCAGCCTGCGTTGCTTGGGCCGCTCCACTCTGTACTCAACGTCAGGGCTGTTCGGGCCCGCCGGTGTGGACTCGTTTTTCGGGGTCTCGGTCATGTCAGAACTCCCAACCCTGCAGCCTGGCGATCAGGGCGGGGTCGGTGGTGACCCCTCCCTCCACCCGTTCGATGCAGAGCACCTGCGTGCCGATCCGGATCGAATAGGCGTTCCGGATCCCCGCCACGCGGACGATGCTGCCGCGCGTGCCCGAGTTCAGCGTCACTTCCCGCCCTGCGGCATCGACGCCGAAGACCGATGGCCGCAGACCGGGTGGGAAGGCAAAGAAGGTGGCCTGCCCGTCGTTCCAGATGTGAACCGGCCGTAAACTCTCATCGCCGGACCAGGCATAGCCGATGTCCCGAGACCCTGCGGCTGCCACGCGCGGGGTTCGGGCCGCACCTGTTTCGGGGTAGCGCAGAACCAGCCGATAGGTCGGGTGTTGCGACCGTCCTTCACTTATCGCGAGGGTGATCGTGCGCCGTCCCGTGTAGATCGTCATGTTGGTTTCGGCCCCTGCTATCAGGGGTTTAATCGAGACCGTGGTGCGGTTCGAAAGCACTTCGACTTCGAACGCCTCGCTGTCGCCCAAAAGCACGGAGTCGATCCGCTCCCCGGCGCCGAGCTCGATGGCAGTGTTCACCCGCAGATGGGTATCGAGGCGGATCACATCCACGGGGTTGTAGAGAACCGAGCGTACGCGGGCATCGGCACCCATCGAGGCAGGGGCGGTTTCGGCGATGGCTGCAGTACTGACAGCCAGTGCGACGCCAATAACGATCCCGGAAAGATGGCGAGAACGGGTCATGGGTTGGCCTCCAGGGTTTCGGGATCGACGCGGTAGGCCGAGACGGTGAAGCCCAACGGATTCTCCCAGACATGGGCCAGCGTGCGTTCGGTTCGTGGGTCGAAGGCGAACTCGACCGTCGCCACGAACGGCTGTGTCACCGCCTCCTGTTTGGTCTGCCGCAAGGTCTTCAGGAACCGGATCTGCGCCACGTTGGGCGAGAGGAAGGTGATCCGGCGCACAGTCACGGTGACCTCGGCCCCCGGCCCGTAGACATCCGGCGGATAGGCTGCGTTGCTGCCGCCCTTCGACCACAGAAGGCGCAGGCTTTCCTCTGCCGCACCGGTCGAGCGGCGCTGAACGCTTTCGAGACGCGCCTGAATGCCGGGGAGGAAGTAGCCCTCCCGGTCGGAGATGTAGGCCACGAGCAGGCTTTGCTTCAGCGCCTCCTGGTCCTCGATGCCGGTGGGTGCGACCCGCAGGATGTTTTCGGCATCGCCGGTCTGGCGGTCCACCAGAACGGTGAAGACCTGGGTTTCTCTGAGCGGCAGAACGATGATCAAGGCTGTTGCCAGCAGAAGGCTCGAAGCACCCGCAGCCGCCGCCACGATCCAGGCGCGGCGGGCCGACAGGCGGGGTTCGAGAACGAGATCGACATCAAATCCATGCGCCTCCATCGGCGAGGTTCCTTTCCGGGTCATCTATTCGGGGATCAGTTCTTGCCGGGGGTTCGACTGGCGAGACGCATCGCGGTCTGCACGGCAGAGCGTGCGATCTGGCCGGCTGCATTGCCGGTGAGGCGGGCATCGGAGGGCCGCTTGCCACCCGCGTCGAGCCCGGCCACCCCACGACCCGCGCCGATGCCGGAAGCGATCCCGGTGCGGCCATAGCCCTTGAAGCTGTCGGCTGTGCGGAACGTCGAAGATGCGACCCCACCCAGCCCGGTCGCGGTCTGGGCCAGCGACTGCGCGATGGTCGGCACCATGGCCATGAGGCCCGTGCCGAGCATCATCACCACGACGAAGCTCAAGACATCGCCGATGGTTTCGACAGACGCGAGCGAAGCGGGCGTCAGATCCTCGGCGATATAGATCGTGAAGGCGGCCATGCCGGAAGTCAGCATAGGGTAAAGGGCGAACCCAAGGGCCAAGTTGACCCAGCGGTCGAAGAGGGGTGCCGTCACCTTGAATATGGTGCAGGCTATTGCGACCGGTGCAAAGATCACAAGCACGCCAATCATGATCTTGGCCGCGGAGATCACGATGATCGAGACCGTGGCCATCAGCGCCGCGACGAGGAACATCAGCAGTCCCGCGAGGGCACCGGTGATGTAGCTGCCATTCTGGCTTATCGCCTGACCGACATCGAGGGCCTTGAGATAGAGCGCATCGAGGCCCTCGTAGAGATTGCCCGACCCGTCACCGAAAGCGTTCATCACCACGGCACCGATCTCGCTTGGGGCGTTCGTCAGGATGCCATAGACCGTGTTGAAGTTGGTCCAGGACGACAGAAAGGCCGAGGCGACACTGATACGGACCACCAAACCAAGGCCGTTTCGCAGCGTCATGGGCACCGCTTGAACCATGAGATTGATGCCGACAAGCGCCACGACCAAGACTGTCCCGACCCGAAACACTGGGACGATCTCGCTTGCAACCGCGTCAAACGCGGTCGCACCAACCGCAGTCGCTGCGGCATCTACCTGGCTCAGGATGTCGGCGATGATGGCCATGAGCTATTGGGCTCGGCAGCTTTTTTCGAGGTCACGAAAGCGAGCCTCGGTTTCGCGCCGATCCTGATCCCGGATGGATTCGAGGACCATCCGGTCTGCATCGGTCAGATCGGCGACTGGTTTCCCGAGCGTCTCTTCCACGAACGCGTCGAAGCTGAACTCGTCGAAAAGGCAGGCACAGGAGCCCTCAGCGAGCCGCTTCGACATCGCCACTCGGAAATAGGCTTGACGGGCGACAGCCCGGAATTTCCAGTCCGTGATCCGGTCCGGCAAGCTGATGGTTTCTTCGCAGACGGTTTTCTCGACACCTGCAAAGATACCCGTCCCACGCCTCTGCATTTCGGTCAGAAGGGCGAGGGCGGCGGCGGCGTTCTGATCCACCACAGCTTCCCGGGTCTTGTCGATCAGATCGAGATCGCTCAAGGTTGCCAAACTGTCGGCAAAGGCAAATCCCGTGAATAGAGTAAGGGTGGTGACGGCCACCGCCACATGCAGACCGCGCCGCATCATTCCGCCCCCGAATAGTCAAAGAAGCTCTTTTCCTTGGCCTGCTCGGCGGCCCAGTTCACTCCGGTCTGCCCGGCGGCCAGACCGGCGGCGGCGTTCAGCCGCCACATCTGGCCAAGCATGTAGTTGGTCTCAGCCGCCATACGTGTGTTGAGATCGATGCTTTCCTTCAGCGTGTCCTGGTTGGCAATCTCTTCCACCAGCCCATCGATCCGCTCGAGACTTTGAGCGGCTTCCTCGTAGGACAGTTGCGCCACACCCATCGCGGTGGCACTCGCCGCAGCCGTTTCGGCAATCAGCTTGTCCTGCGGGTTTTCTGATGAGGACAGGCCTGCGAGTGTCTCGGAGGTCAGCCCGGCACCTGTCAACGTGTCGCGCATGTACTCGGCGGCCATCTGGTCACCCATGGTGACATTGCCGTCGAGCAGACTGTTCAGCAGGCTGTCGAAGTCGCCGATCGTCAGCGCATCCTTGAAGCCGGAAAGATCGGTGATCTTGGCCGCGCGCGAGCGAAGGTCTTGCACCGAATTGTAAAGGCTTGCGATCTCGTTCAGGCCCGAGATCGATCCGAGGATACCTTCGAGGTTGGTCAACTGCGCGAGGCCGGTCTCGACCTGTTTCTTCAGCTCCTCGATCTGGGCGATCTGGTTTTCGGCATCGCGCAGCGCCGCCTGCAACTGTTCGATGTTCTTGGCGAGATTGGTGCCGTCGATCACCGGCACGCCCTGGGGGCTTGCGGGCGATCCGGCGAGGCATAGGCAAAATGCGGCAGCGAGACGTGCCCGGTCATGGAACATCGGAGTACTCCCAGAATGTGGAATATTGCAGGGCTTGTGCTGCGTCGGAGAGGTTCCCGGCCGCTTCGACCTTTACGGCTCCGGCCCGCAAACGCAGAGTCAGCGCCATGAGCCGACCGCGTTCGGCGATCATGTAGGTGTTATGGTCAACCGCCTCTTTCGGCGTCTCGGGTTTCGCGGCCTCAAGAAAACCCTTGATCCGCGCCATCGCGGCTTCGATCTGGCCGCCTTGCTGACCGGAATAGCCAATGAGCGCAGATGACAGGTTGCCCCACTCGGCGCTGGCACCCTCAACGCCTTCAAGCGTGCCAGTGACACCGGCCCCGGTGATCACCGAGAGGTAGGTGCTGTAATAGCCCGAGATGCGACGGACGTAGGTTTGGGTTTCCTCGAAGGGCGGTATGCCACCATACTTCTGAACATTCCCAGGTCCGGCATTGTAAGCGGCCAGCGCGTAGTCGATCCGCCCGAAGGTATTCAACTGAGTCGCGAGGTAGCGTGCGCCCCCGTCCAGGTTCTGCAGTGGATCGCTCGGATCGACACCGAGATCCGAGGCGGTGCCAGGCATCAGCTGGCAAAAGCCGAGCGCGCCCACCGGGCTGATCGCGGCATTGCTGAAGCCGCTTTCCTGCTTGACCAGCGACTGGAAGAGGATGCGCCAGGTCGTTGGCGTCAGGCCGACTTTCAGCACACCGGGGTGGTTCTGGTAACGCTGCGCCGTCGCGATGATCATCGCCTCGACGGTCTCGCCGTCACCGAACAGCCGCTGACTTTCGGCACTGTTCTCCGCAATGGGATAGACCTCGTTTGCGGCTGGAAAATCCGTGTCACCCGTTTCGAAGCCGCTCAGATCGGTGATGCCGGTCGTGTCTGCGAGGAAGCGTTCGTAAGCCGCGAGCTGATCCGCCTCGATCTCGTTCAGATGCGTGCGCTCCCCGAGCTTGTCCTGTTGGTTCACGGCATCCGAGGCCTGTTCGGCAAGACGCGAGATCATGTTCGAGAGGCGGGATCCGTCGATAATCGGCACGCCCTGGGCGAGCAGTGCTGCCGGCAAGGCGGTGCCACAAACCAATCCGAGCAAGAGGAGCGGATGACGCATCGGTGGCTCAGTCCGTGCAATCTGTGGCGGGACGGCTCATCGTGCTTACGACGATGCGCGTGCCATCGGAAGCTTCTCGCTCGACGAAGTACTTGCCCTCGGCGCGGAACTGCCCGTGACACGGCGAGACGGTCCCGGTTTCCACGCCGGCACAGGCCGTCAGGCCACAAAGCCAGAGCAGGAGGAAAACGGCGCGGGGTGTTGCATCGGTCATGTCATTTCCTTCCAGAAGTCAGGGGTGTCGCGCCAGTTGAAGGGCGCGCGGTCCTCGCCGGTCCGGCCACCGCCGAGGACAGCGAGGAGGGGCCCGAGGGCTGAAAGGTCCATGTTGACGAACACCGAGTCCCCGGCGGAGCGCAAAAGTGCCAGGCGCAAACCCCCGGTTGGCGTGCAGAGAAACTCGGCCTCTTTCTCGTTCAGCCGCAGGATCCGGTAATCTTCCGGGTTCGCCCTCGGGTTTGGATAAAGGAGTTGCGTCACCACGCTTTCGGCGATGATCTGGCCGACCTTTGACTGTGTCAGATGCGTCGGCGTCTGGGTCATCATCAGCACGGCGGCGTTCTTCTTGCGCATCGTGACCAGCCAGTCATGCAGGCGCTTCACGAAGATCGGATCGTCGAGCATCTTCCACGCCTCGTCGATCACGATGAGGGTGGGGCGGCGGTCCTCGATTACGCGCTCAATCCTACGAAAGAGATAGGCGAGCAGTGCGGAACGCTCGGCACCGAGGTCGAGAATTTCCGACATGTCGATGCCGACAACATCTTCCGCGAGACTGATCTCGGCTGCTGCTCCCTGCCCGAAGAGCCAGCCACGACGACCCCCCAACCCCCATTCTCGTACACGGGAGACGAGATCACCCTCATCATCCGTGGAGGCAACGAGGGTCCCGAGACCGTTGAAGTTCCGCAATCGGGCGTCGGCACCGACGATCTGGCGAACCGCCGCGTTCAGGCTCACGGTCTGGGTGGTCTCAAAACCGCGCGAGCCGGCAAGAATGTCGCCCAGCCAGTCCGTAAGCCACGCTGCACCCCGCCCGTCCACTTCGGTCTGGAACGGATTTAGGCCCGTCGCTTCGCCGATCCGGATTGCGGAGTACCTGCCACCCAGGGCCCGGACGGCCATCTCAAGGCCGCGATCCTTGTCGATGACGAGGATGCGGGCACCGACCCGCCGAGCCTGCGCCATGAGGAACGCCGTCCCAAGGGTCTTGCCCGAGCCGGTGCGGCCGAGAACGAGGGTGTGTCCTGCGCTCGGTTCGTCACCACGCCGCCCTTTGTCATGAAAATTGAACCGGTAGAGGCTGGAGGTTACCGTCGGCAACACGGTGATCACCTCGCCCCAAGGCGATTGTGCCCGCAGGCGACCCTCCGCCACCCGGTGCAACGCCGCAAGATGCGCGAAGTTCTGTGCCGAAATCAGCGCGGTGCGTGGACGGTAAGCCCAGTTTCCAGGTGCCTGCGCAAACCAGGCGGCACGCGCGGCAAAGCTTTCACGAAGGAGGGTCGCCCCGCAATCCTGCCCCGCCCGCCAGACCTCGGAGGCGGCTTCTTCCAGCTTTTCCGGCGTCTCAGCCGTGATCATCACGGTCAGATGATGCTTGCCGAATACCTGACGTCCCGAGGCGACGTTGTCCGCCGCTTCGTAGAGTTCCTGACGCAATGTTTCCGCCGCATCCTCGGATGCGCGCATCTGCCGGGCCGTCCGCTTGATCCGCTCCTCGATCTCGTTGTTGCGCGCGGGCGTGAAGCTGTTGGATATGACGATGTCGAAGGGCAGTTCCAGCGCATCGAGCATCCGCGCCCAGGTGCGGGCCGGATAGCTTTTCACGCCGAAGATCGTGCCGAAACGGGTGCCAGCGCCAGTCTCGAGTTCGACGTGCTTGCCGCCAAATGTCGCCTGCAGCCGGGTGAGGCTCGTCGCCAGAAACTGCCCCTTCATCGGCATGACCCGACCCATCGGCTGGCCGATCAGAACCCCCAGCAATCCAAGCCATTCGCCGGACGAGATTGTCAGCCGCCGAAAGCCGAGCCCCAAGCAGACGCCGGATACGAGACCCATCGCCTCGTTCAGCCGCTCGGCCCTTGCATTCATGTCCTCGGTGAACGCTGCCTTGAAGAGATGTCCGAAGATCGGAACGCGGTTGAGTGCGGTCGGGCGCAGGATCAGCGTGACCAATAACACCCGACGCTTCAGGTCGCGGCCGCAGAGGTGAGCCTGCCAGCACCGGTCGATGGACCCCCCGAAGTCCAAACCCTCGAAAGGCTTGAGCGAAGGTGCATCGGGCAGAGTCAGCTTCGAGATGTGAAAGCCGAAGGCGTCGCCCAACTGTCCGACAAGCCGCGCGAGCGACGTGGTCACGAGTGACAGATCGCCTTCTTCGGTCGTGAAACTGTCCTGTCCCTCGACCACGGCCGAGGCCATCAAGTCTCCTTGGCGCGTCAGGATCAGGTCATCCGCCGGGGCGCTCAGCCATGGCAGGTGGCGCGCAAGGGCCTCGGTTGCGAGGTCCTCAGGTCTGACGACCGATTTCAGCGACGGGTTCGTCGGGAAGAGCGAACGGAGTTCAGCTGACATGACGGTCGCCCCCGAAAGCAGCGCGGCAGCTTGCTCGTGGCGTCCGGGAAAAGACCACCGCCATCGTCTCGAACAGGTTCGGATTGCGGTCGGCCACAAACCACAGGATTGGATATCCGATCAGTCCGATCAGCAGGAACCGCCAGTCATTGGCCCCCACGAATGGGATGACCGAGCCCAGCATCAGGCCGATGAGATAGCCGATCGGCAGACCGAAGATCTTCGGCGGCCGGGTGAGGCCGAGAAACAGGGGTGTGTCATGCATGATGAACATCCGGTTGGGCCAGCCGGGCGGGCGCAACAGGGCGCCACGCCTGGTTCGGCCCTTGCCTCAGGGGGCCGCGAAGCCGTCGATGATCGTGGCAGCAGAAAAGACCAGCACCACGCCGAAGAAGATCGCGAGGAAGAGCGGCCAGTTGAGCCGCCCGGTAAACATCATGTAGCCGGCGGCAACGACGGCCAGAATGGCGATCAGGCGTCCGATCGGGCCGGTCAGTCCATCGACGATGACCTGCAGCATGTTTTCGAGCGGATCGAGGTTCTGGGCCAGCGCTGGCTCGGCCAGGACGGCCGCAAAGGGCAATGCCAGCAGCAGGGTGCGCAGAGAAAAGCGCGGCAGCCGCGCTGCCGCTATGTTTAGAACCATCACGATCACTCCGGGATGAGGGTTGAGGATGTCAGCCGCAGAACCTTGGCCACATGGCCCAAGGTCTCGGCGTATGGGGGAATGCCACCATGTTTCCGGACCGCCTCGGGTCCGGCGTTGTAGGCGGCCAGTGCGAGATCGGCGGAGCCGAAGGTTTCAAGCTGTGCCAGAAGGTAGCGCGCCGACCCATGCAGGTTCGCTTCGGGGTCATGCGGATCGACGCCGAGCAAGTCTGCCGTGCCCGGCATCAGCTGCCCGAGCCCGATGGCGCCGACCGGAGAGCGCGCTTTGGGATTGAAGCCGGACTCCACCGCGATATTGGCGCGGAAGAGCGCCAGCCATTCAGATCCGGTAAGGCCAGCGTCCTTCAGTCCGGGATGGGACAGATAGTCGTCGGCCACGTCGAGGACGAGGTCCTCGATCCAGGCGCTGCCCTTTGGGCTGCGCCGGTTATTGTCGCTGAAGGAGGCCAGAACGATCCGAGCGTCGGGGTTGTCACCGGTTTCGTCGGCATCTGATCCTTGGTTCGCGCGCGGCTCTTGCCGTGTCGGAATGTGTTTCCCAAAGTCCAGAACCCCGGAACTGACTCGAAGATCATTCTCCCCAGCCGCAAGGTCGATGACCTCGCCTGTCGCCATTGTCGCGGCGAGACCCCAGAAGGCCAAACCTCCCCAAAAGGGAACACTAGCTGCGAGGATCGATCTCCGGTCCATTGGTCCACGTCACCTGTCCGCCCTTCTTCAACGGGACGGGAATCGTGTTCAGACCCAATTCGACGCCAAAGGAAATCAGACCGGTGACGGTCTTGAACTCCCGTGGTTCCAACCCGCGCGAAATCACGAGAAGGGCCGTCTGGTCGCCGATGCGCAGGTAAATGCGCCAGCTGCCTTGCCAGACGTTTCCGAACTTCTCCGCGTCTTCCACGCAGTGGGCTTCGACGATGCCGCCTTCGTTCAGGGCCTCTTTCAGTCCGGCCTGCAAGATCACCGGGGTCAAGTTCCTCATGGCTCGGCACGCTCCGTGGCAACATCGCTGCGGAGATCATAGTGCATGTTGCGCAGTTGAGAAACCTGTGCTGGCGCAACATGGCGACACACCTAGCGGTAGATTCAACTTGCGTCAAGAGATACGTTTTGTAACTAAGAGGAATGTTTTGATGCTGATGGACCTGCCATGCCGCCCTGCCCGCTTCTCAAGCCCTCCACGATCTGCCTTCTGGCGGTCACCCTGGCCATGCCGGTTCTCGTGGCCCATGCAGAAACCGCTTTGGATTGCCTCCCCCCGGTGCCGCCACTTCCGGTGACGGATCTTACCACGCGCGCGGAGTACCGCCGCGAGATCGGGGAGGAGTACACGGCCTATTTCGAGGACGCGCAGAGCTACCTGCGTTGCCTCGAGACCGCGCGGGCTAGCGTGACCGACGAGGTCAACCGGGTGATCGCGGATTATCAGAAGCTTGGCACCGTGCCCGACGACTGAAGCACGCCAAGCGTTCGAGCCCTTCAAAGCAAATCAGGAGGCCCCCGTGCCAAGACTTCGTGCTCTCGCAACTGCCGCGACAACTGCAGTCATTTCGAGTTTGAACCTCGCCACACCATCCGCGGCCTATCCGGTCGATTGTGCCATCCTTCTCTGCCTCGCTGGTGGCTGGCCAGCATCGGTCGAGTGCGCTCATGCCCGCGCAGTCTTCATCGCGCGCATCACGCCCTGGCCGGTGGAACCGCCACTGCAAATCTGGAACTGCCCGATGCGGGCTTCGTTCAGGCATCAGGCGCAGCCGGCGGAACGGCTGTTGGAGATCGCGCTCAGACAGCAAACTGCGCTGCCCTCATCCTTAGGGCCCGCAGTGCTCACCGACCTGCGTCTCGTGCAGGATGAGGCAGATGTCGACATCTCGGATCCCGCCTACGACTTCGTCCGCTCAATCCATGTGTTCCAGATACAGTATTCCAGGCGGCGCAACAGGGACGGCGACTGCACCACCTCCTACAGCATCCTGGAGGGCACATACGGCAGGCAGGGCGACTTCGCCTGGGCACGGTCAGTGCCCGGTCGGATTCCCGAAGCGTCTGAATTCGCTTCTGACGCGTCGTGTTCGACCTACTGGTTCCGCAGCGTCTTTGTCGACTGGCAGGACTTTGAAGGGACCTACGGCTTCGAAGAAGTCCGCTACTGACGAGGCTGTCCCGACAGACCAAAACCCAACCCCGGACCAATCGCAACCCCACAAACAGAAACGACGCCAGACCATAGGCCCGACGCCGCACTGATTTCCTCGTGACAAGGGAAAACTACCGCGACTGAAGGACCCGTTCAACCGACAACTCGCGTTGTCGGGACGAATTTCTGCACCCTATGGCGTGGCGTCCAGAAAAGAGGACGACCCTTCGATGGAGATGACCACGGGCGCCATCCTGCGCCGCATCACCGAGACCCCGCTCTCGGTTTCTGCTCACAAGCTCGCAACGCTGATCCTTGATGGGATCACCTGGAAGGACGGCTACAATGGGTTGGAACGCGGGACCGCCGCCTTCACCCTTGCCCATCTGGCAGAAAAGATGGCGATCTCGCGCCAGCATCTGACAGCCTTGCTCGCTGAACTTGCAAGGTCCGCTCTGGCACTCATCCGCTGGAAGCCGAACGGAAAGTTTGCACCGTGGCTGTTTCGTTTTACCGAGGCAGAGAATGTGGCCTCTTCGCCAGATGTCGTGTCATCCACAGGTGACACATCTCTATATAGAGAGTCTAAGAACAAAACTATATTCGCAGGGCGGATCGAAATAGACGCGAAGACTAACGTCTACCACACGCCTTGGGCGGGACTGATCAGAGCTGCGAAGCCATCCCTTTCCTGCTGGAATGTTGACACTCAGGCGATTTGGGAGCGTTTCCTTGCCTTCAACCGGGCGCGCGGCAACGCCCGCGTTCCAGCTGGCTACTTGCTAGGCTTCATGCGCCGATGGCGGACCAGTTACTCAAGCACGTCTCTAGGGTCCACAGCGGGGCCGGTACCGCTGCTTGCAGCTGATCCGAAGGCGCAGGAGCTTCATGACCATATCCGGGCCGCACCGAGTTCCAACCGGCAGTTTCATGCTTCAGATCTCTGCCGGCTAATCGGTCAGGCTGCCTACGACGCTCGTGTCCTCAGCGTCGTCCAGCAGTTTGAATGTCCCAAATTTGCAGCAATCCTTGCAGTGCATGGACGGGCAATATTGGCGGGGGAGATTTCGCGATAGTCTCCTCGTCATTGGAGATCGGCGGAGGTCAAATCGTAGCGTCCGGTACTGTCCGATTTCTGGGGGGTGGCTCATACCAACAGTCGCTCGCCTGTTTCTGCACTGAAGAGATGCCGATTCGGACTTCCAAGGTCCACTGTCACGTGGTCCCCGGGACGCACGAGGACCCGCTCCCTTGTTACCACGGTCACGGTTTCGCCGCCGAGTTCGACTTGGATATGTGTTTCCGAGCCAGTGGGTTCGACCAATTTGACAGCGCCCCCTTCGCCTTGGTTTAGCAGGACATCCTCGGGACGCAGACCAAAGGTTACGGGGCCGTCGGCGAGTCCCGGGGCGGCCAGGGCTTGGCCCGCCGCAGTCAACCTGCCGCCCCGCACCTCGGCCGGCAAAATGTTCATGGCAGGCGAGCCCATGAAGCCAGCGACAAAGACGTTCTTCGGTTGATCATAAAGTGCAAGCGGGGCACCAACCTGCTCGACGCGCCCGCCGTTCATTACCACGATCTTGTCGGCCATGGTCATGGCCTCGATTTGGTCATGGGTCACATAGATGATGGTCGTGCCCAAGCGCTGATGGATCGACTTGATTTCGGCCCGCATCTGTACGCGAAGCTTGGCGTCCAGGTTCGATAGCGGTTCGTCGAACAGAAAGACCTTGGGATGGCGCACTATGGCGCGCCCCATGGCCACGCGCTGGCGCTGTCCGCCCGAAAGCTGGGCTGGCCTTCGGTCGAGCAGCGACGTCAGCGACAGGATTTCGGCGGCCTTCGCCACCTCGGCCCGGATTTCGGCTTTTGACCGGCCCGCAAGTTCGAGGGCGAAGCCCATGTTCTGTGCCACTGTCATCTGCGGGTAAAGCGCGTAGTTCTGGAAGACCATCGCGATGTCGCGGTCCTTCGGCTCAAGCTCGTTCACCCTGCGCCCGCCGATGGCGATCTCACCGGTCGAGATGCTCTCGAGCCCCGCGATCATGCGCAAAAGCGTAGATTTGCCGCAGCCCGAAGGGCCGACAAGGATGACGAACTCGCCGTCCTCGATCTCGACGTCGATGCCATGCATGACCTTTGTAGCGCCGTAGGCCTTTGTCACGCCCTTAATGCTGACCGATCCCATGATCCCCTCAGAGTTTGATGATACGAAGCGCAAGGCGCGGGCGCGACGGCAGGCGGACACCGAAATCGGCATCTGCAACGCCACCCCGAATGACCTCGCCGTGGCGCTGTGGGTAGGGGATGTAGGGCGGAATGATGTCCGCCGGGGTGACGGTCATTGCCCAGGTGTCGATCAGATCGACCTGGTATCTGCCACCATCGGTCGGAAGGCCCGTTGTCCACTGTTCGGGCTGATGCTCGCCGAAATAGATCCATGAGACACGCCCGCCAAGGTCGCGCGCGCCCGAGACGCGGCTCCACGGCCACTCGTCATTGTGACCCATCGGCTCAAGTCCGCGCGTGGCGGCATCCTCCATCAGTTTGCGCATGAAAGCGAGGCGCTGCCAGGCCTCGCCGTGGAGCTTGCCGCCTTTGGCCCACCAGATCAGGTCGTCGGGGTCGGCGTAGGTTTCGCCGTGGCCCGCGTAGCCGCCCCGAAGCACCGTCGTCCAGAAGCGGTGCACAAGTTCTTGCGCGGTGATGTTTCCCCAGGCGGGGATGAGATTGCCCTCATACTCCGGTTCGTCGTTCACGACCGGCTTGCCAAAGGCCATGCGCCACTCGGGCGTGCGCTTCACATCCCAGTTCTGGATGCAGACATGCGTCACCCAGGCCTTGCGATGGTCGAAGTTCATCCGCTGGTCGCCATTGTGGATCGAGCGCAAGTGTCCGACCGGATCGTGCTCTTCCAGTAGGTGAAAGATGTGGTCCCAGTCCGCGACCGGAATCGTATCGAGCAAGAAATCATACTCGTTGGCCAGTGCCCACCAGACATTACGATGTGCTGAAAGGCGCGCTGCCAGATACCTGGCATAAGCAAAATTCTGGGCCGGGGTCATCGTGGCATAGCCCCACCGGTCATAGGGGTGAAACATGATCACCTCAGCCTCAATCCCCAGTTCGGCAAGCCGCGCGACTTGCGCTTCGAAATGGCGGAATGCCGCGGGATTCGGGCGTTCGAAGTCCAGCGCGCCATCAGCGCCGCGGTGAAAGATGTCCTGCAAGGGTTCGTTCTGATTGAACGGGTAGTCCTTTGGAAAGACCCCCATCCGGACCTTGTTGAACCCGGTCTGGGCAAGCGTCTGCAGGGTCTCGTCCTGCATCGGCATCGGCTGGTGGGTCCAGGCGTAGCAGGTCGTTCCGAACGGCAGGTAAGCAGTGCCGTCGTCATGCGCAAAGTGAAAGCGGTCGCGCACCCGCACCGGACCATGCACCCCTGTGCGGGCCGGCGTTGCCGCGAAGGTGCCCGTATGGCCGTCAAGCGCGGCCGCGTTCGAGGCGGTTTCCCATCTCCAATCGCCGGGACGGTCCGGCATGAAGCGCAACACATAGTCCGATCCGCCGTCGTGAAAGCCCGTCACCGGCACCCGGCGGTTGCCCTGCATGAAGGTCGCGGAGAGCTGCACCTCCAGATAGGGATTGCCATGCGCTGGCCCGGTCAGGCGGATTTCATGGATGTCATAGACAGGGGTTGTCGACGTCAATCTGCTCATTCCTTGATGGCGCCGGAGGTCAGGCCCGAGACGAAGTATCGCTGAAACATCAGGTAAACGATCGCGGCCGGAAGGACGGTCATGACGATTGCCGCATTAAGCTGGCCATAGTCGCTTTGGAACTGGCTTTGAAAATTCATCATCCCGAGTGGCAAGGTCCACATGTCGCTGGACTGCAGGATGACCAGCGCCATGGCGAACTCGTTCCAGGTGGCGACGAAATCGAGAATGAAAAGCGCCGAAAGCGCCGGCAGCGAGATCGGCAGGAATATCCGGCGGAAGATGGTGAAATGCCCCGCGCCGTCGATACGTGCGGCCTCGGAGAGTTCCTTGGGGATCGCTGAAAAGAAGCCGTGCAGGATGAAGACCTGATAGGGCACGCCGAACGCGAGGTAGGGCAGGATGATGCCGGGATAAGTGTTGATTAGCCCGGATGCATTGACCTGGCGGAAAATCGGGGCGAGCATTACCTGAAACGGGATCATCGTGCCGAAGACCACCAGGACAAAGGCAACCTTGCGGAGCGGCATCTCGATCCGTGCCAACGCATAGGCGGCCATTGCAGAAAGAAAGAGGCCCAGCGGCACCTTGATCACGCTGATGATCGCCGAGTTGAGCGCGGTGGTCGAGAAGGCACCTCGTTCCCATGCGTCGGTGTAGTTCTCGATTGCAACAGAGACCGGCGGCGCAAACGCGGACGTGGTCATCACTTCTGCCGTGCTCTTCAGCGAGGTAAAGACGATGAAGACGAAAGGGGCGATCCAGATCAGCGACAGCAGGATCAGCGAAATCCAGAGCGCGATCAGCACGGGGTCGCGGCGGGTGGAGCCGACCGGTCGGAAGGCCTGATCAAAAAAGCTCATCGTCCGGCCTCGTGGTTCTGCATCATCCAGCGCAGGTAGGGAATGACGATGACCAGCGTCATCAGCAGCAAAATGACAGAGATTGCAGCACCCTGACCGAAGTTGCCCAGCTGCATGGCCTGGCCATAGGCCCACATTGCCAGCATCTGGGTGGATTGCGCGGGCCCCCCGCCGGTCATGCCATAAACAATATCAAAGGCCTTCAGCGAATTGATCAGCGACAGGACCAGCACGACCGCAATCGTCGGACGCAGCGCGGGCAGCGTCACGTGACGAAAGACCGCCCAGCGGCCGGCACCGTCGATCCGCGCGGCTTCGACCAGCGTCGTAGAGACCGATTGCAGACCGGCCAGAAATAGAACCATCGCAAAGCCGACCGACTGCCAGACATGTGCCGCAAAGACCGACCAGAGTGCCAACTTCTTGTCGCCGAGCCAGTCCAGCGCTTGAAAACCCCAGTTTGTCAGGAAGCCGTTGAAGAGGCCGAAAAAGGGATTGTACATCCATTTCCAGATCGTCGCGACCGCGATCGAGGCGATGATCACCGGCAGATAGTAGACCACCCTAAGCGATGCGCGCCCCGGCAGCGATTGGTTAAGCGCCAGAGCCAGCCCGAAACTAACGAGGTTTGGGATGACCAGCGATAGCACGGTCCACCAGAGCGTGTTGACGAAAGCGCCCCAGAACACCGGGTCGCTGTTCAACACATAGCGATAGTTGTCGAGCCCGACGAAGGGCGCCTCCAGCGTCAGGCCGTTCCACTTGGAAAACGACATCACCATCACGTTGAACATCGGGTAGACCGCGAACAGCAGATAGACCGCAAGAGCGGGCGCGAGCATCATCCAGCCCTGTGTTCTTGGGCGCAGCGAAATCGCGGCCATAAACGGCCTCCGGAGGTTGAAAAAGCGGTTCCGCCCGTTCAGCGGGACCGCCAGAAGGGTTTCGGGCTTTGAACGGTCTGTCCGGTCCACACCGACACCCGCCCAGGCAAATGGGAGGATTCCGGCGGTTCTGGATCAGCCACGGCCCGCGATGAAGGTCTGCATCGCCTTGGCAGCATCTTCCGGGGCCAGCGCGTCCGACGCGACCTCGTTGATCACGCGGAAGAATTCGGTTGTCACGTCCAGCGGGAAGGCCTGGTCACCATTCACATAGACCTCGGAATAGCTGGCAAAGATATCCAGCCACTTTTGGTCAAGGGGCGCGACCGTCTTGTACTTCACCTCGCCATTGACCGAGACAGACCCGAACGTCCCGAGAAACTCCTGCTGAACATCCGACGAGATCAGGTAGTCGAGGAACTTTGCGGACTCGTCGGCGACAGCGGTCTTTGTCGACACATAGAAGTTCTCTCCAAAACCATAAAGCCGGTTAGTCCCGGTCGGAAACGGAAAGATGTCAAGCTGCTTTTCGTTAAGACCGGCTTCTTTCATCTGACCGACGAACCAGTCTCCTTCCAGCATCATGGCGGCCTTGCCCGCGACGAACAGGTTTGCGGACTGCGCCTGGTCGATTCCCATGAAAGGCGTCAGCATGTAGTTTGATGTCCAGTCGTGAAGCTCGACGAAGCTTTCGGTGGCGCAGGGCTCTGCCGCCCAGTCGAGAGTCATCGCCTTCAGCGCATCGTGCTTTTCGGCTCCGCATTCGGTCTCCAGGATGACGTCCATCAGCCGCATCAGGTGCCAGTTCACTGTACCGCCAAAGGTCATGGCAGGAATGCCGGCCTCCTTCAGCTTGCCGGCCGCGGCCTTCAACTCGTCGTAGGTCGCAGGCACCGACGTGATGCCGGCCTGCTCGAACAGGGCCTTGTTGTAGTAGAGTGCCTCACCCCGAAAGGTGTAGGGCACGCCGTGGCGGTTTGGCGGATAGTTCTTAGTGAAGCCTGCGGCAGTGCCGACCAGTTTTTCATCCCAGCCATACTGGGCAAAGTAGTCATCCAGCGGCTTGGAAAGCCCAGCGTTCACAAACTCCCCGCCCAGGCCCAGACCGGCCCACATGAAGTAGATGTCGGGACCCTGATCCGACTGAGCCGCGACGCGCATCGCGGCCTTGTGTTCGTCGATCGAGCGATTTTCCATCTTGATCGTCGTCTCCGGGTTCGCGGCTTCGAACTCGGCAACGATCTTTGTCCAAGCCGCATCCACAGCGTCGCTTGGAAATGTCAGCGCCCAGATTTTCACTTCCCCGGCAAGCGCAGGAACAGCAAAGGCAGTTGACAGGCAAAGGACGGCCATCCCGCCGAAAGCGGTGCGTTTAGTCATTCGATACTCCTCCCAGAAATCGCGGCTTTGACCGCGTATGTAGATGACCAGAACCCATCGATTTCGTCAATATTTTTCTCGTTTTAGGCAAATGGGGTTGCTGTATACTTTCGAACTCCTTTATACGCCTCGGATGCTGTCGCAAAAGTGAAGAGATTCCGCATCCCTTCCGCAGACAGCGGCTGACTTTTGACTTTTCCGAAAGAAGTTCAAGGCGGACCCAAGATCGGTACGGCCCACATGCGGCAAGACCTAGACGATGCCCTGAACAATAGGGGGGCATCGTCGCGGTGCCGACTCACCAGAGTTTTTGCACCAGTTGTCGCGGGTAGCAGGAGATCCGCGTCAGGCGATCAGCATCTCGATGCCTCGCGTCCGAAAGGCATTGGCATCGGCCTCAGAGATCGCGCTGTCGGTGACGAAGGCGTGGATTAGTTCCAGCGAACCCAGCCGCGTAAAGCTCGACTTGTTTATCTTGGTCGAATCCGCCACCAGAAAAACTCGGCTCGCCGCCTTGATCATGGCCTCTTTCAGCTGCAGGTCGGCAAAGGAGGGATAGGTCAGCCCGGCATCCAAGGCGACCCCGGCCGTGGCGAGGAACAACTTTCCGGCAAAGATGTTGCGGAAGTACTCCACCGATTTGTCACCCGAAAGCGAAAGCGTCGGCGCCTTGAACTGGCCGCCCGGCATGTGGACGGCATTGCTAGGCACGGCACCTAGGATGATGGCGATATTCAGCGCGTTGGTAATGACTGTCAGATTGCGGCGGTCGACAAGGCGCAGCGCAATTTCAGTCGTCGTAGTGCCGGCGTCGAGGATGATCGTCTCGCCGTCCTTCACCAGATCGGCGGCCAGCGCGCCGATCCGCCGCTTCTGCTCCATGTTCTCCTGATGGTGAAGCGTCATGCTGCCGACTTGGGTCGGCACTGTGTTTAGGAACGCACCGCCGTGTTCGCGGGTGATTTGGCCTTCCTGATCCAGCCGCTCCAGATCCTGCCGGATAGTGGCTTCGGATACCTTGAAGGCAACCGCGAGCTCTCGCACCCGTGCCGAGCCTTCCTCCTGAATCCATTCGAGAATCCGGCGGCGACGGGGTTCCGACAGAAGTCCGGTGACGGGTTCCTGCCGGGCGGTCTCAGCTTTCGGTTTCAGCAAGGGTGTTTCCCCAAATGAAAGTGATCGAACCGGAGCGTAATGGAACGAAAGCGAAAAACCAAGCTCTGAGGGTCACCGGCCGGCGGCAGCCTCTTGCGCCAGCGCCACGCGGGCCTGCAGCCGGTTCTGGGCTTGGTCGATGACCACGGCCACGATGATAACGACGCCCTTGATTACGGTCTGCCAGAAACTGGACACCCCCATCATGATCAGCCCGTCCGACAGGATGCCAATCACGAAGGCGCCGACGATGGTGCCGATGATCCGCCCGCGCCCGCCCGACATCGACGTGCCGCCTAGCACCGCCGCGGCGATCGCGTTCAGCTCGAAGGTCTCGCCGGTGGCCGGGTGGCTGGCCTGCAGCTGGCTGGCGATGATCAGCCCGACGAGCGCGGCGCAGAAGCCCGAAAACATGTAGACGAACATCTTGATGCGGGTGACCTTGACACCCGACAGGGCTGCCCCGCGTTCATTGCCGCCGACGGCGTAGATGTGGCGGCCGAGCGGTGTGCGGCGCGAGATGTAGTGGGCAAGGATGGCGACGGCGATCAGCATCCACACCATGACCGGAAGGCTCAGGATCGTGCCCGTGCCGATGAAGGGGAAACTGGCCGTCCCAAAGTCCTCGCCACCCGACAGGTTGGGGAACGTGCGCCCGCCCGAGGACAAGAGCGCCACGCCCCGCGCAATGTAGAGCGTGCCAAGCGTGGCGATGAAGGGCGCGACGTTCAGCCGGGTAATCAGGATACCGTTGATCCAGCCCACGCCGATCCCCACCAACATGACGAGGCCGACAATTTCGGTCGTATTGAACCAGATCGTATAACCGAGCCCGGTATCCACCCCGTTCAGCACCAGCCAGCCCGCGACCATGGCGCAAAGCCCGACAATGGACCCGACGGACAGGTCGATCCCGCCGGTAATGATGACGAAGGTCATCCCTATCGCCAGAAAGGCATTCAGCGCGACGTGCTTCGAGATGATAACCGCATTGGCCGTCGTCAGGAAGTTTGGGGCCATAACTGCGAAGAACGCAAAGACCAGGATCAGGGCCACAAATGTGCGCAGTCGCAGCAAGAGAAGCAGGGCTTGCATCGGGGGAGAGGCGGCGCTCATGTGGCATGGACTTTCGGCTGTCCGGGGCTGGCTGCCCCGATGATGAGGGCGGGCTCGGCATCGCCGGGGAATTCCCCGGTGATGCGGCCGTTGGCCATGACGAGGATGCGGTCCGAGAGCGAGCGCACCTCGTCCAGGTCGGAGGTGACAAAGAGGATGCCCAGCCCGTCGGCCGCAAGCGCGCGCATCATGCGGAACACCTCGGCTTTCGCACCAATGTCTATGCCACGGCTGGGTTCGTCCATCAGAAGGATCTTCGGGTTGGTCATCAGCGCCTTGCCGATCACCACCTTCTGCTGGTTGCCGCCCGAAAGCGAGGAAACCGGGTTTTCCGGGCTGGCGATCTTGATCGTCAGCCGGCGCACCGATTCCATTGCCGACGCGGCCTCAGCGGCGAGGTTCAGGTGGAACAGGCGAGTGAACCGGCCCAGCGCCGACAGGGTCAGGTTCTCGCGGATCGCCATGATCTGCACCAGCCCGTCGCGCTTGCGGTCCTCGGGGATCAGGGCGATCCCGCGCGCGATGCGTGCCGCGACCTCGGGATTCACCAGCGGTTGCCCCTCGACGAAAAATCGCCCGGCGGCATGCGGGTGCTGGGCCATGATGCATTCGACGAATTCGGTCCGGCCTGCGCCCATCAGGCCGTAGAGGCCGACGATCTCGCCCCGGCGCACCGACAGGGACATATGATCAACCGTGTTGCCGCCACCGGCGCGCGGCAGGGTCACATCTTCGGCCCGGAACACCTCGGCCCCGAAACTCGGCGGCGCAGTGCGGGGATACTCCTTAGATCCTTCGCCGATCATCGCGCGCACGATCCAGGGAATGTCGACGCCCGACATGCTGCGGTCGCCGGTGATCAGCCCGTCACGCAGGACGGTGATGCGGTCACCGATGCGGATCAGTTCCTCCAGCCGGTGTGAGATGTATACAATGCCTACCCCCTGGGCCGTCAGGTCTCGGATGATCCCGAACAGGACCTCGACCTCGGCGGCGGACAGCGCGCTGGTCGGTTCGTCGAGGATCAGGATGCGGGCGTGCTGCGCCAGCGCCTTGGCGATCTCGACGATCTGCTGCTGACCGACCCGCAAATGGCCAAGCGGGGTGTCGGGGTCGATGTCCTGCTCCAGCCGCTGCATAAGGGTCGCCGCCTCTTGCCGCTGGCGGGCGGCGTCGATGTCGATGCGGCCGCGCACCAGTTCGCGGCCGATGAAAATGTTCTCAGCGACCGTCAGGTTGGGGAATAGGTTCAGTTCCTGGAACACGATGCCGATGCCCCGCGCCACCGCATCCGACTTGGACCGAAACCGAACCTCGCGTTCGTCCATCAGGATGCGGCCCTCGGTCAGGGCCTCGACGCCGGCGATCACCTTCATCAGTGTGGATTTTCCGGCACCGTTCTCGCCCACGAGTACGTTCACGGCACCCATATGCAGGTCGAAATTGACGCCTTTCAGCGCGCGCGTGCCGGGATAAATCTTCACGCCGCCCAGGACCTGCAGACCGATCCCCGAGCCCTTCATTGCGTGATCTCGAACACGGTCACCAGCCACGGATCGTCCGCTGCCCGTAGGGTGACCGCCCCGACAAAGCCCAGCTTCCGGCCGACCAGATCACCCTCGGGCAGGGTCAGAGCGCCAAAGATCCGGTCGTTGATGGCCCGGCCCAGCTTGGCGAATTCGATCTGATCGCGGAAGTCGTTAAAATCGTAGATCGGTGCCACGTCGCGCAGCGCGGTGCCCTTGATCACCGGGCCCAGCTGCAGCGTCAGGTCCGCAAGCCCGTCATCGTCGATGTCGAGGTCGGCCGTGCGGGCGCGGGTTTCCAGATTGGCGGCGACCACCGTTCCGGGTCCGGTGACCGCAAAGTTCCATGCAGCGCCCGCGCCCGCGCCCCGGTTGCCGCTGGCGGCACCTGCGGCATCGAGGCCACCCGCAAGTGCGGCGCGTAGGTCCGCCACCGACTGGGCGCGCGCGCGGATCAGCGGCAGAAGATCGGTGTCCAGCGTAGCGTCCAGCAGAATGGCGTTGCGCGCCTCGTCGCCCGCTTCACCGGCGGGAATTTCCGTGGCCGCGCCCGGCTCTGGGTTCTTGATGATCTTGCACGCGGAAAGCTCGAGGACCGCCAGACAGGCCAGCGCGAGATGCGGCAGACGGGTCATGCTGACTCCGGACTGGAAAGGGGAACCGGCGCGGCCGGGAGCGGGCCGCACCGGTTCAGGCCGCATCACGCAGTCAGCGCGAAGGTTTCGAGCTTGGCCGCGTTGTCGGCATTCACCAGCACGCAGTCCATCAGCTGCTTTTCCTCCAGTCCAGTCGAGCCGGTGTTGAGGTAGGTGTCCGCCTGTTCCACCGCCATCTGCGCCTGCGCATAGGCCGGCTGCAGGACGGTGGCCTTGACGCCACCCGCCAGTATGCTGTCACGCACGTCGTTCGAGCCGTCGAAGCCGACCACGATAACATCCGTGCGGCCGGCGGCTTCCAGTGCCGCCCAGGCGCCCATGGCCATAGTGTCATTGCCCGAGATCACGCCCTTGATGCCGGGATTGGCCTGCAGCATCGACTCCATCACCGTGAAGGCTTCGGTCTGCGACCAGTTCGCGGTCTGCTTGGCCACCAGTTTCAGGTCCGGATACTGCGAGATGACATCGGTATAGCCCTGCGACCGGATGCCGGCATTCGTGTCGGATTCCTTGCCGACCAGCTCGGCATAGTCGCCGGCTTCGCTCATCAGCTTGACGAACTCCTCGGCCCCCAGCTGGGCACCTTGGTAGTTGTTAGACACAATCTGGCTGACGGCCACGCCGGTCGCCGTGATCTCGCGGTCGATCAGGAAGGACGGGATGCCCGCGTCCTTGGCCTTCTGGACCGCAGCGACCGAGGCGTCCGCGCCTGCGTTGTCGAGGATGATCGCCTTGACCCCGGCGGCGATCACTGTGTCGAAAAGCTCCGACTGCTTATTGGCGTCGTCATCGTGTACCAGCACCATGGCCTCGTAACCCAGCTCAACGGCCTTGGCGGCGGCGCCATCGGCTTCGGCCTTGAAGAACGGGTTGTCGTGGCTGGGGGTGATGATCGCGATGGTGCCCTTGGCTTGCGCAAGGGAAAGCGTGGGAAGGATGCCTGAGACAGCGGCAGCCAGCCCCCCGACCACATGTCGGCGGTTCAGAATCATGATGTCCTCCCTTTCATACGATATCGAAATGATTCGATTCGCTGCGTTATATGTGTCAATCTCTCGTACATGGTTGTCAAATACTTTCTAATGATCGCGAACTTTGCGCAAGTTGGAGCATGCAGGTTGTTGCTTGGATGAGTCTGCGCCCCACATATGCCTTGTGTGGCCCGAGCGTCAAACGATGTGGCCCGCAAACGGCCTTGCCTTCTGCAGGCAGTCGAGATAAATCGTCATAATTCGCGATAATTCGAAATCAACCCGTGGCCACATAGGCGTGGCTGCAGGGTCCGGGAGGGGAACAATGTCCAACATCTTCCGCCGCAAGATCAGCTTGGGCGTGGTGGTCGGCAGCCGCGCGTTCTTCAGCCCGGCACCCTGCAAGTCGGCCCGCGATGATGTGCTGGCCAAGCTTGCCCGCCTGGGCATCGACGCGGTGACGCTGCCTTTCGAGGCCACTGCCAACGGCGCGGTGCAAAGCATTGCCGATGCTGACCTCTACGCCGCACACTTGCGCGCCAACGCCGACAGGATCGACGGGCTGGTGATCTGCCTGCCGAACTTCGGTGATGAGATCGCGGTGGCCGAACTGGTGAACCGCGCCCGGCTGAATGTGCCGATCTTGTTGCAGGCCTCGAACGACGAGGTGTCGAAGGTCTCGGTCGCCGAACGCCGCGATGCTTTCTGCGGCAAGATCAGCGTCACCAACAACTTTTGGCAATACGGCGTCCCCTTCACCGAGACGACCAGCCACACCTGCGACACTTGGGGCGAGGAGTTCGAGGCGGATCTTGACCGTTTCGCCCGTGTCTGCCGCACGGTGAAGGGTCTGCGCAGCGCGCGCCTCGGCTCTATCGGTGCGCGCACCGGGGCTTTTCAGACCATGCGCTACTCCGAGAAACTACTGCAAGCCGCTGGCGTGACTGTCATTACCGTTGATTTATCCGAGATGATGGGCACCGCCAGCGCGATCAAGACCGACGACCCGGCCCTCTTGATCACCCTGGAGAAGGTGAAAGGCTACGGCAAAATTCCCGCCCACATCCAGCCCGCCCAGATCGAAAAACAGGCCCGCTGGACCCTCGCCGTTAACCGCTGGATCGAGGAGAACGGCTGCGACGCCAGCGCGATCCAGTGCTGGCGCTCCCTGCAGGACAACTTCGGCTGCGCCACGTGTCTCACGATGAGCATGATGGGCGAAGACCTGATGCCTTCCGCTTGCGAGGTCGACATCATGGGCGCGCTCTCTATGTATGCCCTTGCCCTCGCCTCAGGTGCACCGCCCGCCATCCTCGACTGGAACAACAACTACGCCCACGAGGAAGATCTCTGCGTATGCACTCATTGCGGCAATTTCCCGAAGTCCTTCATCGGCGACACTCCGGAAGTGGGCGAACTTGACGTGCTGGGCGAAACCATCGGCCGGTCGAAATGCTTCGGTGCGGTCAAGGGCAAGGTCAAGCCCGGCCCGATGACCTACTTCCGCCTCTCGACCGACGACCGACGTGGCACCGTCAAGTGCTATCTGGGCGAAGGCGCGTTCACTGACCATCCCTTTGCCATGGACGGCGGCATTGCCACCACCCGCGTCGCTGGCCTGCGGAAGCTCCTGAAATTCGTCACCCAGAACGGGTTCGAGCACCACGTCGCCATGGTCCGCGGCCACCACGCAGACGTGGTGAACGAGGCCGTCACCCGCTACCTCGGCTGGCCGATCTATCATCACGGAGGCGAGCCAGAACCCAACCTCAACTTCCCGAATCGGTTTTGACCCATGCTCACAAATGACAAACTCTCCCTGATCCGCAAAAAAGCGCTCTGGATGCGACGCACCGCCTTCACCATGGTTCACCGCGCCCAGCTCGGCCACCCCGGCGGCGATTTCTCGGCCATTGATATTCTCGCCACTCTTTACTTCGGCGTAATGAGCTTCGATCCAAAACGCCCCGACTGGGCCATGCGTGACCGCTTTGTCATGTCCAAGGGTCACGCCACCGGCGCGCTTTATTCTGCACTCTGTGCTGCGGGATATTTCCCCGAGGACTGGCTGCCGAGCTACATGCAGCCGAAGTCGCTCCTGAACGGGCACCCGAACCGGAATTACCTTCCGGGGGTGGAGACCAATACCGGCCCACTCGGTCATGGCTTCCCAGTCGCAACCGGCATCGCTATCGCGGGGCAGCTGTCGGGCATTAGCTACCGCACCTATGTTCTGACCGGCGATGGCGAGCAGCAGGAAGGTTCCAACTGGGAGGCTGCAATGGTCTGCGGCCACCGCAAGCTTTCCCACCTCACCCTAATCATCGACCGCAACCGCTTGCAGCAGGGTGCAGGAACCGAGGAAACCTCGGGCCTCGACCCCCTTGACGACAAGTACCGCGCCTTTGGGTTCGATGTGCATGAAGTGAACGGCCACGACCACGCCGCCCTTCTGACCGTTCTCGCCGCTGCCCCCGGCGACAAACCCCGCTGTGTGATCGCGAACACCACCAAGGGCAAGGGTGTCAGCTTCATGGAAAACGTCGCAAGTTGGCACCACGGCGTCCCGAACGATGCGCAATTCGCCCAAGCGATGCAGGAGCTGGTCTGATGTCGCACGCCGCTCCTACTGCCGCAGGTTTCCAGGATTGCCGTAACATTTGGGTCGCCACCCTTGAGCGGCTCGCCGAGGCCGATCCCCGCATCGTTGCCGTGGTCAACGATTCCATCGGATCCTCCAAGCTGAACAGCTTCCAGAAGAAATTCCCGGACCGGGTTGTCAACGTCGGTATTGCTGAACAGGTCATGGTGGGTGTCGGTGCCGGCCTGGCGAACGGCGGCCGCATCCCCTTCGTCTCCGCCGCCAGCTGCTTCATCACCGCCCGCGCACTGGAGCAGGTTAAGGCCGACATCGCCTACGCCAACTTCAATGTGAAGCTGGTTGGCCAGTCCTCCGGAATCGCCTATGGCGAACTTGGGGCCACCCACCATTCGATCGAGGATTTCGCCTGGCTCCGGCCGCTTACAAACCTCACCGTCATCGTCCCCGCCGACGCCTGGGAGACTGCGGAGGCGGTGATATGGGCCGCTGCGCATGAAGGCCCGGTATTCCTGCGGCTTTCCCGGATGCCGGTACCAGACCTCGACATCCCAAATCGCAGGTTCCGTCCCGGCAAGGCGGAGCTTGTCCGCCAAGGCACCGACCTGACCATCATCGCTTGTGGCACTACCGTGCACCTCGCGGTCGCCGCCGCCGACAAACTGAAAGCCGAGGGTACCGTCGCCCGAGTCCTGAACTTCTCCACGATCAACCCGCTGGACGAAGTTGCCCTGCACGAGGCCTCCGCCACCGGTGCCATCGTCACGGTCGAAGAAGCCTCGGTCCGTGGCGGGCTGGGCGGTGCGGTCGCAGAATTCACCGCTGGCCACCGGCCCGTCCCTGTCGAGCGAGTCGGCTTCCCCGGCTTTCTGCCGACAGGTGCGGTCGACTGGCTCTTCCGTGAGTATGGGCTTACCCCCGAGGGCATCGCGGCCGCCGCCCATCGAGCATTGCGACGCAAGGTATGAGCGCGCTGCGCGTCCTTGCCCTCGACCAGGGCACTTCCAACACGAAGGCGCTGCTGATCGATGACAAGGGCCACATCCTCGCCCGGGCCTCCGCGCCGCTCACGACCGCCTACCCGCAACCGGGATGGGCCGAGCAATCGGCCGGCGATATCTGGGTGTCCGTCCAGTCGGTCATCGCCGGGATCGTGGCGAAGGTGGGGCCAGAGGCTATCGACGCCATCGCAATTGCCAACCAGCGCGAGACGCTGGTCCTGTGGGACGGCCAGACCGGCAAGCCGGCCAGCCCCGCGCCGATTTGGCAGTGCCGCCGGACCGCTGAAGATTGCACCCGCCTGATAGCTCGTGGCCACGACCCCGCGGTCGTCGCCGCCACGGGCCTTGGCATTAACCCGCTTTTCCCCGCCTCCAAACTGGCCTGGGCTTTGCGTAATGTGCCCAAGGTCACCGAACTTCATGCCGCGGGTCGCCTGCGCGCGGGCACCGTGGACAGCTGGATCTTGTGGAACTTGACCGGTGGTCAGGTTTTCGCGACCGACCATTCCAACGCGTCGCGCACCCAACTGTTTGACACTGGCAATCTAACATTCAGCGCCGATCTGGGCGTGATCTTCGGGGCGCCGGTCGACTGCCTGCCCAACCCCCTACCCTCTGACAGCCGTTTCGGCAGCACTGCCGGGGGTGCGACGGCGCTCCCCGCCGGTGTGCCGATCCTGGCGATTATGGGCGACAGCCATGCCGCGCTCTACGGCCACGGCATCCGGACGCCCGGAGCCGTCAAGGCCACCTACGGCACTGGATCTTCGCTCATGACGCTGACGCCGGGCCGAACTGCGTCGCGGCATGGACTGTCGGGAACTATTGCCTGGACCGACCGGAACGGCACCGCCCACGCGCTGGAAGGAAACATCACCGTCTCTGCACAGGCGGCTGCTTTCATGGCCGGGCTTCTGGGTCTGCCCGATACCGCAGCGTTGTCGACACTTGCCCAGACGGTTTCCGACGCGGGTGGAGTGACCTTCGTTCCGGCACTCGCCGGTCTCGGAGCGCCGCATTGGAATGACGCTGCGCGCGGCACAATCTCGGGGGTGGTGCACGGGACAAAACCCGCCCATCTTGCGCGCGCGACCTTCGAGGCCATCGCTCACCAGATCGCAGATGTGTTCGAAGCGATGCAGTCGGATATTGGCCACGAATTGGCCTCACTCAACGCAGACGGCGGGGCATCGGGCAATGCTTTCCTGATGCAGATGCAGTCGGACCTCATCGATCGTCCTGTTCGCGCGTCCCGCGTTGAGGAAGTAGGGGCGATCGGCGTCGCGGCAATGGTTATGTCAAGTTTTGGAAACGATGAGTTTCCCGTTGCGACGTCAGACATCTTTGAACCGGCGACTGAGGTGGCTCAACGACAAAAAGCACGGACATTTTGGGCTAAGGCGATCCGACAAGCCAGCCTGTGACATAGTGGCGCCACACAGATTGAGGCAGAGCCCCGTTAAGGGTCATTGACCTGACATTCGGCCCTATCGAAGCCCGCCGCATTGCGCGTCCCGAACTGAAAGAGCCATCCACGCCATCAGCCTTTCGTCACCGCCCGCCACATCCGATAGCGCCCCTGCCCTGTCACCTCGCGGATCAGACCACGCGCTTCCATCCAATTGAGGTTGCGCTGGACGGCCGCGCGACTGGCTCCAGTCAGGGCCTCAGCCATCGGTGCGGAGACGAGTGGCCACTCGGTCAGCGCGGCGCGCAAGGACGGGGGTGTCTTGCCTGAGAGCGCCGACATCTCGGTTTCTGCACGAGCTGACCATGCCTCGATGTCGTCGAGGTGCCTCATCGCGGTCAAACTTGCCGTTTCCATCCCGTTGAGCCATCGCTCTAGTCGGTCAGCAGGTGTGCCACCGGCCCGCAGCCCCCGTGCCCCACCCAAAGCCAGAGGTGCAAATTTCGCTGCCTTGCCCTTGCTGGTCGCAATCCGCGCGGCCGTGACAGCCGCTTCCATCCGGTCGCCGTGTTGCCCAAGGCCAGCGAGGTTCCACAAATGAAAGCCCATGCAAGCGCGGCTGATCGGGTGCAGATCGGAGGCTTGCGCCATCAGGCACAGCCAACCGCCCGCGCGATCTGCGAACGGTTCGGCCTCATCGCTGAGGTTCTCGGGGTCACGGCGGTCAAGGAACGCTGAGAAGTCAACCTCAGGCCCCGGCCCGCTAGTCAGCCGCCGCACGGCCCATCCGACTCGCGCGAGAGCTGCGGCATCGTCCTGAACGCCGGACAAGCGCAGGGAGATCCAGATCGCCAGACGATCCGGCCCGATCCGGTCCCCTGCGAACCAGCTCAGATCGGCCGCCTCGATCAGGGCGAGCCTGTGCCGCCAGCCCTCGGGCCCACGCCGCAATCGATCATCCAGCGCGCCAAGCCAACCTGCGACGCGGGCGAGCCGCGCGGCATGGCCCGCCTCAGCCCTCCGCCAGTCGTCGAGTACCTCAGTCTCGCGGGGTTCCGCACGTGGCCCGGGTGGCAGATCGTCAGGTTCTTCTTCGACCGGACCGGACAGGAACCAGAGATCATCTTCGGATGTCTCCTCGACCTCTTCGACAGCAGCGAGAGGTTCGTCGAAATCACGATGAAAAGCAGATGCTTGCGGCTTCATATGTGCAAAATACTAAACTTTTGCACTTTACCCAAGGGTTTTGTTGAGATGCGTCTCCACACGCTATATAACACGCGCGCGCGATGGCCGGCGAGACGTCTCTGATCACGCTCAGCTTTAGAAAACCAAGGGTGTTCCGCAGAACAGGGCCGCTGAAATCGCCATTGCATCTGTTTACAAACGGTCGTTTAGTGGCGCTATATGAAACTGCAAACGGCCTGTTTTGATGCCCCTGATCGGCTATGCGCGCGTCTCGACCGAGGACCAGACCCCCCTGCCCCAGTCGCAGGCTCTGACATCCGCAGGCTGCGCCGAGATCCATGAGGAGCAGGCCTCGGGCGGGAACCGCGCGCGGCCGGTGCTGGCGCGGGTGCTGGATCGGATCGGAAAGGGCGATACGCTGGTGGTCGTGCGTATCGACCGCCTGGCGCGGTCGCTGTCGCATCTCCTTGAGGTGATCGAGCGGCTCGAGGCCAAAGGCGCCTTTTTCCGCTCGATCGAGGATCCGATCGATACCGCTTCACCTCAGGGCAAGTTCACTTTGCAAGTTCTGGGTGCCGCGGCCGAGTTCGAACGCGCGCTGATCCGCGAACGCACCAAGGCCGGGCTTGCAAGCGCACGCACAAAGGGCCGCGTTGGCGGGAATCCTGGGCTTCGCGCCAATGACCCTGCAGCTCTTAGCAAGGTGCGATTGGCACGGCAGGACGGCTACATGGAACGGCTGAACGAGACCGCGCAGGATTGGGTGCCGCAGGTGCGCCGCCTGCGACCCGACATGGCTTGGGAGGACGTGCTTCGGATCATCAATGGCCCCTTGCCCGAGGCGCGACGCTGGATGCAAAGCCGCTTGCTGCGCGCAGTTAACGCCTACGTTCGTGACGGCTTCCTGCCGGAAACAGTGCTGGGCCGCGCGGGGCGCCGCGAAACCGACGACCGCCTGCCCGCCATCGTTGCTGCCATCAAGGGCGCGGATCCCGACATCACGCTTCAGGCGATCTGCACCCGGCTGGAAGCTATGCGCGAGCGTACACCCCGCGGGCGGACAAGTTGGCAGCCGTCATCTGTAAAGATGCTGCTGGAGCGAGCCGAAAGGCTGGGGCTGCTTGAGTGAAGTCGCGGGAATCGGCCGCGCGATTCTGAAGATCTGCATTCCTTAGGCGTCCACAATACATGTTGTGGCCACGACATCCCGGGCTACGAACTGTTGAAGTGCGCTGCGAACAAGTTTACCCAAGGCGCTGATATTACACGGTTTTTTCTCGTCAGAAATCGGCCGCCTCAACACCTCTAGGCCGCTCAACGGTTTGGGCTGGATTTACTCACCAAAACTGTTAAGGTCTACAAAACAATAAAGACTTGAGGGCAGTGATGAGCGGGATACGGGCCTCTCAAAGATTCGATGTCATGTCCAAGCGGCTCGGTAGCCGGTTGCGTGAACATGCGCAGGAGACGTTCCCACCGGATGCCCAGAAGGGCCTCCGTCGCTTCGCTATGCGGGAAGCAGCCGATCTGCTTCGGATCAACCAGAACACCTTCCGCCATCATGTGTCAAATCTCGAAGGTTTTCCGGAAGGCATCCTCGAGGGTGGCAACCGCCGCAGCTTCTCTGCCGAGGACATGGTCGAAGCCCAACGCGTCCTTCTTGAGACAGGTAGGATCAAGCCCGATGAGCACCCTCACAGAAGAGCCGGCGAACTGTGCCAGGTCGTGACGATCTTCAACCTCAAAGGCGGCAGCGCAAAAACATCGACCGTTGCTCATGTTGGTCAGCTTCTGGGTCTTCGCGGCTATCGGGTCCTGCTGATCGACCTCGACAGCCAGGCAAGTCTGACAAACCTGTTCGGGGTTACCCCTGAGCTCGATCCGGACATGCCGACCTCCTACGATCTGATCCGATCCGAGGGGCCCCTGCCCGCCTCAGATATCATTCGCAAAACGAACTTTCCGACAGTGGATCTGATCCCGGCATCCATGGACATCATGGAGTACGAGTTTGAAGTCGCCTTGAGCTTCAGACATGGCGCCACCACGTTCCACAGTCGGATCCGTGAAGCGCTTGAGCCTGTCCTGAACCGATATGATGTGGTGATCTTCGACACCCCGCCGCAACTGAACTTCTCGGTGATCTCTGCCCTCTTTGCTTCCACTGGGGTCCTGATCCCGCTCAACGCGTCCATGCTTGATGTCATGTCTCTGGCAAGCTTTCTCGGCATGGCGAGCAACCTGATGGGCGTCGTCGAGGCGCATGCTCCCGAACACGGCCTGAACTTCGTGCGGGTTTTGATCACCCGCTACGAGAACACCGACGGTCCACAGGTCCAGATCTCGTCTCTGCTTCGGACGGTGCTTGGCGATGCGGTCCTCCCGGCCGAGTTCCTGAAGTCAACCGCGGTAGGTGATGCCGCAAACACCCAGCAGAGCGTCTTTGAGGTCGAACCGCGCGACGTGAACCGCAGAACCTACGAGCGTGCGATCGAGTCCGTTTCGCGTGTGACCGACGAAGTCGAGCGCGAAATCCTCAAGGCATGGGGGCGTAACCATGGCGCGTAAGGTCTTCGGGGACTCACTCAAAAACGCGATGGGTAAAGCGTCGACGTCGGACGAGGATGCGGATCTCGATCTGAAGCGCACGAGCCCGACTGTCGCTCGTGCGCAAGCATCCGTGCTGGAAGAAGACAAACACGCCACCCGCCTGATCGACCCGAGCACGGTTCGGATGTCCGCGGTCATGGATCGTATCGATCCGAGCGATGGCCTCGAGGAGCTCGTCTCGTCGATCCGTGAGCATGGGCAAAAGGTTCCGATTCTTGTCCGACGAACCCAAGACGGTGCACTTGAGATCGTCTATGGACGCCGTCGGCTTCTCGCCTGTCGTGAACTTGGTCAGAAGGTGCGCGCCACGGTCATGGAGATGACCGAAGAAGAAGCACTGATCGCCCAAGGCGTGGAGAACAATGCCCGCCAAGACCCCTCGTTCATCGAGAGGGCTCTGTTCGTCGCCGGGATCATTCGGGAACTTGGGAAAACAGACGAGACACGCAAGAACGCCCAGACGATTGCGTATCGAGCTCTTCAGATCGACGAGTCGCTCGTCTCGCGGATGAACCGTATCGCCACCGGCATTCCGATGGAGCTGGTCCAGGCTATCGGACCTGCACACGGCGTTGGTCGGCGGGTCTGGGAAAAGCTTTTCAGGCTGTGCGAGAAGGACGTCGCGAGAGCCAAAGAATTTGCCCGCGAAATCCCCCGTAACTTGCCAAGCCCAGACCGACTTGACGCAGCGGTTACCCTGCTCGCGGCCACCAAGGCAACTACACCCAAGGTTGAGCCAGGTGAGCGCGTGAAGATCGGCCGCAAAGGCAACCGCATCACCATCGATGTGGACGCTGACCTTGCCCCGCGCGTTGAAGACGCCATCCGAAAGCTGGTCAGCGAGCTTCTTGACCGAGGTCAAGATGGCCCAGAGTGACCACCCCGTGTCTTGACCGCGGTCAAGACATCAAGAGCAACGAGCAGAAAACGAAAGGAGGACCGGCTAGAAAAGGAAAGACCCCCCGAAAGCGGTGCTTCCGAAGGGCCTCAATCAGTCTCGACACCTGATTGATACCCCCAAAACGAATCGAGTTCAACACCGCTCGCGGTGAACGGGGAAGCTTTTTCTTCCGAAACACCATGAGACATCTAACTCAAACACGAACCGCCTTGGCGGAACCGAGAGCTATTGCCTGCCCTACCATTTACGAAATTGTGGGGTCGGTACGCGCACTCCGGAAAGAACTTGGCCTGACCAGCAACGACGTCACCGTGTTGACGGCTCTGATCAGCTTTCTTCCCCGCGAACGGCACACCATCGACGGTGGGGCCCCACCCAAACTTACCGTCGTGTTCCCCTCCAACGCCTCCTTGTCGGAGCGGGCAAACGGCATCGATGAGAGGACCCTACGTCGCTGCCTGGGCCGCCTCGAAGCTGCCGGCATCATCAACCGGAAGAACTCGGCAAACGGCAAACGCTTCCCCCTCCGGTATGGGGGCATCATCCGGGACGCGTTTGGGATCGACATGAGCCCGCTGATACAGAGCTACGACGCCCTCGCAGCCAAAGCCTCAAAGGTCGCGGAAGAGCGTGAACGCCTTCGCTCTCTCAAGGCAGAAGCTCTGGCCCTGCGCGCTTCCCTCCTTCAAGACGAGCGCCTCGATGAAGCTCGGTTATCTTCACTCGGAATGGTCAGAAACATCCTTCGACGGACAACGCTAACGGACGACGCAGTGTTGCAGATCATCTCTAGTCTCCGCGAACTCGGAGCCAACGCCGCGCAGAGCTACGGAGAGAGCCAGAGTTCAGGCGTGCGCGTAGATGAAATCCAAGAACGCGACCAAGCCCACATCGATGATTGCAAGCGCGAAATGTCCGCCAGAAACGGACAAAATGACCGGCAGATAGAGTCCATAAAAAAAGAACTTAAAAAGAAACACGCGCACGCAAATCAGACCAGCGCTACCGAAAATATTGCAGGACCATCCATGAACCGCGACCCAACAAAAATGGCATGGACCGACTTCTCACATGTCGCCGACTTCTTCCCAGACGCGCCTCGAACAGGAGAAGCCCTCAACCGCATTCTCTTCGACATCGGTCGATTGCTTAGAATACGCCAAGAAAAGCTGATGCGTGGCCTCCAGAAAGCCGGCGCTGGACGGCTTCTACTGATTTTGAACTACCTGTTGGGGAAAGGCGAAGCGATCAGACAGCCCGAGGCATACTTGGAAACGATCCTGCGCGCATAGAACATGCAGGTTGCACTTCTTGACCGCGGTCAAGACCGCCGATGAGAGGGAAAGGTTGGGGGTTTGAGGGGTGACGGGAAGTGAGATCGGGAGAGTGGCTTCCGGCACCCGTCGTGGAGAAGATCTGATGGCGAAAGTTGCCCAGAAAGTCACCCTGTCCCCGTCGCGAGACATCCCCTTTGACAAGCTTGTGCTGAGTCAGTCCAACGTGCGGCGCATCAAGGCCGGTGTCTCGGTCGAGGAACTAGCCGAGGACATCGCGCGGCGCGGCCTGCTGCAGGGGTTGAACGTGCGGCCTGTTCTCGATGCCGGTGGTGTCGAGACCGGTATGTTCGAAATCCCGGCCGGTGGCCGTCGCTTCCAGGCGCTGTCGCTGTTGGTGAAGCAGAAGCGGCTGGCGAAGACCGCGCCAATCCCCTGCATCGTCCGCGACGCCGCGTCCGACATCCTGGCCGAGGATGACTCGCTAGCGGAGAACATGCAGCGCGTCGCCCTGCACCCGCTCGACCAGTTCCGCGCCTTCGTGGCCCTGCGCGAGAAGGGTCAGGGCGAGGAAGCGATTGCGGCAGCCTTCTTCGTCACGCCGCAGATCGTCAAGCAGCGCCTGAAACTTGCCTCCGTGGCCCCTGCCCTCCTCGAGGTCTATGCCGAGGATGGCATGACGCTCGAACAGCTGATGGCGTTCACGGTGAACCCCGACCACGGGCGTCAGGTGCAGGTCTGGGATGCAGTGAAGAACTCCTGGAACAAGGAGCCTTACGCCATCCGCCGCATGCTGACGGAGACCTCGGTTCGGGCCTCGGATCGTCGCGCGGTCTTCGTCGGCATCGATGCCTATGAGGCGGCAAGTGGCGTTGTGCTGCGCGATCTCTTCCAGGGCGACGACGGTGGCTGGCTCGAGGACCCTGCCCTTCTCGACCGGTTGGTGGCCGAGAAGCTTCAGGCTGAAGCCGAGGCGCTGGTCGCCGAGGGCTGGAAGTGGATCGAGGTGGCGACCGACCTGCCCTATGGCTACAGCCACGGTCTGCGGCGTCTGGCAGGTGATCCGGCGCCGATGACCAACGAGGAAGGCGCCGCCCACGCTTCGCTCCTCGCCGAGTACCGCGCGCTGGAGGAGGAATACTCCGGTAAGGACGAATACCCTGAGGAGATCGATGCGCGGCTCGGTCAACTCGAGATGGCGATGGAAGCGCTCGAACAGCGGCCGCTGATCTACGATCAGGCCGAGGTCGCTCGCGCGGGTGTCTTCGTCACGCTGGATCGGGACGGCAGTCTCGCGGTCTATCGCGGCTATGTCCGGCCAGAAGACGAGCCGCGCGAGAAGACCGCGGTCCAGGATGGCGATGGCGCGGATGCCATGGGGCAGGGAGGTAACGTCGATGCTTCTGGCTGGCAGCACTCCAGCACTTCCGTCGGGGGCACCGTCATCACCTCGGGTGGTCAGCCGATCGGCGCGGACGGTTCGGAGGAGGAAGATGACGGCGCGCTTAAGCCTCTGCCCGAGCGGCTGGTCATGGAACTGACTGCCCACAGGACCCTGGCGCTGCGGGAGGCCATTGGGCGCTCGCCCGACGTGGCGTTGACGCTGCTGCTTCTGAAACTGGTGACGGATACCTTCCGCACCTCCTCTGCCACGGGCAGCTGTCTCGAAGCCTCGGTGCGCCACGTCTACATGTCGGCACAGGCGCCCGATCTGAAGGACAGCATCGTGGCCAAACTGGTCGACGAGCGGCATGCGGCCTGGGAGGCCGATCTGCCTCTTGGCGATGATGCGGCGCTCTGGGACTATTTGACCGCGCTCGACCAGGGCAGCCGTCTGGCTCTCTTGGCGCATTGCCTCAGCTTCGGGATCAACGCGCTCCATGAGAAGGTGAACCCCTACGGGGCCGGTATCTCGGCCACCGGACTGACTCGCCGCATGGCGCATGCAGATCTCGTGGCCCGCACGGTGGACCTCGACATGGTCGAGGCAGGTTGGGAGCCGACCGTCGACGGCTATCTCAACCGCGTGCCCAAGGCCCGGATCCTCGAGGCCGTGCGCGAGGCGAAGGGTGAAGGGACCGCGCAGCTGCTCGATCACCTGAAGAAGGGCGAGATGGCCACGGAAGCCGAGCGGCTCCTCAAGGGAAGCGGGTGGTTGCCCGAGGTCCTGCGCCGCGCCGATCTGGCTGCGCTGGAAGGCGAGGCAATCAGAGAAGGGCAGGGGGAGGACGCTGGTCAGCCCGAAGAGGTCGATCTCCCGGCCTTCCTGACGTCCGATCTGCCGGAGCACGCCACGTCGATGATGGCTGCGGAATGATCTGAGCCATCCGGGGGCGGGGAAGCCCGCCCCCATATCTCATAAAATACCGCAATATCAATATGATGAATGCGACCGCTCGCATTCGGGATGAGGAAACATGTCTGCAACAACCATCATCGACACAGCCCCTTTGGGGGCGCTGATCCGCTATACCGACGGCAGTCTCAAGCCGCCGACACGGTTCACCAAGAAGCTCGCAGCCTGGGAGCGCTCAAACGGACTCGGCCGTCTTGTGAAGAAGGAGCCACCCCGAGTCTATCCGACCTGGACGGCACCGGCCTCCTTCACGCTGCATGAGGGCAACTTCTCCTCGGATGGGGTCATTCTCGTCACCATCATGCGCAGCCATTCGGCAGACAGCCGGTTGATCTTCGATGTGGCCGAGGAACCCAAGTCCGGACAGGTGCGCGTGCTTCTGGACTTTGGTGGCAACACCGAGCTTCTGCATCTGGCGGAATCCATCACCGCGGCCGAGCTCTGGATCGCGCGGGAGGGTTATCGCAATGCCCGTCTCGAAATCGTCGGTGCCGAGGACGGCGATAGGGCAGGGGGCGCGGACCTGGCCGCCTGAGCCCTGACAAGGCGTGAGGGGCCAGTCCACAGGCGGGCCTCTCACCGACCACTTGAACCTCGTCCCGCGATGTCGCGGGGTGCCTAAGGTTCCATCCCCCATAGATGGAGGTCTTCAACCAAGAGCCTGGCCGGAAGGCTGGCAGCGTTACATGCATCAGTGGGACAACCGGCTCCTGACGTTGGGGCACCATCCCCCGCTCGCCATTCCCTTCCTTGCCCCGAATCCTGTCCTCGAGATCAACCCGCAAGGGGTCGGACTACGGGCGAGCCCGTGCCGCCGGGCGGATTCGGACGAGCCGAACGCACCCGGTGATGTCAGCCAGTCTTCGGGCCTGCGGGGTCCTGTCGTGCGGGGGATGGTCCCCATATGCGCTAACTTAAGCTTTGAGCCATCTGCGGTATCCTTCGTCTGGGTGGTTCGTTGATGCGATGGGCGGCTGACAGGAGTCTTTCTCGGCATGTTACGAGAGGAAGCGTGCCGATGATG
>JBQTJI010000002.1:0-47816 GCA_052387255.1 Gemmobacter sp. | reverse complement strand
ATTGAATGCGCCCCCGCGGGGGGGGTGTGTGCGGGACGCGGGTTGTTGTTGGTCGGTGGGGGTTTGCCCCGCCTATGGGGCGAGGAGTCGGGGCAAGCCCCGACCTACACCCGGTCGAGCACCCTGCCCATGACCTTGGCCGTATCAACCCACCTGGGCAGGGCGTGGCCTGCCGCCGTCGCGGCGCTGGCCATCCGGTTGCGGGTTTGCGGGTCCGTCAGCAAGCTGCGCAGCGCACCGGCAAAGGCCGCATCGTCATCGACCCCGACCAGGATCCCCGTCCCCGGCGGCACGGTCTCGGGCACGGCACCCGCGCGACAGGTGACGATGGGCAGGCCGTGCAGCAGTGCTTCACCGAAGACCATGCCGTAGCCTTCGTAGCGGGTGGCCAGGGCGAAGATCGTGGCCTGGCGGTAGAGGAGGCTGAGGGCCTCGGTCTCCATCCTTCCCTGAAGGGTGATGCGGGGGGTGAGGGCGGCGGCGGCGATCTGGCCTTGCAGGGCGGCGGCCACCGCTGCGTCATGGGTGCCGCCGACGATGCGGGCCTGCCAGGGCAGGTCGGCGATGCGGGCCAGGGCGCGGACCAGGACGTCGTGCCCCTTGCGCGCGGCGATCAGGCCGACGGCGAGGATGAGGGGCGGGTCGAGGGGGGTGCGAAGGGGATCGGGGGCGGCGAAACCCGGCAGGGCGATGGTGATGCGGTCGGGGCGGACGCCGAAGTCGGACGCCAGGATGCGGGCGGTGTGGGGCGAGGGGACGACGACATGGGCGGCCAGCCCGAGGTTCGCGGCCTCGCGCTGCAAGAGGTCCGTGGCGCGGGCGGGGGGGAGGCCGGTTTCGAGGCCGAGCGGGTGGTGGATCATGGCGACAAGGGGGGCGCTGACCGATGCCAGACCGGCGGTGTCGATGGAGCCGTAAACGAGGCCATCGAGGATCACCGGCTGGTCTGCGGGCAGGGCCGCGAGGTATGCTATGGCGGTGTTCATGTCGGCGGGGGGGGCGTCGGGAAAGCTGCCGGGCAGTTCCATGTGCGCGACCCGGCGGCCGACGGCGCGCAGGGCGAAAAGCAGCGATTTCTCGTAGATGTAGCCCCCCGTCTTCTGGTCGATGTCGCCGGGGATGGCAAAGGTTGCGGGGCGCATGGGGGTCACCGGATCAGTTGTTCGGGGCCGAAGGTCCGCAGGACGCGGGTCTCAACGGCCGCCACGGCGGCATAGCCAAGCGTCGCGGTCAGCGCCATGAGGGCGACGGCGGCCCACAGCATGGCGTAGGCCGAGGTCGAGGCGGTCAGGGCCATCAGGCTGCCCATGCCGATGCCGGTGGCCAGCCATTCGGTTGTGGTGGCGGCCAGGATCGCGGCGGGCACGGCCATGCGGGCCGAGGCGAAGAGGCCGGGCAGCATGGCGGGGATCTGCGCATGGGTCAGGCGCTGCCAGGGCGTGGCGGCGTAGGTCGCGAAGACGTCCTGCACCTGGGCCGGGGTCTGGCGCAGCCCGTTCAGGCAGGCGACGAGGGTGGGGAAGAAGATCATCACGGCGACGATGGTGATGGTGCCGGTGGCCCCGCGCCCGAGCGCCAGCACGATGAGGGGGGCAGTGGTGACGATGGGCACGGACCGCAGGGCGATGGCGGCGGGCATCAGGGCGGGGCCGAGGCGCGGGCGCAGGGTGACGAGCGCCGCCGTGCCGGCGCCGAGGGCGAGGCCCGCGAGGTAGCCGGGGACGGTGAGGATCATGGTCTGGGCGAAGGCGTGCAGCAGGGTGTTGCGGTTGGCGGCGGCCTCGGGTGCCGCCGCGAGGAAGTGCCAGACGTCGCCGGGGCGCTTGGCGAAGAAGGGGTTCAGCCCGAGGGCGTCCATCGCGCCCTGCCAGAGCAGAAGGACCGTCAGGGTGACGGCCAGCGCGCGCAGGGGGCCGTGCCAGCGGGACACGCGCGTCTGGGGCGGGGATGCGAGCAGGATCGGGGCCGGGGCGACCGACAGCCACCGCCCGAGTGCGCCGAGGCCTGCGTAGGCCAGGATCGAGACCCCCGCCGACAGGGTCGCAAGCGCGGTCGTCGCGGTCACGTCGAGGCCGCGCATGGCGCGCAGGGTCAGCACGCCGAGGCCCCGGTCGGCGCCCGTGAATTCGCCGACCAGCGCGCCGAGGACGGCGGCGGGGGCGGCGATCTGCAGGCCCGCGACCAGGTAGGGCAGCGCCGCGCGCCAGCGGACGCGCACCAGTTCGGCCAGCCGCCCCCGGCCATAGCTGCGCACCAGGTCGAACCATGTGGCGGGGGCGGCGCGCAGGCCGACCATCAGCGACAGGTAGGTGGTGAAGGACACGGCCAGGGCGGCGATGGTGACCTGGGGGCCGAGGCCGGGACCATAGAGCACGCGCAGGATCGGGCCGGTGGCGACCAGCGGCAGGCAGAAGACGATGAGCGCCAAGGCGGCGATCAGGCGTTCGAGGCGGGGGACGGCCAGCGACAGCAGCGCCAGCGCGACGGCGGCAAGGTTGCCGCAGAGGAACCCCAGGGCTGCCGCCTGCAGGGTGACGGACATGGCGCGGGTGACGAGGCCTGCGTTCCCGGCGATCCAGGCGGTGACCTCGACCGGACCGGCGACCAGCAGGTCCGCACCGGGCAGCAGCGACAGGGCTGGCCACAGGGCCAGCGTTGCCAGCACCGCCAGCGCGGTGCCCCCCCTCACCCCGGCCCTCTTCCCCGAGGGGAGAGGGGGCGCGGCGGCGCTGTTGTGCCCCATCGGCAGCGGGGTGGAAGGGCCGATGCCGGGCGCGACGGGGTCCCCTCTCCCCTCGGGGGAGAGGGTTAGGGTGAGGGGGGATCGCCGCCCGGTCACTCTGCCGCCAGCGGCCGGTCCCCGGCGGCACCGGACCACAGCGCCGCCGACACCGCATCGACCAGCGCGTGGAAGGCGGGCGTCCGCGTCGCGTCGCGCAGGCGGGGGTGGGGCAGCGGCACGGCGATGTCGGCCACGACGCGGGCCGGGCGGGCCGACAGCACGACCACGCGGTCGGACAGGAGCACCGCCTCGGCCACCGAGTGCGTCACCAGCAGCGCCGTGGCGCCGTGCCTTTGCCAGAGGCGGGGCAGATCCTCGTTCAGGCGCAGGCGGGTCAGTTCGTCCACCGCGCCGAAGGGTTCGTCGAGCAAGAGGAGCCCCGGTTCGGTCGCCATGCAGCGCGCGATGGCCACGCGCTGGCGCATGCCGCCGGACAGCTCGGCCGGGCGGTGGTCGTGGAACCCGTCGAGGCCGACGAGCGCGATCAGCCGGTCCACCGCCGCGGCATCCGCCGGACGGCGGGCCAGCGTCAGGGCAAGTGCTATGTTGCCCCGGACCGTGCGCCAGGGCAGCAGCGCCGCGTCCTGGAAGGCCATGGCGAGGCCCGCGCCCTGCGTGACCTCGGCAGGCATCCTGCCGCCGATCCGCACCTCGCCCGCCGTGGGCGCATCGAGGCCCGCGACCAGCCGCAGGACGGTGGACTTGCCGCAGCCCGAGGGGCCGACCAGCGCCGTGGTCTGCCCGGCGGCGAAGGTCAGGTCGAGCGGGGCCAGGGCGTCGATCCGCGCGGGCCCCGTGCCGAAGGTCTTCGCCACCCCCCGCAGGGTCACCTCGGGCGGGGCGGGGCGGTCAGGCACCGTGCACCTCGTCCAGCACCGAGCGGTCCCAGAGGTCGGGCGTGACGGTGCGCCCCAGAAGCGCCAGCGTGGCGATGTTGGCGGCCACCGTGTCATCCGTCCACGAGCCGAAGCCCCTGGCGGCGGTCAGGTCGGAGAACATCAGCGGCACCTGGGCGTCGGCCTGAAGTTCCTGCGTGGGCAGGTCGAGCCCTGCGTCGGGGAACATCCCGACCGTCAGCCTTGCGGCGGCCCGGGGGTCGGCCTGGTAGTCGGTCCAGCCCCTGACCTCGCCCTTCATCAGCGCCACCAGATCGGCACGGCGGTTGGCCAGGCTGTCCAGCGTGGCGATGTAGGTCTGCGAATGCAGGGCATAGCCATGGTCGGCCATCAGCATGGTGACATTGTCGATGCCCCGGATCGTCATGGCGACGGGCAGGTCGGTCTGCCAGCACAAGAGGCAATCGACCTGGCCGGTGACCAGCGGGGCGGCGTCGTACTGGGTGGGCACGATCTCGATGGTGTCGATGTCGACGCCGTTCAGCGTGCAGAGCGCCTGCAGCACGGGGGTGTTGGCGATGGCCATGCCGATCTTCTTGCCGGGCAGGTCGGCGGGGGTGTTGACCGGGTTGGCGGGGAGGCTGGCGATGACGAAGGGGTTCTTCTGCATCGCCACGCCGATGATGCGGAAAGGCGCGCCGTTGGCGACGGCGGCGGCGGTGTAGTCGGCCGCCGAAATGCCGACCAGCGCGGTTCCGGCGACGACGGGGGGTTCGACGGGCGCGTTCGGGCCGCCCGCGTCCAGCCGCACCTGGAGCCCCTGATCGCGCCAGTAGCCACGCGACTGCGCGATGTAGCTGCCGCCGAACTGCACCGAATGCAGCCAGGACAGTTGCAGGGCAACCTCGGTCGCGGCACGGGCGGGGCGGGCAAAGGGGGCCAGGCCCAGGGCGGCGGCCCCGGTGCCCAGGAGGCGGCGGCGCGAGAGAAGCGGCAGGGTCATGGCGGTCATCCTGTTGTCACGATGCGGGTTGTAGTCTGATCGCGGGGCGATGCAAACCGTCTTGGCGCGGGCGTCATGCGGTGGGCGCGCGGTTCAGCCAGAAGACGCCGGGCATGGCGGCCAGCAACAGCACCGCGCCGAAGGCGGCACTTGCCGCCAGCCCCGCCCCCGCCGTGGCCCCGGCCAGCGGGAACAGCACCGCCGCCGCCCCCTCGCGCCAGCCCCAGCCGCCGACCGAGAGGGGCACCAGCATCGCCGTCAGGATCAGCGGCACCAGGGTGGCCACGGCCTCGGGCGACAGGGTGGTGCCGGTGGCGCGGGCGGCACAGGCGAAGGCGGCCAGGTTCAGGGCGACGATGGCAGCCCCGAGCAGGGCCTGTGCGGGCCAGACCTGCGGCTGCCAGAGCACGCGCAGGGGTGCCGCCCATCCGGGCAGGCGAAGCGTCAGGGCGAGGATCGCCGCTGCGGGGACTGCCGCCAGCAGCCAGGCCGACCAGCCGGGCCAGTCGATGCGCCCCAGGGCCAACGACAGTGCAAGGGCGGGGACCAGCACGGCAAACAGCGCCATCTGCCCTGCGATACGCTCGACGGCGACCGCCTCGGCCGCCCGCCGCAGGCCGCCCGCGCCGCGTGAACGGAGGGCGCGCGCGGCATCGCCGGGGATGCCGCCGGGCAGGGTCTGGTTCACCACCTGTGCCATGAAGTATCCGGTGACCGCCTGCCGCAGCGGCAGGTCCAGCCCCATTGCCCGGGCCACCCGTTGCCAGCGCAGCGCGCTTAAGGCCGTCTGCGCCAGCACCGCCGCCAGCGACAGGATCAGCCAGAGCGGATCGGCCCCGCGCAGGCGTGCCATGGCCCCCGGCCCGTCGGCGACGTGCCACAGGACCGCCAGCAGCAGGCCGGGCACGATCAGGCGCAGGGCGCGCCGGGTCATTGCGCGGCATCGAAGGCGGCGAGGAAGCGGTCGCGGAACGATTCCATCGGCCAGACCGGGCCGTCGGCGGTGGGGATCAGGCCCGGCGTCAGGCCCCAGCCCTGCACCGCCGCCAGCACCTCCCGCGGGCCGATCAGGTGGATGGGCACGTCGCGGCTGCCGGTCTGGTTGACGAAGGCTGCGGGCGGATGGTCGCCCAGCACGATGATCAGCGGCGCGTCCGGGCCCGGTTCGCGCCCCTGCCGCGCGGCCCAGTCCGTCACCACCGTCAGGCTGTAGGCGATGGCCTGCGCGTATTGCTCGCGGATCCGGTCGGCGTCCTGCCAGACCACCTGGGGCGGGTCGGAGCCTTTTGTCATGGGGTCGAACACGGTGCCGTCGCCGATGGCGTCCCAGAGCACGGGGGTTGGCACCGGCACCCAGGGCGCGTGCGACGAGATCAGGGTGACCTGGGCGAACAGGGGGCGGGGGGTGGCGGGCAGGCGGTCGCGGAAGCGGGCCAGCGTGAACTGGTCGGGCATCGTCACCCAGTTGAAGGGCTGTCCGGCGTAGGCCATGGCGTCGCGGTCGAGCAGGGTGCCGAAGCCGAGGCGCGCGCCTTCGGGCCAGGGCATGGTGATGGCGGGGCTGACTGCGGCAGTGTGCCAGCCTGCACCTTGGGCGATCTGGTAAAGGGTGCGGCGCGGGCTGGCCAAGAGGGCGTCGTAGCGGACTTCGTCGGGGATGCGCAGGCCCGAGGACAGGGTGGCATGGGCGAGCCAGCTTTGCCCGCCCTCGATCGGCGAGGTGAGCCAGCCCGAGGCCATGGCCATGCCGGTCGCCGCGATGGGGGCCTCGGCGGCCCGCAGGATGGCGCGGTGGCGCGGGGCGTAGAGCGGGTTGTCGAAGCTGGTCCGTGCGTAGCTTTCGATGAAGACGACCAGCACGTCGCGGCCCCTGAGCGCGCCCAGGGCGTCGGTCAGGCCTGCGGCGGGGTCGGTCGCCGCCGCCGTGCGGAACGCGGACAGATCGGCAAGCGTGCGCCGCGCGGTCACGGCGCGCTCGACCAGCAGGCGCGCGGTGAAGGCGGCACCGGGCGGACGCAGCGGAAGGGACCAGCGGCCCATGGCCCAGCCGATCTCGGCCAGGGCCAGCAGGGCAGAGGCGGCGGCCAGGGTGCCTGCGACGCGCCGCCCGGTGGCGGCAGGGGCGAGGGCGGCCCAGACCCCGGTGGCCCACCACAGCGCCCAAGACACAAGGACGACGGCCAGGCCCGCCCCGGCGGCGGCCAGCACCATCAGGTTCGTGCCGACCGCCCCCGCCCCGAGCCGCCAGCCCGAGTCGAGCAGATGCCAATCCACCACCGGGTTGAAGCCGCGCCCGAGGGCCGCGTGGGTGGCCAGGTCGGCAAGCTTCAGGACGGCACCTGCGACCAGCACCACGACAAGGCCCGCGCGCAGGGCAACCAGCCGCCCCGGCAGGGCGACCAGCAGGGCCAGGATGACGGGCAGTTCCAGCGGGAACAGCGCGAAGGCCCCCCAGGTCACGGCACCGGGGTGGTTGGGCTGGATCAGCACAAGATGCAGCAGCAGGGCCGCGAGACCCAGGCGCCACGCCGTCATCGCCGGTGCCACAGCCACAGCACATCCACAGCGAAGGAGGCCACGAGCAGGACCGTGGCCATGGCGGCCAGCGCCAGCGACAGGGGCGGCACGACGGGCGGGGCCAGAAGTGCTGTCAGGGTGGCGATCTGGATCACGCAGACCGTCTTGCGCGCCGCGCGGGGCGGTAGCGCCGCCCCGAGCCAGGGCAGCGCCAGGCTGGCCGCGACGAAGCCGTAGCGCAGGCCGCCGAGGAGCAGGACCCACGGCCCGGCCTTGGCCAGGGTCAGCGCCAGCAGCGCCAGCACGAGGGCCAGCAGGGCATCGACCTCCATGTCGAAGCGCGCGCCGAACGCGGACTGCAGGCCCTCGCGGCGCGCGAGCCAGCCGTCGACGCCGTCCAGCGCCAGCGCCGTGGCGGCGACGGCGACAAGGCCCCAGGCGGGCACGCCCGGTGCCGCCAGCGCCGCCGCCAGCCCCGCCGTCAGGGCGGCCCGCACCAGCGTCACGGCATTGCACAGCCCGAGCCTGGGGTGGCGGTAGGTTCGTGTCATGCCGTGCATGGCAAGCCCTGCCACCGCCGCGAGGACGAAGGTTCCGAGGGCCGCGCCCCGGACGGGCAGGATCAGCGCCAGGGCCGCGGCCAGCAGCAGGGTCATCCCGGCGGCCAGGGCCGCAAAGGCCCGGACCGTGCCGCGCGCCGCCGGTCCGTCGGTGATGTCCTGTGCTGCGGCCCGGTCCATGCCGCGATCAATCCGCTTCGGCGCGGGACTGTCAAGAAAGCCGGGCAAGGTGTCGGGGCGGTTGCCGCCGCGTCCGGCGGGATATCGGAGGCGTTGGGCGCGGACCTCGCCTCCGGCCGCTCATCCACGCAGAACGGGGGATACGCTGCGCCCCGGCCCGTTGTGGCCGAGGGCGGTGCGGGCCGTGAGCGGGGAAAACGGGGGCGTCGGCGGCTGCTGCCCGCGCCGCTTGCAAATCGCCCTGCGCAAACTAGGCTGCGCGCCATTGCAGCGCCCTGCCCCGGAGACCGCCATGACCGCCCCGACCCCCTACAAGCCCGCCGCGCGGGTCCTGCACTGGCTGACCGCGATCCTGGTCATCGCGACCTTTCCGGTGGGCCTGACCATGGTGCAGGAGGGGCTGGCCCGCGGCACGCAGGACATGCTGTACATCTTTCACAAGAACGTGGGCGTGATCATCCTGCTTCTGGTGCTGGCGCGGCTGGCCTACCGCGTGGCCAACCCCGCACCGCCCCTGCCCGACCACATGCCGGGCTGGCAGAAAACGGTCGCGCACCTGACGCACGGGCTGCTGTACGGGCTGGTGATCGTGATGGCGGTGTCGGGGTACATCCGGGTCAAGGCGGCGGGGTTTCCGCTGGAGGGCCTCGATGCCCTGGGCGTGCCGTCGCTGGTGCCATCGTCCAAGACGCTGGCGGAAACCGCGAAGGGCGTTCACGGCACGGCGCGCTTTGCGCTGTTCGCGCTGATCCTGATGCATGTGGGGGCGGCGGCGTACCATGGGCTGGTGAAGCGGGACGGGGTGTTTTCGCGGATGTGGCGGGGCTGATCCGGCGGAGGAAGGCGGAAAACACGTGTTTTCCGGACCGAGATCCACGTGGATTTCGGACGCGGTTTCCGTGCGGAAACCGGCTTGTCGCGGGGGAGTCCGCTTCAGTCCTGTACGAGCCAGGCCCCGAGGTGGCGCATCGACTCGACCGGTTTCTCCAGCGTCGGCAGGTGCCCGGCACCCTCGATCACCACCAGCCGCGACTGCGGCATCAGCGCGTGCATCCGTTCGTGCCGGTCCAGCGGGCAGAGCCGGTCCTCGGCCCCCATCAGCACCAGCGCGGGGCCACGGAAGGCGGCAAGCGTGGGCTGCTGGTCGGGGCGGTCGCGCAGCGCGCGCGACTGGCGGGCGAAGACCTGGGGCCCCAATGACAGCGCCATGGCCATGCAGAGGTCGAGCACCGCCCCCTGCCCCGGCCCGGGAGCCAGGTAGTTCGGCTTCATCTCGTCGCGCATGACCGCGGTGAGGCCCCCGGCCAGCGCGCGGGCGATCTGGGGGGCGCGGCGGGCCTGTACCTCGGGGGCCTCGGCCAGCGGGTTGGTGTCGAGAAGCGCCAGCCGTTCCACACGGGTCGGGGCCTGGCGCAGCACCTCCATCGCGACGATGCCGCCCATCGAAAGGCCCGCGAGGGCGAAACGCGGGGGGGCTGTGGCCAGTACGTCGGCGGCGAGGGCGGCCATCGTGTCGTGGGCCACGGGCAGGGCGTGGATCACGGTGCGCGGCGACAGATGGCGAGCCAGGTCGCCCCACATCCGCGCGTCGCACATCATGCCGGGGATCAGGACGAGGGGGGTCATGCCACGCGGCGCGCGCCCTCCTTGAGGGTGGCAAGCTTGGCCCAGGCGATCTCGGGGTCGACCGCGCCGAAACCGGCGAAGGTGCCGAAGCCGCAGTCGGACCCGGCGATCACGCGGTCGCGGCCCACGATGTCGGTGAAGCGGGTCAGCCGCTGCGCCACGAGGTCGGGGTGTTCGACGAAGTTCGTGGTGGTATCAACGGCCCCCGGCACCAGCACCTTGTCGTCGGGGATGTCGCGCGCACGGTCGCGGAAGACCGCCCATTCGTGGCCGTGGCGGGGGTTCGCCGTCTCGAACAGGACATAGCGGGCGGGGACGGACATCAGCAGGGGGAACACCGCCGCCATGTCGATGTCGCAGACATGGGGGCCTTCGTAGTTGCCCCAGCAGATGTGCAGGCGGATGCGGTCCTGCGGCAGGCCCTGCAGGGCGTGGCGCAGCGCCTCGACATGGGTGGCGGCGACGACCAGGAATTCGCTGTCGGTCAGGTGGGTGAACAGCATGTGGCGGCTGAGCGCCAGGTCGGGGCAGTCGAGCTGCAGGTCCAGGCCTGCGTCCAGGATGGTGCGGTATTCGTCGCGCATGGCATCGGCGAGGGCGGCCAGATAGGCCTCGCGCGTGGGGTAGTGCGCATTCGGCAGGAACAGCGCGATGACGCCGGGCGAGGCCGCGTTCATGAAGCCGCGCGTCACCCCGTGCGCGGCCATCGCGGCCTTGAGTGCGGCGATGTCCTTGCCCAGTTCGCCCTGCCCCTTGGAGCGCACCTCGCCCGTGCACTGGGGCCGGGCGTATTTCGCGGTGCCGCCCGCCTTGGCCAGCCGGTCGAGGAAGGTGGGGAACAGCTTCAGGTCGGCGGGCGCGTTGCGCGGGCTGTCGCCGTCGAACCCGGTGTAGCGGTCCTTGACGTAGGTGGCGTAGCTGATCTTGGAGGTCTCGCCGTCCGAGACGATGTCGATGCCCGCCGCTTTCTGGCGGGCGACCAGGGTCATCACCGCATCGGCCATGCAGGCGTCGAAGGCCTGCGCGTCATAGGGTTCGCCCCGTTCGCGGGCGAAGAGGAAATCGACGACGGGCTGGCTGCGGGGCAGGCTGCCGACGTGGGTGGCGAGGAGGGACATCGGGGGGGCTCCGGGTGTGGCGTTACAGCAGGCGGCCGGTCGCGCCCGGCGGGTCGTCGGTGCCGACGACGTGGTAGAGGCTGGCCTCGCCGGTCATCGAGGGGACGGCGGCGTGGGGCAGGTCGGCGGGGACAAGGCAGGTGTCGCCGGGGTTCAGCACCGCCGAGCCTTCGGGCCAGGTCAGCCGCCAGTGCCCGCGCATCGGCATCAGGACCGAGGGGCGGTCGTGGCTGTGGAACTGGTCGCTGGCCGAGCCGCGCGTGACGAAGCCCACCTCGAAGCCGGGGCGGTCGCGCAGTTTGCCCTTGTCGCCGATCACGAGGGCGGGCTTGCGGTCGGCCAGGGCCATCAGGTCCCAGTAGCGGGCGACGTGGTTCGGCACCACGTCTGCGGTGGTGGGTTCGGGGAAGGCGCTGAGTTCTTCGTCGGTCAGAAGGGGCATGGGCCCGACGCCCGGCGGCAGGGTCGCGCCCTTCTTGCGGTCATAGAGCTTGCCGTTCGCGCCCAGGACCAGCCCGTGATCCGCGGCATCCTCGATCACCTGGGGGGCCCAGATCACGCCGCCGCCCGCATCGTCGCCGCCGAGGATGGCCATGATCATGCCGTAGTCGGTGCCGATGTTCTCGAACCCCCGGAAGATGCCGGTGGGGATGTTGATGATGTCGCCCTCTTCCAGAACGACCTCGCCTGCGGTGCCCCAGCGGCCCCAGAAGAACCGCCAGCGGCCCTTAAGCGCGAAGAACACTTCCGCCGTGCGGTGGCTGTGCAGCGAGTTGCGGCATTTGGGCGGCTGGCCCGCCGCGCCGATGTTGAAGCCGGGGGTGCCCGTGATGTGGACATGCTGATCGGCGGATTCGCTGACGCCGCCGCCGATGATGGTGAAGTTTTCCTTCTGGTCCGACCCTGGCGTGTGGGCGTCGATGAACGCGGTCTTGCAGGGGCGCAGGTCGCCGTAGCGGACGATGCGGGTTTCCATCTCTTGCGGGGTCATGCGGGGCCTCTTGCAGGGTAAGGAATCATTCGGCGGTCCAGCCGCCGTCGACCAGCAGGTGCGTGCCGGTGACCAGGGCGGCGGCATCCGAGGCCAGGAACACCACGGGACCCATGATGTCCTGGACCTCGCCCACGCGGCCGAGCTTGATCTTGGACAGGATCCACTGGCGTCGCTCGGGGTTTTGCAGCGTCTGTTCGGCCAGGGGTGTGCGGATGAAGGTGGGGCACAGGGTGTTGACGCGGATGCCGTGGGGGCCCCATTCGATGGCCATGGCCTTGGTCATGCCTTCCAGCGCGTGTTTCGTGGCGGCATAGACGGCGCGGTCGGGGCCGCCGACGTGGCCCATCTGGGACGAGATGTTGATGAGGCTGCCGGGTTTCCCGGCGGCGATCAGGCCGCGCGCCACCTCGCGCGTGAGGAAATAGGCGGCCCGCAGGTTGAGGCCCATGGCGTCGTCATAATCGGCGGGTGTGGTGTCGAGGGCGGGGGAATGGCGCGCGAGGCCCGCCGCGTTGACGAGGATGTCGAAGGGGCCACGGGTGGCGACAGCCTGCGCCGTGGCGTCAAGGTCGGTGATGTCGAGGGGCAGCGTGTCCGCCTGCCCGCCGGCGGCGCGGATGGCATCGCGGGCGGCGGTCAGGGCGGGTTCGCCGCGCGCGACCATGGTGACCGATGCGCCCGCGTCGGCGAGGGCCGCCGCAACCCCGAGGCCGATGCCCGAGGATGCGCCGGTGACCAACGCCCAGCGATGGTCGAGGCGGAAGGAGGGGGTGCGGGGAAGGGTCACTTGCATGGACTGGTCCGGTGGACTAAGTTCAGTGGACTAAGTCCATGAGGGGCGGCCATGCGCCAGGTCAACATCCACGAAGCCAAGACCCACCTGTCGCGCCTGGTCGAGGCGGCGGCCAGGGGCGAGGGGTTCATCATCGCCAAGGCGGGCAAGCCGATGGTCAAGGTGGTGGCGTTGGACGCGGACGGGGTCAAACCGTCGCGGCTGGCCATGCTGGGGGCGCTGGAGGGCAAGTTCCGCGTCCCGGACGACTTTGACCATTTCGCCGATGACGAGATCGAAAAGCTGTTCGACCTCGAACCGTGAGGCTGCTGTTCGACACACAGCTCTGGATATGGTTTGCGACCGACCGGCGGCAGTTGCCTGTCGCCGCGCTGAACATGCTGTCCGACCCAGGTAACGATGTATCTTGGAGCACGGTCAGCGTCTGGGAGGTTTCGATCAAGTTCGGCCTGGGTCGACCGGACTTTGCGGTGCCGCCGGGCGAGATACTTTCTGTCCTGAGACAGACGCCCTTCACCGAGTTGCCCGTCTTTGCCGACCATGTCCTGCCGATCGCCGAACTGCCGCCGATCCACAAGGACCCGTTCGACCGTATCCTGATTGCACAGGCCCTGACCGAAGACATGACCTTTGTCACTGCCGACCGGAAACTGCCGTCCTATCCCGGTCTGATCCGCCTCGTCTGACATCTATTCCGCCGCCATCCCGTAGGGCACGTTCCGCCCGCCGTACCGGCGCACGCGGATGTTGCATTGCTCGGCGTGGCCGACGAAGCCTTCCAGCAGGCACAGGCGTGACCCGTAAGCCCCGACCATCGCCGCCGCATCATCCGTCAGGATGCGCTGGTAGCTGTGGGTTTTCAGGAACTTGCCGACCCACAGCCCGCCGGTGTAGCGGCCAGCGCGGCGGGTGGGCAGGGTATGGTTGGTGCCGATGACCTTGTCGCCGTTGGCCACGTTGGTGCGGGGGCCGAGGAACAGCGCGCCGTAGCTGTGCATGCGGTCGAGGTACCAGTCGTCGCGGTCGGTCATCACCTGCACGTGTTCATAGGCCATTTCGTTGGCGAGGGTCAGCATCGCGTCATGGCTGTCGCACAGGATCACCTCGCCGTAGTCGCGCCAGGAAACGGCGGCGGTATCTGCCGTGGGCAGGATCGCCAGCAGGCGGTCCACCTCGGCCAGCGTCGCCTCGGCCAGCTTGCGCGAGGTGGTCAGCAGGCAGGCGGGCGAGTTGTAACCGTGCTCGGCCTGGCCCAGCAGGTCGGTCGCGCAAAGCTCGGCATCGACGGTGTCGTCGGCGATCAGCATGGTCTCGGTTGGCCCTGCGAAGAGGTCGATGCCGACGCGACCGTAGAGCTGGCGCTTGGCTTCGGCGACATAGGCGTTGCCGGGGCCGACCAGCATGTCGACGGGGGCGATGGTTTCGGTGCCGACGGCCATCGCGCCCACCGCCTGCATCCCGCCGAGGACATAGATTTCATGCGCCCCACCCAGGTGCATGGCGGCGACGATGGCGGGGTGCGGCGCGCCCTTGACCGGGGGGGCACTGGCGACGATGCGGGGCACGCCCGCGACGGCGGCGGTCAGCACCGACATGTGGGCCGATGCCACCATGGGGAACTTGCCGCCGGGCACATAGCAGCCGACCGATTGCACGGGGATGTTGCGATGGCCGAGGATGACGCCGGGCAGGGTTTCGACCTCGATGTCGGCCATGGAGGCGCGCTGCGCCTGGGCGAAGCGGCGGATCTGGTCTTGCGCGAAGCGGATGTCGTCCAGGTCGCGCACCGATACCTTCGACACTGCCGCCTCGATCTCGGACGGGGTCAGGCGGAAGGACGGCGGGTCGTAGCGGTCGAACCTGATGCTGAGGTCGCGCACCGCCGCGTCGCCCCGTGCCGCGATGTCGGCCAGGACGCCCTCGACCGTGGCGCGGACGCGGGCGTCATCCTCGGCCCGCTCGCCCTCGGGCTTGGCTGTCTTGAGCCGGGTGAGGGTCATCTGGGGGTCTCCTTTGGCCGTTCAGGTGGCAAGCCGCGCGCCGGTCGCTGTATCGAACAGGTGGCAGGCGGCGGCGGGCAGGTGGAGGGCGACGGGCTGGCCGATGTCGGCGCGGTAGTCCTTGTGCGCTTTGACGGCCACCAGCGCGCCCCCCGCCCGGACCGTGACCATGGTGGCATCGCCCAGAAGCTCCATCGTGTAGACCGGGGCCGCGATCGCGCCCCCCGTCGCGCCCGGGGCGGCGACGGCGGCATCCTCGGCGCGGAAGCCCAGCGTGACCGGGCCGTCGGCGGCCGCCAGGCCCTCGACGCGCACGCTGTCGCCCGTGAAGGTGCCGCCGGTGACGGTGCCATTCATCAGGTTCATCGCCGGGTTGCCGATGAAGCTGGCGACAAAGGTGTTGGCGGGGCGATCGTAGATGTCGGTCGGCGTGCCGACCTGCTGCACCAGGCCCTTCTTCATCACCACCACGCGGTCGGCCAGGGTCATCGCCTCGATCTGGTCGTGGGTGACGTAGATGGTCGTGACCTTCAGTTCGTGGGACAGGTTCTTGATCTGGGCGCGCGTGCTGACGCGGAGTTTCGCGTCGAGGTTCGACAGCGGTTCGTCCATCAGGAACACCGCCGGCTGGCGCACGATGGCGCGGGCCAGCGCCACGCGCTGGCGCTGGCCGCCCGACAGTTCGGACGGGCGGCGGTGCAGGAAATCGTCCAGTTCCACCATGGCGCTGGCGCGGCGCACGCGGGCGTCATGTTCGGCCACGGGGATGCGGCGGACCTTCAGGGGGAAGCGGATGTTGTCGTAGACGGTCAGGTTCGGATAGAGCGCATAGGACTGGAACACCATGGCGATGTCGCGGTCTTTCGGTTCCAGGTCGTTGACCCGCCGCCCGCCGATCAGGATGTCGCCCGACGTGGCATCCTCGAGTCCCGCGATCATGCGCATCGTGGTGGTCTTGCCGCAGCCCGATGGACCCAGCAGCACCAGGAATTCGCGGTCGGCAATCGTCAGGTTGACGTTGTCCACCCCGGTGAAGGTGCCCCACCGCTTGCACAGGTTGCGCAGGACGATCTCGGCCAATGGCTGCTCCTGTGGCGGGGCTGGGGGCTTTGCATACGATTGCAGAACGGTTCGCACGGATTGCGATTCGTGACAATACGTTTCGGAACGGGGACGGACGCGGGTCAGGCCGGGTCGACGGTGGCCCAGTCTTCGCCCATGGCAAGGATGCAGCTGGTGCCGTTGGCGTTGCGCTGGACCAGGGTCCAGCGGCCCTGCCGGTCGGCCCAGATTTCCACGACCGATTCGGGGTCGCGGATGCCGGTGCCGGTCAGGCCCGAGCGGTACTGGCGGGTCAGGCGCTGCTCGATGTCGGCGCGCGGGCCGCAGATGACCTCGGCAATCGGCGTGGTCGCGCGCGCCGGGCCGGGCAGAAGGGCAAGCAGGGCAAGGGCAAGGGGGGCGCGCATGCACAGAATCGTAACATGCGTATGACGACCTGTCACTCGGCGGGATGAGGCGGTCACGCGTGCCGAGCGGGTCTGGCCGTCAGACCTGCGCCTCGGACGGCGGGCCGAAGCGGGCCAGCATGCGGTCGCGGATCTGGTCGCGGGCCTGACGGTAGGCCCCGAGTTTCGCGTCGCGCCCGTCACCCAGGCCCGTGGGATCGAGGATCGGCCAGTATTCGATGTCGAGGTGGTGGTAGCGCGTCAGTTCCAGCGCCATGCGCTGGCTGGCGGGCGACAGGGCGACGATCAGGTCGAACTGCGACAGGTCATCGCCCCATTGTTCCATCTCTTCAAAGCTGCGCGAGCGGTGGCGCGACAGCTCGATCCCCATCTCCTTGCAGACGCTGATGGAAAATCCGTCGATCTCCATGTCGTTGCGGACCCCCGCCGACTGGACATAGGCGCGGGTGCCGTAGAACTTTTTCATCAGGCCCTCGGCCATGGGCGAGCGGACGGCATTGTGATCGCAGCAGAACAGCACCGACTGGGGGAAATCGGCCAACATCAACCCCAGTGCAGGACACAGATCAGGGTGAACAGGCGGCGGGCGGTGTCGGTATCGACCTGCGCCTTGCCGTCCAGCCGTTCCTGCAGCACGCGCGCGCCTTCGTTGTGGATGCCGCGCCGGGCCATGTCGATGGCCTCGATCTGGCTGGGGGGCAGGCGTTTCACCGCGTCGTAGTAGTTCTCGCAGATCTGGAAATAGTCCTTCACCACCTGCCGGAAGGGGCCGAGCGACAGGTGGAACTCGGTCACCTTGGCGGTGGCTTCGGTGGCGATGTCGAACACCAGGCGCCCCTCGCGGATGGCCAGCACCAGCCGGTAGGGGCCGTCGGGCGCGGACCGACCGTCGCGCTGCGGCAGGGCAAAGGCGTTGTCCTCCAAGAGGTCGAAGATCGCCACGCGGCGTTCCTGTTCGATCTCGGGCGTGGGCCGCGCGAGGCCCCGCTCGTCGATCTCGATGTGGCAGAGGCGAGTCATTGCGCGGGTCCGGGGCTGGCATTCGCCTGTTGTGATGCACGACCGGGGCACGCGGTTCAAGGGGGCGGGAGGTGGCCCCCGGACGGCGATCATGCTATCGCCGCTGCCCATCCCGAAGCGGAGCCTTTCATGCCCCCGGCGCGCGTGCCCCTGCCCAGGTCAGTTGACGACCTTGTGCCCGACTGGCTGAACGCGGCCCTGCCCGGCCTGGACGTGACCGGGGTGCGGGCCGCGCGGATCGGGCAGGACGAGGGGTTTTCGGGGTGCCGCCTGTTCCGGCTGACGCTGGACCATGGCGGGGCGGGGCCGTCCACGCTGGTGGCCAAGCTGTCGCCCGCGGGCGCAGGCGACGCAGGCCGGATGGCGGCGGCGAACGCGCGCGAGGTGGCATTCTATGCGGCCCATGGCGATGCGGGCCTGCCGGTGCCGTCCTGTCCGCTGGCCCTGCGCGACGCGGCGACGGGGGCGAGCCTCTTGCTGTTGCAGGACCTGGGCGGCCATCGTGCCCTGCCCTTTCAGGCGGGGCTTGGGCTGCCCGAGGCGGGTGCCGCCCTGCGGGCGCTGGCCGTTCTGCACGCCCGGTGTTGGGACCGGGCCGAGACGCCGGGCGGTGAGCAGGCGTTGCAGCGGGCGTTTCCCTTCGAGGGGCTGTGGCCCGCCTACCTGGACCATGTCGCCCGCACCATGCCGGAGGGGACGCTGCCGGATGCGCTGCGCGCCTTGGGCGACCGGATCGCGGCGGACCCCGAGGCGGCGCTGGCGCGGCTGGCGCGGGGTGGCCCGCCGACGCGCCTGCACGGCGATGCGCAGGCCGACAACCTGCGGTTTTCGGGCGAGGGGGCGATGCTGCTGGACTGGCAGATGACCGGCTGGGGCGCGGGGCTGGGGGATGTGGGGTATCTCATGATCTCGTCGCTGCCCCCTGCCCTGCGGCGGCGCGCGGAACGGGGGCTGCTGGGGACCTATGCCGAGGCGCTGGCGGCCCATGGCATCACGGTGCGGCCCGACCCGGCCGATCTGGCCCGGACGGCGGCGGGCAAGCTGTGGGTCACGGTCGCGGCCACGCTGACCTTCGACAATGCCGGCCCCGCCAGGCAGCGCTGGCGGCGGACCGACCTGGAACGGCTGGCGGCCTTCTGCGCCGACCACGACCCGGCGGGGGCCTTTGGTTGAGCCGTCAGCCCTGGGCGGCGGGGCGTTGCAGCAGCGGGTCAAGGCCCATCCAGCCGTTGAGTGCCGCCGCGATCACCGAGGCCGCGTCGCCTCCTGCATAGTCTTCGTATATCGGTTCGGTGCGGCCGCCGACAAACACCATCGCCGGGCGGAAGATGCGGCGGTCCCTGGGTCGGCGCCCCCGGGCATGGGCGGTGTTCGACTGCGCCCGGACGACCTTGGCCTGCACCGTGGCCCCCTGCAAGCCCTTGATCGGGCGGACCTGCCGCCTGATCCCGAGGACACCGCGTTCGACCACCGTCACCGTCTGCGCCGCCTGGTCGAAGGTGACGCTGCGGTGGCGCACGAACACCCCGAAGCAGCCGACAAGCAGCAAGAGCGCGACGCCTGCCAGAAAGAAGCCCGGCACCAGCATGCCCGCGCGAAAATAGCCAAAGGCCATCAGGCAGGGCACCGCGATCACGCAGGACAGGGCGACCGCGAGGCCGAAGGGAAACCCCGACAGGCGCAGCCGCTGCGCCGTGTTTTCCCTGATCTTCATGCGATCCCCCGGTGCCCGGGCGTGCCGACCCCCTTGCGCAGGCGGCACCGCCTGCCGCACCTATGCAAATCGGCAGATGGACCCGCAAGATGGATAACTGGGACGAGATTCGCACCGCCTTCCAGGTGGCGCGGCTGGGCACGGTGTCGGGCGCGGCGGAATTGCTGGGCGTCCACCATGCCACGGTCATCCGCCACATCGACGCGCTGGAAAAGCGCCTGGGCGTGCGCCTGTTCCAGCGCCACGCGCGCGGCTATACGCCGACCGAGGCGGGGCGCGACCTCTTGGCCACGGCGCAGGTGACCGAAGAGAAGTTCGCGCAGCTGGTCAGCCGCATCAAGGGCCAGGGCGAGATGGTGACGGGCGAGCTGATCGTCACCTCGATCTCGGGGATCGCCGACCTGCTGGCCCCGGTGCTGGCCGGGTTCCAGGAGGCCCATGCCGGCGTCATCCTGCGCTACCTGAGCGACCTGCGCGTGTTCCGGCTGGACTTCGGCGAGGCGCATGTGGCGATCCGCGCGGGTGCCATGCCGCAAGAGCCCGACTATGTGGTGCAGTCGCTGGTGCGGCTGCGGTCGGGCCTTTATGCCTCGACCGGGTATGTGGCGCGGCATGGCCGGCCCTCCGGCCCCGAAGAGTTTGCCGCGCACCGCTTTGTCGTGGCCGACAACGCCGAAAGCCGCGCGCCCTTCTATCGCTGGTTGCGGGCCAACGTCCCGCCCGAGGCGCTGACCTTCCGCAGCACCGAACCCGAGGCGTCCGAGGCGGCGGTGCGGGCGGGGGCGGGCCTCGGCTTTGTCGCGCCGCGCCGGGCGGCGGGGGATCCGGGGCTGGTACAGGTCATGCCGCCCCGGCCCGAGTGGGATTCGCCCTTGTGGATCGTGACGCATGTGGACCTGCACCGGACGCGCAAGGTGCAGGCCTTCCTGAGCCACCTCAAGACCTGCGCGCAGGGCTGGACCGACGCCTGACCATCGCCCCCATCGCGGGATCGCGGATCGGGGTGGATCCCGTGGCGGGCCAGGCCGGCGAGGGTGCCCAAGGAAGCGACAGCAGTCGCGGACGGGATCCTCGGATCGCAGAAAAGGGATGCGGCAGCGCGTGTTGGCATGCTAGGGTCCGGCCATGAAATGCGGCAAGGGGCCGCGGCACAAAGCCGCCCCGGCGTTTCATCGGGACAGAATACGGAGATTGAAGTCATGGTTTCGATCGAAAGGCTGATCAACGACAGCCGTTTCCAATGGTTCATTATCGGCGTCATCCTGGTCAACGCGATGGTGCTTGGCCTGCTGACGCTGGACCTGCCTGCGGGCGTGCTGGCGGTGCTTCAGATCCTGGACAACGTCTGCCTCACCATCTTCATCGTCGAGATCTCGATGAAGCTGATCGTCTATCGGATGCGCTTCTTCCGCGACGGATGGAATGTGTTCGACTTCGCCGTGGTTGCCATCGCGCTCTTGCCCAATACCGGAACGCTGTCGGTGCTGCGGGCTTTGCGCGTGCTGCGGCTCTTGCGGCTGGCGACGGCGGTGCCGTCGATGCGGCGGGTGATCAACGGGATGTTCGGTGCCTTGCCGGGCGGAGCCTCCGTCGCGGGCATCCTCTTCATCATGTACTACGTCGCGGCGATCATCGGCGTGAACCTGTTCAGCGAGACCTCGCCGGAAAACTTCGGTGACCTCGGTACCACCTTCTTCACGCTCTTCCAGCTGATGACGCTGGAAGGCTGGAACACCATCGCGGCATCGGTGATGGTCGAACATCCGCGCGCCTGGATGTTCTTTGTCATCTTCATCATCTTCACCAACTTCACCACGCTGAACCTCCTGTTCGGCATCATCGTGGACGCGATGGAAAAGGCAAAGGAAGACGAGGTGCGCGAGGAGATGGCCGAACAGGGCGTTTCCATCACCGAGGTCTCGAGCGAGATGCGGATCGCGATGATCGACGAGGATGTCAAGCAGATCAAGGCGATGCTGACCGAGATGCGGGATGGCCGCCGGGTCGCCGGGGAATGACCGTCCGCGTCACCGTCTGGGGCGAGAACGTCCACGAGCGCAGGAATGCGGTGGTCGCGGGGGTGTACCCCCAGACCATGCACGGCACCATCGCGGCGGGCCTGTCGGACGATCCGGGCCTGTCGGTCGCGACCGCCACGCTGCAGGACCCCGAGCACGGGATGACGGCGGCACGGTTGACCGCGACCGATGTCCTGGTGTGGTGGGGCCATGCCGCGCATGGCGAGGTGGCCGATGCCGTGGCCGAGCGGGTGGTCGAGGCCGTCTGGGGGGGCATGGGCTTCATCGCGCTGCATTCCGCCCACTTCGCCAAACCGTTCAAGCGGCTGATGGGCACGCCCTGCAACCTGACCTGGCGCGAGGCGGGCGAGCGCGAGCGGCTGTGGCTGACCGCGCGCGGCCATCCGATTGCCGCAGGCCTGCCCGACCAGTTCGAGCTGGAACACGAAGAGATGTACGGCGAGCCTTTCGGCGTGCCGGAACCGATCGAGACGGTGTTCGTGTCGTGGTTCCAGGGCGGCGAGGTGTTCCGCTCGGGCCTCACCTGGCGGCGGGGGGCGGGGAAGGTCTTCTATTTCCGTCCCGGCCACGAGACCTATCCGACCTATCACGACCCGAACGTGCAGCGCGTGCTGAAGAACGCCTGCCACTGGGCGCACAACCCGGCCCCCCGCATCGCCGATCCGACCGCCGCGCCGAACGTGCCGGCCGACAAGGCCCCCGAGCCGGTGACGGTGCGCGGCCCGCGCCTGCATGCCGACGGCGAGGAAGGGTTGCGGTGACGATCCGGCTGGCGATCCTGGGCACCGGCGGCATGGCCGCGAACCACGCCCGCGCCTTTGCCGCGATCAAGGGGGTGAAGGTGGTGGCCGGGATCGACTCGCGCGCCCCTGTGCTGGCGGCCTTCCGGGCGGCGCATGGCATCGCGCGCGGCTTTGCCACGCTGGAAGAGGCACTGGACTGGGGCCGGTTCGACGCGGTGACGAACGTGACCCCCGACGCCGCGCATTTCGCGACGACGATGCCCTGCCTGGCCGCGGGAAAGCACGTGCTGTGCGAAAAGCCGCTGGCCACCAATGCTGCCGATGCACAGGCGATGGCCGACGCGGCGGCGGCGGCGGGGGTGGTGGGGATGGTGAACCTGTCCTATCGCTCGGTGCCTGCGCTGATCGAGGCGGCTGCCATGGTCGCGCGGGGACAGATCGGCGCCGTGCGGCACCTCGAGGCCAGCTATCTGCAAAGCTGGCTGGCGCAACCCGCCTGGGGCGACTGGAAGAGCGAACCGCAATGGCTCTGGCGGCTGTCCACCGCACATGGGTCAAAGGGCGTGCTGGGCGACGTCGGCATCCACATCCTCGACTTCGCCACCTTTGCCGCCGGGCTGGGCGTGGCGCAGGTGGCCTGCCAGCTGGCCACCTTCGACAAGGCCGTTGGCGGACGGATCGGCGACTATGTGCTGGATGCCAACGACAGCGCGACGTTGCAGTTGCGGCTGGCAAACGGGGCGCTCGCCACCGTCGCCGCCACCCGCTTTGCCCCCGGCCACCTGAACGACCTGGCGCTGCGGCTTTACGGTGACGCGGGGGGGCTGGAGGTGCTGTTCGAACGCGGGCTCAGTTCCTTGCGGGCCTGCATCGCCCCCGACCTGGAAACCGCGATATGGCGCGAGATCGACTGCCCGCCGGTGCCCACGGTCTACGACCGCTTCATCGCCGCGATCCGGGGCGAGGCGGCGCCGGACCCGAGCTTTGCGCGGGGCGCAGAGCTGCAGCGCCTGCTCGACACCGCCGAGACCGCCGCCCGCAGCGGCCAGCCGCAAAGCCTGTCCTGACGCGGCTCCATCGGCCAACCGGGCCTCCCGCCGCTCGGTCGCGCGCAAGGGCTTCGCCCTTGCGCTGCTCCTCACTGTTGGGCCGGGCGCGCCTGCGGCGCGAAAAAGGGGGGCTGTCCGCCCCCCTCGCGCGTGCCGCGCTCACCCCCCGAGGATACTTGGGGACAGAAGAAGCGCGAACCCGGTTTGTACTGGCCTTCTTCTGTCCCCAAATATCCCGGGGGAGGCGAAGCCGGGGGGCAGCGCCCCCCTGCCACCCGCGCAGGGGCCGCAGACAGGGGTGCCGGGGGGTCCAAGGGGGCTTGCCCCCTTGCCCGGCCCAACAGCGAGAAGCAGCACAAGGCGAAGCCTTGTGCGCGACCGAGCGGCGGGAGGCCCCCGAAGGCCCCGGAACCACGTCAGTCCTTGTCGCGCCCGACGTAGGAATTGTCTTCGGTGTTGATCACGATCCGCACGCCGGCCCCGATGTGCGGCGGGACCATCACGCGCAGCCCGTTCGAGCAGATCGCGGGCTTGTAGGAACTGCTGGCGGTCTGGCCCTTGACCACGGGTTCGGTCTCGGTGATCTCGACGGTCACCTTCTGGGGGTATTCGATGGCGATGGCCACACCCTCGAAGGTCTTGAGGTACACCCGCATCCCTTCGGTCAGATAGACGCGGCCCTCGCCCACCACATCCTCGGGCACGGCGATCTGCTCGTAGGTCTCGGGTTCCATGAAGTGGTACCCCTCGGCGTCGGCGTACAGGAAATCATAGCCGCGCTCGTCCACCGTGGCCTTTTCCACCATCTCGGTGGTGCGCCAGCGTTCGGCCACCTTCACCCCGTCCGAGATGCGCCGCATGTCGACGCTGGTGGTGGGCGTGCCTTTGCCGGGGTGGAAGTTCTCGGCGGACAGCACGACATAGAGACGGCCGTCAAGGTCGACGACATTGCCCTTGCGGAGCGAGGAGGCGATGACTTTCACGGGCGCGGTTCCTTGTGGTTTCCGTTGCCGCCCCCTAGGAGGGCGGCCTGTTCCCCGCGCCTCTACCCCATCCCGCGCGTCTTCGCCAGAGTGTAGCCCGCCATGACCCCCGCCATGACCCCTGACCTGCCCTGGTGGGACGCCGCCCGCCATGCCGACCGCCGCCCGCTGCTGTTGGCGCGCAACCGCATCCAGGCGGCGCTGCGGGGGTGGCTGGCGGCGGAGGGGTTCACCGAGGTTGATCCGGTGGCATTGCAGGTCAGTCCGGGCAATGAGGCGCATCTGCACGCCTTTGCCACCGAGGCCATCGGCACCGACGCCGCGCGCCGGACGATGTACCTGCACACCAGCCCTGAGTTCGCGATGAAAAAGCTGCTGGCGGCGGGCGAAACCCGGATCGCCGCCTTCGCCCATGTCTGGCGCAACCGCGAGCGGGGGGCGCTGCATTCCCCCGAGTTCACCATGCTGGAATGGTACCGTGTGGGGCAGGACTATGGCGTACTGATGGACGATTGCGCGGCCTGCCTGCGGCTGGCGGCGCAGGCGGCGGGGGCTGCCGTTCTGCGCTACCGCGACCGCACCTGCGACCCCTTCGCGGCCTTCGAGCGGCTCTCGGTGGCCGAGGCGTTCGGGCACCATGCGGGGATCGACCTTCTGGCCACCATCGGGCCGGACGGGGCGGGGGATGCCGCGCGCCTCGGGCCGATGCTGGATGCGGCGGGGGTCCGGCGGGCGGCAGATGACACCTGGTCGGACATGGTGTCGCGCGCCCTGTCCGAAAAGGTCGAGCCGCATCTGGGGCTTGGCCGGATGACCGTGCTCGACCGCTATCCGGCGGCCGAGGCGGCGCTGGCCCGTCCCGCCGCCGACGACCCGCGCGTGGCCGAGCGGTTCGAGGTCTATGCCTGCGGGGTGGAACTGGCCAACGGGTTCGGCGAGCTGACGAACCCCGCCGAACAACGCCGCCGCTTTGGCCTGGAGATGGACGAGAAGTCGCGCGTCTATGGCGAGCGTTACCCGCTGGACGAGGAGTTCCTGGCAGCCCTCGCGCACATGCCGCCAGCCAGCGGGATTGCCATGGGGTTCGACCGGCTGGTCATGCTGGCGACGGGCGCGCCCCGGATCGACGATGTGATCTGGGTGCCGGTCGCGCTATGACGGCGCGCGGATCAGGGCGGTGACGCGGTCCACCGCTTGCGCCACCAGGTCGGCACGCCCCCGCGCCTCGACGTTCAGGCGCAGCAGCGGTTCGGTGTTCGAGGCACGCAAGGACAGCCGCCAGTCGGTGAAGGACAGGCTGAGGCCGTCGGTGCGGTCCTCGTACAGTGCTTCGTCGGCCAGGGCGGCATAGACGCGGGCCATGGCGGCGTCGGTGTCGGGGACGGTAAAGTTGATCTCGCCCGAGGACGGGAAGGCGGCGATGCGGGCCTCGAGCAGGTCGGCGAGCGTGCGGCCCGACCGGCCGATCAGTTCGGCGACAAGCAGCCAGGGGATCATGCCGCTGTCACAGGCCATGAAGTCGCGGAAATAGTGATGCGCCGACATCTCGCCACCGTAGACCGCGCCGGTTTCGCGCAGGGCGGCCTTGAGAAAGACGTGGCCGGTCCGGGCCATGACGGCACGGCCCCCCGCGCCCGCGACGATGTCCTGCGTGTTCCACACCACGCGGGGGTCGTGGGCGATGGCGGCGCCCGGTTCCTTGGCCAGGTAGGCCGCCGCCAGCAGGCCCACGACATATTCGCCCGCGATGAAGCGGCCCCGGTGGTCGAAGAAGAAGCAGCGGTCGAAGTCGCCGTCCCAGGCGACGCCCATGTCGGCCCCGGCAGCCACGACGGCCTGTGCCGTGGCGGGCTGGTTTTCGGGCAGCATCGGGTTCGGGATGCCGTTCGGGAAGGTCGGGTCGGGGTCGTGGTGCATCCGCACGAAGCGCAGGGGGGCCCCGCGCTGCGCCAGCCCTGCGGCAAGGGCATCGAAGGTGGGCCCGGCGGTGCCGTTACCTGCGTTGACAAGGATGGTGAGGGGGCGGAGCGTTGCCACATCGACGAAGGACAGGACGCAGTCGACATAGGCCGCGCGGACATGGGCGGCATCGGTAATGCGGCCCCCCGCGACAGAGGGGGCGAAGGACGCGCTTTCGGCCAATGCCTGAATCGCCGGCATGTCGCGTGCGGCGTCCAGCGGGGCCGCGCCGCGCCGGACCATCTTCATCCCGTTGTAGTCGATGGGGTTGTGCGAGGCGGTGATCTCGATCCCGCCACAGGCGTCGAGGTGCGCAGTGGCAAAGTAGACCTCTTCGGTGCCGCAAAGGCCGATATCCAGCACCTCGACCCCCGCCGCCATCAGGCCCTCGGCCACGGCAGCCGCAAGGGCGGCGGACGAGGCCCGGCAGTCGCGCCCCAGCACCACGCGGCGGGCCTGCATGACCTGGGCAAAGGCGCGGCCGATGCGGCGGGCGATGTCGTCGTCGATGTCGATGCCCAGGCGGCCCCGGATGTCATAGGCCTTGAAGCAGGTCAGAGGGCGGGGATGGTCGGGCATGTCGTGGTCCTTCGGCGCGCTGCTGCCCCCCGATAGCGCAGACTTCGGGGGCTGGCTATCGGGGACGCAAGGCAGGATGTCCCGAAAGTCGCGCCCCCTCACCCCATCCCTCTCCCCCAAGGGGAGAGGGAGGCACCTGTGCGTGAGGGGTTTGTCGCGGCGGCGGCCGCCCTTCGGTCACGTCCCGAGATAGTCCGCGATCACGGTGCGCGCGCCACGGGCATGGACGTCGGTCAGCGCGCGGGCAAAGCCCTGGGCCATCGTCGCGTTCTGCCCCATGTCGCCATAGACCTCGGCCATCTCGAGCCAGGCCTGCGGGCGGTCCCTGGCCTGGGCGGCGCGGGTCGTCAGGCGGTCCCAGTTGGGGTCGTTCGGCGCGATCACCGCGCCGCTTTCGCTGACCCCCGTGCAGTAGCGGCACCAGAGCGCGGAGAGCAGGATGAGCCCGTCCACATTGCGCCCCGCCGCAAGCCCGTCGCGGATCGAGGGGACGATGAACTTGGGCTGCCGGTTCGAGCCATCGAGGCACAGGCGGCGGACGGTGTCGGCGACCAGCGGGTTCGAGAACCGCTCGATGATCAGCGCCTTGTAGTCGGGCAGGTGGACGCCCGGCACGGGGGGGACAATCGGCAGCACCTCGCGGGTCAGCACGGCGTCGAGGAATGCCTTGATCTGCTCGTCGGCCATCGCCTCATGGACGTATTCGATGTCGGCGAGGCCGCCCGGATAGGCGATGATCGCGTGGCCGCCGTTCAGGATGCGGATCTTCATCGTCTCGAAGGCATCGACCCTGTCGGTGAAGGTGACGCCGACCTTTTCCAGCGCGGGGCGACCGGTGGGAAAGTTGTCCTCCATCACCCACTGGCGGAAGGGTTCGCAGGTGACGGGGGCGTTGTCGTCAAGGCCAAGGTCGCGCGCCATGGCCAGTTCGCGCGGGCCGGTGGCGGGGGTGATGCGGTCGACCATGCTGTTCGGGAAGGCGACGTTCGCGGCGATCCAGTCGGCGAGGGCCGGGTCGGACAGGCGGGCAGTGCCGATCACGGCATCCGAGGTGACGTGGCCGTTGTGCGGAAGGTTGTCGCAGCACATGACGGTGAAGGGCGGGATGCCTGCGGCCCGGCGTCGTTTCAGCGCGGCGACGATGGCCCCGAAGGCGGTTTTCGGGCGGTCGGGGTTGGCGGCGTCGTGGGCGATGTCGGGGTGGGCGGGGCTGAAGGTGTTGGTCTTCGGGTCGATGTAGTAGCCGCCCTCGGTGACCGTCAGCGAGACGATGCGGATGTCATCCTCGGCCATGGCGGCGATCAGCGTGGCGTTGTCGGGCTCGATCGGCAGGAAGCCGACCATCGCACCGATGACGCGGGCGGATTGCGCGCCGGGGGCCAGTTCGATGACGGAGGACAGCTCGTCCTGCGCGGTCAGGAGGTCGCGCATCCGCGCATCCCCTTCGCGCACGCCCGCACCCAGGATGGCCCAGTCGTGATCCTGGCCAAGGGCGAACAGGTCGTCGAGGTAGACCGCCATATGCGCGCGGTGAAAGTTGCCGCAGCCGACATGGACGATGCCGGGCGACAGCCTGCCCCGGTCATAGGCGGGGGCGGTGACACCGGGGGGAAGCCTGCGCAGGGTCGCGTCGGAAAGTTTCATGGTCATGCCATCCAGTTGCCGCCATCGACGCCATAGCATTGCGCGACGACATAGTCGGCCTCGGGCGAGGCCAGGAAGATTGCCATGCCGGTCAGATCTTCGGCGGTGCTCATGCGGCCGATGGGCACGGCGGCTCCGACGAGGCGTTTTTTCTCGCCCAGGGGACGCCCCTCGTGCTTCGCGAACAGGCTGTCGACATGGTCCCAGTGTTCGCCCTCCACCACGCCGGGGGCGATGGCGTTGACGTTGATGCCGTGCTTGATGAGGTCGAGGCCCGCCGACTGGGTGATCGAGATGACGGCGGCCTTGGTGGCGCAGTAGACCATGACGAGGCCCTCGCCCCGGCGGCCGGCCTGGCTGGCCATGTTGATGATCTTGCCGCCCGACCCTTGGGCGATCATCTGTTTCGCCGCCGCCTGCAGGGTGAACAAGCACCCCGCGACGTTGACGGCGAACAACCGGTCATAGGTGGCGCGGGTGATCTCGACCGTTGGCCCGGCATCGAACAGGGCGGCGTTGTTGACCAGGATGTCGAGGCCGCCCATTTTCGCGACCGCCTCGGCCATGGCGGCGTCGATGCTGTCCTGGCGCGTGACGTCCATGGCGACGGCATGGGCCCCCTGCCCCAGACCGGAGGCCGCCGCCTGCGCGGCGGTGATGTTGATGTCGGCGATGCAGACCTGCGCGCCTTCGGCGAGATAGGCGCGCGCAAAGGCCAGGCCGATGCCGCGCGCGGCCCCGGTGATCAGGGCGCGCTTGCCGTGCAACCTCATGCCAGGTTCTTTCCGTCAGCGCCGAAGCGATGCATCTTGTCGGCCTGGGGGCCAAAGCTGATGCGGTCGCCGTGGGTCACATGCACCTCGCCCGGCGCGCGGACGGTCAGGATGCCGAGGTCGCCCGCGTTGACCTTGAGGAAGGTGTCCGACCCCAGATGTTCGGCCAGCATCACCGTGCCCGCCCAGGGGCCGCTGCCGACATCGACGTGTTCGGGACGGATGCCGATGGTCTTGGCCCCGTGCTTCGCCGCCTCGGCCCCCTCGATCAGGTTCATCTTCGGGCTGCCGATGAAGGCCGCGACGAAGGTGTTCACAGGGGTGTTGTACAGGGTCAGGGGGCTGCCCACCTGTTCGATCCGGCCTGCGTTCAGGACCACGATCTTGTCGGCCATGGTCATGGCCTCGACCTGGTCATGGGTGACGTAGATCATCGTGGTCTTGAGGCTCTGGTGCAGTTCGGTGATTTCCTGGCGCATGCCCACGCGCAAGGCGGCGTCGAGGTTGGACAGCGGTTCGTCGAACAGGAAGGCCGCCGGTTCGCGCACGATGGCGCGCCCGATGGCCACGCGCTGCCGCTGGCCGCCCGACAACTGGCCCGGACGGCGGTCGAGATAGCTGGACAGGTTCAGCACCTTGGCCGCGCGTTCGACGCGGGCGTTCTGGTCGGCCTCGGACATCCCCGCCATCTTCAGGGGGAAGGCGATGTTCTTGCGCACCGTCATATGCGGGTACAGCGCATAGGACTGGAACACCATCGCCAGGCCACGCTTCGCGGGAGGAAGGCTTGTCGCGTCCTTGCCGTCGATGGCGATGATGCCCGAGGTCGTGTCCTCAAGGCCCGCAATCAGGCGCAGGAGGGTGGACTTGCCGCAGCCCGAGGGGCCGACGAAAACGACGAACTCGCCGTCGTCGATGTTCAGGTCAACGCCCGGGATGACGTGGACGTCACCGAACGACTTGCGGACCGCTTTCAGCGTGATCTGTCCCATGGTGCCCTCCTCACTTCACCGCGCCGAACGTCAGGCCGCGGACCAATTGTTTCTGGCTGAACCAGCCAAGGATCAGGATCGGCAGGATGGCCATGGTGCTGGCCGCCGAGAGTTTCGCGTAGAACAGCCCCTGCGGGGCCGATAGGCTGATGATGAATGTCGAAAGCGGCGCTGCGTTCGTCGTGGTCAGGATGATCGTCCAGAACGCCTCGTTCCAGGCCAGGATGATGTTGAGAAGCATGGTCGAGGCGATGCCTGGGATCGCCATGGGGGTCAGGACATAGATGATCTCGTTGCGCAGGGACGCCCCGTCCATCCGCGCGGCCTCAAGGATTTCGCCGGGGATTTCCTTGAAGTAGGTGTAGAGCATCCAGATGATGATCGGCAGGTTCATCAGCATCAGGACCACGATCAGCCCGGTCCGCGTGTCGAAGAGGCCGAGGTACTTGAAGATGAGGTACATCGGGATCAGGACGCCGACCGCCGGCATCATCTTGGTCGACAGCATCCACATCAGCAGGTCCTTGGTCCGTCGGCCGGGGACGAAGGCCATCGACCAGGCGGCGGGGATGGCGATGGCGAGGCCAAGCAGTGTCGAGCCGAGGGAGATGACGACCGAGTTCATGAAGAACCGGGGATAGTCCGACCGCGCCCAGATTTCGGTGTAGTTTTCGAGGGTCCAGTCGGCACCGAAGAATTCGGGGGGCGAGGCAACCGCGGAGGCTTCCGTCTTGAAGCTGGTCAGGAGCATCCACAGGACGGGGAAGAAAATGGTCAGCCCGACTGCCCAGGCGGCGATGGTGTAGGCGACTTTCCGTTGAGTGCTGACGGCGCGGGCCATGGTCTGTCCTCCTTACGCGTCGAGGTTCTTGCCGATGCCGCGCATCAGGAAGATGGCGACGATATTGGCGAGGATGACGGCGATGATCCCGCCGGCGGCAGCCCGCCCGATGTCTGTCGCGATCAGGGCCTGCTTGTAGATCATGTAGGGCAGCGTAGTGGATGCCGATCCCGGACCGCCCTGGGTGGTGGTGAAGATCTCGCCGAAGATGCCCAGCAGGAAGATGGTCTGGATCAGGATCACGACGGTGATGGCGCGGGACAGGTGCGGCAGCACGATGTAGCGGAACCGCGACAGCGCCGATGCGCCGTCCATCTCTGCCGCCTCAAGCTGTTCCGACGACATCGACTGCAGCGCTGTCAGCAGGATCAGCGTGGCGAAGGGCAGCCATTCCCAGGACACGATGAAGATGACCGAGGCCATGGGATAGCTTTGCAGGTACAGGATCGGATCATATCCGAACCCCTGCGACACGGCGGCCAGAAGGCCGTTCTGCGGATGCATGAACAGGTTTTCCCAGATCGACGCGGCCACCGGCGGCATCACGAAGAAGGGCGAAATCACCAGGATGCGCAGCGGACCCTGGCCCCAGATCGGCTGGTCGATCAGCAGCGCGATCAGGACGCCCAGGATGACCGTGATGATCAGGACGCCGCCCACCAGCAGAAGCGTATTGACGATTGCCGTCCAGAATTCGGGCGCGTTCAGGAACCAGGCATAGTTGTCGAAACCTGCCCATCCCGTGCGTCCCGGCGCATTCAGACGATAGATGCGGAACGAGAAGTAGATCGTCAGGGCCAGCGGCACGATCATCCAGATGAACAGGAGGATGACCGAGGGTGCCACCATCAGGCGGGCGGCGGCGCGGGTGCTTGTCGTGGACATGGGGGCGCTCTCCCAGAAACGGCGTGAACCGGCAGGCAGGGGTGCAGCGGACAGGGAAACGGGGCGGTGCGCAACAGGGATCGCGCGGGGGGGGGACCGGCCCGGACCTTGGCGGGCCGGTCCCTTTGGTGCGTCGGCGCGGCTTACTTGATGTAGCCGGCCGAGGTCATTTCATCGACGGCCAGCGCCTGGGCTTCGGCAAGTGCCTCGTCGACCGTCTTCTGTCCGGCAAGTGCCGCCGAGAAGATTTCGCCGACCGAGGTCGCAAGGCCCGCAAACTCGGGGATCGCCACGAACTGCACGCCGACGTAGGGAACCGGCTTGGTCGCCGGGTTGGTCGGATCCGCCGCGTTGATCGAGTCGATCGTCAGCTTGGCAAAGGACAGCGCCGCATATTCCGGGTTCGCGTAGAGCGAGGTGCGCGTGCCCGGAGGAACGTTGGCCCAGCCTTCCTTGGACGCGACAAGGGCCAGATAGTCCTTGTTGGTCGCCCAGTTGATGAAGGTCTTGGCGGCATCCTTGCTGTCCGACGATGCCGGGATGGCCAGCGACCAGGCCCAGAGCCAGTTGGCCCGCTTGCCAAGCCCTGCGTCGGGTGCCAGGGCAAAACCGACCTTGTCGGCAAACTCAGACTGCTTGGGGTCGGTCAGCGAACCGGCCGACACCGTGGCGTCCATGCGCATCGCGCACTTGCCCTGCAGCGAGAGCGTCAGATTCTCGTTGTAGCCGTTGTTCGACGCGCCGGGCGGACCGTACTTGGTCAGCAACTCGACGTAGTCGGTCATCACCGCTTTCCATTCCGGCTGGTCGAACTGGGGCTGCCAGTTTTCGTCGAACCAGCGCGCGCCATAGCTGTTCGCCATGGTGGTCAGGAAGGCCATGTTCTCGCCCCAGCCCGCCTTGCCGCGCAGGCAGATGCCGTAGATGCCGGCCTCGGTGTCGGTCATCGCGGCGGCTGCGGCCTTGATGTCGTCCCAGGTGGGCGCGTCGGGGATCGTGATCCCGGCCTTTTCGGCCAGATCCTTGCGGTAGTTCACGAAGGACGATTCGCCATAGAAGGGCGATGCCAGCAGGTTGCCGTCCACCGTCAGGCCGCCGCGGATGGCGGGCAGAAGGTCGTCGATGTCATAGTCGGCGGGCAGGTCGTTCAGGCTTTCCAGCCAGCCGAGCTTGCCCCAGATCGGAACCTCGTAGGTGCCGATGGTCATCACGTCGTACTGGCCGCCGCCGGTGGCGATGTCGTTGGTGATGTTCTGGCGCAGGACGTTCTCTTCCAGCGTCACCCACTCGACCTTGATGTCGGGGTGCTTGGCATAGAAGTCGTCCATCAGGCCCTGCATCCGGATCATGTCGCCGTTGTTCACGGTCGCGACGGTGATCGTGGTTTCCGCAGCGGCGGCGCTGGCAAGCGCTGCCACCGCGCAAGCGCCCATCAGCGCCCGCATCGTCATGGTCATGTGATTCCCTCCCTTGGCAGTGAGCAACTGCCCATTGCATGAGCGATTACTCATCCAGACTCGGGTCAAAGTCAACGGCAAACCTGCGCCGCGCCGCAGCAATTCGTCGCTGCATGCGCAGTCAGGTCAGCAGGGCAATCGCCGTGGATTCGTCGGTGACAAGCCCGTTGATGATCCGCCCGGTCAGGGCCCCGCGCAGGGCGGCCACCTTGCTGGGTCCCGCCGCCACCCCGATGACCGCGCGGCTGCTGTGGGGTTCGACCCGGACCGACCCGATCAGCGCATTCCGCGCGACGTCGATATAGCGGCCCTGGGCATCATAGACCCAGCTCGCGATCTCGCCCGCCGCCCCCAGCGCCTGCAGCTCGGCCAGTTCTGCGCGGGTGACGAACCCGTCGGCGAACAGCGGCGCATCGTCGTTCATCTGGCCCACGCCCACGAAGGTCACGTCGGCCTGCTGTGCCAGGGCGACGACGGCCTGCACCGGGCGCAGGTGAAAGAAGAAGGCGCGCTCTTCGGGCGTGTCGGACAGCACCGGGACCGGCATCGGAAAATACTTCGCCGTCAGTTTCTCGGCGACCCGCCGGATCACGTCGTAGAGCGTGGCCGACCCGTCCGGGCCGATGTTCCCCAGAAGCGACACGATGCGGTGGTGGCGCGCGTCGGGGGGGGTGAATTCTTCGGCCATGGCGCGCAGGGCGCGACCCGTGCCAAAGGCGATGACCTGGGGTGCCGGCTCGCGCAGGACGCGCTCAAGCTCCGACGCGGCGCTTTGCGCGATGGCGCGGGCGGTGTCGCCGCCGGGACCGAAATCGGGCGCGACCCGGCACCGCGTCAGGGCGTAACGGTCGGTCAGCCGCGCCTCGAGGTCCAGGCAGGCCCCGATCCGGTGGTTGAGGCGCACGTGCACCAGTCCCTCGGCCATGGCCCGGCTGACCAGGCGCTGCGCCCGCTGGCGGCTGACACCCAGTTCGGTCGCGATCTGGTCCTGCGTCAGGCCGCCCGCATAGTAAAGCCAGCCCGCCCGCGCGGCCTCGTCCTGCAAGGTCGGTTCGTACTCGTGACGTTTCATCGGTCCCTCGTCCCCATCGAGGCAATCTGGGGGGAATCGCGCCGTCATGCAAATGCCCTGTGGCGGGGCAAATGCTCATCCGTTCAGGCGGTCGAGGCGCGCGCGCACCGACAGGCCATGGGCCTGCAGGCTTTCGGACTGCGCCAGCCGCTCGGCGGCGGGGCCGATGGCGGCCAAGGCGGCGGGCGTCATCCGCGCCATCGTCGTGCGCTTCATGAAATCCAGCACCGACAGGCCGGACGAAAACCGCGCCGACCGCGCGGTCGGCAGCACATGGTTCGGGCCGCCGACGTAGTCGCCGATGGCCTCGGGCGTCCAGGCCCCCAGGAAAATGGCACCGGCATGGGTGATCCGCGCGGCCAGGCCCTCGGGGTCGGCGACGCAGAGTTCGAGATGCTCGGCGGCGATGCGGTCGGCCAGGGCCGCGGCCTCGGGCAGGTCGCGCACGGTGATGACCGCGCCATGGGCGCGCCACGAGGCCCCGGCGATGGCGCGGCGGTCCAGCGTTGCCAGGTACCTGCCCACCGACGCGGCCACCGCACCGCCAAGGGCGGCATCCGTCGTGATCAGGATGGACTGTGCGCTGTCGTCGTGTTCGGCCTGGCTCAGCAGGTCGAGCGCGATCCAGTCGGGGTCGTTGTCCTTGTCGGCGATCACCAGGATCTCGGACGGCCCCGCGATCATGTCGATCCCCACCCGCCCGAAGACCCGCCGCTTGGCGGCAGCGACCCAGGCGTTGCCGGGGCCGGTGATCTTGTCGACCGGGGCAATCGTCGCGGTCCCGTAAGCCAGCGCCGCGATCGCCTGAGCGCCCCCGATGCGATAGACCGTGTTCACCCCCGCCAGCCGCGCCGCCATCAGCACCAGCGGATTGACCACGCCGTCCGGCGTCGGCACGGCGATGACCAGCCGCCCGACCCCCGCCACCCGCGCCGGGATCGCGTTCATCAGGACCGACGACGGGTAGGACGCCGTCCCCCCCGGCACATACAGCCCCGCCGCCGATACGGGCGTCCACCGCCAGCCCAGCGTCGCGCCGCTGTCATCGGTCCAGGACGCATCCTGCGGCATCTGCCGGGCGTGGTAGGCGCGGATGCGGTTGGCGGCCAGGTCCAGCGCCGCCGCATCCTCTGGCGCGACACGGGCACAGGCGGCCTCGATCTCGTCCGCCGAGAAGGCCAGCGTGGCGGGGGACAGGTCCAGCCGGTCGAAGCGGCGGGTCAGGTCGACCAGCGCATCGTCGCCGCGCGCCCGTACGTCGGCGATGATCGCGGCGACGGTGGCGTCGACGTCTTCGTCCGCTTCGCGCTTGTGCCCCAGAAGCGCGGCGAAGGCCGCCTCGAAGCCCGCATCGGTCGTGGTCAGGAATTGGGGCATGGCGAAGCACTCCGATGGACTGCCGCCCCCTTAGCGCGGGACGGCCCGGCCCTCAACGGCCCGCAGATCCCATCGCGTCGCCCGACACCGTTTCGCCCGGACCGCCCTGCCCGGCAAGGTCCCCGGCAGGGCCACCGAGAGGGGGGTCGATCCCCCCCGAGGCGGCATCCCCCGGGCTGGGTCAACCGGCGCGATTACCCGTGCGACGGCATCTTGCCCGATGGGGCGGCATAGGGGCGGGTCACGTCCCTGAGCGTGACCTCCAGCGCCTCGACCTCCAGGGCCACCGCCCCGTCGCCCGCCAGCGTGACCGTCAGCGTGCCGGTGCCGTCCGGCCCCGGCGCAAAGGCCACCGACAGCACCGACAGCACCGCCTCGCCGTCGCCCCGGTCGATCCCCATCGTCCGCACCGCCGTCACATCCTCGGCCACCAGCATGGCGCGGACCCGTTCGTAGGTCCGCCGGTCCGCCTCGGCCGAGGCCCGGTCTTCCCAGCGGAAACGGTTGACCAGCAGGGCAAAGCGCCGCCGCCTGCGGTCCCAGGTCATGTCGCCGATGCCGAGGACGGCGTCCTGGATCAGGGTCGAGACGACCTCGATATCGGCCCCGTCGCGCGCCACAAGGTGCAGCGGGCGCTCTGCCCCGTCCTCGAACCGCGCGTCGCGGGTCATGCCGCGATCCGCTCGATCTTTGCCCCGCAGGCCGACAGCTTGGCCTCGACCCGTTCGTACCCCCGGTCGAGGTGGTAGACCCGGCTGACCACGGTTTCGCCCTCGGCTGCCAGACCCGCCAGGATCAGCGACACGCTTGCCCGCAGGTCGGTCGCCATCACCGGCGCGCCGCGCAACCGCTCGACCCCCGTCACCCGCGCGGTCCCGCCGTGCACGTCGATCTTCGCCCCCATCCGCATCAGTTCGGGCGCATGCATGAAGCGGTTCTCGAAGATGCGCTCCTCCAGCACCGAGGTGCCCTCGGCGGTGCACAGCAGCGCCATCATCTGCGCCTGAAGGTCGGTCGGGAAACCGGGGAAGGGTTCGGTCACCACATCGACCGCCCGGACCCGCCCGTTGTTGCGCGTGACCATGAGGCCGCGCTCGGTCTCGCTGACCGACACGCCGGCCGCGTCCAGCTTGGCGGCAAAGGCACCCACCAGGTCCAGCCTGCCGCCGATGCATTCGACCGTGCCGCCGCAGATCGCGGGGGCCAGCATGTAGGTGCCCAGTTCGATCCGGTCCGCGACCACCGGATGCGTCGCCCCGGACAGACGGTCGACGCCCTGGATGGTGATCGTCGACGTCCCTTCGCCCTCGACCTCTGCGCCCATGCGGCGCAGGCATTGCGCCAGGTCCACGATCTCGGGCTCGCGCGCGGCGTTGCGGATCACCGTGGTGCCCTTGGCCAGGGTTGCCGCCAGCAGCGCGTTTTCGGTGGCCCCGACCGAGACGAAGGGAAACTCGATCACCGCGCCCTTGAGCCGCCCGCCCGGCACCGATGCGTGCACATAGCCGTCGCGCAGGTCCATCACCGCACCGAGGGACTCAAGCGCCTTGAGGTGCAGATCCACGGGCCGCGCGCCGATGGCGCAGCCGCCGGGCAACGACACGACGGCATGCCCGTCGCGCGCCAGAAGCGGCCCCAAGACCAGGATCGAGGCCCGCATCTTGCGCACGATGTCATAGTCGGCTCGGTGCGACGTCAGGCCATGCGACGACAGCGCCAGCACCTGGCCGCCCTGCAAGCTGGCCACTTCCGACCCCAGCGACTGCAGCAGCTGCGTCATCGTGCGGATGTCGGACAGCCGGGGTGCATTGGTCAGCGTCAGCGGCTCTTCCGACAGCAGCGTCGCGGGCATCAGCGTGAGGCAGGCATTCTTGGCCCCCGCGATGGGGATCACCCCGTTCAGTGCCCCGTTTCCCCTGATCAGGATCGAATCCATGCTGCCTCAGCCCGCCGTGTTTGTGTCGTTGCCGTCAAAGTCGTCGTCCTGGCCGTCGCCCGCCCTGCCCTGCCGCGCTCCGGCCTGGGCCTTGCGCCGCGCGATGTTGGCCTTGAGCGCCGCAGCCAGCCGGGCCTGCCGTGCGGCCACGGGGGCCTGGGCAGGCATCGGAGCGGCTTCGGCGGGATCTACAGGCGGAACCATGCGCCCCTTCCTAGCGCAGGCCCGTCGCCGGGTCCAGTCGGCGGGTCCAGCCGGGCCACGCTGCCCGCCCCGAGCCGCGTCCGTCCCGATAGACCCTTGCGCCACCTTCCGAACGCGGCTATGTCCCCGCCGTCCCCGGTGCCCCCACCCCGGATCAGGCGCTGCCGTAGCTCAGTGGTAGAGCACTCCCTTGGTAAGGGAGAGGTCGAGAGTTCAATCCTCTCTGGCAGCACCATTTTACCGCATTGAAATCGCACAGAACCTTGATAAACAAGGGCTTAGGCAAGCCGTCTGCGTAAACCGGACGGGTAAACCATGACGATACTCAGGATGGCAAATCCAACTGCGGACCCGCGAACCGGGATGCGCTACTTTCTGGTAAAGGTGCCTGCCGACCTGTCGGACAGGGCCAAGGGGCTGACAATCGCCCTGCCCGTTGATGGCACCTACTACCCCGTGAAGATCGGTCAACAGGTGAAACTGTCGCTTCGCACCCGCGATCCGCGCGAAGCCAAGGTGCGGTTTGCCGAAGTCTGGGCTGGGCTTGAAGCATTCTCGGGTGCCATTCGCCGTGGCCCCCAGAGGCTTACCCACAAGGACCGCACGGCCTTGGCCGGTGAAGTCCGGCAGCTTGTCCTTGGGGTGTACGACCAAGACCCCGGCGACCCCCGCATCTGGCAGGACGCCATGAGGATCAACGCCTACATCAAGGACGGCACGGGCATCCTTCGGGGGCATCAGCCGGGCGACACAGCGACCCCTGCGGAAATGGCAGAGTACCGATTTGGGTCGGCATTGGACGCGGTGTTGACGAAACGGACAATCATCCTGCACCCCGATGACCGCACCCCGCTGATAGAGGCGGTCGCGAAGGCCATGGACGAAGCTGCGGGGGTGAACCTGCGGAAGGCCGAAGGGGATTATTCGCCGGACACCGGAGCGGTCCGCTACCCGGCCTTTGAGGTGCCTGCAAAGGACACCTCACCAGCCCCCCGTCTTACCTTCGCGGCCCTTTTCGGCTTCTGGGAAAAGGAACACCTGGCGGATGGCAAGCGGCCCCGCACGGCACAGGACTTTCGGCAGAAGCTGGACAGCCTTGCCACCTTCGTGGGGCACGATGACGCCGCTGCGGTCACGGAAGCGAATGTCAGCGACTGGACCGACCACCTGCGCCATGAACAGGGTCCTTCGGCAAGCACAGTCGGCCAGAAATACCTTGCTGCTGTGAAGGCGATCTATGCCCTTGCCCGCCGGAAGCGAAAGATCAGCGTCAACCCCGTCGAAGCGATCAAGGCGCGGGCTGTCAAGACCATCAGGACGCGACCCAAGGGGTTCACCGATGACGAAGCCAAGGCAATCCTCGCCTGCGCCCTGCGCGCTCCGGCCACGCCGGGCAGGATGGCACCGGGGAACAAGCTGGCCATCCGCTGGGCACCTTGGATCGGGGCTTACATGGGGGCGCGGATCAGCGAGGTGACGCAGCTGCGGAAGGCCGATCTTGTGACGGAACAGGGCATCTTGTGCCTTCGCATCACGCCGGACGCAGGGTCGGTCAAGTCGGGGCGCTATCGCAGCATTCCCGTCCATCCGCATCTTCTGGAAATGGGGATTGAGGCGCTGTTCAGCGATGCCATGTCGGATCACCTGTTCTTCACCTTGGACGGCTCCGACACGGACCCTGCCAAGCGGGCCGAGGCGGTATCAGGCAAGGTCAGTGAGTGGGTTCGCCGCCATCACCGGTGCCGCGACATCTCCGTGGTCAGCAGCCGGTCGCGGTTCTTGGTGAACACGGTCGGCACCCAGACCGGATCGTCGATCCCGAGGCCCACGAACCAGCGGAACAGCAGGTTGTACTGCATCTGCTCCATCACCTCCCGTTCGGAGCGGATCGAGAACAGGATCTGGATCAGGCTCGCCCGGATCAGCCGTTCCGGCGGGATCGAGGGACGACCGAAGTCGGTGTCAAGCGCCTCGAACTCCGCATCCAGGCTGGCCAGCGCCTCGTTGACCACCTGCCGGATCTTGCGCAGCGGATGCCGCGCGGGGATCCGCGCCTCCAGACCGACAAAGCTGAACAGCGACCCGCTCGTCTCCTCCGCCCCGCGCATCGTCACCCCCGCCAAAGCCTGCAGGAGGTGAATCATGTTCCTCGGACCCGGTCGAGGGCAGACTTCTTCAGCAGCCTGCTAATGGTAAATGAAAGGACAAAGTTTGGTTGCGCCCAAATGCTATGCCCATTCGACAACCAGTCAAGACTGCAGCAATTGGCAGCTGCTGGCTGACCACCTGACTGCAACCGGCGATCTGGCGAAAAAGCGCGGATCTGCGCTTGGTCTTGGCGTGGCCGCAGAAGTCGCGGGCTTGTTCCATGATCTGGGAAAGCATGACCCTGATTTCCAGCTCAAACTTCACGGACAGGATCGTCGCGTCGATCATTCGACTGCCGGGGCGTGGGTTCTTCTGGATCGCGTGCCTCCATCAATGCGCCCCGTCGCCGAGATTCTGGCCTATGCCATTCTTGGCCATCATGCGGGCCTGCCGGACAAGAGCAACGCGGACGGCGCCTGCCTTTGCCGTCGCGTCGAAGGGTTTCGCAACCGCCTGCCTGCGGGCGTGGCCGACATGTTTCCGGTCGACTTCGACGCGGTCGCCCGCGAGATTGCAGCACGCACCCGACCCGGCAAGCAGGGATTGTTCGACCTTTCGGTCGCGGTACGGATGGTCTTTTCCTGCCTGGTCGATGCGGACTATCGCGATACCGAAGATTTCTACGGCAAGGTCGAGGGGCGGGTGCCCGACCGGGACTGGCCGACGCTGTCCTCGATCCTGCCGCGCCTGTCCGCTGCCTTCGACACGCGCATGGCGGGGTTTTCCATCACCGGCGACCTGAACCGCCTGCGCGCCGAAATCCTGTCATATGTGCGCGGCAAGGCGTCGATGTCACCGGGCTTTTTCACTTTGACGGTACCGACAGGAGGGGGCAAGACGCTGGCCTCGCTAGGGTTTTCGCTTGACCACGCAACGCTGCACGGCCACCGCCGGATCATCTGCGCGATCCCTTATACCTCGATCATCGACCAGACGGCGCAGGAATTCCGGGACATGTTCGGCAACGATGTGCTGGAACACCACTCCGCCATCGACGAGGAACAGCAATGCCGCGAGGGCCGCGACAAGCTGCGTCTCGCTATGGAGGACTGGGCCGCCCCCATCGTCGTCACCACCAACGTGCAGCTTTTCGAAAGCCTCTTTGCCGCGCGCCCGTCGCGTTGCCGCAAACTGCACAACATCGCAGGTTCGGTGATCGTTCTGGACGAGGCGCAGTGCTTGCCGCGCGGGCTGCTGAAACCCGTGCTGCGGATGCTGGACACGCTGGTCACGCACTATGGCTGCACCGTCGTGTTGTGCACCGCCACGCAACCCGCCTTCGACAGCCGCCAGCTGCGGGACGGCGGCCTGCCGCTGGAGGGGCGGGAACTGGCCCCCGATCCGCAGGACCTTGCCCGCCGCCTGCGCCGCGCACGGATCGTGCAGGGGGGTGCGATGGACAATGCAACACTGGTTGCCGCCTTGCAGGTGACACCGCAGGGACTGGTGATCGTGAACAGCCGCGCCCATGCTCTGGACCTGTTCCGTGCGGCGCAGGCCGAAGGCTTGGACGGGTTGATCCACCTGACGACGCGCCAGTACCCCGCACACCGCCGCCGGATCGTGGACGAGGTGAAGCTGCGGCTGAAGGCGGGCGACCCCTGCCGTCTGATTGCGACAAGTCTGGTCGAGGCCGGGGTCGATCTGGATTTCCCCGTCGGGTGGCGCGCCGAGGCGGGTCTGGACAGCGTGGTGCAGGCCGCAGGCCGCGTGAACCGCGAAGGAACGCGCGCGGTGCAAGACAGCATCCTGACCGTGTTTTCCGCGCCGGATTACTCCGCGCCGACCGAGGTACGGCAACTGGCCAGCGACATGCTGGCGATAGCGCCGAAGCATGACTGGAACCTGCTGGACCCCGCCGCGATCCGCGACTGGTTCGACCGGGTCTATTGGCGGGTCGATGCGAAACTGGACCGCGAGGGGATTGTCGGCAAGCTGACCGTTTCGCGGCAGGGCACCGATTTCGCCTTCCGCGAAATTGCCGCGCTGTTCCGCATGGTCGACAGCCCGATGGTGCCGGTGATCGTGCCGCTGGATGAGGAGGCGAAGGATTGGGTCGCCAAGCTGGGCGACAAGTGGCAGCCTTCGGGCAAGATAGCGCGGGCCTTGCAAACCCACACCGTGCAGGTTCCGGCCAAGGCGCGTGCCGTGCTTGTCGCCAATGCCCACGCCGTCTTTGAAAGTCCCGATCTGCGCGGAGACCAGTTCTGCGTGCTGAAAACAATGTCCCTTTATCATCGGGACAGCGGGTTGTGGTGGGAACAGGCGGACTATCTGTCTGACGAAGCGTGGCTTGTGTAACGGGTTGGCGGGGTCAATCTGGCAATCTTTGCAGTGCCCGAACGAATCATTGAACTGGGGAAATCAGAACATATCATGAACTTTGTTGAATGGGGGGACGCATGACCTATGGCATCCGACTGCACGTCTGGGGCATGCATGCCCTGTTCACCCGGCCCGAGATGAAGGTCGAGCGGGTGTCCTATGACGTGATGACCCCCTCTGCCGCGCGCGGGGTTCTTGAGGCTGTCCACTGGAAGCCGTCGATCGTCTGGCGCATCGACCGTATCCATGTGCTGCACCCCATCCGGTTCCAGTCGATCCGCCGCAACGAGGTGGGGCACAAGTCCCCGGCGGGTACCATCAAGCGGGCGATGAACCGGGGCGATCTGGGCGGGTTGCAGTTGCTGGTGGACGAAGACCGCCAGCAGCGCGCGTCAACCGTGCTGGTGAACCCCGCCTATGTGATCGAGGCGCATTTCGAGATGACCGACAAGGCCGGGCCGGAGGATACCGAAGGCAAGCATCTGGACATCTTCAACCGCCGCGCCGCACGCGGTCAGTGCTTTCACCAGCCCTGCCTTGGCACCCGCGAGTTTGCCGCGCATTTCGCCCTGGTCCCGCCGGGCGACCCGCTGCCCGACCGCCACCCCGAGACGCGCACCCCCGACCACGGCTTTGGCACGCCCCGCGACCTGGGCTTCATGCTGTGGGACATCGACCACGCCGCCCCCGGCCGGTCGTCCCTTTTCTTTCGCGCCACCCTGCGCCACGGCGTGCTGGAGGTGCCCGCCGCCGACAGCCCGGAGGTGAAGCGATGACCCTGCTCGCCTCGCTGGTCCGCGCCTATGACCGGATGCCGGATGCACCGCCCTATGGGTATTCGTCCGAGAAGATCGGGTTTTGTGTGGTGTTGAATGCCGATGGCACGGTGGCCGAGGTGATCGACCTGCGTGATACGGACAAGAAGCGCAGCCCGAGGATGCTGCTGGTGCCGCAGGCGGTCAAACGGACCGTTGGCATCGCGCCGAACTTTCTGTGGGACAAGTCGGCCTATGTGCTGGGGGTGACGGCAGGCGAAGGCATGCGCACCGCCGATAAACATGCGACGTTCCGCGAGCGACATGCCGAATGGCTGGAGGGGGCCGAGGATGCCGGGCTGCTGGCGCTCCTGCGGTTCTTGCAGGGTTGGACCGGTGAAGCCTTTACCCCGCCCATCTGGCCCGGAGACCTGCGCGATCAGAACGTCGTCTTTGCGATGGCCGACGAATACCGCGACCGCTACCTGCACGACCGACCAGCCGCGCGCGCATTGTGGCGCAAACTGGGTGCCAAAGGTGCGTCGGATCCGCAGATCTGCCTTGTCACCGGTGACAATGCCCCCGTCGCACGCCTGCACCCCTCGCTCAAAGGCGTCTGGGGGGCGCAATCGTCGGGCGCAAGCGTCGTGTCCTTCAATCTCGACGCCTTCACCTCCTACGGTCACGATCAAGGCGACAACGCCCCGGTGTCCGAGGCGGCCGCCTTTGCCTATACCACTGCGCTGAACCGCTATCTGGAACGCGACAGTGGCCACCGCATCCAGATCGGCGATGCCTCGACGGTGTTCTGGGCGGACTGTGCGGACATGAAGGTGGCGGAAGAGGCCGAGACCTGGTTCATGGCCATGATCGACCCCTCTGCGGATGACAAGGACGCGACCAAGGCCATCGGCGTCCAGCTTGACCGCATCCGTCAGGGCCAGCGGCTGTCCGAGGTCAATGCCGATCTGGCAGAAGGCGTGCGGTTTCATGTGCTTGGCCTTGCCCCCAACGCCGCGCGGCTGTCGGTGCGGTTCTGGTGGGACAGTGATTTCGGCGTGTTGACCGCGAACTACCAGCGCTTCGTGTCCGACACCGCCATCGATCCGCCGCCGCGCGACGGCTGGCCGCCCTTGTGGCGGTACCTGCGCGAACTGGCCGTGCTGGGCAAATCCGAGAATGTGCCACCCAACCTGGCGGGCGACTGGATGCGGGCGATCCTGACGGGCACGCCCTATCCCCTGACGCTGCTGTCCACCGCGCTGATGCGCATCCGGTCGGACGGCGAGGTCAACGCCCTGCGCGCGGCCATCCTGAAATCCGTGCTGATCCGAAATTTCAACTCCAAGGAGGCGTTTGTGGCGCTCGATCCAACCTCGCATGACACTGGGTACGTATTGGGCCGTCTCTTTGCCGCCTACGAGAATGTGCAGCGTGCAGCGCTCGGCAAAAGCGTGAACGCCACCATCCGCGACAAGTTCTACGGCTCTGCCTCGTCGACACCGGCCCGTGTCTTTGGCTCGCTGGCGGCGAACGCCTTCAATCATCTTGCAAAGATCCGCAAAGAGAAGCCCGCTTTCGCCGCGTATCTGCAAGCTGAACTCCAGCAGATTGCCGACCGGCTCAACGTCACCGAAAACCCTTTTCCTGCCTCGTTGCCGCAAGCGGCGCAGGCGATGTTTGCGCTCGGCTACTACCACCAGTCCAGCTACCGACCTTCCTCCGACCCGCTTCAGAAAACGATTTCAGAGGAGCTTGCCCTATGACCACCCTGTCCCGCCGCCACGACTTCGTTCTGATCTTCGACGTGACGAACGGCAACCCCAACGGCGACCCGGATGCGGGCAACCTGCCCCGGCTGGACCCCGAGACCAACCACGGCCTGGTGACGGACGTCAGCCTCAAGCGCAAGATCCGCAACTATGTGGACCTTGCCCGCAACGGCGAGGCGGGCCACCACATCTATGTGCAGGAGGGGGCGATCCTGAACGACAAGCATCGACAGGCTTATGTGGCCGAGCGTCCCGATGACCCCAAGGCGGCAAAGGACGCCAAGCTGAACCCCAAGGACGACGCCGAGGCGATCCGCCTGCGCGACTTCATGTGCAGGAACTTCTTCGACGTCCGCACTTTCGGCGCGGTGATGTCCACCGGCATCAACTGCGGTCAGGTCAAGGGGCCGGTGCAGGTCACCTTCGCCAGTTCGGTCGAACCGATCCTGCCGGTCGAGATCACCATCACCCGGATGGCCGCCACCAACGAGGCCGAGAAAAGGAAGACAGCCGAAGGCGACGACGGCGATGCCCGCACCGACAACCGCACCATGGGCCGCAAGCACATCGTGCCCTATGGCCTGTACGTCGCGCATGGCTTTGTCTCGGCCAAGTTCGCCGAACGCACCGGGTTCTCCGACACCGACCTCGACCTGCTGTTCGAGGCGCTGACGAACATGTTCGAACATGACCGTTCCGCCGCGCGGGGCGAGATGACCACCCGCAGGCTGATCGTGTTCCGGCACGAGAACGCGCTTGGCAACGCCCCCGCGCACAGGCTGTTCGACCGGGTGCAGATCGGCCGCAACATCGGCGGAGAGTTCCGCGAACTTGACGATCCCGGCATCGGAAACCACCCCCCCGCGCGCAAGTTCGCGGACTACACGGTGAGGATCGACGGATCCGACCTGCCCGCCGGTGTCGAAATCCTGGACATGGTCTGACCATGCCCGCCGACGGGGAGGAACCCATACCCTTATCGGCCCTGCAGCACGCCGTCTACTGCCTGCGGCAGGCCGCGCTGATCCATCTGGAGCGGATGTGGGCCGACAACCGGTTTACCGCCGAGGGCGACGTGCTGCACGCCGTGTCCGACAAGGGGGGCACCCGCAAGATCAAGGGCGTGCGGCGGGTGTCGGCGCTGCCGCTGGCATCGCAGCGGCTGAACCTCGCCGGGACTGCCGATCTGGTCGAGTTCACGACCGGTCAGGGTGGCGAGACCGCCTTTCCCGTCGAATACAAGCGCGGCAAGCCCAAGCTGCACCGTGCCGATGAGGTGCAGCTGTGCGCACAGGCGCTCTGTCTGGAAGAGATGACCGGCAGGGCCGTGCCCGCTGGCGCGCTGTTCTACGCCCAGACCAAGCGGCGGGTGGCCGTTCCGTTCGACGACACCCTGCGCACCCTGACCGAGGCCACCGTCGCCGACCTGTCCGCCGTCCTTGCCAGCCGCATCACACCCCCGCCCACACCCCACCGCAGCCGCTGCCGCGCCTGTTCGCTGATCGACCTCTGCCGTCCCGACACAGTCGCCCGCCCCGTCAGGGCCTGGCGCGACCGGATGCTGTCCAAGGCACTGGACGGCCCATGAAAAAGCTGCTGAACACCATCTATGTCACCACCGAGGGGGCCGCCCTGAAAAAGGACGGCGAGAATCTGGTGGCCGAGGTCGAGGGCGCGGAAAAGGCCCGCGTGCCCCTGCACATGCTGGCCTCGGTCGTGGCCTTCGGCCCCGTCCTTGTTACCCCCGCGCTGGTCGGCACCTGCGCCGAGCGGGGCATCACCATCGCACTGATGGACCGCGCAGGCCGGTTCCAGGCCCGCATCGAAGGTCCGGTTTCGGGCAACGTACTGTTGCGCCGTGCGCAGTACCGGCAGGCTGAGGCCGCCGAGGATATCGTCCGCTCCATCATCATCGGAAAGATCGCGAACCAGCGCGCCGTAGTCCGCCGGTCCCTGCGCGACTATGGCGAAGAGATTGACCCTGCCGCACGGACCGCCTTGGAAGCAGCGACCGACCGCATGGCGATGATCCTGCGCCGGGTGCAGATGGTCGACAGGACCGTGGACCAGTTGCGCGGATCCGAGGGCGAGGCGGCCAACCTGTACTTCGCGGTCTTCGACCACATGGTACGTACGCCCGATGCCGACCTGAGATGGACCGTCCGGTCGCGGCGCCCGCCGCTCGATCCGCTGAACGCCATACTGTCCTTTCTCTACACGCTGCTGACCCATGACTGCCGCAGTGCTTGCGAGGCTGTGGGCCTCGACCCTGCCGTCGGTTTTCTGCACCGCGACCGTCCGGGGCGGCCAAGTCTGGCGCTCGATCTGATGGAGGAGTTGCGTGCGCCGCTGGCCGACCGGCTGGCACTGTCGCTCGTCAACCGCCGCCAGTTGCGCAGCGCCGATTTCCGCCGGCTTGAGGGGGGCGCAGTTCTTTTGACCGACGACGCGCGCCGCACTGTCCTGACCGCTTGGCAGGACCGCAAGAAAGAGGAACGAATGCACCCGTTCCTGCAGGAAAAGACCCCGTTCGGTCTTGTCCCCTACCTGCAGGCCCAGATGCTGGCCCGCCACCTGCGCGGCGACATCGACGCCTATCCCCCCTGGTTCTGGACCTGACATGCTGGTCCTCGTCACTTACGATGTGAACACGCTGGCAGAGGGCGGCAAGAAACGCTTGCGCCAGGTCGCCCGCGCCTGCGAGAATTTCGGGCAGAGGGTCCAGTTCTCGGTCTTCGAGATCGAGGTGGACCCCGCGCAATGGACGAAGTTGAAAGCTCGGCTTGAAGGGATCATCCAACCGGAACTCGACAGCCTCCGCTTCTATTACCTGGGCACGAACTGGACGCGCCGGATCGAACATGTCGGAGCGAAGCCTTCCGCCGATCTGAACGGACCGCTGATCATCTGAGGTCCGCGGGAATTGCGAAGCTCAAGCATGCGGCTCAAGCCGCGGGTGATCGCATTGCCGCAGCTCTTTGAAATCGTTGAATGCTTGTGAAGAGCTCATAGCTCCGGTACAGTGCCTCGCCGAATCTGTCCAAGGTTCGCAGATCTTGAGTTCTTTTCCTTTGTAGAGCTTCGCGATAGACGCGTGGCTGTCGCCCCCTGCACGGGGGCGTGGATCGAAACGACACGGGCGACGGGGGCGGCGCGGAGTGCCGCGCGTCGCCCCCTGCACGGGGGCGTGGATCGAAACCGCTTGGTGCTTGCGGTCGCGGCGGTACGGCATCGTCGCCCCCTGCACGGGGGCGTGGATCGAAACCCCCGTGCCTGGATGCTACATATCGCAGATCTTGTCGCCCCCTGCACGGGGGCGTGGATCGAAACATGTACCATTCGCGCCCGATCCGCAACCGGAATTGTCGCCCCCTGCACGGGGGCGTGGATCGAAACACGGAAATCAACGTATATCGTCCGAAACTATTCTAGTCGCCCCCTGCACGGGGGCGTGGATCGAAACGGCGCAACTTGGAAAACTTGTCCAAGCTCGCGTTGTCGCCCCCTGCACGGGGGCGTGGATCGAAACTTGGCTTGGTCGCAGTTATCAGGCGAGAATATTGTCGCCCCCTGCACGGGGGCGTGGATCGAAACAGGACCTTGTAGAGGAATTCGAGAATACCTGTCAATACGCCCCATGCACGGGGGCGATGAGCGAAGCAGGCGGATGT
>JBQTJI010000001.1:0-24799 GCA_052387255.1 Gemmobacter sp. | reverse complement strand
GGCTGTCGTCCATGCCCGACCCGCAGGCCGAGCGGGCGCGGATCGAGGCGCGCATTCCCCTGGGCCGCCGGATGACCACCGACCGGGAACTGGCCGATGCCGTGGTCTTTGCCCTGTCGCCCCGGTCAGGGCATACCACGGGGCAGTGGCTGTTTGTCGATGGCGGCTACACGCATCTGGACCGGGCGCTTTGAGGCGGGCCAAGGGTTTGCGGACGCTGGATTAATTGGAGCAACCCAGCGGATTTTCGACGTCTTCCCCACGTCTTCCCTACGTCTTCCTGACGTACGTACGTGCCGGGCAGAGGGCGGCGCGTTAACCAACGGGCGCGAATCGGGCCGGGCCTTGCTGATCCGGTCAGACCCGGTTGGAACGCTTGCGCCCCGGCCCCTTTGCCGCTAATGACCCGCGCAGTTCTGCCGGGCCATCGGCCATCGGCCCCCTTGGGCATTGACCGACCCGGACAGGACGAACCAAAGACCGGCGGAGACAACCGCATGGCCCGTCAAATGCAATGAAAAGGACAACCTGACGCATGTGTGCCAAAGCGACTATGGAAGAATTCGAGGCGCTCCTGAAGGAGTCGCTGGAGATCGACACGCCCCAGGAGGGAAGCGTGGTCAAGGGCCGGGTGCTTGCCATCGAGGCGGGCCAGGCGATCATCGACGTCGGCTACAAGATGGAGGGCCGGGTCGATCTGAAGGAATTCGCCGACATGGGCGGGGCCGTCGACATCGCCGTGGGCGATGAGGTCGAGGTGTTCCTGGACCGCGTCGAGAACGCGCGGGGCGAGGCGCAGATCAGCCGCGACAAGGCCAAGCGCGAAGAGGCCTGGGACCGGCTGGAAAAGGCCTATGCCAACGAGACCCGCGTCGAGGGCGCGATCTTTGGCCGCGTCAAGGGCGGCTTCACCGTGGACCTGGGCGGCGCGGTGGCGTTCCTGCCGGGCAGCCAGGTGGACGTGCGCCCGGTGCGCGATGCGGGTCCGCTGATGGGCATGAAGCAGCCGTTCCAGATCCTCAAGATGGACCGTCGCCGGGGCAACATCGTGGTGTCGCGCCGTGCGATCCTGGAAGAATCGCGCGCCGAACAGCGCGCCGAGGTGATCTCGAACCTGCACGAAGGCCAGACGGTCGACGGCGTGGTCAAGAACATCACCGAATACGGGGCTTTCGTGGACCTGGGCGGCGTGGACGGTCTCTTGCACGTCACCGACATGGCCTGGCGCCGCGTCAACCATCCGTCGGAGATTCTGGCGATCGGCGAGACCGTCAAGGTCCAGGTCATCAAGATCAACAAGGAAACCCACCGCATCAGCCTGGGCATGAAGCAGCTGCAGGCCGATCCGTGGGATTCGGTCGAGAAGGCCTATCCCTATGGCTCGGTCCACAAGGGCCGCGTCACGAACATCACCGACTATGGTGCGTTCGTGGAGCTTGAGGCGGGCGTCGAGGGGCTGGTCCACGTGTCCGAGATGTCGTGGACCAAGAAGAACGTCCATCCCGGCAAGATCGTGTCCACCTCGCAAGAGGTCGACGTCATGGTGCTGGAAATTGACAGCGCCAAGCGCCGGGTCAGCCTGGGCCTGAAGCAGACGCAGCGCAATCCGTGGGAAGTGTTCGCGGAAACCCATCCCGTGGGCAGTGCCATCGAGGGCGAGGTCAAGAACATCACCGAGTTCGGTCTGTTCGTCGGCCTGGACAACGACATCGACGGCATGGTGCACCTGTCCGACCTGTCGTGGGACCAGCGCGGCGAGGAAGCGATCCAGAACTACCGCAAGGGCGACACGGTCAAGGCTGCCGTCACCGAGGTGGATGTGGAAAAGGAACGCATCAGCCTGTCGGTCAAGGCGCTGGGCGATGACACCTTTACCGACGCGGTCGACGGCGTGAAGCGGGGCGGCATCATCACCGTCATCGTGACCGCCATCGAGGAAGGCGGCGTCGAGGTGGAGTACAACGGTGCCAAGTCGTTCATCCGCCGCAGCGACCTGAGCCGCGACCGGGGCGACCAGCGCCCCGAGCGGTTCCAGGTGGGCGACAAGATCGACGTGCGCGTGACCAACATCGACCCCAAGACCCGCCGTCTGGGCCTGTCGATCAAGGCGCGCGAGATCGCGGAAGAGAAAGAGGCGGTCGAACAGTACGGGTCATCCGATTCGGGGGCGTCGCTCGGCGACATCCTGGGTGCCGCGCTGAAGGTCGACCGGAACTGACCGGCACCGCCGGTTGAAACGAAAGGGTCCGCGCAAGCAGCGCGGACCCTTGCTTTTTGCGCGGGGCCTTTGCGTCTTTCCTGTTTGTGCGCCGCGAAAAGGTGCCTATAGTCCTGTCCCAAAGACAAAAAAGGCGGCGGGGGAACCCCGTGCCGACCGACAGGGGGACTGCCGCATGATCCGCTCCGAACTGATCCAGAAGATTGCCGACGAGAATCCGCACCTGACACAGCGCCATGTCGAACGTATCCTGAACACCATCTTCGAGGAAATCATCGAGGCGCTGTCGCGCGGCGACCGGGTGGAACTGCGCGGCTTCGGCGCGTTCTCGGTCAAGTCGCGCGATGCGCGCGTCGGGCGGAACCCGCGGACGGGCGAGGCGGTTCAGGTCGACGACAAGAAGGTGCCGTTCTTCAAGACCGGAAAACTGCTGCGCGACCGGCTGAACGGCAAGTGACCGGCCCCCACGCGGGCCACTGAAAAAGGGACTGCGGCCCGATGATCCGGTATCTGCGCTATCTGTTCCTGGGGCTGCTGGCCCTGTGTCTGGTCACCGTGGCCATGGCCAACCGCGCGCCCGTCACGTTGCGCGCGCTGCCGCAGGACCTGTCGGCCTTCTTCGGCATCGGCGGCAGCGTCGAGCTGCCGCTGTTCCTGGTGATCTTCGGCGGCATCGCGGCGGGCCTGCTGATCGGGTTCGTCTGGGAGTGGTTCCGCGAGATGAAGCACCGCAGCACCGCCAGCACCAAGCTGCGCGAGGTCAGCCGGCTGGAACGCGAGCTGGCCACCCTGCGCGACGCCAAGGGGCAACCGCAGGATGACGTGATCGCGCTGCTGGAGAAGAGGGCGATCTGATCCATGCCTGACGTCAGGGTCAAGATCTGCGGGCTGCGCACGCCCGCCGATGTGGCTGCCGTGGCGGCGGCGGGGGCGGCCTATGCGGGGTTCGTGTTCTTTGCCAAATCGCCCCGCCACCTGAGCCTGCCCGAGGCGCGGCTGGCGGCCCTGGCGGCACCCCCCGGCCTGGTGAAGGTGGCGCTGACGGTCGATGCGGATGACGCGGCGCTGGATGCCATCGTGGCGGAAGTGCCGCTGGATATGCTGCAACTGCACGGGTCCGAGACACCGGAACGGGTGGCAATGCTCAAGGCGCGCTACGGCCTGCCGGTGATGAAGGCGGTGGGTGTGGCGGACGAGGGCGACCTGGCCGGCCTGATGGAGATGAGCCTGGCCGCCGACCAGCTCTTGATCGACGCCAAGCCGCCGCGGGGGGCCGACCTGCCGGGGGGCAACGGGCTGGCCTTCGACTGGCGGCTGCTGGTGGGGCGCAAATGGCTGCGGCCGTGGATGCTGGCGGGGGGGCTGACGGCCGGGAATGTGGCCCAGGCGGTGCGGCTGACGGGGGCGCGGCAGGTGGATGTGTCATCGGGGGTGGAAAGCGGGCCGGGGATCAAGGATCACGCGCTGATCGCCGCTTTCGTTGCCGCTGCCGGATGAAACTGCGGGCACCCGAAGGTGCCCGCGCACTCGTTACCGGATATCAACAACAACTTCCCCGCACTCGTTACAGTCCGTCAGCGCCAGGGCACACACCGGACAGGACACCGGTCACGGCCCTGCGGCCCAGGTTCCGACCGGCACGCCTGTGGCGGCGTCCATTCCAGTCAGGACTTTGATGGCCGGACACGCGACCGGTTGATTGCGGTACGGGGGGTCGCGGGCGAGAGTTTCGAAGCTGGCGATCACGAAGCCGTGATCGGCCCGCTACCAGACCCGCCGCACCTCGGGCAGGGTGTCGAAGGCGGTGTCCGCCGACACGAGCACAAGGTCCAGCACCAGCGCCGTCGCGGCGATCATCCGGTCGAAGGGGTCGCGGTGGGGCCAGTCGAGAAGGCCGGCGGCCAGGCTGATGGGCGGTGTCAATGGCAGCAGACCGACGTTGATCGCGACGGCCTCTTCGGCCAGCGTTCGCACCGTCCTGGCCATCTCCGGCCATTTTCCCAACCTGACCTTCTGCCCGATTTCGTACAGGCTGACGACGCTGACAAATGTCTGGTCGGCAGCATCGATCAGCATGCGCGCGCTGCGGGTCAGACGCTCAGGTTCTGTTGTGATCCAGGCGAAGGTGTGGGTATCGACCAGTACGCCCGTCAATCGCGGCCTTCCCAATCAAGCAGTTCTTCTTCGCTCATCGGCTCAAGGAAGTCCGGCACGGTGCCCGCAAGGTGTGAAAGCGTGCCGAAGATGACTTTCCCCGTCACCACCGGCACCAGCCGCACCATGGGCACGTTGTCCTTGGCGATGACCACGTCCTCGCCCATCCTTGCCGCCTCGATCAGCCGGGACAGCTGCGTCTTCGCCTCGCCGATGTTCATCTGCATGGGTCGCCTCCCTGGCCAGCCAGGCCACCATAGCCAACCCGCCCCCCGCGTTCAACCGCCGCGCTTTACCGCGGCACCCTGCCACGCTACATCCCGGCAACGCCACGGGGGAGGCCACCATGCCCGACGACCGCATCAACAGCTATCGCACCGGCCCCGACGAAGCGGGGCGCTTCGGCATCTTCGGCGGGCGGTTCGTCAGCGAAACGCTGATGCCGCTGATCCTGGACCTTGAAGCGCGCTATGAGTTCGCCAAGACCGACCCCGCCTTCTGGGCCGAGATGGACTGGCTGTGGAAGCATTATGTCGGCCGCCCCAGCCCCCTCTATTTCGCCGAGCGTCTGACCGACCACCTGGGCGGCGCGAAAATCTACCTCAAGCGGGACGAGCTGAACCATACGGGTGCGCACAAGATCAACAACGTGCTGGGCCAGATCATCCTGGCCCGCCGCATGGGCAAGACGCGGATCATCGCCGAAACCGGCGCGGGCCAGCATGGCGTGGCCACCGCCACGGTCTGCGCCAAGTTCGGGCTGACATGCGTGGTCTACATGGGCGCGCATGATGTCGAGCGGCAGGCCCCGAACGTGTTCCGCATGCGTCTGCTGGGGGCAACGGTGGTGCCGGTGACCAGCGGCAGGGGCACGCTGAAGGACGCGATGAACGACGCGCTGCGCGACTGGGTCACGAACGTGCGCGACACCTTCTACTGCATCGGCACCGTCGCGGGGCCGCATCCCTATCCGGTGATGGTCCGCGATTTCCAGTCGATCATCGGCAAGGAGGTTCGCTGGCAACTGGCGGAACTCGAAGGCGAGGGGCGTCTGCCCGACACGGTTATCGCGGCCATCGGCGGCGGGTCGAACGCGATGGGGCTGTTCCATCCCTTCCTCGACGACCCGTCCGTGCGCATCATCGGGGTCGAGGCGGGCGGCAAGGGCGTGGACGACCGGATGCAGCATTGTGCCTCGCTGACCGGCGGCAGGCCCGGCGTGCTGCACGGCAACCGCACCTACCTGCTGCAGGACCCCGACGGCCAGATCCTGGAGGGGTTCAGCATCAGCGCGGGCCTCGACTATCCCGGCATCGGCCCCGAACACGCCTGGCTGCACGAGACGGGCCGCGCGCAATACGTCAGCATCACCGATGCCGAGGCGCTGGAGGCGTTCCAGCTGTCGTGCCAGCTTGAGGGGATCATCCCCGCCCTGGAACCCAGCCACGCGCTGGCCCATGTGACAAAGATCGCCCCCGACCTGCCGCGCGACCATATCATGGTGATGAACATGTGCGGGCGCGGCGACAAGGACATCTTCACCGTGGCCAGGCATCTGGGCTTCGACATGAAGGTCTGAACGGGGACAGCCGAGTGGAACCTGCGGCTGACCAGAGCATCTTGCGCACGTCCTCAGCCACCTCCGCACCCGACAGGTTCGGTCGCCCCGGCGCAGGCCGGGGCCTCGGGTCGCCAGTGCCGCACGGATCGGGGCCGCGGCCTGTGCCGGGGCGATTGGGTACCGTGACCCGTCGCGGCGAATGCACCCTGTTCCAGACGGATTCGGGCCGCATAACCCCGCCCTAAACCAAAGGTTACGCCCCTCTGCCGCCCGGCGGATGGTGCGGGGCGTAATCCACAGGGCAATATCCCGGCGGATCGCCTTGGCTGCACGTCTGCGTCGTCACCACTTCCGGTGTCGCGGATGATCGCTCTGCCAGACAGGCGGAACCGAGGGAGTACTCCATCATGAAGACCAGACTGATCCTTCTTGCCACCGTCCTAGCCCTGTCGGGCGGCATGGCCGCAGCCGCCATCTCGACCCAGGGCCTGATCGACGACCTCGGCGCGCAGGGCTATACCCGCGTCGAGGTCAAGGTCGGCCCCACCCAGACCAAGATCGAGGCGATCCGGGGGGCCGAAAAGCTGGAGGTGGTCTATGACAACGCCACCGGCACCACCCTGAAATCCGAGGTCGAGGCGGTGCGCCCCGGAGAGGACACCGCCCCCGGCGTCAGCATCCGCAATCGCGGCCGCGATTTCGTGCGGAACGCCGGGGCGGACGAGGACGACGACAGCGGACGCGGGCGCGGCAGGGGCCGGGGCGGCGACGATGGCGACGATGGCGATGGCGACGACGACAGCGATGACGACGGCGATGACCGGGATGATGACGACGACGATGGTGAAGACAACGATGGCGGCGACGACGACGGTGGCGACGACGACGGCGACGATGACTGACACACGCCACCGGGGCCGCCTTGCGGCGGCCCCGCGCCTGGCCGATACTCCGCCTCGGCCCGCCGCCTGGGACCTGCCCCGATGAACCGCCGCGCCTTCCTGTCGACCCTTGTCGCCATCGCCGCCCTGGGCGGCCCCGCCCGCGCCGAAGTGCCGGTCGAGCGGATCCTGCGCGACCTGCGGCGACTGGGCTATGACCGCATCAGCGTCGAGCGCACGCTGTTGCGCCGCACCCGCATCCTGGCGGTCAGCCGCGAGGCGCAGCGCGAGATCATCGTCAACCCCAACACCGGAGAGATCCTGCGCGACCTGTGGATTCCGGTCGAACGGTCAGGGACCTCGGGCACGTCGGGCAGTCTGCTGGACGGCGACAATTCGGGGTCCGGGTCCGGCGGTGACGATGACGATGACGATGACGATGACGATGACGGCGACGGCGATGACGACAGCCGCGATGACGGCGGCGAGGGGCGCGGGCGGGGGCGCGGTGGCGACGATGGCGATGATGGCGATGACGACTGAGGGGCGGGGTCACGGGCAGTGAAGGGGCGCTGGTTCATCGCCGCCATCCTGGCGATCCAGGCGGCCTGCGCCCTTGTCTTCGTGTCCGACATCCTGGCCTCGATGCTGGGCCTGCGCGCCGCGCCGATCAGCTGGCAAACCCGCGAACTGATCGAGATCGGCGCGGCGGTGGGGCTGATCCTGGGGCTGGTGCTGGGGGCGGTGGCGCTGCACCGGTCGTTCCGCGCCCGCGCCGCCGCCGAGGAAGGCCTGCGCCGCGCACAGACCGCCTTCATGGACCTTCTGGCCGAACGTTTTGCCGAATGGGCGCTGACCCCGGCCGAGGCCGATGTCGCCCTGTTCGCGATCAAGGGGCTGTCCACCGCCGAGATCGCGGGCCTGCGCCAGACCAGCGAGGGCACGGTCAAGGCCCAGACCGCCGCCATCTACCGCAAGGCCGGGGTCAGCGGGCGGCCGCAGCTGCTGTCGCTGTTCATCGACGACCTGATGCGCGACGACGCCACCCTGCGGGCCGACGCGGCCCCCCCGCCCCGGATCGCCCGCGCCTGATCGGGGGTCCGGCGCCGCCAGCCGCGCCAGCACGTCCTCTTCCCGCGCGCCCGCGCCGATGTTGTGGAGGACCATGGGCTGTCCCGAAGGACCGGGCGGTCCGACACGATCAGGACATGCGGCAGGTTGCCCGGCAGCATCACGCTGACGATGTCGCCGGGCGGCAAGGATGTGCCGTCCGCCCCGGCCCCTGCCCTGCTGAACAGCGCAGGTTGCCCACGCGGCGGTGGTCGATGTCGCCGCCGGGGAAATCCAGCGTGACATAGGCCGGGTCGTAGACCGTGGTCACCCCGACCTGCGCCCGCGCCGCCGCGACCAGCCGCAGGGCGGGCGTGTCGGCACGCGCGGGTCCGACCAGACCCGCCGCCAGAAGACCGCCCAGAACCATCCGCCGCTGCATGGAACAAGGATGCCCCGGACACATCACGCCCGTCCCTGGCGTCATCACCGCCTGCGCGGCTTTCTGCGAAACCGATGCCCAGCCGGAAAACACGTGTTTTCCGGGTCCGAAATCCACGTGGATTTCGCCTTGCGCCGCCTCGTGGCAAGCCCCCTTTCCCCGGCCCGTGGGGCAGCCTACAACGCGGCCATGCCTGTCACCCTGACCTCGCTGACCCAGTTGTCCACCCTCGGGTTCGACACCGTCATCGACGTGCGCTCCCCCGCCGAATGGGCGGATGACCATGTGCCCGGTGCCGTCAGCCTGCCGGTGCTGGATGACGCCGAACGCGCCCGCGTCGGCACCATCTACAAGCAGGTCAGCCCCTTTACCGCGCGCAAGCTGGGGGCGGCGCTGGTGGCGCGGAATGCCGCCATGCATCTGGAGGGGTCGCTGGCCGAGATGCCGGGCGGCTGGCGGCCGCTGGTCTATTGCTGGCGGGGGGGGCAGCGGTCGGGGTCGTTCGCCACCATCCTGGCGCAGATCGGCTGGCGGGTCGAAACCCTGGCCGGGGGCTACAAGGCCTACCGGTCGCTGGTGGTGCAGGCGATGTACGACACGCCCTTTCCCGCCCGCGTGATCCTGATCGACGGCAACACCGGGTCGGGCAAGACCGCCCTTCTGCCGCGCCTGGCCGCGCGGGGCCTGCAGGTGATCGATCTTGAGGGGATCGCCCGGCATCGCGGATCGCTGTTCGGGGCGATGGCGGGGGGCCAGCCGTCGCAGCGCGCCTTCGAGGGGCTGCTGGCCCAGGCCGCCGCCGGGCTTGACCCCGACAGACCGGTGGTGGTCGAAGCGGAAAGCGCCAAGATCGGCGACCTGCGCCTGCCGCCCAGCCTGTGGAAGGCGATGCAGGGTGCCCCCCGGATCGAGATCGCGGCCCCCCCCGCCGCCCGCGTGGCGCATCTGATGGACGCCTATCCCGACATGGTGGCCGATGCGGCACGGCTGGATGCGATCCTCGCCGCGCTGAAGCCCCTGCATCCCGCCGAGGTCATCGCCGCCTGGCGCGCCGCCGCCGCCGTGGGCGACTTTGCCACCATGGCGACGGGCCTGATGACCCGCCACTACGACCCGCGCTATGCCCGCCACCGCGCCCGCAGTGCGCCCCCCGTCGTGACGGTGGCGGCCCCCATGCTGGATGGCGCGGGGCTGGACCGGCTGGCGGGCGACGTCGCGCGGGCCGTCGCCCGGATCGGCTGACCGGCGTCAGTCCGCGACGTCGATCTGCACAGGGCCTGCGACGACGTCGCCGATGCGGGCCGCGTCGTCACCCGCCGCCCGCAGGTCGGCGACCAGCCGGTCGGCCTGGTCCGCAGGCACCGCCGCAAGGAACCCGCCGCAGGTCTGCGGGTCCCACAGCAGCGCCAGGCGCGGGTCGCCCTGCAGGGGGGCGGGCACCGACAGCCGCCCCTGCACGGCAGCCCGGTTCGCCGGGGCCAGGCTTGACGCCTGCCCTGCCGCCGCCAGGGCCACCGCGCCCGGCAGGACCGGGATTGCCTCCAGCGACAGCCGCGCGCCGAGGCCGGCGGCATCGAGCATTTCCAGCAGGTGCCCGGCCAGGCCGAACCCGGTCACATCCGTCATCGCGTGGGCCACCGGGGCCATGCGGCGCGCGGCGGGCCCCGGCAGGCGCGCCATCGCGGCATGGGTCGCCACAACCGCCTCGCCCAGGATCAGCCCCGGAACGCGGGCCTGCGCCATCAGCGCGGCCAGCACGGTGCCGCTGCCGAGGCCCCTGGTCAGCACCAGCGCGTCGCCCGCCTGCGCCCCGCCCTTGCGCCGCAGCGCCTGCCCCTCGGGCAGCAGCCCGGTCACGGTGAACCCGATCACCAGATCCGCCCCTTGTGCCGAATGGCCGCCCACCACGTCGGCCCCCTCGGCCCGGAACACGTCCGACGCGGCCTGCATGAGCTCGTCCAGCATCGCGGCCTGGATATGGGGCGCTGCGGCGGGCAGCGTCACCTGCGCCAGTGCGGCCTGCGGGGCCGCCCCCATGGCCAGCACGTCGCCCAGGGCGTGGATCGCCGCGATGCGCGCCATCAGGCGGGTGTCGCGCGTCACCTCGCGCAGGTGGTCGGTGGTGATGACCTGGACCGCCCCCCCGACCCGCAGCACCGCAGCATCGTCGCCCGCCCCCGCCAGCACGTCGGCCCGCGCGGGCGGGGGCAGGGCCACCACCGCCGCCGCCAGCGTGGCAGGCCCGAGCTTGGCCCCGCAGCCGCCGCACAGCGGGCGCGCCGCCGCCATCGCGGCGAGGCCCTCGGCTGCGCCGGGCGGTACCTCGCGCAAAGGCATCGCGGGCAGGTCGTCGAATTTCGCCATGAAGGTCCGGTCGATCCGGTCCTTCAGCCGCCACAGCCAGCGCCCCGTGACCTGGAGCCCCGCCTTGTCGGCCAGGGCGACGCGGTCGCCCAGCGACACCAGTTTCAGATAGTCGCGCTGCGGATGGTAGGGCCGCAGCGGCAGCCCGGCCAGCGCCGCCCGCAGGTTGTGGAACAGGACCGGCGCGGCGCGCACGGCAAAGACGCCCGCCTTGGGGCGCGGGGCATGGGCCATGTGGGCGCAGTCGCCCGCCGCGAACACTGCCGGGTCGGACGATTGCAGGGTGGGGCCGACGGTGACGAACCCGCCTTCGGTCACCAGCCCCGTGCCCGAAAGCCAGTCGTGCGGACGCGCCCCGGCGGCGGCCAGCGTGAAGTCGGACGGCAGCACCCGCCCGTCGTGCAGCGTGACCCGGCCCGCCCCGACCGCCGCCAGCCGCGTTCCGGTCAGGATCGTGATGCCCGCCGCGCCGATCCGTGCCAAAAGCGCCCGCCGCGCCCCGGCCCCCATCTGCGGCAGGGCCGCAGGTCCCTGTTCGAGCAGCGTCACCACGGGCTTGCGCCCCAGGCCGCGCAAGCGGTGGGCCATGGCCAGCGACAGCTCGACCCCGCCGATCCCGGCACCCACGATCACCACCTGCGGGGCCCGTGGCGCATGGTCGAGGAACCCCGCCCAGCGCGCGGCCAGGTCGGCCAGCGGGCGCGCCGCGACGCCGTGTTCGGCAAACCCCGGAACCTCGGGCAGCCCCGACGCCGCCCCCACATCCAGGGACAGCACGTCATAGGCCAAGGGCGGCCTGCCTGCCAGGTGCAGCCGCCGCGCGGCGGCGTCCAGCCCTGTCGCGCGGTCCAGGATGAACCGCGCCCCCGCCGCCTGCGCCAGGCGATGAAGGTCGATCATCAGGTCCTCGCGCGCATAGTGCCCGGCGATGAGACCGGGCAGCATGCCGGTGTAGGGGGCCGCCGGGTCGGGACTGACCAGCGTCAGGCGGACGCCCGGCTGCGGGTCCATGGCCCACATCCGCAGGACCAGCGCATGCGCATGCCCGCCCCCCGCCAGCACCAGATCGCGCGTGATCGGCCAGTCGCCCTGCCGCACTGCACCTGCCCCCCTTGCGAAACCACCGCAGGGCCCTGCCATACCCGCCCCCGCGCAGCAAGACGAGGGGCCCCGGTGACTGTCGCACGGGGGTCGCCGGCGTCGGTCGCCCGCAGGTTGATCCGGCGCGCGGGTTCGCCTAGCCTTGCGCGGCGTCCCCTGACCGGCACACCGATGAACCAGCGCCCCCGCACCGAGATCCGGCAGACGCAGCGCCTGGCCCTGTCGCTGGGGCTGGCGGCATCGATCCATGTGCTGCGGCAGGATGCCTCGGGCCTGACGCTGTATCTGGAAGAGCAGGCCGCAGCGAACCCCTGGCTGCGGCTTGAACCCACGCCGCCGCCGCCCGGCGAATGGCTGCCCCGCTGGGGTCCCGCCCTGGCCGCATTGCGCGGGGGTGGTGGCCCCATCGAGGCCGCCGATACCGGCGGGCCGGGGCCCAGCCTGATCGCGCATGTCGCGGCCCAGATCGACCGGCTGGTGCCCCTGGCCCTGCGCCCCGCAGCTCTGGTTCTGGCCGAGGCGCTGGAACCCTCGGGCTGGCTCGGGCGGCCCTTGTCCGCGCTTGCCGCCGAGGCACGGCTGACGCCGGCCCAGGCCGAGGGGTTGCTGCGCACCCTGCAGCGGATCGAACCGGCGGGCCTGTTCGCGCGCAACCTGTCGGAATGCCTGGCCCTGCAATGCCGCGAGGCCGGGTTGCTGGATGCGGTGATGGTGGTCGTGCTGGGGCGGCTCGACCTTCTGGCGGCGGGGGATACCGCGCGGCTGGCCCGGCTGGCAGGGGTGGACGAGGGGCAGATCGTCCTGCGCCAGCGCCAGATCCGGGGCCTGAACCCCAAGCCCGGCGCGCTGTTCGACCCCGGAGCCGCGCCGGTGCGCGAACCCGACCTGATCGTGCGCGAGGGTGCAGATGGCTGGAAGGTCGCGCTCAACCGCTCGGCGCTGCCCGATGTGGCGGTGGCCCCGCGCGGTACGGCCAGGCTTGGCCCGGAAGACCGCAACCGCCGCCAGGCCGCGCGCGACATCTGCCGCCAGGTCGAGGCGCGATCGTCCACCCTGCTGCGCGTTGCGGCCGAGATCCTGCGGCGGCAGACGCCGCTGATCGACCGGGGTCCGGTGGCGCTGGTGCCGATGACCATGGCCGACGTTGCCGGCGCGACCGACCTGCACGTCAGCACGGTCAGCCGCGCCGTGGCGGGGGCGGCGATGGACACGCCTGCGGGCACCTTCTGGCTGCGCCACCTGTTCACCGCCGCGCTGAAGGGCGACACCGCACCCGAGCAGGGCCTAGCCGGGGGGGCCGTCCGTGCCCGGCTGGCGCGGCTGGTCGCGGGCGAGGACAAGACCGCGCCCTTCAGCGACGCCGCCCTGGCCCTGGCCTTGGCCGAGAACGGCATCGCCCCGGCCCGCCGCACCGTGGCCAAGTACCGCGCCGCGCTGTCGATCCCGCCCGCCCACAGCCGCCGCCAGCGCCGTCACCCGACCTAGGCACCGGCGGGCATTGAGTCCGGCGGGCATTGATTCCGGCGCGGGTTCCATGCCATCCCGCGCGGCAGGGAACGGGAGACGGCCATGACGCGGATCGACGACACCTTTGCGCGCCTGCGCCGCGACGGCAAGAAGGCGTTCGTCGCCTACATCATGGCCGGCGACCCCGACCTTGCCACCTCGCTGGCGCTGATGCAGGGCATGCCCGGCGCGGGCGTCGACATCATCGAACTGGGCCTGCCCTTCACCGACCCCATGGCCGACGGCCCGACGATCCAGCTGGCAGGCCAGCGCGCGCTGGAGGGCGGGCAGACGCTGGCCCGCACGCTGGACATGGCGCGGACGTTCCGCCAGGGCGACGCCGCGACGCCCATCGTGCTGATGGGCTACTACAACCCGATCTATGCGCGCGGGGTGGACCGCTTTCTGGCCGAAGCCAAGGCGGCAGGAATCGACGGGCTGATCATCGTCGACCTGCCGCCCGAAGAGGACGACGAGCTTTGCCTGCCCGCACAGAAGGCCGGCCTCAACTTCATCCGCCTGGCGACCCCCACGACCGATGACAAGCGCCTGCCGAAGGTGCTGCAGAACACCAGCGGCTTCGTCTATTACGTCTCGATCACCGGCATCACCGGGGCGGCGGCCGCGCAGTCCGCGGATGTCGCCCCCGAGGTTGCCCGCATCAAGGCCGCGACCGACCTGCCCGTCGTCGTGGGCTTCGGCATCAGCACGCCGGACCAGGCCCGCGCCATCGCCGCCGTTGCCGACGGGGCGGTGGTGGGATCGGCCATCGTCAAGCAGATCGGTGCCGGACGGCCGGTGGCCGAGGTGCTGGCGATGGTGGCGGGTCTGGCGGCAGGGGCCCACGCGGCCTGACGCAGTCCTTGGGTCCGGCAGCCGATTTCTTTGAAGAAATCGGTCCGGAATTTTTGAAAATTCCGGCTTCCCGTTGCCCCGAGCGGCCTACCCGTCGCGCATCCGGTCCATTTCGGCCCGCAGCGCCGACAGCACGGGCAGCGACGGCATCAGGCGTGCCACCGGGAACCGCGCCTCGAGTGCTGCCATGTCGGGGGCCAGCGCCGCAATCGCATCTTCGCGGAACCTGTGCCCGGCCGGGGTGATCCACACGCATTTCGACCGCCCGTCGCCGGGGTTCGGGGCCATCCGCACGAGGCCCGCCCGTTCCAGCACCATCAGCGAATGCGTCATCGAGGTCTTCGGCACCTGAAAGGCGCGGGCGAGATCCAGGGGCGTCCGCCCGTCCCCGACCCGCACCAGATGGTTCAGCACCGCGAACTGCGCCACCACGAAGCCCTCGGGCAGCCGCGCCTCGAACAGGGCCCGGCTGAGTTGCGACAGGATGCCGATCTCGTTGAAGACCGCGAACCACAGGGACAGCGGCGACGGGGGCTGCGAGTCGTTCACAGGATGCGTGTCTCCAGCGGCCAGCGCGGGCTTTGGGGCACCTCGGGCCCGTAGCCGATGCGGCCCAGCATCTGCACCGTCCCGCCCTCTGGCGCAAGCCGGCCGTGCACCTCGGCATGAAGACCGGCCATCTCGGGAAACTCCTGCAAGGCCTGGCTCATCGGCTGCACCGCCAACCCCAGCCCGGTGATCGCCAGGTTCACGCGCAGCCAGTCCGCCCCCGTGGCCAGTTGCGCGGCGCGGGTGTTGTCCGCGGTGACCAGCCAGACGAAGCCCATCGACGTCATCGTCGTGCCCTCGATCATGTCGAGTGCTGCCTTGAACGACTGCGATGCCGGGTCTGCTGCATTTTCGCGGGTGAACAGGCCGGTGGCACCCATCACCTCGAACAAGGGCCCGCTGAAATCGATGCCGTCGGGGTTGGCGTCGACCTCGGCATGGCCGATGCGGAACAGGTCGATGCTTTCCTGCAGGGTGCGGGGCGTCGTGAACTCCAGCCGCAGCGCGTCATGCGTCAGCCGCCGCAGGTCGGCGACCATCGTGCTATCGACCGTGCCGCCGAACCGGCTGCCCGCCGTCACCGCCGCCCCGATGGTGGCCAGCGCGACCGCAGGCACCGGGCGCGCGGTGTCGTAGGGTTCCTTCACCGACCGCCGGTCCAGGGCATGGGCGAACAGCGGGTCGGGCAGCACGCCTGCATCCGCCACGAACACCGCCCGTGCCACGGGCCGGGCGTCCAGCGCCCCGGCAGCCTCGCCTTCGGGAAAGGGCGTGATGTCCACGCGGTAACCGTCCTGGGCCGCTGCCATCCGCATCAGTTCCAGGAATCCGCCCAGCCCGATGGTGATCTGGCGGTGCAGCGGGTCGGTGACCGGCAGCATCCGCGCGGGGTCGGCGTACAGCACGACCTCGCCCTCGGTCACCAGGTCCACCAGCCAGGGCTGGCGGTTGTGCGGGTTCGGGGCAAGCAGCGCCCAGGACAGCGCGCGGCGGCGCGGTTCGGTCTCGTGGCCGGCCAGCATCCAGGGCCGGGTGGCGGTGCGCGGCCGGCGCGTGGCCACGGCGGCCAGCGGCGCGGTCGCGGCCAGAATCGCACCGCCCCCGATCAGGGCAATCATCTTGCGGCGGGACAGGGGCATTTTCGTTCTCCTGATGTGATCCGATATCGCACTATATAGTGCGATATCGGATCACATGCAAGCCCTGTCACCCCAGCCGCACCGATGCCCCTGATGCGCCGCCACTGCCGCCCGCGCCCCCTCTCCCCCAGGGGGAGAGGGCCGGGGTGAGGGGGGATCACCCGTGCCGACCCTTGCGACCCCTGTCCCCGGTTGCTAAGCCCGCCTGACCGGAACAGGGGAAAACCATGCCCGTCATCGCCTGCATCGACGATCTCAAGGCGCTGTACCGCAAGCGCACGCCGAAGATGTTCTTCGACTATTGCGAAAGCGGCAGCTACTCCGAACAGACCTTCCGCGACAACACGACCGACTTCGGCCTGATCCGCCTGCGCCAGCGTGTCGCCCGCGACCTGTCGGGCCGGGTCTTGTCCTCCACCATGATCGGCCAGCCCGTCACCATGCCGGTGGCCCTGGCTCCGGTCGGATCGACCGGCATGCAGTGCCCGGACGGCGAGATCAAGGCCGCCCGCGCCGCCGCCGCCTTCGGCGTGCCCTACACCCTGTCCACCATGTCGATCTGTTCCATCGAGGATGTGGCGGCCCACAGCCCCGTGCCGTTCTGGTTCCAGCTCTACGTCATGCGCGACGAGGATTTCGTCGATGCCGTCATCGAACGCGCGCGGGCCGCGAAATGCTCGGCGCTGGTCCTGACGCTGGACCTGCAGATCCTGGGGCAACGGCACAAGGACATCCGCAACGGCCTGTCCAGCCCGCCCAAGCTGACCATCCCGAACCTGATCAACATGGCGACCAAACCGCACTGGGCCATGGGCATGGCTCGCACACCGCGCCGCCAGTTCCGCAACATCGTGGGCCATGTGAAGAACGTGGAAAAACTGGCCGACCTGACCGCCTGGGCGAACGAGCAGTTCGACCCGAAACTCGACTGGTCCAAGGTCACCCGCATCCGCGACCAGTGGGGCGGCAAGTTCATCCTCAAGGGCATTCTCGATCCCGACGACGCCCGCATGGCCGCCGACGCCGGGGCCGATGCCATCATCGTGTCGAACCACGGCGGGCGGCAGCTGGACGGCGCGCTGTCGTCGATCCGCATGCTGCCCCAGATCGTCCGCGCCGTGGGCGACCGCACCGAGGTCTGGCTCGACGGCGGCATCCGCACGGGCCAGGACATCCTCAAGGCACTGGCCATGGGAGCGAAGGGCACGCTGATCGGGCGCAGCTACATCTACGGGCTGGGGGCCATGGGCCAGGCCGGCGTGACCCGCGCGCTGGAGGTGCTGCAGAAAGAGCTGGACATCACCATGGCGCTGTGCGGCGAGCGCGACGTGGCCGCCCTTGGCCGCCACAACCTGCTGGTGCCGAGGGATTTCGAGGGCGACTGGGCCGATGCGGGCAATTCCCGCTGACGGCGACGTCGCGTTTCAGACATCATCCGCAGCCGTGGCGTTGACCGGTCCCGTTTAGTCCGGCATCGTCGCACGCGCAGACTGCCCCGTAGCGAGTTGCCGATGCCGTTCACCACCGGAAACGACACGTTCACACTCTCATCGTTCAACCGCGACATCGACGGGCTGGCAGGCGACGACCTGCTGATCCTGGACCAGTCGGTCGCCCTCCGCAGATGTCCCCTCTTTGACGTTCGAACTGATCGCGACCGAACCTCTGGGCAGGCTGACGGTGCCCTGCTACCTCCAGCCGGAACTGAACCCGCAAACCGCCATCGCAGCTGGACCTCGCCAACATCGAACGCTTTGACGTGACGCTGGCCGACAACATCGACGCTTGGGTCTGCACGGGTGCGGGCGACGACACGCTGCGCGGCAGTGCCGGCGCAGACCAGCTGGGGGCCGGGGGCGGGTCCAATCTGGTTTCTGGCGGCGACGGGGCGGACTTTCTGTCGGTCCTGAACGGCAACGGTGTCGATTCCCTCTACGGCGGTGCCGGGAACGACACCATCGTTGGCGCAGGCTTTGACGACATCGTCGATGGCGGCACCGGCATCGACCTGCTGACGGTGTCGCTGGCCTCTTTTGCCTCTGCCGTGAACGCGGACGACACGCTGTTCACGTCGAATGCCAACTGGACGCGGATCGAGGGGTACAATGTCACCCTCACCGACCACAACGACCTTTTCCGCGCGACGACCCTGAGGGGCAGGCTGAACGGCGGCGAGGGGACCGACGATGTCCTCATCCTCAACCGGACGGGTCTGTCGCGGATCGAGCTGCACCTCAGCTACCGCACCGAGGTTGCCGGGTTCGAACGCCTGCGCTTCATCGGCAGCGACCGCGACGACACAGTGGTCGCCCATGACGGCAACGACACGCTGTCGGGCGGGGCCGGGAACAACACACTGTTCGGCGGCGGCGGCGACGACCACCTGATCCTGGCGGCGGACGGCCAGACGCGCGCCCATGGCGGGATCGGCAACGACCGCTTCGACGTGCTGGGCGGCAGCCAGCAGGTCTATGGCGATGCCGGAAACGACGTGTTCGACACCGTCGGGACCGGGCACCGCATCGACGGGGGCCGGGGGTTCGACCGGGTCGATTTCGACTTTGCCGCAGCGACCCAAGGCGTCACGCTGACCATGCAGGGCACCACCGGAAACTGGTTCAGGATCGAGCAGGTCAACGGCACGCTGACCAGCCGCAGCGACACGGCGTCGCTGGGGTCTCTGTCGCATGGCAGCGTGATCGACGGTGGGGGAGGAGCCAATACGCTGAACCTGAACTATTCGGCCGCCGGTCGGGCAACCGGTGTGACCATCCAGGGCGGCCAGATTTCGATCAGGTTGGCCGATGGAACGACTGCGACGGCCACCTACACGAATTTCGAAACCGTTCAGGTCGTCGGCACCGCCGGGAACGACACGATGCAGGCCTGGGCGAGCACGACGTATCTGGCGGGCCTCGGTGGCGACGACAGCCTGACGGGTACGCACGCGCGCGATGTGCTGGACGGCGGCAGTGGCGACGACACGCTCGATGTCGATTTCATGAGCGATACGCTCCATGGCGGCGCAGGCTTTGATGTTCTTCTGGGTCTGGAGGACAACGACCAGATTTTCGGCGGCGGCGACATCATCTTTGGCGGCCTCGGGGCCGACCTGTTCTATGTCGAAGGGTGGGCCGACAGCGGCCGTGATCGTATCGGCGACTATGTCGAGGGGATCGACCGCATCTGGATCGGCGGCGGCCTGACGCGCCGTGATGTCTCGGTCACCGACGCAGGCGCGGACAGGCTGCTGACCTGAGATGCAGGCAGCGTGCTGCTGCAGGGCCTGGCCGGGCAGACCATCGGGCTGTACTTCGACGCCGACTTTCAGTGACGGGCGTCCAGGCGTGGCGGGGACGATGACCGTCGGCTGCCGCCCCGGTCACTGCTCGCGATCAGGCGGCCCCTAGACCGAACCGTGCGTGCCGTCGCAATAGGGCGGGTTCGCCGTGTGCTTGCAGCCGCAGAGCCAGGCCATTCCCGTTTCCTCGGCGACAAATCGGCGCGAGGTGAACTTGGTCGCTGCATGTGACCCGTCGCAGAACGGCTGTCGCGATGATCGCCCGCAGGCGCACCAGAAGTAGGTCTTGCCCTCGGTCAGTTCGACGGCGAAGGGGTTCTTCTGCGCAATGACTGGCGCGTCGGACATCTGGCTCTCCTTCCGGTTGGCTCGGGGACCAGCATGGCACAGTGGTTCCGTCCTGCAACCCTGCCATGGTCGTAGGCCAGTCAGGTCGTCAGGTCCTCCCCCTCGTCCAGTTCCCGCGCCAGGAACCGCTCCAGCCCGTCCAGGTCGACGGGATCGAACTGCCCGAAGCCCTGCATCCACACGCTTGCCCCGCGCAGCGCATCGGGGTCGAGCTTGCACCAGGTCACCCGGCCCCGGCGTTCCTGCAGGATCAGACCGGCATCGGCCAGCACTTTCAGGTGCTTGGAAATCGCCGCCAACGACATGGCAAAGGGATGGGCCACGTCGGTCACCGCCATGTCGTCCTCCAGCAGCATCGACAGGATCGCCCGCCGCGTGGGGTCGGCCAGGGCGGCGAAGATCAGGCTCAGCGCGTCGGACATGGCACCATCCTTGGCGTCCCCTTGCAGGATCGTCAACCGATCGGTTGAACATCACAAGGCCCGGAAACCGACCGCAAGGCCCGCCATTGCAACCCGGCAGACATTTCTATCATATTGACAAACAACACTTTTCATCCGCCTTTCAGCGCTTGACTCAGCCCGCCCCTGCGCTTAGTCATCACGGCAACCCAGAAGGGTCTGACGATGGCGGACGATCCCGATCCCGACCGGCTGCGTGCCCTCGAAGCGCGGCTTGAAAAGCACCGGGGCCGGGCGACGCCAGCGAAGGGCGCGACGGGAAAGGCATTCTCGCAGGGCGAGATGGCCTGGCGGATGGTGATCGAGCTTGTCACGGGGATGCTCCTGGGGCTGGCGATCGGGTTCGGGTTGGACTGGCTGTTCGACACGCGCCCCGTCTTCCTGGTGATCTTCGCCCTTCTGGGGTTCGCGGCGGGCGTGCGGGTGATGCTGCGCACGGCGCAGTCGATGAACCCCGCTGACGGAAAGACGGGCGGAAAGGGCTGATCATGGCGACCGAGGCAGAAGGCGGCAGCAGTTTCTCGATCCACCCGATGGACCAGTTCGTGGTCAAGCCGCTGTTCGGCGGCGACCATATCGCCTGGTACACCGTCACCAACGTGACGCTCTGGATGGCGCTGGCCGTCATCTGCATCGGGGTCCTGCTGATCTATGGCACCCGCCGCCGCGCCATCGTGCCGTCGCGCAGCCAGTCCGTCGCCGAACTGCTGTACGGCTTCATCCACAACATGGTGGAAGAGGTGACGGGCCATGACGGGGTGAAGTATTTCCCCTATGTGATGACCCTGTTCCTGTTCATCCTGTTCTCGAACCTGCTCGGCCTCTTGCCGATGTCCTTCGCCACCACCAGCCATGTGGCGGTGACCGTCATCCTGGCCTTGGCGGTCTTTCTCGGAGTCACCATCCTCGGCTTCGTCAAGAACGGCATCGGCTTTCTCGGCATGTTCTGGGTCACCTCGGCCCCGCTGGCGCTGCGCCCGATCCTGGCGCTGATCGAGGTCATCAGCTATTTCGTGCGCCCCGTCAGCCACTCGATCCGACTTGCGGGCAACATCCTGGCCGGTCACGCCGTGATCAAGGTGATCGCCGGGTTCGCCACGCTGGCCGTCGCCTCGCCCTTCGTGGTGGGGGCGGTGACCGCGATCTACGGGCTGGAGCTGCTGGTGGCAGTCGTCCAGGCCTATGTCTTTACCATCCTGACCTGCGTGTACCTGCGCGATGCCGTCGGCGGCGCGCACCACTAGGGTCTTCACCCAACATCGACATCCCTGAAGGAGACGGACTATGGAAGGCGACATCGCACAAATGGGCAAGTTCATCGGCGCCGGTCTGGCCACGATGGGCCTCGGCGGCGCGGGCATCGGCGTGGGCCACATCGCGGGGAACTTCCTCGCCGGTGCGCTGCGCAACCCCTCGGCGGCCCCCGGCCAGATGGCCAACCTGTTCGTCGGCATCGCCTTTGCCGAAGCGCTCGGGATCTTCTCGTTCCTGATCGCGCTCTTGCTGATGTTCGCCGTCTGATCGGTCCGCACCTTGGGCCGGGCGCCTGCCCGGCCCGGTTGATGCCCCTGGACGGAGGCCGGAATGGCGACCGAGACGACCGAACAGCTGGGCGAGGGTGCCCTGAACTCCGAAATTGCCGGATCCTGCGTGGGGCCCGATGGCGCTGCCATCGGCATGCCGCAGCTGTGCTTTGACTGGTACCCGAACCAGATCTTCTGGCTGGCGGTGTCGCTCGTCGCGATCTACCTGATCCTGACGCGCGTCGCCCTGCCCCGCATCGGGGCGGTTCTGGCCGAACGGCGCGGCACGATCATCAACGACCTGGGCGCTGCCGAGGAACTGAAGGCCAGGGCGGTCGAAGCCGAGAAGGCCTATCAGGACGCCCTGGCTTCGGCCCGCACCGAGGCGGGCAAGATCGTCGCCAAGGCCCGCGCCGACATCCAGGCCGACCTTGACGCCGCCGTCGCCCGCGCCGATGCCGACATCTCCGAACGCACGGCCGTGTCCGAGGCGCGGATCAATGAGATCAGGGCCGGTGCCGTGGACAGCGTGGGCGAAGTGGCCCGCGACACGGCGGCAGAGATTGTGGCCGCCCTGGGCGGCAAGGCGACGGCAGCGGCGGTCAAGTCGGCCGTGGCCGCGCGGATGAAGGGGTGATGGCCATGACACGTCTGATCCTGATCGCGACGCTGGCGGCCCTGCCCGCCCAGGCCGCGACCGGCCCGTTCTTTTCGCTGGGCAACACCGACTTCATCGTCACGCTGGCCTTCCTGATCTTCGTCGGCGTCCTGCTCTATGCCAAGGTGCCGGGCACCCTGACCGGGCTGCTGGACAAGCGTGCCGCCACCATCCGCGCCGAACTCGACGAGGCGCGGGCGCTGCGGGAAGAGGCCAAGACCATCCTCGCCCAGTACGAGCGCAAGAAGAAGGACGTCCAGGACCAGGCCGACCGCATCGTCGCGCAGGCCCGCGACGAGGCCACCAAGGCCGCAGCCGAGGCGCGCGAGGAACTCAAACGCTCCATCGCCCGCCGCCTGGCCGCCGCCGAGGACCGCATCGCAAGCGCCGAAAAGGCCGCGATCCGCGAAGTGCGCGAACAGGCGGTCAGCGTGGCCGTGGCGGCAGCGGGCGACCTGCTGGCCAAACAGATGACGGCAGAGGCGGCGGCAGGGGCCATCGACGCCTCGATCAAGCAGGTCGGGGCCAAGCTGCATTGAACCGTAGGGTGGGCAATCTGCCCACCATTTGCTCGGGAAGGTGGGCAGATTGCCTACCCTACGCGTCGGTCGCCCCGTCCAGCGCCAGCGCCGCAGGCTGGCGCGCCAGGTCGGCCACCCCCAGCCCCTGCACCGGACGTGCCAGCCGGTTGCGCACCACCCACAGCAGCCGCGACTGGGCCCGCGTGATCGCGACATAGGCCAGCCGCTTCCACAGCGGCAGGCCTGCCTCGGTGCGCCCCGACTGGGCGGCGGCGAAAAGGTCGGGCGCAAAGACCTGCACCGTGTCCCACTGCGACCCCTGGGCCTTGTGGATCGTCACTGCCGATCCGTGCAGGAACGCGGCCCCCATCCGCGCGGCGGAGGGGATGAACGGCTCGGCCTCGTCCGGCTTTTCGATCTTGATGATGGACGCGGCACTGACCTGCGGCTCTTCGGCCCCCACCACATGCAGCCGCGCGAACCCCTCGCGCGATCCGGGGCCCAGATAGATCACCTGCGCCCCCTTGATCAGCCCCCGCGCCTCAAGGTCGATGCGCTTTTTCCGGTGCTTGAGCGGCAGTTCGATCCCGTCGCAGATCAGGGGCTCGCCCGGCAGCAGCTCGAACTCGGGCGCGCCATGGGCCAGCCGGAACGCCGTGATCAGCCGCACGCGCGTGGTATTGCGCCAGACCAGCACCGGCGAGCGCGCCATCAGGTCGCTGTCCACCCGCTCCGCCACCACCACCCGGTCGTCGGTCCGCGCCGCGCGCTCGACCAGCCGCTCGAAATCGGCAAAGCCCACCTCGTCGTCCGACAGGGCATGCGCCAGGTCCAGGATCGGGTTGCCCTCGGCCTGCCGGTGGATGCGGTGCAGGCGCAGCTTCGAAGCCTCGGGCAGGCCGTCGAACACCATCTCGCCCGACTGCCCCACGGGGGCAAGCTGCGCCGGGTCGCCGAACAGCACCAGCGTGGGAAAGATGTCCTGCAGATCCTCCAGCTGCCGCGCGTCCAGCATCGAGGATTCGTCCACGAACCCCATGTCCAGCGGCTCTTCCCGCCGCTTCCAGCCCTTGATGAAGTCCGACCCCCGCAACCCCGCCGCCGCCAAGGCACCGGGGATCGAGGGCACCTGATCGTGGAACGCCTTGGCCCGGTCCAGCGCGATGTCGGTCAGCCCCTCGACCACCGGACGCGGCCCGCTGCCCGCCAGCCATTCGACCAGACGTTCGTACTGCGGGTCATAGACCGGGGTATAGAGGATGCGGTGGATCGTCGTCGCGGGCACGCCCTGCAGGCGCAGAACGCTTGCCGCCTTGTTGGTGGGGGCCAGGATCGCCAGCGTGCGCCGCTCCTTGCGCCGCCGCCCCTCCCAGTCGCCCGAGACGATCTCGACCCCGGCCCCGACCATCGCGCGGGTCAGGCCGGCCAGCAGCATCGTCTTGCCCGACCCCGCCTTGCCGACCACCGCCATGACCGCAGGACGCCCCTCGGCCATCGGCACCAGCGTGCCGTCCTCCAGATCGACGCCGGTGTCGCGCAGCACCTGCGCCAGGCGGTCCCAGGCTTCGGCCTGATCGTCGGAAAAGGGCAGCGCGGGCACCGGCATGGGCGATGCATAGCCTGCCCGGCCGGTGCGTTCCAGCGGGCGGCAGCGTTTTGCGGCGGTTGCGGATCGCCGACGGCCCCGCCAGACCGGTCGCCCCGGCGCAGGCCGGGGCCCCGAGGGTCTGCGTGCAAGGGATCGAGGTCCCGGCCTTTGCCGGGACGACCGGACCGGATGGCCGTGTCGCTGGTCACATCGGTCGCGACAGGCCCTAGTGCGGCAACCCGCGTGGTGGCGACCCGCCCGGACCCGACGCATCGCCGCCGTCGTCATCGCCGGACGACCGCGCGGCTACCTCGGCCCGGACCAGCCGCAACAGCACCTCGGCCCCCTCTGCCGTCTCGGGCAGGTTGTTCTTCTGCGCATAGCTGCGCAGGTCGGTCAGCACATCGAAGATCCAATCGTGACGCATGGGCACCCGGGGCAGTCTTGGTAAATTGCTGAATCAGGGTACCACCCGCCCGGCGGGGGAATACCTGCTGATCCGGGGACACAGCGTTACCGGATTGGAAACAAAAGAAAACCGCCGATCCCACGGGGACCGGCGGCCTGTGCTGTCGTTGC